>JBEKPF010000041.1:0-56034 GCA_049521035.1 Occallatibacter sp. | reverse complement strand
GGCCCTGATCAGTCCCGCAGCAGGCAGCGTGCTGAGTTTCAGTACGACCTTTACGTGGTCAGCCGGCGCCGGAGTGTCGCACTACGAACTTTGGCTTGGGACAACAAGCGGCGCATCAGACCTCTATAACTCGGGCTGCATAACAGCCACCTCCGCCGCAGCGGTAGTGCCCATGAACGGTGCGACAGTCTATGCCGAGCTCTGGTCCGACATAAATGGAACCTGGCAGAGCACCATATACACTTTCACGGAAGGCGCAGGCGGCGCCACTCCCACACGAGCTGCGCTGATCACTCCCGCGGCAGGCAGCGTGCTGAGTTTCAGTACGACCTTTACGTGGTCAGCCGGCGCTGGAGTCACAAAGTACGCACTCTGGCTAGGAACGACGAGCGGCGCATCCGACCTCTATAACTCGGGCTACATAACGGCCACTTCTGCCACAGCGGTAGTACCCCTGAACGGAGCGACGGTCTATGCCGAGCTCTGGTCGGAGATAAATGGAACCTGGCAAAGCATTACATACACTTTCACGGAAGGACAATAGACGTTTCCGGATCTGAGATCGATCCCTCTTAGCAGTGCGTCTATAACAGGTACGGAACATATGCATGCACCGTAACACTGAATGCAGCGGCGCCGCTTAGCGTCCTAACCGTGAGCCTGACAAGCAACAATATGTCGGTCACGGTATCGGCATCCGTGACGGTGGACACCAGCGCAACCAGCGCCTGTTTCACACCTGTGGTATCACCGGTGGCAACCGCTCAGGCGTCGACGTAGGCAGAAAACCTCGCTCTGCAGAGCGAATGCAGACACCGACGCGGACCGTAACGCCTGCAAGGTCGCAATCCGCCGAAATGAGCACCAAAGCGGTACCCAAACCAGGCCACCAGTCATGGCGATTTGGAAGAATCACCGCAGCATTGAGCAGGCTATCAATGGCAACCATCAGAATGAGTTCTGCTAGGTACAGTCGAAAACTCGGCTAGTTGGATGCGTCGCCTTCTCCAGACGACCAGACTGCACACGACCGGCAAGAATAATATCGAAAGCAACACAATCAGGAAAGCCAATCCGTAAATGCCGAACACGACCATCCATAAGCCCATGGACGAGAATCACTGTTGTGCCACAAATTCCATTGTCCATACCCAAGGATGGCTCCCTGAGAGCCATCCTTGGGTGGTTTTCCTCTCGGACGAAACGCCAGACGTGCGATAGGCGGTCAATCCTTGACGGACCAGCTGCGATGGAATGGATTGGTCGGCGTAGTTGTGCGAGAGCAACCAAAGGCATGAGACCGGTCATCTGAATCGGATTGAAAGCCACTATGCATAGAACCAGGACAGAAATACCGTTCCGCAACACCAAGCGCCGTTTCAACAACGTCAAGGGCAAGAGGAACAAAAGAAGTAGAACACTGCCTACCGACTAGCAAAAAAGAGTAACGACTACCGAACCAGCCACACCCATCCCAACGACAGACCAAAGATGCGTGCTTTAGTGCGACGGACAAAGAGAGAAACCGCGATAAGCGTTGCAGCAGCCGTCCAAATATCCAGCTGGCTTCCGTCTTCTGTTATGCCAATGGGACGAAAGCCAATGTAACGCTCTGCCCCCACCCAGCGGTACGGCTGATAGCCATAAACAAAGGCATACAGTTAGGGCCCTGCAAATGTCTCCACGAGACGGATCGGCACATAGCATATCCCTGCGATCACACAAGTCCTGGCAGCTAGGAGCAATGAGTCATCATCGGAAAAGTAGATGCGATCCAGCATCCAGCGGACTCTCCAGGTGATGGTCTGATAGATGCGCCCAAAAAACCTTCGTGAAGTGTGCGCAAATGTGTTGTCACAAAGAGAAGACGCACACTGCACCATATAGCCATTGGAACATCGCATAGGCGAGGCTGACGTTCCTTAAGGTCCGAAGTGTGAAAGACAAGGGTTCTTGCAAGAACGATCAAACCGATAACCGTGGCTTTGGTGAAGAATTGGTTGGTAGGGAGGCAAACTTCAAAAACCAAAAAGGAGAAAGCCTGTGTGGACGGTGCGGAATATGTACTTGGCAAAACGGCCCATCCCCGAATAAATTCGCGAGAGTCGCAACGCGGGCCGAATAGCGGCGGAGGAAATATGCGCTGACAGGAATCCAGACGATGAAGACGACTTGTGGGGACTGATGCATATCGATCTAAAAGTACTTCCCGAGCACAAGTTGAGCCGGGGTGTCTGCTACTGAATGTATCCGAGGCCGCAAGAAGGGTACGATATCTTCGGCGTCGCTGGTTCCGGTTTCAGGTGCAGTGAGAGCCTCACTGGGAAGCTAATCGTTCGACTGAGAACCTAAGGGAGAGTTCAGCTGGCCGAAAAGTTTGCTGGAGACCGTGCACCCCCAAAGAACTGAATTTTGAGTGCGTGATCCTGAAGACGCCTGACCAACAGCAGATTGCGTACAGTCGACGACACTGCATATTTTTCATGGCGCACTTGAGGACTATTCTAGCGATCACCCAAGCAAGTCAATAAATTGTCACACTGTGAGACAGTAAGTCCAAGTCATCGCAGGAGTCATGAGCTTTTCATCATTGCTGTGGCGACTCCCTAGGTCGAACTCCAACAATATAAACCTTTTTTAATCAAATATTTAAAGAGACATTGTTTGAGGTAATTTCGGCAGTGTTACCAAAACAAAGTGACTCGGATTACCAAAAAAGAGTGGCAATTTGTTGCCGGGTGCCTTAAGGTCAGCTTACCGCTTGATAGCATGGCAGTTGAAAGCATGGATGTGATGGCCAGCACGCAATCGCAGCTAAGGACACAAATTGCCGACCAACACCTGCACAATGACGCTGCGGATGAAAGATGTATCTACCCTAACTTGAAACTGCGCATTTATATAACCGGGATGCGACAGAATCGGTTGGCGAAGCGGTTAGGTATGGATGAGGGGTACCTAAGCAGGATTGTGAATGGGATTCGTCAGCCTGGGCAAGAATTGCGACTGCAGATCGCAAACGTATTGGGCTGCGACGCAGAATGGTTATTCGAACGGGGCAAGATCGAGACGACCAGAAATTCGGGTCGATATGTCACAAAATCCGTTTGAGGGCCACTTATTCGCCAAGTGAACGATTGCTTTACTTGCTGTTGCTTTGGCGCGGGGGAGTTTCGCTCCGCCCCATTGTCGTCTCAACACAACAATTCAACAGGTTTGAGAAACTCTCAGATGGGGGTGACATGGGCGAAGCCTGCTTCAACTCGTCTTCACAGATTGGCCAATTGTCGACCTCAAAGGGTTTTGCGCAGGCTTGGTACGCCGTGCAGACTTCCTACCGCTGCGAGCAGCGAGTTGCACTAGGACTGACTAGGAAGGGCTTCGACACTTACCTTCCGCTCTTGCGGGAGGTCCACCAATGGAAAGACCGCCGAAAAATCGTTGATGTACCAGCCTTCGGCGGCTATCTCTTTGTGCATTATCAACCCAGTTTGCACAACCGAGTCAAGGTCCTGGAGACAAACGGCGTAGTTCGCCTACTTGGGGGCAACCATACGCCAAGCGAAGTGTCCGACGTCGAAATTGAGGCTGTGCGTCGCACTCTCAATAGCGGCGTGCTTTGTGACCGTTGCGATGCGCTCATGCCGGGTAGCACCGTGCGGGTAATGCGCGGTCCCCTCGCTGGCGTTCAGGGTCGTCTGGTTCGAATCAAGAATAGCCTTCGACTAGTTGTTGCTATAACCGCTTTCTCCCAGGCGATTTCAGCCGAACTTGGGTTGAGCGACGTAGAAGCAGTGCATGACCGTTTCAGCGCTGGCAATTCCGACCCCGAATAAACGCTGTGTCGAGATCTGCCCCTTTCATGTTTCCTTACGCATTGCGGGTAGCATTCTTTTCGTAACCTATTCGGAAAGTGTCTGGCTCTCCTGCCTCAACGATAAGTGTGGAGCGATGACCGATGGTAAAGCTTAAAGACTCTCGTGTTGCCATCTTGGGCGTGGCGATTGACAACCTGACAATGGCCCAAGTCCTCCACGCTGTGGAAGACAAGATTGCCGAAGGTGGCTTCCATCAGATTGCAACTGCTAATGTCGATTTCCTGATTAACTCCGCTCACGACGAAGAACTGCACGAGATACTGTGCCGCTGCGATTTGGTTCTGGCGGACGGCATGCCGCTGGTTTGGGCATCAAATCTGATGGGGACTAGTCTCAAGGAACGCGTGGCGGGAGCTGATCTGGTACCTCAACTGGCAAGACTCTCGGCTCAACGTGGATATCGAATCTTCCTACTGGGATCTAATGAAGTGAGTTCGGCCGGCGCCGCAACTTGGATGGAGAACTGCTTCCCAGGTGCGTGTATTGCCGGGCGCTATTGTCCAGAGCATCAGCCTCTTGAGAAGATGAATCACGAGGAGATCCTAACCCGGATTGAGGCAGCGCGCCCCGATATCCTCTTGGTGGCCTTTGGAAATCCCAAACAAGAAAAATGGCTGGCAATGCATCGACACCGGCTGAAGGTGCCCGTTTGTATCGGAGTGGGCGGTTCATTTGACCTTCTGAGTGGGAAAATCTCTCGTGCTCCGGCATGGATGCAGCGCCATGGCATGGAATGGCTTTATAGGACGATTCAAGAGCCGACGCGGCTGGCAAAGCGCTATGCCAGGAATGCGGCAGGGCTCTTGCGTTATCTTCCCGTGCAATTGGTGGCAATGGGAATGCAGTCGAAGAGGCGCTCAGACGCGCAGATCACAAAGGATATCTCTGGTACCGCTACCGTTCTCCGTGTTGACGGGGACCTTACAGGAACTCCACTACCAGAATTCGAAGCGGAGGTACGCAGCGCGGTCCTCACTGGCTCCCATGTCGTTCTAGATATGAGCAACACAGGCTACATCGGAGCAGACGGGCTAGGCTCGCTCATTTACGCCACGAATGTTGCACGCTCCTGGAAGCGTGAACTCTGGTTCACTGGACTGAATCGATTCACCGCTTGGTTAGTCAGTTCCGCGTTGTTGCGCCGCGATTACCGCGTCGCGCCTGTGGTCGCAGAGGCGTTAAGACGGATTGAGCCCGAATTAACCCCGGTTTTGCAACATGGGGAGGACTGGGCTTTCTGCCGCATAGGTGGGGTGTTGATTCCCATTCACTATCAGGAGGTGCCGGAGTTGTACCGTCAGGTTCATCTCCTAAATGAGAAAGTGACAGTTAGCCCCACTCCAACAATATGGCCGGGGGATTATGGTAAGGATCCGCTGACTCACAGGCTACCACCCATCGGTGTCGGACGCGAAGAATCGACAGGAGCAGACAACGCCACATGGACGCAATACTCTGGCCCGCCCGCTACGGTCAACGGCTAGGACCTATAAGCCAACCGCATCAAATTATGGCTCGCAGTCGCCAAGTTATGAAGAGACGAGACTAATGCCGATATCCCTACTGCTCTCTTTTCTCGGGCTCATCATCGTGCTGGCAACGCTGCCACTCATCGCAGAAGTGTTTATTTTGACGGTGGCGGCATTATTACCTCCACTCCGATCCAGGGATGGGAGCTCTGGATCGGAATTGTTTCCAATCTCCATTTTAATTCCTGCTCATAATGAGGAAGCTCTGATCGGCCGCTGTGTTCGAAGTGTGATGGCATCAGCCGGGCCAGGGACAGAGGTTCTGGTGATCGCGCATAACTGCTCAGACTCGACCTCGGCCGAAGCCGAAGCTGCTGGAGCAAGTGTATTGGTGTTGAATGACCCTAGCCAGACAGGTAAGGGATGTGCGCTAAGCTTCGGGTTTGCAGCGATTCAGAGGGGCCGTTCGCAAGCCGTTCTTGTAATCGATGCGGACTCCGTCGTCGAACTCAAGTTGGTACAGACGGTGCGGCGCAAGTTGCTAGCGGGTGCGCAAGCACTGCAATGCAGATATGAAGTTTATAACTGCCAGGACAATGGGCGCACAAGGTTAAGTGCGCTTGCTTTTCAGGCATTCAATGGAGTCCGCCCACGGGGACGCGCTCGGCTTGGCTTATCCGCAGGCATTCTGGGGAACGGTTTTGCTCTTCATCGGAACGTTCTAACTCGCGTTCCATACAATGCTCACTCAGTGGTTGAGGATCTGGAATATCATTTGGCTCTCGTTCGGGCAGGAATTCGAGTGGAGTTCATTCATGCAGCAGCAGTTCGCGGTGAAATGCCGGTCACGTCTAAAGGTGCTCAGGGGCAGCGAGCTCGCTGGGAAGGTGGCCGCATACGCGTGATGAAACGGTGGGCTCCAAAGTTGCTGGCCGGTGTAATCAGTGGGCAAGCTAGGCTTGTTGAGCCGCTTCTTGATCTGCTGGCCCTGCCGATTGCATTGGCGGTTACTCTTCTTATTGTCGGGGCCTTGCTGCCTGTTACATGGCTTAGGTTCTATGTGCTAGGAGCATTTGCGGTCTTCCTTGTTCATGTGACAACTGCGGCTTTGACTGGACCTGGCCTTTGGGGGTCGATGAAGGCATTGTCAACTGTTCCAGGTTATATCCTTTGGAAACTTTGGATTTTCCCAGAGATATGGCGCGCTTCCCGAGCGAATGCAATGTGGGTGCGTACTGTTCGGGATTCCCACTCGGATGGTAAATAAGTTGACAATCCATTCAAATGAAGGTTCTGCTGTTAAAGACGCGATTCGCGTGGGCAAACAAACTACTGGGCTTCCGAACTGGCTGGGCTCTGCAGATGATGAGGGGTTTTCTATGAGTATTTCAAATCCGCGATTTACTCTCGCCGTCATTTGCGGTTTTGTCATTCTTGTAATCGGAATGAATCTTCTATTAACGGCCGGAGCTCAACAGCCAAACAACCCCCAAGACATTGCTCGTTCGTCGACGGCATCCGAGCAGTCCAACAACTCAGCCCAGAGCGCCCCGCCAGATCCCAAGCTGAAGCTGAGTTCGATTGAGATTCTGCGCAAGTTCGAGCCTCCGGCGGACGAGGAATACACGCTGGGTGCCGGCGACGAAATTTCCATTCAGTATCCTGGCAGATCGGAACTGTCGAGCAAAGATGTGATAGGCCCTGATGGACGCATCACGCTGCCGGTAGCCGGGGCCATTGCAGTTGCAAACCTTACCCGCGAAGCAGCCGCTCAGAAGATCGCAGCTGCGCTATCGGCGTACTATACCAACCTCACGGCGACGGTCGAGGTAGTGAGATACGGGTCGAATCACGTTACTCTCCTGGGGGATGTGAAGAACCCCGGGCTTATCAATTTCGACGCAACACCGACGCTGCTGGAAGTGCTTTCAAAAGGCGGTGTTGAAACCCGCCTTGACGGAAACCTGCCAGAACAGTGCGTAATTTATCGGGGAGATTCAGTAGTTTGGGTAGAGCTTCACGAATTGTTGGCGACCGGCAGTCCACTGGCGGATCTTAGACTTCGTCGCAACGATATGATCTTTGTACCCGCCTTATCGTCCAGAACCGTCTCTGTACTCGGACAAGTGCAGCATCCGGGCGAAATCGTGCTCAAGCACGATTCGACGATCACATCGATCCTTGGCGAAGCCGGTGGCCCTAGTGATAATGCCGGCACAAACCCGGAGCTACAGATCGTGCACCGTTCCAAGGGGGACAAGACTCAGTTAGTTCATTTGAAGGATCTGCTGAAACCTACCGGCGGCTTGGAAGTTTCACTTTATCCAGGCGACATAATCTATGTGCCAAAGAGCGGCCTTGCCAAAACGGGCTTTGTGATGCAACAACTTGCGCCGTTCTTGTCGATGGGAAGCATCGCAACTGCGGTCGCAGTTCGCTAGGTTCGAAAGGCCAGTTATGATCAGTTCTTTACCTGACAACGCGATTTCCGAAAAATCCAGCGGATTGCCGCCGTTTTCGCCGCGCCGTTCCGGAGGTTCCACCGAGGGACCGCGACTGAATATTAACGTGGTAGGCAGCATTCGGCGCCACTGGCTTGTCTCTCTGAGCATGCTTCTAGCCCTTCTTGGCTGTGGGACATTTGTCATTTGGAAAAAAGCCAAACCTGTCTACGAGTCGCACAGCGTGGTCTACGTTTCGCCGAAGTTTCCGAAGATGCTGGCCAACGACAGTGAGGTAGATCTACCTTACGATTCCTATTTCCAGGACCAGATCCAAACAGTCACTCGACACGACATCATCGCAGATGCAATAACGAGGCTTCCGTATTCCGTACGGCACATGAGCGGGCCCGCCCTTCCATTTGAAGTTGAGTTGATGCAGCAGCGACTCGACGTAAAGAGGATCGGTAACTCGTATGAGATGTCGATCGAATTAATTTCACCTTCGCCTAACGGCCTAGCTGAGACTGTGAATGCTGTCACGGAATCCTATGTGGAAAGAACGAAGAACGAAGAGTTTTATGGGCTCGACGACCGCCTGAATACACTCCGTCAGGAAAAGGATCGGCTGCAAAAAGACATGGACGCGCGCCTGGCAGAACAGGCTAAGCTGATGCAGCAACTTGGTGTAGCCACCATATCCTCGGCAGAGGGCGCAACAAACCCCTACGACACAACATCGCAGACAGTGCGCGGACAATTGGCTTCCGCCCGCATGGAGCGCGAAGCGGCTGAGGCTCGATATGCCGCGATGTCGAAAGGAGATGGTCTTGGAGGAAACTCCGCGTTGGACGCTGCCGCGGATGAAGCGATATCCACCGACACCGGCTTATCTGGAATGAGGAGTTCTCTGAACAGCCGAAGAGCAACGCTGATAGAAGAAATGAACGGTTTGCGCCCGGATCATCCGATCTACCAGAAGGATAAAGAGGAAATCGCCTCGATCGACGGGATGATGAACGACCTTAGACGCAAAGCAGCCGATCAGCTTCAGAACAAGCTACGTCAGGACGTAACTCGCACGCGCATGGTTGAACTCCAGTTGGCCCAGGAGTTAGGCGAGAAAACACACACTGCGACGTCGGCGGCACCCAAGTTACAAAGAGCCGCGGAACTCGGTCCAGAAATTGAGAGTCTGCAAAAGGCATATGACGCAATAGACGACAGAATTCGCGACCTAGAACTGGAAAGTAGTTCGCCCGGAACGATCCATGTGTCTACCAGAGCGCTACCTCCGTTGGGCCCGGAACAAAGTAAATTGAAAATCTTCGTGCTCGCAGTTGTGCTCATGAGCTTGGCGTGTGCTGTTGCGGTACCTGTTGGAATTGATTTATTGGACAGCAGAATCTACACCTCGCAGGACGTTGAGAAAGTGGTTGGTTTTCATCCGCTCGGCGTGCTGCTCGACGATGACGAGTTCCGTCAGGAGATTTCGGGCGAGTACTATTTCAGACTGGCCGCAGGCATCGATCATGCAGTCCGCAACTCAGGAGTGAGAACCTTTCTGTTCACTTCTCCCGCGCATGGCAGCGGAACTACCACCGTCGTGAATAAGCTCAGCGAAAAACTGCGGGGTCTCAATCTCAGAACACGGACAGTCAAGGCATCCTATTTCGACGGTCTAGAGGTTCCCCGAAGTGACGTTGCTTCATGGCTGCAACTGCTCCTCCCAAGTCAGTGCAAGACCGACGAGATTCAGACTTCCGCTATCCTGCCGCTCGCAATTCACGAACATGCCGAACACGGCAAGGGAGAAGAAATTCCTGCTCCTAACCCTATGGCGCGGACTCCGCATCACGGAGGTGAGCAGTTCGATGTGGTGCTGATTGATGCAAGCCCGCTACCTATTTCAGCAATTACAGAATACCTGGCGCGGGGGGTTGATGCGACCGTGCTAGTAGTCAAGTCCAGCATGACTACTAAGCAAGAACTGGATCGCGCTGCTCGCCTTCTCGAACGACTTGAGGTCGGCGGAGTTGCGGTGATTCTGAACAAGATTAGCCTAGAGCGCGCCGATCGCGCTCTTAAAAGAGAGTTCCACAGATACGAACAATCCCTTGGGAGTCGTCGCGCAGTGGCCGGAAAAACTACGGCTCGACGAAGAGACTTTCACATATAAGACGAGAACCTATGAACGTTGTCTTCGGGAACTAGGTGAAAGCACCAAAATACGTAGCATGGCCGGCGATACCTAACTGACGCGAAGTAAGGATGGGCCAACGTTCAAACATTGGTTCCTTCCTAGCCCATATTAGGTCGTCGATTGAACTCCTTCGGCTTTGCTCGGGAGATTGTGCAATCAGTCCCTTGGGTGGGTTCAAGAACTTCGCATTCTACTTAGAAGCCGGCTCACAGTTCAAAGAGACCCTGGTTGATTTGGCGTGCAATCTTATGGTCCTATTGTCGAGTATTTGGCGTAGAGGTTAGTCTCCTATTGCCCCATGAAATCTTGAATGTGAGAGGTCTGCGATACACATATGGCGACATCGGAATTCTGGCAAAGAGTTTCATTCGCGGTGTCTTCTTCCCAGGAATGGTCGGGAGGACCGAGGGCAAGTACGACACGGCGCGACCGCGAGACTGTCAAGTTGTGGATGATCCTGGATGGAGTTACCGTCCTCGGGGCTGCGATACTCGCGACGTTGTATGAGTTTCATACAGGACCAGTGGCAGGTGCCATGGGGTTCTGGCATGGGACGCTCATACGCGGCCAGTCGATAGGAATCCTTCTTGCCATTTTCTGCGGATTCACTATTTCGCTCATGATCACGAGCCGGCGTTTGCATCTATACTCGCCTACGCGTCTGACGAGCTATCTGCATGAGCAACGGCTGAGTCTGCAGGCCTGTTTCACCTCTGGTCTTCTGCTGACGGGCGCTCTGTATCTGGTCCATGCTGTGGACATACCCCGCAGCATCGTGATCATCACGGTTGGGCTAGTGACAATCGCGCTAAGCTTACGTCGGCTCGTCGCTCGCGTGCTGATTAATCGGAGCTTTGAACGCGGTGTGGGCACCCGAAACGTACTCATTGTTGGAACCGGGCCCGAAGCGCAAGCGCTCCGTCATCACCTGGAGAGTTTTAGACACCTCGGTTACAGCTTTAAGGGATTTATTGAGTCTCCCGGTTCTAGCACACATCCTGGCTTCAGAACAGCAAACTGCGATGTGGTAGGGACGCTGGACACGATGTTCCAGCATGCGCGAAAACAATTTGTGGACGAGATTTTCTTCACCACTCCCTGCGACCGGGGGATTGTGCTGGACGTTCTCGCGGAAGCTCGGACGCAAGGTGTAGACCTAAGAGTGATTCCGGAAATGTACAACGGTTTGGCATGGAACAGTCCTATTGAATATATCGGTCAGTTCCCGACAATTCCACTGCATTGCGGTCACGTTCCGGAACTTGCCCTTTTGTTAAAGCGGATGGTTGATATCCTATTCTCAAGCCTCATATTGATTCTTCTTTCGCCGGTTCTCCTAGCCGTCGCGATCGCCATTAAGTTGGATTCGAGCGGTCCCATCTTCTACTTCTCGGAGCGCATCGGCAAGAAAGGCCGCGTTTTCCGCTGCACTAAGTTTCGGACCATGGTTCGCGACGCGGAGAAGCGCCGTGCCGACGTAATGCACATGAACGAACGCGATGGAATACTCTTCAAAATATCAAACGATCCTCGCGTTACCCGCGTCGGTCGCTTCCTACGCAAGTATTCACTTGATGAACTGCCTCAGTTTTTCAACGTCCTGCATGGCGACATGAGTATCGTGGGTCCCCGTCCTCCTATTGGAAGCGAAGTGCGTGAATACCAACTTAGTCATTTGCGCCGGTTGGATGTGACTCCAGGAATCACCGGCCTGTGGCAGGTGCAAGCGCGCCAGGATCCTTCGTTCGCTAACTATATTTCGCTCGATGTAGCATACATCGAGAACTGGAGCCTGTGGCTCGATCTGAAAATCATTCTGCGCACAGTCGGAGTGGTTTTTGCAGGGACCGGCTCATAATGAAACATAGGACCGGCAGAGAGCTCATGGTCCGATCCTGCGTAGCGGCCGGTACGTTGCTTCGCTGAGAGAAGATAAAGACTCAACAGACGCTGATTTAAGTGAGAGCCAGTGTAAGGTATCCCGTGAAAGTATGATTTGCCGTGTAAGTGAGTTACCACCGCGCGTCAAGCTGCGTTACGAATGTGGCGTTGACTATACTCTGATCCGTCTATAGCATTCTGTGATGGGCTTCGCTGAGATCCAAGCATGATCTCAGCGGTGATAGGTGACTGGCGGGGATGCTTGTGGCTTTCTAAACGTCGGCCATATCTCGCATTTGCAATTCATGATTGGCATTCTTTGCGGATATTGGATTCCGTAATAGACATTGAGTAACTACTTCGCCTGGAGTGAGACTTCCCTGAATGGAAGAGTCAGAGAATTCTCGGGCGCAGGCACTTAGTCATCCAAGGTACCGATCTGGAGATACGAGTTTCGGACCTCAAGGAATAGGTGCTGCGTCAAATCTGAATCACCGATTCCCGCTGGTAACCTATTGGCGGAATCGCACCGTCCTTCAAGTTGGAACGTTCGCGGAAAACACTATCGGCGTATACGCGCGGGAGAGCAGTTAGCCCCACGATTCCCATTCATTCAATCGTTCAGAAAGGTCGAAATTATGAGCACAACACTACTCGCCCCCCAACTGCGGGATGGATCAGACGGAGCGTCGGTCCGACTGCAAGTCGCAACCATGATTGACGAATTGATTGCGCAGCTTCCCAAACCTAACCAAATGACACCAGAACAGCGGCGCGGAATGATTGCCCGGTACACAGCAGTATTGGAAGGCAATTTCATCTATTGGATGACCGCAACTTTGCTTGCAGTTCATTCAGAAGAGGCGCGGCCGATCCTTGTCGACAACCTGATGGAGGAAGTTCGCGAAAGCCATCCCGTGATGCTGCGCAAATTCACGATGGCAGCAAACGCATTTCCACGGACGGAGGACGCTCTGGCTATTCACGGGAACATGACAAAGCTCCGCTTGTTCCTTGGAAAACTGCAAGGCGTGCAGTCTCTCCTCACGATGGCCTTCTTTGAGGGCTTCATTCAGAAGTTCATGCCCTACCTGGCTGAACTCGCCGCCTTACAGGGTTCAGTTGAAATGGAGTACACGGATGTGCATGGTGTCTGCGACATCGCGCATTCGGAAGGACTCTTTCAAGCGGTCGAGTTAGAGAATTCGCTCCATCCGATCGCGGCGGATGCGAACCTCTTTGAAGGCGTAGATCTCCTTCGCGACGTCGTCTACAGTATCATCCAGGAACCGGCGACTAATCTCGCAGCATAGCTCGACAGGTAAGGGATCACTAGTGCAAAGCAAGTTACTACCCGGCAAAGATCTCGTAGAGCATGCCGGATACTTCGAGGTATCCGGCGCTCATCTTTACACTGTTCTGCATGAGGTCGCAGAGCCAGTTGCAAGGGTTCTACTTGCCGGTCCATTCGCGTCCGAGCGGCATAACTCCTATCTTCCGTGGGTTCGCTGGGCACGCTATCTGGCCGCTAACCAGATTGAAGTGCTTAGATACGACTACCGAGGCATCGGAGAAAGTACGGGCGTATTTGATGAAATGACATTCGAGGATTGGAGCGAGGATGTGCAACTCCTTTCCGGCTGGCTGTCGGAACGCTCGCCCGACGCACCGCTCTTGCTGCATGGCCTTGAGTTGGGGGCGGTCCTCACCGGGAAAGCTTTCCATGAGGGCTTCGGAGATGGATTGCTACTTTGGTCCGCTCCGTCCACGGCAAATCAGGCACTGCGCAGCACACTGGTACGCTGGGTCAGCTTGGAACAGATTTTCAAGCGCCCTGAGGATCGAAGAACAGCTTCGGACTACATTCGCGAACTGGAAGGCGGCACGCCTCAAGAGGTGGAGGGGTATTGCTGGTCAACTAAGCTCTGGAGAGAGTCCTTCGAATTCGCACTACCCGAAGAGCTTGCAACTGAAGCCAGTGCAGCACTGGCATACCAACGACCGGTACGTAGCTTGAAACTCGGCAAGGACGCAGTTCCTCTCGCTAAGGGGGGGACCCCGGCGCACGACGAATTCAAGGACTTTACCTCGTTGTTTGCTCCAAATCTGGCGTGGATTGAAGCAAACTTGGCTGTTCAGAACAAAACAACTTCCTATGCTTGAGGCCATTCCAACCCGTGAATTGATTACCCTCGATGGTATTGGAATTCCGATCCGGGGTACCTACCATCGTCCAGGCGATTCTCCCACGAGACCGTTAGCGTATAGCACCGGGAAAGAGCGGCCCGGCGTCCTCTTTCTGAATTCCCTCTCCCTGCCGAGAGCTGCAACCGGAGACTCAGCGGTTCATTGGGCTGACTCGTGTGCGGAACGTGGTTACCCAACGTTCCGTTTTGATTTGCCGGGCCTGGGAGACTCTGAAGGCGACTTGTGCACCGATCTGCTCGACTTTATCAATGGCGGGGGTTACGGCAACATTGCGGCGGCGAAGGTCAAAGAACTGGTGGAACGCGAAGGGCTCTCCGGAGTCATCATCGTGGGTCATTGCGCGGGCGCAGTCTCGGCGTTGTACGCAGCGGCGGCAACCAAAGAGTGCAAGGGCCTCATCATGATGGACCCATACTTTCATCTACCGCAGATGATCCGGCCGAAGTTGCGGCAGAAGTTGAGCGATTGGGCTCGGAGCAGCAAAATTGGAGGGCTCTTGAGCGATTTCTATGATCGATGCAGAGATCTGGCCCTGTTTGTACGCAGTGGCCGGGCTCCAGGGAATGCGAACTTTATGCTCTTGAACAGCTGGAAACAAACGGCAGCAACGGGCATGCCCGTTCTGCTGCTCAAGGCACCAGGATTAAAGACGACTGGAACACAGCCCAGGGCTGGACAATTTGACTACCTCAAGTACGTGATAGACCTGGCCGGAAACAAGAGCCAGGTGACTGTCAATCTGATCGAAGGCACCGACCACTCCTTCGCAAACCGCTCTGGCAGGGCAGCGGTTCGGCAGCAAATTGGAAACTGGCTGGACCGGTATTTCCCGTTAGATGGAATGGGCGAGGGAACGCGTGGCGTACTTTTGCCGGTGAATGCGCGTGATGACAAGAATAAATACAGAAAACCTGGAAGAGTATCCGCCAGCATGAGCTGCGCTGTGGAAGGTAGATAATTCTGAGCATGGATGTCAAAACCGAAGTGATCGCACAATTCAAGCGGGTCGCGCATGAGCAAGGCAAACGGCTCGCACCTCTCACAGATGGTCTCGCCCTGGTTGACTCGGGGCTCGACTCCCTTAGCTTTGCCATCGTGGTGACCAGGCTTGAGATCTCGCTTGGAGTGGACCCCTTCAGTGAAGACGAGGACGCTCGATTTCCGTCAACCTTTGGCGACTTCGTTACATTTTATGAAAATGCTTCGAAATAACCCTCATTCGTTGCGCGGCTCGGTAATCGCTGCAGGCAATTTGACCGCGCGCCTGATGGTAGGCGATAAGACAAGCGCGAACTGGGGCGACTTGGCAGGGGGACGTGTGCTCGACAACCCGCTCGATAAGTGGAGCGGGCGTTGCGTGGTTTTGGCGACGAGCGATCCGTTTTCGGCCGCGGCGGCTTTAATTCAGCTCGACGGCATGGCTCGTCGAATTGTTCTCTGCCCTCCAGATGTATCACGAGATATTCTTTCGTTCATTGCGAACTGCGCTGAGGCTGACGCTATCGTCACCGACCGGCCGGAATTGGGATCAATCGAATCGATTGATCCCAGTGTCGAATACATCGTTCCTCGCCACCGCAAGCACCCCAAGGAAAGTGCTGGCTTGCGCGAGCAGATGCGAAGTCAGCAGGTGGAAACCGAGTGGATCTTGCTCACCTCGGGAACGACCGGAGTTCCGAAACTGGTCGCACATACGCTCGAGAGCCTAGCCGGCGCAATTAAGCTAGGTGCAACACGCGCGGCCCCCATTGTGTGGAGCACCTTCTACGATATTCGCCGGTATGGCGGATTGCAGATATTCCTTCGGGCGGCCCTCACCGGCACTTCGTTGGTTCTAAGGGGAGCTGAGGAGTCGACGGCAGATTTTCTCGTTCGCGCGGGTGCCGTCGGAGTAACACATATTTCGGGCACGCCTTCTCAATGGCGTCATGCTCTGATGAGCCCCGCGGCCAGTTGTATAGCCCCCGAATATGTTCGTTTGTCGGGCGAGATTGCCGATCAAGCTATCCTTAACCAGCTACGAAAGCAATATCCTCAAGCAAGAATCTCGCACGCCTTTGCCTCTACTGAAGCGGGTGTTGTATTTGTTGTCAATGATGGATGCATGGGATTCCCCACTGATTTAGTTCGGCAATGCACGGATGTCGAATTGAAAGTGGAAGGGTGCACGCTCAGGGTACGCTCCAATCGCACCGCATTCCGTTATTTGAACAAGGATACCCGTCTATTGAAGGACAACGAAGGCTTTGTCGATACTGGCGATGAACTTGAATTGCGGGAAGGCCGTTACTACTTTGTCGGGCGACGGGATGGGACTGTCAACGTCGGGGGTTTGAAAGTGCATCCGGAGGAGGTCGAGGCTGTGCTCAATCGTCATCCGATCGTCAGCATTTCGCTCGTTAGGACCAAGAGAAATCGAATCACGGGCGCGCTCGTCGTCGCAGATGTCGTCCTCAGAACAGGGCCTCAAATCAGTGGCAGAAACACAGATGCCCTCCAAAGCGACATCCTGCAGTTTTGCCGGGGAGAACTGGCGCGTCACAAAGTTCCAGTCGCAATCAACTTCGTGCCGGCGCTAGCTGTGGCTGAAAGTGGAAAGTTGGTCCGATCCCTTGCGTAATGTAATTGTGACTGGCGGTAGCCGCGGTCTGGGTCTGGGAATCTCTCGGCAGCTTTCTGAATCGGGTTTTCGCGTAATCGCAATTGCGCGAAAGGAGAGCAATGAGTTCATCGCTGCGCAAAGAGAGACCGAGGCTACCCGTCCCGGATCACTTCACTTTGTGCCATTCGATCTGGCAGAGAGCGATGGCATTCCCGACCTGGTGAAGAGGCTTCGAAAAGAGTTCGGCTCGATATACGGCTTAGTGAACAATGCAGGCATCAGCGCTGATGGGTCTTTGGCCCTTACATCCACTCAGAAGATCGAACAGGTAGTGCGCGTGAACACCATCTCGCCAATGGTTCTTACGAAATACGTTGTCCGTTTGATGATGGCTGACGGAGAAGGGCGCATCGTGAATATATCGTCAGTCACTGCATTCACCGGCTATAGTGGGCTTGCAGTTTACGCCGCAACCAAAGCCTCTCTGATTGGTTTCACACGATCGCTTGCTCGAGAGGTCGGCCGTATGGGAGTGAACGTGAACGCGATCGCTCCGGGGTTTGTGGATACCAGCATGACCGAGGGAATGACGGAGGAGCAACGACATCAGATAGAGCGCAGAAGCGCGCTTAAGCGATTGGTGAATGTAGGCGATATCGCGAGTGCAGTTGACTTTCTCCTGAGTGAACGGTCGCGCAATATTACTGGAACTGTACTTACGGTCGATGCTGGAAACACAGCGTGAACCGTATGCGGAATGAAGTTGCAATTCAATCTCCCGGTTCTGCTGCGAAGGCATGGCTCTGCGCGCTGGAGCTCACCACACCCATCGCCAAGAATCCGGATCGCACTTTACCTGTCGTGATTGAGGAAGCTGCTGCGCGATTCGGCAACGCCCCCGCGCTTTTGTCAGACCGGGAAAGCCTGACATTCCGTGCGCTCGCCGAACGAGCAAATCAATACGGACGTTGGGCGCTCGAGCAAGGTCTCGCGAAGGGCGACGCGGTCTGTCTGCTCATGACCAACCGGCCGGAGTTCATGGCGATCTGGCTCGGCATAACGAGCGTCGGGGTGGTTGTATCGCTGCTTAACACTAGTTTGGAAGGACCCTCGCTCGCACATTGCGTACGTGTGGTGTCGCCCAAACTCATAATCGTGGCCGCGGAATCAGTCGACGCATTGACTACGGCACTCCCGCTCCTTGAACAATCACCTTCAGTATGGACCTGCAGCGCCGAAGGCTTGTCATTTCCGCGCCTGGATCTCGATGTTGAGGGTCATTCCGGCGAGATGCTGAGCCAAGCCGAGAGGCGGGGAACCAGCATTGACGACCGCGCGCTCTACATATACACCTCCGGTACGACCGGGTTGCCCAAAGCCGCCAATGTCAGCCACGCTCGGGTCATGCAATGGACTCATTGGTTCTCCGGCATGATGGAAGTCCAACAAACTGACCGAATGTATGACTGCCTGCCGATGTACCATAGCGTCGGAGGAGTGCAGGTACCGGGCGCTGTACTGATCGCAGGGGGCGCCGTCGTGATTAAGGAGAAGTTTTCGGCAAGCCAGTTCTGGAACGACATTTCCCGCTGGGACTGCACGCTGTTCCAATACATCGGGGAGCTCTGCCGTTATCTGCTCCACTCAGGCGCTTCAGACAAGGAAACCGAGCATCGTATCAGGCTCGCATGCGGAAATGGGATGGCGCCGGAAGTCTGGGACGCATTCAAAGACCGCTTCCGCATTCCTCGAATCCTCGAATTCTATGCCGCAACCGAGGGGAGTGTCTCCCTGTTCAATGTGCAGGGAAAGACTGGAGCGATCGGGCACATCCCGGCATATCTCGCGCATCGATTCTCACCGGTCCTTGTGGTCTTCGATGTGGAAACGGGCGAACCTGCGCGAGACGAGCAGGGATTCTGCATCCAGTGCGCACCGAACCAGCCTGGTGAAGCGATCAGCAAAGTCACGAGCGATACGTCGAACGTAGGTAGCCGCTTCGAGGGGTACACAACTCAGGAGGCTTCCGACAAGAAGATTCTACGCGACGTTTTTGAAAAGGGGGACGCCTGGATCCGCACTGGCGACTTGATGAGGAAGGACGAGAAGGGTTACTTCTATTTCGTCGATCGGATTGGCGACACTTTTCGCCGTAAGGGTGAGAATGTTGCGACCTCCGAAGTTTCAGAGGCGATCTGCGCATATCCTGGAGTCAAGCACGCCAATGTATACGGCGTTGCAGTTCCAGGTACGGAAGGGCGGGTTGGCATGGCGGCTCTGGTCGCGGAGAAAGAACTGGACCTGGACGGATTCCGCAAGCACCTCACCAGCCATCTTCCGCACTACGCACGGCCTCTGTTCCTGCGAATTCGAAGCGCGGTCGATTTGACCGGTACCTTCAAATACTCTAAAACCGACCTGATCCGCCAGGGATATGATCCGACCGGAAGTCAGGACGCGCTTTACTTCGACCACCCGGAATCAGGGGCGTTTGTTAGGTTGGACGAGCAATTGTACGATCGTATCCAGTGCGGCGGGATTCGACTGTAGCTCTCGGTTGCTTAGCGGCAGGTAGATTCAAGTTTCGGCCGACGATGGAAGGATGTAGATGCGCTTCGATCAGCTACAGGATGAGTTCGCGGCATGCGAAACAAACATTGCCGATGGGCCCATCGTTCCGAATGTGACAGCGGACCAGATTCGCGCCTACCTCGGGTCGCGCTACGACTTCAAGCGGAACATGGCGATCGACGAAGTCGTCGCAGATGTGGAAGGAATGTTGCAGAAGTGGCAGGTGCAGGTTACTCACCCACGCTATTTTGGCCTCTTCAACCCGAGCGTGACGCTGGCGTCAGTCGTAGCAGACACGCTAGTGGCGATGTACAACCCGCAACTGGCAAATTGGCGCACCTCTCCAGCCGCAAACGAGATTGAACGGCATACGCTCGGCTGGCTTGCCGGAAAGTTCGGTCTGCCCGAGAACTCCATAGCGACATTCACCTCAGGAGGAACAGAGGCCAATGTCTCAGCGGTTGTAGTTGCGTTGACTCATGCCTTCCCTGAATACGGTGAGCACGGTCTTCGACACCTCACGGGAGAACCAATCATCTATCTGACTGAGGAGACTCATCACGGATTCAACAAGATCGCACACATGGCAGGTCTTGGACGGCGAAGTCTCCGAGCGATCCAGACAGATAGCGGTCTGAAAATGAAGGTCGAAGATTTAAAGAGATGCGTGGCCGAAGATCGTAAGAACGGATCCCTGCCTTTCATGGTGATTGGGAACGGGGGGACAACGGCGGCCGGCGTCATTGATCCCTTACTGGAAATCGGACGATTCTGCCAGCATGAGGGACTGTGGTTCCATGCCGATGCAGCATGGGGCGGCGCCGCCGTTGTTTCACCTAGTCTGCGAGACTATCTGGCCGGAACCGAGATTGCGGATTCGATCACGTGCGATGCACACAAATGGCTTTCCGTTCCCATGGGTTGCGGGATGTTTTTCTGTCGGCATCGTGAGAGCGTGGCACAGGCCTTCCGATCCGACGTGACCTATATGCCAGGCAAAACGACCGGTCAAAATATCGATGCATCGGTGACCTTCGATCCGCTCACTCATTCTGCCCAGTGGTCAAGGCGGTTTATCGGACTTAAGCTGTTCATGTCGTTGGCGGAGCGTGGCGAAGCAGGTCTCGCCGGCATGCTTGAGCACCAGACCCGCATGGGGCAGGTACTGCGAGAGGCGCTGATGGCCAGCGATTGGCGCATCATGAATTCTACGCCGCTGCCGGTTGTGTGCTTCACCCGGGACCGGCTTGTTCCCACCGCATTGTTGGCAGCCCTTCGAGAGCGTCAGATCGCGTGGATGTCTGAAGCACAGATTAGCGGCGTTCCGGTGATTCGCGCTTGTATTACCAGTTTTCGAACAACCGAGCGGGACATCGAGTGGGTAGTGCGGGAGATGAATAGCCTCGCATCGGATATGGCGTTGGGAAAGACTGCGTGAACATCGCGATCCACCGCAACGACGCGGAATAACCGAAGGGTGGTTTGACCTATGAAACGGGAAACGATCGCAATACACGGGGGCTACGACGTTGACCCAACGACGAAGGCTGTGGCCGTACCGATCTACCAGACTGTCGCCTATGCTTTCGACAGCGCAGACCATGCTGCCGCGCTCTTCAACCTCGAGGCCGAGGGGTTCCGCTACACCCGCATCCAGAATCCGACCACAGCAGTGCTGGAACGGCGTATCGCCGCACTGGAAGGAGGGCTGGAGGCGCTTTGTGTAAGCAGCGGCCAGGCAGCGGTCAATTATGCGGTCCAGAATGTCACCGAACTAGGCTGCAACATCGTATCCGTCCCGCAGCTTTATGGCACCACGTACACACTCTTCGCACACATCCTGCCAGGGCAAGGTGTCGCCGTCCGATTCGCGGAGTCAGATCGTCCGGACGCAATAGCGAAGCTGATCGACGAGAACACTCGAGCGGTTTTCTGCGAAAGCGTCGGCAACCCGGCTGGAAATATCTGCGATCTGGAAGGGCTTGCGCAAGTTGCCCATGAACACGGCGTACCGTTGATCGTGGATAATACCGTTGCCTCTCCCATCCTTCTGCGACCGATCGAGCACGGTGCGGACATCGTGGTTGACTCGCTGACGAAATTCCTGGGAGGCCATGGGACGACACTCGGCGGAGCAATCGTCGACAGCGGAAACTTTGACTGGAAGCAACACGGATCGCGCTTCCCTGCCTTCGTCCAGCCTGATCACTCGTATCATGGTCTGGTCTACACAGAGTACTTTGGTAGAACAGCGTATATAGGACGCTGCCGCGCCGTCTACCAACGTTGCACCGGAGCGGTCCTGTCACCATTTAGTGCCTTCCTGCTCTTGCAAGGAATCGAGACCGTTGCGTTACGTTTGGAGCGCCATGTGGAGAACGGCAGAAAAGTGGCTGAACTGCTACGCCGTGACCCCAGAGTCGAGTGGGTCAAATATGCTGGATTTCCTGAGAGCCCATATTATGCCCTTGCACAGAAGTACATGGGGGGGAAAGCTTGCTCGCTCATGTCCGTGGGCATCAAGGGGGGGTACGCCGCCGCAATCAAATTCCATGACGCGCTGAAGCTGGTCACGCGGCTTGTCAATCTTGGAGACGCAAAGTCGTTGGTGTGCCACCCGGCCTCTACGACTCATCGGCAAATGTCCGCCGACGAACTGCGTAGCGCCGGCGTTTTGCCGGAGATGATCCGGTTGAGCGTTGGGATCGAGCACATAGACGACATTATCGAAGATTTGGATCAGGCGCTTGCGGCGGCCGCCTGCGCTGATGAAGTGGCGCCAAGCAGATCGTAACCACTACAGGGGGAGATGCCGATGCCAGTTTATCTGGACTCAGACCGATCAGGCAGCAACGGCCACGTGGAGGGTTTTACCTGGCCGCGTCGCAAGCCACCCTCGCAGCGACTTGAGCAATCGAGCAGGTCCGTTATCAGAATCGGGTTGATCAACAACATGCCACACTCGGCTTTCACAGCGACGGAGCGGCAGTTCATCTCTATTCTCGACTCAGCGTCCGATGGCATTCCGGTGCACCTGTCGTTCTACTCTCTGCCGGGCATCCCGAGACCGGAGCCTGGGGCAGAGGTTGGCGGAAACGTGTATTCGAGCGTTGAAGTACTTTTCGCGACAGACTTGGACGGTCTTATAGTGACCGGGAAAGAGCCAATCACACCGAGTTTGAAAGACGAGCCGTGCTGGGAAAGTTTCACGCGGGTCGTTGACTGGGCCCGAGAGAATACTTACTCGACGATATGGTCGTGTCTCGCCGCGCACGCCGCTGTTCTGTACCTGGATGGCGTCGAAAGGCGTAAGGGCGAAGAAAAGCACTTCGGCGTGTTCGAGTGTTCGCGGGTGTCGGATAACGCTCTAACAGAAGGATCGCCTTTGCGCTTTTCCGTTCCCCATTCGCGCTGGAATGGAGTTTCCGAAGATGAACTGACGGCCCGAGGATACTCCGTCCTCACCCGCACAGAGGGATCGGGAGTCGATTCGTTCACTAAAAAGGAAGACAGCCTCTTTGTATTTTTTCAGGGGCATCCGGAGTATGAGTCAGACACGCTTCTGCGCGAATACCGGAGGGATGTAGGTCGGTATCTCCGTCATGAAATGAATAGCTATCCTTTGCTTCCGCGCGGTTACTTCGACCGAAATACGGAGTGCGCATTGGCTGCCTTGAAGGAAAAGGCTATGACCCGGCGCAGCGAAGAACTGTTCACAAGCGTGGGGACCGCCCTGGAATCGGCCAAAGTTGAGAATACATGGCATCGAACGGCGGCACATATTTACGGGAACTGGTTGAAGTATATGTGCGCACGGAAGATAGATCACGAGCTTGCCGACGATGCAATTGTGGCATGATGGATTTCGAGAATCCTCGATGCTTTCCTAGTTCAATCGCGTTGCACACTATGCGACGTCCTGCACCACAAAGGCGTAAGCCTGTCTGGACCGCGATGCACCATAGAAACTTTAAAGTGAATAACTATTTGAAGGGTTAATATCGTGTTCTCAATGCGGTCCTCGATATGTGCTAGGAGGCTCTCTGAGGAACTTCAGTTGCAATCCACTAGGAACTCCTCCGTCATGTTACAAGATGTGACTCAAATATTTGGGCATCTCTGAGATACCGGCGTCACACCTGGCGGAGACGAGTGGAATATTTCATTAGCTAAGACTGAAGTAACATCCCATCGGAGGCGGGCATTGGCTATTAAG
The DNA here is from genome assembly GCA_049521035.1 of Occallatibacter sp. Taxonomy (GTDB): domain Bacteria; phylum Acidobacteriota; class Terriglobia; order Terriglobales; family Acidobacteriaceae; genus Telmatobacter. Next base: position 32,565 of record JBEKPF010000041.1, on the reverse strand, counting down.
TGGTATGGTAATTCTTCCTCGATCTGTGTATCTTAAGAGTAACCAGTACTGCAACTGCAGAACCATTGCCAAAAACATCAAACCCAGCTTGTCGTCCCCTGCCCTCTTTACTTGCTGTGATTGATTGCAAATTGAAACCATTTCTCGTGATCAAGTAGAGAGATCCACACCAGCCGGTGGGACTGACATGGGCGAAGCCTGTTCGAAGTAGTACTCCGGGTTTACCGTCGTTTTGGTATGCTGGGAGAGGTAGTGGCCGCGACGGTAAGCGATTTGCCTTCGTATTTCGTAATACTGCCAGGTGCGAGCCGCGAGGTCAGCTCGACGTGATTGCAGAATCTAGCAACAAGGGGCGTTTTCTGGCACTGCTTTCACTGGGCTTGGCTCTAAAGAAGTCCATCACTGGCCATCGCATCACTTTAAATTGCCTATCCTGAGGTCATGATGCTCAAGTCAACTGTTACACGTGACAGGTTTTCATCGCATCCGGGAAAATGACCGGCTCGTCCGGAGGGATGGTGTAGAGCCGATGAAAAAGTCGGTAAATCAGCCTTCGCTCAGGCCAGCGCATTTTGGACAACTCCCGAGCCAGATCCGGCTCTTCATCGGGACAATCCAGCCAGGCGGAGGCTAGCAGAGGGTTGTTTGAGCCAAGCGCCAAAGCCTGCGGATAGAATGCGATTCTCTGAGGGGCACTAGACGCCCCATCAGCCAGGGCCGGTGGGGGGGGTACATTTTCGGTCCACGCGAGCCAAAGTGCCTCTGCCAAGTTACGGCCATTTCTCGAGTTATCTATAGGCAGATGTCCAAGTTGGGTTGCTCGTGGGTTCATTTCGAGCAGATAAGGAATTCCAGAGCCACTTTTGAGTAGGAAATCAAGGCCTAGGAAACCGGAATAGGAGAGCGCTTTCGCTAGCTTTCGCCCCGCGTCTTCGATTCTTGGATCATTCATCCGTTCCACAATCAACGCTGCTCCGGTGGCGTGCTGTGCGCAGAGCGTACGTACCTGGAGTGTGGCGAGCAGTTCGCCTTTAAAACATGCGTACATCGCATTCGCGGGAGTTCCAGCTACAAAGCTCTGCAGGGAAATCTTCTGGTCGAACTGGGTGTCCGGCAGGAAGAAAGCCATGATATCGTCATCCACGAGCCGGCGTTTCAACTTCGCTATCGCCGACGTGTTCCGATGTAACCGACGATAAGCCTCAATCAGTTCTTGGGGACTCGAGACAACGGCCACTCCTCGACCACCGAACGTCCCATCCCGCTTAATCACGGCCGGATAGCGCCAGCCACTCGCGTAATCTGTCACATCCTTCTCATTGCTCAATGGAATCGTCTGCGGAGTCAGAATCTGGAGGGACTCGGCCAGGGCCAGAAGATTGACGCGACTGCGGACTACCGCGAAACCTTTCGAGTCCCCCAACGACCGCGCTACCAACTCCCGATATTGTGGATGGCTTGCGGCAAGGCTGTGAAGCTGCAGGACTGCTCGATCATCGGTTGGCACAACGTAATCTGCCTGGGAGTCCTCAATCGAATCAATCAGTGACAGCTGGACCGATAAGCTGCGAATGGAACGACAGTGCTCAATGCCACGAATATGATGCAGCGGATGAACGGGTGGGCAAATTGCATGGACCCGACTCCCGAGGTCACGAAAGCGGATTGCGAGACGAGCAGCCAGCGGCCACCACAGGGTTGAATGTATCAATATAACTGGTGAGCTCTTGCGCATAGCCTGAACGACTGGTTGACAGTTCCTTCGAGGGACATAGGGCATAATCGCGGTAATGGAACGCGCAGATGCTCTTTCCCGGACTCATGCTACTTTTGACAGTGAGTAGATGGCTTCAAGCATGGTATCAAAAATGGTGGAGAGATAGGCTGAAATGCACTCAACAGTAATCGTGGGCTCCGGCCCGTACGGGCTTTCCCTCGCCGCTCAGCTCAATCCCCTAGGGGTTGATTATCGAATCTTCGGCCCCTGCATGGATACATGGGACAAGCACATGCCCCCCAACATGCTGCTGAAATCAGAGGGTTTTGCCTCGGACCTTTACGCTCCGGGCAACGGTTTTCCGCTCCGCGAGTTCTGCCGAGAGCGGGAAATTCCCTACGAAGACGTGGGCATTCCCGTTCGTCGCCGGACCTTTGCTGAGTACGGCCACGAGTTCCAGCGCCGGATGGTGCCCCGGCTGGAGCAGACGATGATTCGCCGGCTTAGCCAGGTTGCTGGCGGTTTTGAGTTGGAAACGGACGAAGGCCAGACTCTGCAGACAAGAAGGGTTGTGCTCGCGGTAGGGATCACCCATTTTGCCCACATTCCCGCTCCCTTTCTGGGCTTCTCCAGGGAGTTGGTTAGCCATAGCTACGATCACGGCGAATTGGGTCATTTCCGGGAAAAGCAAGTCTTGGTGATTGGTGCCGGAGCCTCTGCGGTCGATGTAGCTATCGATCTGAAGAACGCTGGCGCGGCCCCGGAACTTATGGCACGCGCTTCGTGCATCCTGTTCCATTCACCCCCTGCTGAGCCGCGTCCCTGGAAGGAGCGCCTAAGCATGCCGCGTTCAACTGTCGGTCTAGGCTGGCGCTCGAAATTGGCTGTCGATTTCCCGCTGCTCTTCCATTCGTTACCTCAGAGGCTCCGACACCGCACTGTAGCCCGGCACTTAGGTCCTGCACCGGGTTGGTTTGCACGAGCCGAATTTGAGGCCCAAATACCAGCCCATCTCGGCTGCCAACCGGAACAGGTGAGCCAGAGAGGCTCGCGGATTTGTGTCCGTTATCGAGACTCATCAGATGCCATCCAGGAGATTGAGATTGACCACGTCATCGCGGCAACAGGTTATCGACCAGTCCTGAGTGCACTTTCGTTCCTCGATGAAGCTCTGGCCGCTAAAATCAAGACCGCCGATGAGACTCCAGACCTCGACCGCGACTTCAGCTCCTCCGTCCCCGGTCTCTACATGGTAGGCCTGGCTTCAGCAAACAACTTCGGGCCGGTCTGCCGCTTCGCTTGCGGCGCCGAGTTCACGACTAGGCGCCTTGCTAGGCATCTAGCGCGCACGTAGAAAGAAGAGGACCTCTGCAACCGGCACAGCAATTTTCGCACCCTTCGGCGTGGTCATCCGTGCTGTTGCAAAATCACTGATCCGACTTGGGAATTGGAAATGCTGGAACCGCTCGCCGGTAAAACGAGTGATCTTGAAAGCGGGAGTGAGCAGTCTTCGAATTCTGAGACCCGAACCTTGGGCCGCCATAAAATGCTTTCATGAGGGCCGCGGGACAAAGTGGTGGCTTCACGAGGCTCGGGAAATCGGTATGCTGGAAAGCAACGCGGATCTTAGCTGGCTGGGTTGCGTGATTCCATTTGTAGAATTGACGTCCGCAAATTAATTGTGGAAACGCGCATTCGAGCGTGCGCTAGCAATCCTAGGGTATTACTATGTATTTCGTCCAGCGTGAGTCCGCATGAAAATCTGCATTGTCGCCGAGCACGCCTCAGCACGCTTCGGCGGGGAGGCGATACTCCCGGTTCATTATTTTCGCCTTTTGCGATCTCGCGGCATCGAGAGTTGGCTAGTCGTTCACTCGCGAACGCAGTACGAATTGGCGGAGCTGTTTCCCGAAGAAGTGGACCGTATCTTGTATGTTCCAGACCTGTGGATTCACAAGCTGCTGTTTCGTCTAAGCTGCTTTCTCCCGAGACGCATCTCTGAAGCCTCTTTGGGGCTTCTCAATCAGCTCATCACGCAGTTCTATCAACGATCGATCGTTCGCAAACTGGTCCGGACCCATCGGATCGATGTGGTTCATCAACCAATTCCAGTAGCTCCACGCTTACCGTCGGCGCTATTTGGTTTAGGTATTCCCGTCGTCGTCGGACCGCTGAACGGCGGTATGGACTACCCACCGGCGATTCGCCAGACCGAATCATGGATGACCCGAGCGACGATCGCCTTCGCCCGGTTGTTTGCGAATGCAGCCAACACGCTGCTGCCCGGGAAGAACCATGCAAGTGTCGTGCTGGTGGCCAATGAACGCACACGGCTGGCATTGCCCTCGGGAATTCGCGGAAGTGTACTCAAACTGGTGGAGAACGGAATCGACTTCAGCATTTGGGGAGGAGAGTCCACAACCACAGAGATCTTGGATTCACATTTTGTTTTTCTCGGGCGCCTGGTGGATTGGAAGGCTGTTGATGTCGTGATCCGAGCGCTGGAGAGAGTTCCAACCGGCGAACTCGAGATCATTGGCGACGGCCCAATGTTAGAGACCTGGAAGGCGTTGGCAAGTGAGCTTCGGGTGGCAGACCGAGTTCATTTTGCTGGATGGCTTCCACAACTTGAGTGCGCGGCTCGTCTGCGCATGGCCACAGCGCTGGTACTGCCAAGCCTTTACGAGTGCGGTGGTGCTGTTGTACTTGAAGCCATGGCAGCGGGAAAGCCTGTGATCGCCACCCACTGGGGCGGTCCGGCGGATTACATGGATGCATCCTGCGGGATACTTGTTGAGCCGGAGAGCAATGCAGCCTTGGTGACGGGTTTTGCTGAAGCAATGCAGAAACTGATCGATTCCCCCGAACTGGGGAGAACAATGGGAGTGGCCGGGCGCGAACGTGCTTTGCGAGATTTTGACTGGCAGCGGAAAATCGACACGATGATCGGTATTTATCGCGCGCTTGCGGAGAAATCGGACGTGCCTCGAGAGCTGACAGCGATCAACGGTCAGTCCACTGTAGTCTCCGAGCGTCACCCATCGTAGTTCAGGTAACCTAATGAATGATGTTTTTCAAAAAGTGAACCCGGATGCTGGAAGTCCTGCGATGACTTTGGACGCAGGACCTCGTAGTCGTTCAACCCCAGATGTGCCAGATGTGGAGCTCTGCCCGGAAAAACCATCCGATGTGGTGAGGGGATGTCGGCTTGTTTATCTTCTGAGCATCTATCCGGCCGTGTCGCACACATTCTTCTTGAACGAAGTTCGGGAACTGAGAAAGCTGGGATTCACAATCGAAGTCGCCTCCATAAATCAGCCCGACCTCTCACGCTCGACGATGCCAACCGCAGAAGCAGAAGAGACAGATGCGACGTTTTACATCAAATCCTTGGGAGGGGCACAAGCGGCGAAGATCGCAGCGAAGACAATTCTGTTGCGTCCACGTGAATTTTTCCGCGGGCTTGCGGCCGCAATGCGGCTGGGCCGTTGGGACCCGATTGCAACTCTCTATGCGCTTCTTTACTTTGCGGAGGCACTTATTCTGGGCGATTGGATGCGTACACGTGGTCATCGTCATCTGCATGTCCACTTCTGCGGGCCAGTGGCATCGGTAGGAATGTTGGCATCGATAACCTGGGGATTCCCCTACTCCCTCACCGTGCATGGACCAGACGAATTCTACGATGTGGAGAAGTTTTATCTTCGGGAGAAAGTCGAGCGCGCGAAGTTTATCGTGTGTATCAGCAATTTTTGCCGAAGCCAGCTTATGCGCATCGCGGCCCCAGAGCATTGGGACAAGATGCATGTCGTCCGGCTAGGCATCGATCCGCGCGTGTTCTATCCGATGCGGCAAGAGCGTGAGCCGGAAAACACACTGGAAATCCTTTGCGTAGGACGGCTGGTTCCGTCAAAAGGCCAACTTATTCTGTTACGCGCTTGCGCTCGCTTGATCTCCCAAGGTTGTGCAATCCAGGTGCGCCTGGTGGGTGCGGGACCGGACCGCGAACGCCTTGAGGCGTTCGCGAAGCAAATGAATATCTGCGCTATTTTTGAAGGAGCTAAGAGCCACGATGAAACCCGACAATTGCTTGGCCGCGCAGATATCTTCGCTCTGGCCAGCTTTGCAGAGGGTGTTCCGGTGGCACTGATGGAAGCGATGGCCATGGAAGTTCCCTGCGTGAGCACTTGTATTGCTGGGATTTCGGAGCTGATTCGCGATGGCCTCGATGGACTGCTGGTACCTGCGTCATCGGTCGAGGCGTTGACCTCGGCTATTCAACGGATTTTCGAGGATCCACTCCTGCGGCGCGGCCTTGGGGTTGCGGGTGGTAAGCGTGTACGAGAACTCTATAATCTACCGCAAAACGTAAGCTTACTTGCGCGCGTGTTTAACGAGCACTCACCGAGCAGCGATTGAACCCATGTTTTCATTTTGAGTCGTGACTCTAAATCCTCCGATCATCGCAAATGTCAATGTTTATGAAGGCACAAATGCGGGGACTCGACCTTCCGGCTTATCGGATCGGTGCTGATTGAAACCAGCTTTCTTTGGCAGTTGCCCTGAGTGGTCTTCTCAGAGTCCTCAGCACGGATAATGCTTAAAGCTAAAAATGGCAAGGCCTGCCCATGTCGGCAACGTCACATTGCATACCGTCTAATATGAGCGCAAGAACATTCTTGCAACACAAGTTGGCCTATGATGCCAAGGACTTTGACCTCTTCCTGTAACTAGACCATATTGAAGGGATATGTACGTACTGAAATCAGTCTCGACCCAATTCGACGTTTCCGTTGTGGTTGTGTCTTTCAACACCCGCGATGTACTGCGGGAATGCCTACTCTCAGTTTATCGCGAGACAGGTTCTCTGGCCGTCCAGGTCATTGTTGTCGATAACGCCTCGACAGACGGATCTGCCGCCATGATTGAGCAAGAATTTCCGCAAGCAGTACTGGTCCTGAGCGAGGTCAACTTGGGCTTTGGCGGGGCAAACAACCTGGGCTTCAAGTCGGCACTGGGACGCTATGTTGTGCTTCTCAATTCCGATGCATTTCTGACCGAGGGGTCACTTGAGCGCTCGGTGGCACATATGGACGCGAGGCCGCAAGCAGGGCTAGGCGGGGGACGACTCATCGGACGCGATGGCTCGTGGCAGCCTTCAGCGCGAATGTTTCCCTCAGTCTTCAGCGACTTGATTGTGCTCTCCGGACTCGCGGCACGGTTTCCACAATCACGTTTCTTTGGCCGTGCTGACCGGACTTGGGCCAACCAAATGGAGGCAGCGTCTGTTGACTGGGTTCCCGGTGCGTACTCAATCATTCGCGCCGAAGCTCTTGCGGCTACCGGCCCCTTTGACCCGCGTTTTTTTCTTTATTCCGAAGAGGTCGATTTGTGCAAGCGAATCAAGCAGAAGGAGTACGAAGTCTGGTATTGGCCTGATATTGCAGTCGTGCATGTCGGAGGTGAGTCCTCTCGCCAAATCCGCTCGCTCGAATTCTCCAAAAGTGGGGCGCAGCTTACTCTCTGGCGTATGCGGAGTACATTGCTCTATTATCGAAAGCATCACGGCCTGACCGCGTGGCTCGCCATGCTGCTCGAGATCATCTGGTATTGGATAAGGTCATATAGAAGACAGTTGAGTCGGGATCCGGATCGCCGCAACAGCGCCCGGGCCGATAGGCGCATGGTATCGACTATGAGCCAGGCGTGGCACGATACAAGAGGAGGTCGAATCTCTCCTTCGCAGCCATGGTGAACCGCGTAGTCTGGAGACCCCAACCAATGTTCGTTCGGAAACTTCATGCGCCGCAATCTTAAACTCTCTTCTTCTTCTCTCTTGTCCTCGCTCTTTCGGAGGACGGCAGCCTTACGGCGGGACTTAGGGCGCGTTTGGAGCCACGCGGTGTTCTCGTCCAGCATTGAGTCGCCGCTTAATGCATCAGTTGTGGTCCTCGGTCCGCCGGAAGTGCTGGGAACAGGAATGATTCGCATCGGAAGCAATGTGCTCTTGTACCAGTTCCTGTACCTGGAGACAGAGGATCAAGGATCGATCGACATAGGCGATGGGGTTGTGATCTCCCGCGGAGTTCATATCGTTTCCCGAGCAGGAATTACAATCGGCAACGGCACGATGATCGGCGAGTATACGAGCATACGCGACGCAAATCATGCCCGTATATCAGGTCTACCCATTCGCGACTCAGGCTATAAGGCGCAGCCTATAACTATTGGGAATGACGTGTGGATTGGGCGCGGCGTCGCTGTTCTAGGAGGGGTTACCATTGGGGATGGTGCAACTGTGGGAGCCAATGCGGTGGTCACCGATGACGTTCCGCCTGGAGCAACGGTGGTTGGCGTGCCCGCTCGGCCGGTCGGCGCACGAAGACGAGATGACCAAAAGAGTGAGCAGCATGAATCTCGGATGAGGTAACGCTCCATCCAGTTCCTTTGTTAGGATACGTCAAATAACTTCGCGACCGCCCGGTGGCATCACTACTGCCGTAGGTGAACTACTCAGTGAATCAGTACAGCTGCCCCTCTTTTCCATAGGTACTTCGATAACATACGTGGGTTACGCGCGTCATAGCCAAGTCAAGAAAATGACTATCAAAAACTCTCTACGAAAGCGAGGCTGCCATGAAGGAAATGATGATTGAAAGTGAGACTGTTTTGAAGGAACTTCTAGGCGAGGAGTATCTCCACAAACTCGATACTCTCGCGAAGGAGAAGGCCGAGGAGTATAAGAACAATAAACCTTTTCCCCATATCTATATTGATAACTTCCTGCCGGCGGAAGCAGCAGAAGCTGCTTTAAGGGACTTTCCCGAGCCTAAACAGCTCGCATGGAGCGAGTTTAATAGCCCCAATGAGAAGAAACTAGCCTTCGATGTCGTCGAAAGGCTCCCTTCAAGTGTACGGGATGTGCTCTACTTTCTTAACAGCCGCCCAATGATTCAGTTTCTTGAAGTGCTCACAGGGATCCAGGGCGTGATTCCCGATCCATACTATGTCGGTGGTGGCCTTCACCAGATCAAACGGGGAGGCAAGCTAGGAGTCCATGCAGATTTCAACTATCACACGAAACTCAAACTGGATCGCCGCATTAATCTACTGATCTATATGAACAAGGATTGGAAGGAGGAATACGGCGGACATTTTGAGCTCTGGAATCGGGATATGACATGCGCCGAGCAAAAAGTTCTACCTCTGTTCAATCGTTGTGCCATCTTCAGCACGACGAGCACTTCTTTTCACGGCCATCCAACACCGCTCGCCTGTCCGCCCGATCGAACACGTAAATCTATCGCGACCTACTATTATTCCAACGGCCGTCCAGAGGAAGAAGCCCACGAAGCCCATTCCACACTATTCCAGGAAACTCCGGGATTCAAACGCCCCGTTCAAAATGCCGTGCGAAGAGCTCTCCATGCAGTGACGCCCCCAATCATCGCAGATGCAATCAGACGAGTTCGTAAATAGGATAGAAGGCTCAAGTTTACAAGGCCGGAGCGCTCCAACTTTCGCTGGCATTGGCGGTCATGAGCGCGGTATTCTCAAGTTAACATTCGCTGAACCTCGTGGAGCGCCATTTCCAGGAAACTCCTCTGTCTGTTGAGGCCGTAATTGTTCGAAAACATCCGCGAAGATTGGCGCACATACGACGGCCAGCTTTCCCGTCAGGGTTTGTGGGCTATGACTGTGTACCGGTTTGGCAGATGGCGCTACAGCATTCGCTGGCGGTGGCTGAGGATGCCTTTTTCCTTCCTCTACAAGCTGCTGAAGCCACTCTCCGAGGTGCTGACAGGTATCGAGCTTCCATGTGAAGCAACACTAGGAAGACGGTTCCGAATCGATCATTTTGGGGGTATTGTTATTAGCGGGGACGCGGTTTTTGGGGACGATTGCGTGATCCGCAATGGGGTTACTGTGGGGTTGAGACATACCGGTCACCGCGGGGCGCCAATTTTGGGGAACCGCGTGGATGTAGGCGCCGGTGCCAAGATTCTGGGTGCGATCCGGATTGGAGATGATGTGCTGATCGGAGCCAATGCGGTGGTACTCGACGACGTGCCTTCAAACTCGAGTGCGGTTGGGATACCAGCCCGGGTAATTCCGCGAAAAACAGCAAACCCGACGGTAAACGAAAAGATGAAGACTGAAGAGTCGGGTGAAGGGCGGGGCGTGCGTGCGGGAAGCCTTTGAGAACGTTCACGAAGTTCATAGCGATGCCAACCTTCCGGCAATTTCAATTGTCGTGATCGGACGCAACGAAGGTGCACGCTTGGCTAAATGCCTTGAGTCCATCTTGCAGGTTCGGGACGTTCACGAAAAAGAGATTATCTATGTGGATTCTGCCTCAACAGATGGTAGCCCGGAAATGGCCGCCCGGTATGGGGCGATTGTCATCGTGGTTCATCCCGAGAGACCAACTGCGGCGATTGGCCGCAACGCCGGTTGGCTGCGTGCTGATTCCGATCTGGTTCTGTTTCTGGATGGAGATACGGTGTTGCATCCAGACTTTCCTCGGGCGGCGGCTGAAGCGTTGTCGTGTCAACCTTCGGTCGCGGCTGTGTGGGGGCACCGGCGTGAAATCCATCCAGAGGCTTCCATCTTCAACCGCGTCCTCGATCTCGACTGGGTGTATCGCCCTGGATTTACGGAATTCTGTGGCGGCGATGTGCTGATGCGCAGAAATGCTTTGGTGGAAGTTGGTGGATTCGATGAGCGTCTGATCGCAGGAGAAGAACCTGAGCTTTGCAGACGCATGAGGTCTCGTGGGCACAAGATTCTTCATATTGACCACCCTATGACAGGACATGACCTGCAGATTACGCGGGTAAGCCAATACTGGCGGCGCGCTACGCGAGCAGGCCATGCCTACGCGGAAGTTTCAGAGCGCTACCGCGGCAGTGAGGATCCATCATGGGACTTGGACCGAAGACGCAATATCATGCGCGGCAGCTTCTGGACACTCTCATTTGTTGCGGCGATTGCGGCCAGTGTGAGGTTTGGGCTTGTTCCTATTGCACTTTGGTTGGGATTGCTGCTGCTGCTATCTCTGCGCTCGGCATGGAAGGCGCGATGGAAGACAGGAAATCAGATCACGTTGCTGCTCTTCGGAATCCACTCGCAATTGCAGCAAATTCCCATCGGAGTAGGACAACTGCAGTATGAATTGGGAAAGAGGCGTGGGAGAGCGAAGGCCTTGATCGAGTACAAAGCGCCGCGCGCCGATTGAATCCCGCGAGCAAGCTTCTCTCGTGCTTTCGCGCCAACCATCAGCGATTGAACCCGCTGATCCAAAGGATGCTCCTAATGCCCAAGTCTAGAAATGTAGAGCCTTCGCCAAATCCTGTGGTCCACGTGGCACCCATAGATGAGCGCGAGGATGAGATGAGACACACAGCTGCGGCAGACGGACAAAGCATCGAACTCAGCATCATAATGCCGTGCCTGAATGAGGCGGAGACGTTAGGAACCTGCATTAAGAAGGCGTCCGCATTTCTGAAGCGCTCCGGGATTAATGGAGAGATTGTAATCGGCGACAACGGCTCCACAGATGGATCTCAGAAAATTGCGATAGATTCTGGAGCGAGAGTGATCAATGTTCCGTTCCGCGGATATGGAGCGGCGCTGTTCGGCGCCTCAAAGGCTGCACGAGGGCGCTGGATCATCATGGGCGATTCGGATGACAGCTACGACTTTCTCAACCTAGAGCCCTTCATAGAGAAGTTGCGCGAAGGTTACGAACTCGTTATGGGAAACCGTTTCAAAGGTGGAATCCTAGAGGGCGCGATGCCCTGGAAGAACCGATATATAGGTAATCCTGCACTCTCCGGCATCGCCAATCTGTTGTTTAGGAGTCCGATCGGGGATTTTCATTGCGGTATCCGTGGTTATAGTAAAGATGCGTTCGAGCGCATGGACCTGCGCACAACTGGCATGGAATTCGCGTCGGAGATGGTGATCAAAGCGAATCTGATGAAGCTGAAGATCACAGAAGTGCCAACAATCTTAAAAAAGGATGGCCGCTCCCGGCCGCCTCACTTACTGCCGTTTCGCGACGGCCTCAGACATCTTCGCTTTATGCTTCTTTACAGTCCGAATTGGCTCTTTTTTTATCCCGGATGTTTGTTGATGGCTCTTGGAATATTGGCCGGGGGTGCGCTTTTGGCCGGATCGGTTCGAATTGTCAGCGTTACCTTCAGCACAAATACGCTCATTTACTGTGCTTTCATGGTCGCGATAGGCTTCCAGAGCATTCTGTTCTCTATGCTTTCCCGCGTCTACGCGATACAGCAAGGGTTATATCCGGCTGGGGTCAGCGATGGCTGGCTGTATCGAAATTTGAGACTGACTCGGATTCTGGCTGTCGGTTTGGCGATCACCGCAATCGGTGTCGCCCTTCTTGGTGCTGCTTTGGTGGAGTGGAAGTCGCACTCGTTCGGAGAACTCGATTTTCTGACAATCTCACGACTCACGATTCCCTCGGCCACGACTCTCATGATTGGAATAGAGATGTCCTTGTTCAGCTTTTTCTTCAGCACGATGATGATGGGTGTAAACTATTACGAGTTTTTGGTAGTTACGGAATTTGTCGAAAATAATGCCACCTGCGAAGCGCCGGGCACGTGCGCATCCGGCAGAGCAATATTGAAGTCGAGGCAGCTATAGATCGCGATCAACCCTGGGTCTATTCAAGGTCCAGTACGTACGCTCTCCCATTGTCGAAAAGATGACGATGGGTCTTGCTGAGCAAGACGAAGTCTTTCTGGATGACACAGGCATACTGTGCCTCTCGCGCCATCCAAGGCATCAGTCTATTTAGCTCAGGTGAGGTTCGCTTGATGCATTCGGTGTATGGAAAATTAGCCTCATCGGCGTAGGAATATGCGACATAACGAATGGAGTGGTCAAGCAGATAGCGGTCAAGGTCCTGTGGATCTCCGTTGAGCGGCATCCCGGGCGGCAGGCTGGCCGATCCGGGATAATCAGCAATCCACACTCTGTTGCGCTGGAAGTCGAAACCGTAAGACTCGTCGGTGCGCGCCAGCAAAGTGGCCCCAGGGGGAACCGACTGCTGCATGGCGCGGTCTTCGGCTAAATGCGCGGCTTCCGGCACTTTTTCACTTTCCCTCAAGATGTTGACTTCGAGCAACTTCAGCCAATTCCGTTCATCGGATCCCGGTGTCCGGTCTTCAGGATTCGAGGCCAAAGCAATGACGAATGCGAAGGCGGTAAAGACGATTGCAACATATTTTGCCGTTTTGCCAGTTCCTCTTGCGCGAACGAGCAGGTAGGCAACGATCAGCACGTTCACTGCCCAGATAGTGGTGATGCTATAGCGAAATACCTCCTCGTGAACGAGGATGCCAATCAGGGGTGGCATGACCGCTCCGGTGAGTACCGCAGCGAGGGCCACCTGCCGCTCTGATGCCTGCTCACTGTCGGGCTGGAAGAAAATCATAACTGCGGTAACCAGGAATGGCAGGCTGAGCAGCGCTGCAATCCTCAACCAGACGGGCGTTCCCTCGGGAGCGGCAGCATGCATGTAAGAACTGACATGAAAGCCGTGCCCCAGTAGCGGGTAAAGCGGCGTGCCGCATTTGACTTTGGAATCGATCATCCAGGGGAGCATCATCGCCAGCACTCCTACCGAGATCACCAAGCAAGCTCGAAGGACACGAGGCAGACTAGAACGAGGCAGTTCCGTCGCCAGAAGGAAAACGGTGAAGAACCCCGCACTGGGAATCACGGTCGATTTGAGCGTACATGCCGTGCCCGCCACTACGCCAAACAGCAGCAGACGTCGCAGGGAGAAGCGTTCGCCCAGCCGCGGCTCGAACCAGACCAGCGCCAGTAGGAGGAGAAGTGCTGCGGGAAGGACCACGCTGGTGGTGTTGACGCGCCGGTCTGGCGTGAGCACCAGCACGGCAAGCACCCATAGGGACTGGCTCACGGAAAGCCGGAGATGTCTACAAAGCGCTACAGCAAAGAGGAAGAACATCGCCAGACCGATGGATCCGTCCACAAGGTTTAGAATGCGCAAATCTCCAGTTGGGGCTATGGCTATCGCTTGAAGATAGGTCATTCCACCCAGCGTAGTCTGGATGCGGCGCTCGCTAAAGGGGTCGGGAGCGAAGCTGCCGCTGGCCAACATCTTCAAGGGGAAGGCTAAGTATGCCTGATTGTCGTCGTGTGGATTGAAACTCCTTCCATTCATCTCTACGAATGCGCCCATGCGAACGATCAATACAAACGCGATCAAACCAAATGCCAGCGTGGTCTGCCAACCCCTGGGCCGCAACTGCTCGATTCGGTCGAGAAAGCCGAGAGTACGCTTACGCTCGTAGGTCAAACTGAAAATGAAGAGAGCCGCGCCGATGAGTACATCCGCTATGACCACCGGCCGCCTTACCAGGCCGAGCAGATTGAGCACTGCACCCGTGAAGACCACAACGCCAAGACCTATTCCTGGAGCGAGAAACTTGGTTTCCGAATCATAACTGCTAAATAAGCGCAGGATAAGCCAGCCAAAACCAGCGCAAGCGAGAGCAATACATAGGCCCCAAGCGAGAAACAGAATAAATATCAAGCTCTATTTCCTCCATCCCAATGAGAAGGGGTCCAGATTGGCCCATAGTCGAGCCATCTTTTCCTGCCCACGACATTCCTCTGAGGAAAAGAATGCGGCCCGCGAATACCAGGAAGGCAATTTCTGCCGCTTGAACGATGTGGGTGGATCGGTGTTGAACGGCGCGAAGCTCCCTGGGGATCTAGGCTTCGGGCTGCGGCGCACAGCTCAGAACAATTGAGCCAGCCGCCGGGCGACACAATTCTCGCCACAAGAAGCTTTTCGCTCTTTTCAGAATCGCGCAAGCATCGCCTCGGTGCTTAAGGTTTCCTGCAACAGGATGGTGCCAGAGTAGTGAATTCGTTGCGCAACAAGTGCTTGGGGACGACTTCGGGGTCGAAGGACACAGGGCGCATGACGTTATAGTTCCGACCGTTCTGACTAACTAACCGGAACTATAACACAAGCCGTAGCACCGGTCAGATCAAAGACCCCGTGCCGCAGTGCCATCGCATTTGGACTTAATGCCCGCGCATGGCAGGTCCTTGAGCTGATTTAGGCAGCATCGGTCGTAACTAGCGCTACCGAAAACCGTTATTGCTCGTAATGCTAAATTGACGCCGTATGCAAGCGGACATTGGCTTTGGCTTTCTTGAGGATTCGGATGTCAAGGGAATGCCAAATCCAATTGCTTTGGAGTCCTGACTGTGTTGTGGGGGCACTTCGGCCTCCGGTGTACAATGAGGGGTCAGTCGATTGGAATTGCCGCGAGCGGATGACCGCGACATCAACGAAAACGCTGCATGAGCGTGCTTCTCCTTGTACCGGGTCTAATCTCGCTCTTCCTCGTTTGGCGAGGACGGATCGAGACCGCATTTCTGTCCGTTTTCCTGCCGTGCCTCTTACTCCTTCCTGAGGACTACTCCCTTCGGATACCTCATTTGCCGCCCTTCTCGGCAGCGGAATTTGCTCTGATCCCACTCGGCGTTGTCGGACTTTCACGGTTGATTCGCAGCGGCTCCTTCGCATTGATGGATATACTCGTCGTTCTTTTTGCGGCGAGTGAGGGTCTGAGCGAGATTCTGCACGCGCCTATCCTGAACGACGGAATCTTATCCGGCATGGGTGCTTTTGTTTCCATTGTTTTGGCGTACATGGTGGGAAGACAGTTGATCGAACCTGACCTCCGCTTCGCCACAATCCGAAGGTGCGTCATCCTGGTACTCTTGGATGGCCCTCCCGGCCTGTACGAGTGGAGAATGGGACAGAGCCTGTACGGAATACTCGGCGAGAAATTCCTGGGTGTCTCAATTCAATACAACGGAGGTGCACAGATCAGGAATGGGCATGGAAGAATGGGCTTGGTGTTCGGCGGCAGCGAACCCGGAGGAATCGCCTTTGCAATGACCTTTTGCCTAAATGCATGGCTGGTGTACCTGAGGAGAGTCAAGGCCTGTGTCGATCTTGGAAAAACACTGACAACGTTCGAGAAGTACCACCTGCCCGGTCTGCTCTTGCTCTTGTATGTGTGGTTGACGCAAGCGCGCGGACCACTGATCGCATTGGCTGCCGGCTATCTCATCCTTCAGATTCCCCGATTCAAGAACACCAGACTGATGACGTTTCTGGTCGCTGCCCTGCTTTTCGCCGGTTATATGGCAGCGTCGGCATATTTCTCTTCCTATACGAATGTCAGCGGCGACTACAGTACCCTCAGTGAACAGCAGACCAGCGCGATGTACAGACGCGAAATGAACATAGTGTATGCTCCGGTCGCAGAGGCGGGAGGATGGACGGGCTGGGGTGTGCGTGGCATTCCAAACATCGGAGGAAAGACGTCGATAGACAATCACTACCTGCTCGTCCACCTTGCCTGGGGCCGGCTCGGTTATATCCTCTTTGTACTGATCGTTTGGGAAAACATACGCGTCTTATTGGTGCGTTCATGGAAGTTCAAAGCTGCGCAGGATCGCGCGTTTGTTTTCTCCATGCTGGCCGCAATGACGGTTCTCTGGATCACGCTTCTGACGGTATATATGGGGGGGCAGTTGCCGGAGATTTCTTTTCTCCTGATGGGTTGGATCCAATCGATGGTTCCGGGGAAGGCAGCAACATCTTCCGACGTGCAAGTTGTAAAGAATCGAATTAAGAACTTTTCATTCCGGAAAGTTTTCACTTAGCCGGAGTTCGCGACTTCACGCAAGGTCCAGTCACACTGTTCCAAGGTGCATCGCGCGTTTTCAGATGTCAGCTCCAGGACCCTAGATTACAATTCTTCAAAGGGACGCTAATGACAATCGCTTTGAAAGGGATCTTCCACCATGGATGAGTCAGATATTTACGCTAGGTTAACGAAAGTCTTCGAAGACGTCTTCGATGATGACTCGATTACTGCGGCTCCTGCTCTGTCAGCCAAAGACGTGGATGGATGGGATAGCCTGACCCATATTCGGCTGATACTTACCGTCGAGAAGGTTTTCAAAGTCAAATTCTCAACTTCGGAGGTCGGCAGAATGGAAACCGTCGGTGACCTGGTGGCATTGATCAAGGCTCGAACCTGAAACAAGAACAGTTGTAGCCTGCAACTGAAACTGTAAATGCATTGAAAGGTCTCTCGCCGCTCGGGTATGTGGGTTTATGCGGGATCACCAAACTCAAAATCGGTCAGAGTATTAGAAACTCCAGTAGCTTGTCCGGTTTGAAGGAGAATCATTGAACTGGCTCTACGTGAAGTCTCTGCTTATTCGTACCCCGCTTGAAGAGCCGGCGCAGCGGCTGCGGGATTTTACTGGAATCTTGAGGCGGCTTAGATATCCTGAGCTTCATGACATCTATATGGAGCAGAATCGGATTGATCAGGCTATGCGGAAAATCATCCAATCCGACGTCAATTGCATTGATATTGGCTGCCACATCGGATCTTCCTTGAGCTTGATGCTGCGCCTTTCGCCGCGAGGCAGACATATAGCATTCGAACCAGTACAGGAGAAGGCAGAGTGGCTCCGCCGGAAGTTTCCCGAAGTAGAGATTATGGCGTTGGCGCTAGGTGATAAGCGCGAAAGACGCGCCTTCTTTCAGGACGCCTCGCATCCGGGATTTAGCGGCTTTGCCTCGCATCCGGGATTTAGCGGATCTGCGAAGCACTCCGCAACCCGGGATGAGGTTATCGAGCAGACCGTTGATTGCGAAACGCTTGATAATGTAGTAGGAGCCGACCGGAAATACACGTTCGTTAAAATCGATGTCGAAGGTGCGGAACTGTCGGTGCTAAAAGGTGCGCGCCAGTTAATTGCGCGCGACACTCCGATCATTCTCTTTGAGAGCAGCCACGATGGAGCGATGAGACTTGGCTTCAAGCGCGACGACCTGTTTACCTTCTTCGTGGATGAACTGGGATACAAGGTCTTCTTGGTCAAAGACTTTCTGGAAAAAAGGGCAGCGTTGGATCTCACGGGTTTCCAAAGAGCCGCAGTGTATCCTTTCCAGGCATTCAACTTTTTAGCCATTCCCAATGCGATTACTCATTAACCTAAATAGCTCCCTGGTTTCTACCCTTTGGCCTCTTAAGCATCTTTTGGCGAACGAGATTGGTCTCCACGCAGATCTTACGAGAATTATGGAGGTAGGAAATTGAAGCGTGCGCTAGAATATTTCAGTTGGTGCAGTGAGGCGCAAGGAAGGCTTGGGCGACGATTCACAATTGATCAGGCGCAAATTCCCGTCCGGCTTGGGGAAATATTTCAACACGTGTTTAAGGCCTATTCGACAGTCGGCGAAGGATGTAGATAGTTGGGATACCTTTACCTGCATCTGCCTGTCATTTCTTGTCGAAAGGCGCTCGATATCAGATTCTCTAAATTGGAGATCGCGAAACTGAAGAATGCGGACGGCTTGATGGAGCCCATTAAAGCGCGAACCTGATGCAATGATTCTTGCCTCACGGGTGCATTGACCGGAGCATTTATGCGTCCCCGGCATCGTGAGCTTCAACGCTTGCGATTCGAGTGGGCCAAGAGGTGCGTTAAATTTTTATGTCAGATGTAAGAAGCACAGACTGTGAAGAAGAAGTATAGAAAACCAGGTACAGGAATATTGCCAATGAGCTTACTCTATACAGAATTGCAATGGCTGCCGCAAGCGCCTCAGGATTTTTCTGAAAGACTAAAGACTACGGGCCATTCAGTCGGCCCTTTGGGGCGCGAATTGCAACTTCTGGCCTCGTATTCGCTGGACTTGAACCAATTGACCAAGTTGGCCAAAGCCACCAGCAAAGCGCGCTCAAGTGGCAAGTCTTTAGATCCGCTGGTCCCTTTCCGTCTTGCCATCCTGAGCAACTCGACAATCGATTTGATGGTGCCCGCGCTGGTAGCAAGTGCCTTGCGACGCGGCATAGCTCTTGAGGTCATTCAGCCTTCCTACGACCAGGTAGCTCAAGAGGCGCTGACACCCGATTCAAAAGTAAATTCATCGAGACCGGATGCGGTACTCTTCGCGCTCGATTATCACGCCCTTCCTTTGAAAATATCTCTTGGAGATCGCGAGGCTTCGGCCGCTAACATTGAGGGAGTCATAGGCTATCTGCGGTCGCTTCGCAATGGTATCAAGGCGAACTCGAACGCGGTTTGCATTTTTCAAAGCTTCGCCCCACCCGCTGAAACGCTGTTTGGCAGTCTCGACCGAGCGCTCCCCGGCTCGATTCGAAACCTGATCGACGGAATCAACCGCGAACTTGCTGACCTTGCGCTCCATTCGGGCGATGTCCTGCTGGACGTCGCAGGACTGGCGGAGACCGTCGGTCTTGCGAACTGGCATGATGCGAAACTTTGGAACTTGGCCAAAATTCCCTTTTCGGACGAACTCATTCCGCTCTATGCCGACCACGTTGCCCGTATTGTCGCAGCCCTTCGGGGCAAGAGTGGAAAGGTTCTCGTCCTCGACCTCGATAACACAGTCTGGGGCGGGATCATCGGAGATGACGGCATCGAAGGCATCAGGATCGCCCAGGGAGACGCCACCGGCGAGGCCCATCTTGCGCTGCAACGTTTTGCTCTCGATTTGCGCCAGCGCGGAATTGTGTTGGCCGTGTCATCGAAAAACAATGATGAGGTTGCCCGCGCCCCCTTCGAACAACATTCGGAGATGTTACTGAGGCTTGACCACATTGCGGTCTTTCAAGCGAATTGGAACGACAAAGCTACCAACATTCAGGCCATCGCCGAGGAGCTTTCACTAGGCCTAGACTCAATTGTTTTTCTAGACGACAATCCGGTTGAGCGCGGCCTAGTTCGCAAGCTGCTTCCTGAAGTCGCAGTCCCGGAACTCCCGGAAAACCCGTCCGACTACGCTAGAGTTCTCGCCGCCGGCGGTTATTTTGAAGCAGTTTTCTTGGCACCCGAAGATCTCAAACGTGCCAGCTTCTACCAGGAAAATGCGAAGCGAGCTAGCCTGCAAAAACAGTCAGTTGGCGTTGATGCGTATCTGGCTTCTCTGGATATGACCATCACCTTCCAGCCATTTGAAGGGAAGGGTCGTACCCGTATCGTACAACTCATCAACAAATCCAATCAGTACAACTTGACTACGCGCCGTTATACCGAGCCTGAGATACTAGATGTGGAGAGAGACCCCGAGGTGTTCACGCTACAAGTACGTCTGGCGGATATCTTTGGCGACAATGGCATGATCAGCGTCGTGATTTGCAGACCCGATGGGAATGAGTCATGGGAGATCGATACCTGGCTGATGAGTTGCCGAGTGCTTGGACGCAAGGTCGAACACATGGTTCTTCGCAAGATTGTCGAGCACGCGCGCGCAGCCGGCATTCAAAGGCTGATTGGTACTTACCGGCCAACAGAGCGTAACAAGCTTGTTGTTGATCACTATGCCAAGCTTGGATTCACCAAGGTACGCGAAGAAGAGTCAGGTTTGACGGAGTGGGAGTTACTGATCGAGAGTACGACAGATTGGGAGATATTGCCCATGAATGTTGTCTCGGTCGGCTTTGCGACTGCGGCGGAAGCGACGGTATCATGATCCAATCAGGTCTGACCGAAGCTGAGGTCGCAAAGGAGCCTAAGTCGCGGAGTCGAGATTGGGTACTCTTGCCTGCAGTGAGTCTACTGACGATTTGTATCATGGCAGTTTCGGCCGAGCTACTTTCGAGGTGGTTCTATCCCGTCACTCAGGTAGGCTTTCAGAACTGCTTTGCGACGAACGATCCAACGGGTGACGGGGCCGTAAAGCCAAATAGCGTTTGTTGGGAACAGACCGCAGAAAGCCCTTTGAAGGCTGAGTATAGGTTCAACAGCAGAGGACATCGCGCGGACACCGAGTTAGCCCCCAAGCAGCCAGGTACGTACAGGATTGTGTTGATAGGTTCGTCAATTACCCAGGGTCTGTTCATTCCTCGAGAAAAAACATTTGCCGCTCTGCTTCCAGATGAACTTTCCATGAAGACCCGACGAAAGGTCGAGGTGTACAACGAAGCCACGGGGGGGAAATTTAGAGGTGGACCATACCCAACGCAGAACTCTGCGCAACATTTCGATCAGGTGCTGGCAGCTCAACCGGACCTGATTCTCTGGGTAATCACTCCGACGGATATTACAAACGCCGAATCAAAGGAGAGTGCGGATTCTCCAGACAGGGGGGGCATTCAGGAGGCTCCACAATCAGCAACAGGATCTGAGGTGTCTCGGAGTTTTTGGAACAAGATTGCAGCTTCCATCGCCAACGGAACCTTCGGCGAGAGGTTGAAATCCCGTTGGGAAGACACCCGAACATCCATAGTGCTCAAGCATCTCCTGATCGCGAGCGAGAGTCAAGATGAGTACATTAAGTCTTATCTCAAAAACGGGGACAACGCCAACTTTCTCAAGATTAAGCCTGACTCCACATGGCAAACGCAACTGCAATACTTCGATACCGAGCTTGAAGAGATCGCAGGGCTTTCTAAGAATGCTAGGGTGCCCCTTATCGCAGTATTCGTGCCGAATCGCGCTCAGGCAACGATGCTATCGAATGGCGACTGGCCGGCAGGCTATGACCCATTCAAGCTGGAAGACGAAGTCCGCGACAGCATCGTGAAAAATGGTGGGCGTTTCATTGACATCCTCGGTGACTACCGTCGCATCCCCGCCCCTGAGCGGGACTACTTTCCCTTAGACGGCCACCCCAATTCCGAAGGGCACGCAATCATCTCGAGGTTTCTGGCCAAGGAGTTAACTGGCGGTGTGGTACCGGAGCTAAAAGCGGCGACTCCACCCAGTATCGCAATGGAGCCTTGATCACAATAATGGATACAGCATCCCTGCAATTTGTGCTGTTCGGATTGATAACAGCGGCGATCTCGAATCTCAGCCGCTCCCGCGTTTGGCGTTCTATCGTCATCATGTTGGCCAGCTTGATTTTTCTGGCAGTTCTGGCGAGGAGTGCTGTAGCGTTGATCCCCATGGCCGCATTCTTGCTCTTTGGCTATAGCGCTCTCGCTATGCGGGAGCGCGCCAGGATTGGCTGGGCTGCCTGGAGCATTCCGGCAGTGATACTCGCTTACCTGTGGTTGAAAAAATACACGTTCTTGCCGGAATGGTCCTTCCTGCACTTTCCCTACTTCACTCTCGGACTTTCATATATATTCTTCCGTGTCCTGCAACTTTTGATCGAAGCGGGTGAAGGAGCCGGAGCAGAAGAAAAGCCGCACATCAGCTTTGGCGCCTACCTGCTCTACACGCTGAATTTCACGACTTTGGTCTCCGGTCCGATTCAGCGCTACGATGAATTTGCGCGAAACCAGTTCGCGGTCCAGCCTCTACCTCTCGAACCAAGTGTGATTGGACTGCAACTGGAGCGCATTGTTCGCGGGTTTTTCAAAGTCAACGTATTGGCCATGCTGCTGCATATGTTGCAGGAAAATGGGCTAGAACAACTTACGCAGCACGTTTCGATCGAGCACAAAATGTTCTCTGCGATCCAATTGACGATCGCATACCCGCTTTTTCTCTACGCCAATTTCTCCGGTTACATCGACATCGTGATCGCATTAGCACGCTTGATGCGAATTCGGCTCCCCGAAAACTTCGATCGCCCGTTCTCCGCGTCGTCATTCCTGGATTTTTGGAATCGGTGGCATATAACGCTCTCAACATGGCTCAAGACCTATGTTTATAATCCGCTGCTGCTCGCACTGATGCGGCGGATTTCGTCGCTGTCTGTGCAGCCATTTTTGGGTGTCGTTTGCTTTTTCGCGACATTCTTTCTGATCGGCGTCTGGCACGGGCGCACCTCGGAGTACATTGTGTTCGGTATCCTTCAGGGCGGGGGTGTCGCGCTCAATAAGCTCTGGCAACTCTGGCTTACACGCGCCCTCGGCCGTAAACCTTACAAGGAGCTTTCCAAGAACTCGATCTACATTGCCTTTGGCCGCGGCCTGACGTTTAGTTGGTTCGCCTTCACCATGTATTGGTTTTGGGCGAACTGGATGCAGATCGGTACGATCTTTTCAGCACTAGCTGTTATTTCATGGCTCGGCGTGTGGTTGGCGATCTGGTTCGGCGCCACAGCGGTATTAGCTATGTGGGAGCTAATTCGCGCGGCGTTGTTGAAGCTCCGAACACCGGAAGGGCCCGCGCTCACCAGCCGCTATGCCCGAATGGTTTACGCAACCACTATGGGCGTGATTGCTCTCGTCATCACAGTTGTCCTCAATCAGCCTGCTCCGGGAATCGTCTACAAAGCATTCTAGCGAAATACGAATCTCAAACAAAAAGTAGATTGTAAGCGTGGATTCCTGACCGTCGGGAGAGAGGAAGTTAGTTCTCCATCAATCGTCTAGTCGACCTGTTTCCTTTTCACATCCATTCATAAATCGAGGTTCCCGATTTTGATCTGTCCTGGTAACTACGCGACCGAGGACTAGAGTAGTCACCCTTCTAATTCGCTCGAGAAAAGTGTGGAGCGGGTCGGAGTATTGGAGCGGGCTCAGAATTGCTTCGGCTACACCACTGCCGACTTAGCGCGCCCACTCAGTGACAAGAGATTGCGATCAATTTCAGCGGATATTCGGAGAGCGTTTGCTGCAATCGTGAGGGACGGATTGATCGCTCCACTAGTTGGCATGAAAGAAGCATCGGCAATAAAGAGATTACTGATGCCATGCGCCCGGCAGTCTCGATCAACTACTCCGGTGGAAGGGTCGTTGCTCATCACGCAGGTGCCGCAAGGGTGACCGAAGTTGAGTTCAATATCTTGGGTTAGAAAAGTCAAACGCCTTTCCTTCAAGCGAGCGGTCAAAAGCTTCCGAAGGTATGCGGCTCGGTCACGCAGCTCAGCCATGATCGTGTATTTGACACTTACGCCATCGGCCTCGTCTTCATTAATTACAACGCGATTCTCTGGGTATGGGAGGTCCTCAATAAGGTTCACAAAGATAGTACCGCGACCGAATCTCTTGACTGTCATTGCCGCCGGAATTCTTAGAAAGGCTCTAAGGAACCTAAGATAGGATGGCGAACTTTGATCAAAGCGTTGATACAAATGCATCAGGAACTCGCCATATCCCATTGCAAATCCGGTCGACTGAACACATCCGCAGCGCTTGCCGTCCACATAATAGAAATCTCGAAATGAGATGGATTTACGTGGACCCGAACTTGATAGGTTCTGACTCGGCCACAAGGCAAAATTCTGTATTGCATGGAACATCAGGTTACGGCCCACCAGGTCAGAATGATTTGCCAGACCATTAGGCCAATGGTCGTTCTTAGACTTCAGGAGTAATTTCGGAGTGTGGATCGCGCCCGCCGCCAACACGAACACTTTGGCCTGGACTCTGATCTGCTTGTCACGTTGAGCAACGATCGCACATGTTACGCGATCGGGAGTGGATTCAAGTCGAACCACTTCACTGCGAGCCATGATCGTTGGCTTCTTCTGGGACTCAGCAAGTACAGAGCGGATGTCTGCCCGACAGTTCTTCTGGCACAACCTGCCGAGGCATTCATCGCACCCCGGAAGGTAGCGAATGCCCACGTGCAGTCTGTAAGGGTGAAGCCCATTCTTTTGGAACAAGCGCACAAAATCCGTATCGCAAGGCCCCAATGGCGGCGGTTCCAAAAGATGATTCGCTCCATAAGCGCTGAGTGGGTCATTCGTTCCAGCAACATGGAGCATCCGCTCAGCTTGCTCATAGTAAGGAAGAAGTTCTTGATAGGTGATCGGCCACCCTCCAGTAGGATGGGGAACATTCGGTAGCGAGTCGATATCCAGGTCCGCGAATCGTTCCAGCGCTGCGGCGTACCAGTTGGTGCTGCCACCAATTCCCGACCCAATGGGAGCGTAGCATCGGCTTACAACACCATCAACTTCAAACGCGCTCAACGTTGGCCATCTGCTTCCGGCGAGCCTGGCTTCCGGATCACCGGAGGACTCGCTATCAACGGGTGGGGACTTTTCTTCAATTCCGCGTTCGATCAACAACACATCATGTCCTGCATTGGCAAGAGCCCAAGCCGTGAAGCCCCCACCCATCCCAGCTCCTATGATGGCGACATCCCATATTCGGTCTTCATTTTGCGCACTTAATTGTGTCAAATGAGCTCTCCTTAGATTTCGAACGGTGAGGACTTCTTCAAAACAGCAGACTGGCTAGGAAAGATGAAGTTTATCACGGAGGAACTTCAGAGTAACCCGGTACTTTAGCATGTTGTTCTGCAGCGAGCGCGTATCGCGCGAGGAATCGCCGCGATTATCGAAGCCGAACACACCGCGAATTTACCGGCCGGCTGTTCGGCGATCATTCGACCAAAAGCGAAGTCCGACGCTTCAGGTGGAGTCTTTACTTGCTGCCACTGCTCTCGCAAGAATTGGCTCCAGCCAATCAGTAAGAAGAACGTGCCCGTCCAGGCAAGGAAAGAGTTGGCGCAACGCATGCTCCTCTTCCACCGAATATTCAGAAAGCAAACGCCACAGCGTACGGCTGACAAGGGCTGCTTTGACGGTTGCGTTGGGTGTCTATTCAAGAGACCATCGCAGCTGGCTGAGCAGAGCGAATGACTTTGTTCGACGCGCCAACTGAAATCCAATATGCCAAAAATGGACTGCGTTGCCCGACAGGTCCCCGGGCTTACTAATCGAGAATTGAAGGCCCTGAAAGCGACGAGCAGACAACGTGTCAATGGGCCGCCCCGCAATCAGATCAGAAATGTGGTATTCCCGGAAACGGAAGGCCCAATCCGAAAGCATGCCGGATGGCAAAGCCTCCAGCCAGTGTTCCGATGAAAACCAACGTCATCAAACCATCTTGGCGCAGCATGCCCAGTCCTTGCCGATAGGATGCGTAAACGTTCACGACATACATGGGCAGATCGCTGATGGCTACGGCCGCAACAGCGCCAACAATTCCAAAGTAGCTATACCCCAGCGGCAACAGCACGACCAGCGCAACGAAGTACAGCAGATTTGCCAACGCGTTGTAGTGTGCCTTTTGTAGTGACATGATCGCTGGAGAGATAGTGCTATAGAGCAGCGTGTGCCAAAGACCCAGACCAAAAATGGCGATCATCCAGGCCGCTCCATGGTATGGCTTTTTGTACACGTGAAGAATGAAAACATCGCCAATGCAGATCGTGAAGGTGAGCAAAACCGCGCCGACCGCCAGGGCCATCATTCGATATTTAAGCAGCGCTTTCCGAAATTCAGACCGTGGCTGGTGAGCAAATTTAGACATGAACGGAAAGCCTACCTTGGAAGAGAACATGCTGATAATCTGACGCGGCATGTCAGATAACGCGAAAGCGACTCCATAAACGCCCAACATCTGGAAGGCAGTGGCTGAGGGCAATAGCTTGGGCAGAATCAATCTGTCCGACTGGTTAGCGAGGAAGGTGAGCGCGGTCCCGATCAGAATCCAGCGTCCGAATTTCACCAGCGCTCGCACGGCTTCACGCTCCAACACGAAACGTGGCCGGAAGCCATTCTTTACCAGTCGATAACTCAACAATGTTCGTATCAGTTCGGAAACCAGTCTACCGGCCACCAGCGCCCAAATCGTTCGGTCGAAGTAAGCCCAAACGATTGATACGCCGAAAAGCACTAACTGACTGGTTAGATCCAGCATTGACAACTTGCCGACTCCAAGGTGCCTGGATAGCCAGAGCAGGTTGGGGGAGCTGAAACCGCTCAATACGCATCCGAAGCCTACGACCGGCAAAAGCCAGAACAGCCGCGGGTCATAAAAACGGGCCACCGGCCAGGCCATGACCACCATGACCAACCACAGAGAAATGCCTCGCAACACTTGAATCGTCCACGCCGTGTTAATGAACGGTTCATCGTCGCCGCGCGGATTCTGAATGACACTGTCTTCCAATCCGATATGGGAAAACAGAGCCAGACCCACAATGATCGTTGTCATCAGAGTCATCAACCCGAACAGCTCCGGGGCGAAGAACCTCGTCAGGACAATGCTGCTGACGAATCGCACCCCTTGCGCTATCCCGTAGAAAGCAACAACAAAATAGGTGCCTCTAAGGGCGCGGGACTCGAGCGCGCGAAAGCGCGATTCATCACGATCCTCAGTGCTTATCTCGTCAATCTCGGTATCGATCGTCATCTCTGGCCGTTATCGCTTGAATGCACATCGATCCGGTTTGATTCGGGGCATGGACGATGTCGCTTATGTCAGATTATAGGATGCAGCCTCGAACGCAGATCCCACTTTTGCATCGGCATCAGGATATTCCAAGGCGATTTGCGCAAAGATCTTCATTCAATGGAAAAGCCTCTAAATGAGATTGCGCACTTCTTGCGAGAATTGGATGCCCGGATCTACTGCTCAGTTTTTCAGGTTCTGATAGCATGTTCGGGATTCGGGAGTTCGAGATTGTTAACAGAACCCAGCACTGAACAAATTTTTACAGGCGAGCTCTAGCCAAAGAACCTCGCAATGCATTTGGAGTATCTCAACCATTTCATTGTCGCCACGCATTTGCTGCATCAAGAGCGCCTTGAATGCGATGCTGCTGGATTAAGAGCCGTCGCGAGTCGATGTGGTTGAACTACCTGCGCAGACAAGCTCTCTCAACGCGGCCGAGCGATGCCGACGATAGTATCTCGGCTAATCGTCATCGAAAATGACGGTTGCTATTGAGGGAAGAAATGGGCAAGCCGCTTTGCCGTGAGTGCCGGCTCAAGCGCTGGATCGTATGCCGAAATACCGCGAGCCATCAGAAGGTCAGCCCAGGGCAATTCCTTTGTCTGCCGCTCGCGAAATGCTACCAGCGCATCAACGCTTCCTACCACCTTGGCCGGCACGCCACTGACGATCTTGCCCTCCGGAACATCTCTTGTCACCAACGCTCCGGCAGCCACAATCGCATTCGGCCCTATCGTGACATTTGGCATGATAATAGAGTTGTGCCCAATGAACACGTTGTTCTTCAGACGCACAGGTCCCACGCTATCTAGAACCGTCCCATAGGCTCTATTCAACATGGCCACCGAGCCATCGTGCCCAAACACAGTGCATGTTGCCATTTGCACATTATTACCAATTTCAACATACTGCGGATCAGTAAAGACCGCCGTCGGCATAATGTAACAAAAATCGCCTTGAGCGTGAAAGGTCTTCCGGGTCCGCAAAAAACGGGCATATTCTTCACCCGAAGGACGGCAGACTCGAAGGTAGATACCGTGGAGTCTTCCCGTACGAAAGGCTACCCTGCGAATGAGGAATTTAATCATTTTTCTAACCCCTGAATGCGAACAAGATTTTTCTGGTTTTCTTAAGTCTAGTATGTCGAAGTGCCAATTGAGAACATCCGCAGCAACTCAAGGCGGCGATTGTTGCATTTTCTGATCAAGTACCAACATCCGTAGTAAGCCAGCCCTTCCAATAGCGATCGGAAGAGCGTGAGGCAGTTTAATATTGGTTATGCTCAATCTTGACTCTTGCTCCATCGACGACATTTTGATGCAACGCAGGTCCCTGCGGCGCACCCTTGCAGCAGCAGAGGGGCTCCGGGAAATAAGAGTTGCGGTCTTGGGCGGCTCAACCACCAACGAGATCGTCAACCTGTTCGAACTCCTTTTACTCTCCTCCGGCTTTCGTCCGATCTTCCATCAATCCGAATATGGCCGCTTTTATGAGGACGCAGTTCTCGACCCCCAAGCCCTGATTGACTTCAAGCCCGATATCGTTTACATTCACAGTTCCTATCGCAATATCCAGAACTCCCCTCCGGTCGGCTGCATCGAAGCTGACCTGCCCGGCCTTGTCGAGGCCGAACTGAACCGTTACCGCCAAATCTGGAATGCAATCGAAGCCAATCTGGGCTGCCAGATCGTTCAAAACAACTTTGAGGCACCGCCTTATGCCTTGTTTGGCAACATGGATGGGTCTTCTCCCAGTGGCCTCAGCCGCTTTGTCATGCAGCTCAACGTTGCCTTTGCTCAGGAAGCCGCTATGCGACCTCGGCTGCTGCTGCAGGATGTCAACGGCATATCTGCCCGGCTAGGCCTCAGGCAATGGTTCGACTGGGACCGCTACTTCAGCTACAAAATTCTCCTGACGCCGGAAGCAAATCTTGAAATCGCCCGGTCCCTCACATCTCTCGTCAAGGCTCTTTACGGCAAGAGCCGCAAGGTTCTTGTTCTTGACCTCGACAATACTTTATGGGGCGGCGTCATAGGCGATGATGGGGTCGACCAAATTCAGATCGGCCGTGAAACACCAGTTGGCGAAGCCTATAGTGAGTTCCAGGAGTACTGCCTCGCGCTTCGAAGTCGTGGCGTCCTTCTGGCTGTCTGTTCCAAAAATGACGCCGACACCGCAAAATCCGGTTTTGCCCATCCCAGTGCCATTATTAAGATGGAGCACATTTCTTGTTTCAAGGCGAACTGGGATCCGAAACACGAAAACATTCTGGCTATTGCGAAGGAGCTCAACCTAGGGACCGATAGTTTCGTCTTTGTAGACGACAATCCCGCCGAACGCGCTATCGTTTCTGCCCAGCTTCCCTCTGTGGCTGTTCCCGAGATCGGAAACGAAGTCACGCGGTACCCTGCGATGCTTGAACAAGGACGCTACTTCGAGCCAGTCACTCTCTCTCGAGAGGATCTGGAGCGCGCAACTCTATACTCCGACAATGTTCAGCGATCAGTCCTCGAAAGAGCTTTTGCAAACTATGGCGATTATCTCGATTCCATAGAGATGACTGCAGAGATCGAGTCGTTCAAGCCCGTCTATATCGAACGCATCGCCCAGCTTACGAATAAGACCAACCAGTTCAATCTGACTACGCGCCGCTATACTCTCGCCGAGATACAGTCCATCGCGAACAATTCCGAGTATCTTGGCCTTTACTGTCGACTTAAAGATCGTTTCGGCGACAATGGCCTTATTTCCGTCGTCGTCGGGCGCCAGAAGGATGACGCGCTCCATATAGATCTATGGTTGATGAGTTGCCGCGTCCTTAAGCGCGACGTGGAGCTCGCTATGCTTGACGCCATTGCTCGGCGCGCAGTTGACAGAGGAGTTGGGAGAATCTTCGGCTACTATCTTCCCACCCAAAAGAACGGTATGGTGGCCACCTTCTATCCTAGCCTCGGCTTCAAACCCTGTCTTTCCTCTGAGGCAGAAATTGGGCAACCTGCCCAAGCTGAGGGCTCTTCTGTCTGGACTCTCGAGTTGCTCAACTACGCAAATCTAAATAGACACATCAAGGTAATGGAGAATGGGAATGGCTGATTTAACCGCAGATACTGTCCTCGCTGGTCTCAAGCCGATCTTTGGAGAGGTTCTTAATGAATCGGACATTGAACTCAATCGAGACTCGAACGCATCCAACACACCCAACTGGGATTCTCTTGCCCATCTCGAAATCATTGAAATGGTCCAGCGGCGCTTCAAGGTGCAGTTCAGTCTTACTGATTTGCAGAAACTCAACGATGTGGGTGACCTTGTCGATCTCGTCCTGGAAAAGTACTCCGCTGGCTAACAATTCTTCAGACCATGCACAAAATAAACAGCGTTCAACTGCCAACTCAGTTATGAGATTAGCGACTATTGTCCTGAGTCATTGATTTCTTGCATAAATTTCAGGCGCGTGAGCGGCTAGGGTGGAAGTAGCGAAACGGGCGATGGAAGCTAAGATTTGGTCTTCCGATTTGGTCCATCGGAAGGGCTTGGTTGTTGGTTGTGGACAGTGATGAACTCCTGGATTGCTTCTTCCAATTCCTGAACGCTGGTGTGTGAGCCGCGCTTGATCTGTCGCTGTGTGAGCAGTGCGAACCAGCGTTCGACCTGATTGAGCCATGAGGCGTGCGTGGGAGTGAAATGCAGGTGGTAGCGTGGCCGTTTCTGCAGCCAGCGGCGGACCAGTGCAGTCTTGTGCGTCCCGTAGTTGTCCAGCACCAGGTGGATGTCGAGATTGGCCGGAACAGCGGCATCGATCTTCTTCAGGGAAGCCAGGAATTCAACTGAACGATGGCGTCGATAGCACTTGCCAAGGACGTTGCCGGTGGCGATGTCGAGAGCAGCAAACAGGCTGGTGACGCCGTGCCTCTTGTAATCGTGGGTGCGTCGCTCCAACTGTCCGACCCGCATGGGCAGCACTGGTTGTGTCCGGCTCAGAGCCTGAATCTGCGACTTCTCATCCACGTATAAAACCAGCCCATGATGCGGCGGATCGAGATACAGCCCGACAATATCCCGTACCTTGTCGATCAGCAATGGGTCGCTGGAGAGCTGGAATCCCTCTGCACGATGCGGCTTCAGTCCGAAAGCTCGCCAAATGCGGCTGATTGTCGACTGGCTCAGCCCGGTCTTGGCCACCAGCACACGGCTTGACCAATGGGTAGCGCTCTTCGAGGTTCTCTCCAGCGTCAGTCGTACTAGCCGTTCAATCTTCTCGTCACCGATCTGCCGAGGCGCTCCAGGACGCGGTTCATCCCCAAGTCCAGCCGCACCATCGGCAATGAAACGGTTGCGCTACAGACCGACCGCGAATCCGGTCGTGCGTAGCTTCGCAGCTACCGCGGCATTGCTCGCTCCAGAGGTGCATTCCAAAACAATCCGGGCACGAAAGACTGACGACCTGGAACTGCGCGACTGCCGCGCAACGCGCTCCAACTCAGCCCGCTGCGCCAGGCTCACAGTAAGTTCATGCTTTTTCGGACGTCCTCGATGAGCTTCCACGGCTCAACGTAGAACATCTCATCAATATATGCAATCTATTTATGACTCAGGAGATTAGAGTGAGAATCGGAATGAATTACCGCAGCCCGAAACTAGTCCTGAATTATAATCCTAAGAAATCGGAAAACCGGCTGTAAGAGATCTAGCCCCACAAGGCCCGGCATCGCTGGGTGATTGGCGCGGCTAGGAACAGCATCCTCCTAGATCGTCTGGTCCGCAATACTGTTGTCTGAATTTACCAAGAGGTGAGCATTTATGGGTATTCTTGACTACTTCGACCGCATGGCGATTGTTCATTTACCGGACCGCGAGGATCGTTTTCGATCGCTTCGTGCGGAGTTATCACGCATTGGTATCGACATCAATGATCCCAAAGTGATCATACCCGACCCTCCCATGCCGGAAACATCGCACGGCTTCCTGTCACGCGGAGTCTTTGGCAGTTACTGCAGTCATCTTGAGATTCTTGAAGCAGCCTACCGCGATGGTCTGGAAACCGTCTGGGTGCTAGAGGACGACGCTATCTTCAGCAGGAGATTTCGCGCTCGGCAAACGGCCATCGCCCAACATTTGCGTGAAAACGAGTGGGACATGTTTTTCGCTGGACACACAGTATGGCAAAAGCTTCCTGATTCGCCAACAGACCTTCTCCGTTTTTCCGGGCCATTTCTCTGGGCCCATTCCTACGCTGTGCATCGTCGCATCATGCCTCAACTAATTGACTACCTTCATCAAAACATGGAACGTGAGGAAGGGCACCCTGACGGCGGCAAGATGTACATCGATGCAGCATATTTCCTATTCCGCCAGTTGAATCCAGATGTGATTTGCGTTGTCAGCTCGCCATGCTTCTCTGTTCAGAAAGGATCACGCAGCAGCCTTGCCTCTCGCCGCTGGTTTGAAAAGTTTGCTCTCACCAGTGCTATGGTGGACCTTGCTCGAGAGATTCGGGACGAGGCTTGGCGTCAAGGGTGGCTGCGCATCGACGGACCGAAGGTAGCCCCATCAGAAAAGGTGAGGATCACGTCGGGACCGGCCGAAATCTGGCCCAGTCCGGCAACAGTTAGAGCTGAGAACAGGGAG
>JBEKPF010000040.1:0-56705 GCA_049521035.1 Occallatibacter sp. | reverse complement strand
CAGGCAAGTCCGGCTGATTGGCGTAGAAGCCGGCGGCCGCGGAACGGAACTGGGCGAGCACGCGGCTCGCTTCAGCGGGGGGTCGCCGGGCGTATTGCAGGGCACGTACTCCTACGTGCTGCAAGATGAGAATGGCCAGATTGCGTTGACCCACTCGGT
The DNA here is from genome assembly GCA_049521035.1 of Occallatibacter sp. Lineage (GTDB taxonomy): Bacteria > Acidobacteriota > Terriglobia > Terriglobales > Acidobacteriaceae > Telmatobacter. The sequence continues at coordinate 56,546 of JBEKPF010000040.1, read as the reverse complement.
TTCAGCAGGGCTGGACTATGCCTCAATCGGCCCCGAGCATGCAGCGCTCCACGATTCGGGACGCGCAGAATATGTTTCGCAGGATGATGATGCAACACTGAATGCAGTGGTTCGGCTGGCTCGGACAGAAGGAATTCTGCCCGCCCTTGAAAGCGCGCACGCGGTTGCCGAGGCTCTGAAGCTTGCTCCCACGTGTGCTCCCCATGACATACTGGTGGTGAACCTCTCTGGGCGCGGCGACAAGGATATGGGTATCCTAGCGCATGAGTTGAAGATCGAGGGAGCTTAACCGCGGAAATCCGAGACTTTAGATGGCTATTTTGTTTGAACATAAACCCGGTCTCGTGGTGTACCTGACGGCTGGAGACCCGAGTCTTGAAGCCACGCGGGCCATCGCGCTCGAAGCCATCGACGCGGGCGCGGATGTGATTGAACTGGGCGTGCCATTCAGCGATCCGCTCGGGGATGGGCCCATCATCCAGCGCGCCGGCGAAAGGGCGCTTGCTCGGGGAACACGCCTTGAAGACGTGCTGCGTTTGGCGGGTGAAATTCGCAAGGCGCGTCCTGCAGCAGGCCTGATCCTCTTCGGATATTTCAATCCAATATTGCACTATGGTCTACACAAGTTTGCGGACGATGCGTCGGCGGCCGGCGCCGACGGCGTTCTGATCATCGACCTGATTGTGGAAGAGGCGGATGAGTACCTGGCGGAGATGGCGCGGGTCCAGCTTGCCCCCATTTTTCTGGCCGCGCCCACCAGTCCTGACGAACGCCTCGAAGCCATCGCCGCGCACTCAGATGGATTTGTTTACGCCATCTCTCGGGTAGGGATTACCGGCAAGCAGCAGAACCTGACGGCGGACGCGGCGGCGTTGGTGGCGCGCATCAGGCGATGGACAAAGCTGCCGGTAGCCGTGGGGTTCGGCATCAGTAACGCGGAACACGTCGCCCAGGTGGCGGAGTTTGCGGATGCCGCGGTGATCGGCAGCGCGATTGTCGAGTTGATCGAACGCTCGACTCCGGAAGCAGCACCAGGCGCAGTCGCTCGATTTATCAAGTGCCTGCGCCCCAGCGGTGCTGGCCCGGCGGAACAAGCCCCTGCTGCGGCTTTTCAGGCCGTATAGTTGGATTCAACTCTTGCTCCTATGCACCCCGTGTGCTGAATCTAGCCGTTAGAAGGCAGGCATGCGGGGCGCAACTCGAGGATGGAATGACGCTGGAAGAATTGCGAGATCAAATCGATGCTCTTGATCGGCAACTGGTTCAGTTGCTGAGCGAACGGGCACGCGCCGCGCAACAGATAGGGCATCTGAAGGTTGCCACCTCACTGCCGGTGTATGAACCGGCACGTGAAAAGGTGATCTACGCCAATGTGCGCGCGGCAAACAAGGGCCCCTTGCCGGACATCGAACTGACGCATATCTACGAGCGAATCATCGACGTGATGCGGGCACTGCAGAGGGACGAGTTGGCATCAGAGAGGAATGCCCTGGCACACGATCACCCCCGCGACCAAGACTTTTCGCAGGGGAACGCGATCCGCGAGCCGGGCCACGGAACTGGCGCTTCAGACGCCGAGACAGGGAACAAGCAATGATTGTAGCCATGCAGGAGAAGGCCACCGAAGAGCAGATCGATGCAGTGATCGACGCTATGGTGGAGGCCGGAGTCGGCGTCCATCGAACCACTGGAGCAAGCCAAACCATTCTGGCAGGCGTGGGTCCCACCGCCAGTGTCGACCTTACCAAATTTGAAGTGCTGCCGGGAGTACTTCACGTGCACCGCATCAGCGCACCTTACAAACTGGCCGGACGTGCGTTTCGCCCTGAAGGCACGGTGGTGGAGTTTCGCAACGGTGTGAAAGTGGGCGGCGAGCAGGTCACGATAATGGCTGGGCCGTGCGCCATCGAGAACCAGGAACAGATTTTCGAGACCGCGAAGCGCGTGAAGGCAGCAGGCGCGAGCTTTCTGCGCGGAGGCGCCTTCAAACCGCGCAGTTCGCCTTATGCCTTTCAGGGATTGGGTATCCCTGGGCTCAAACTGATGCGCGAGGCTGCCGATGCCAACGGGCTGCTGACGGTGAGTGAGGTGATGGAGATCTCGCAGATCGATCAGATGCTGCCGTATATCGATCTGTTCCAGGTGGGCGCGCGCAACATGCAGAACTTCAACCTGCTGCGCGAGCTGGGCCAAGCGCGCAAACCAGTGCTGTTGAAGCGTGGCATTTCGGCCACGATCGAAGAGTTGCTGCTGTCAACCGAATACATCATGGCCGGCGGCAACTACGACGTGATCCTTTGCGAGCGGGGAATTCGCACCTATGAAACGGCCACGCGCAACACGATGGATATTTCGGCCATTCCGGTGGTGCACAAGCTCTCACACTTGCCAATTGTGGGTGACCCTTCGCACGGAACTGGACGGCGGGACATGGTAGCACCCATGGCATTGGCCGCCGTGGCTGCGGGCGCGGATGGGATACTGATTGAAGTTCATCCCAACGCCGATAAAGCTGCCTCCGACGCGGCGCAGACCTTATACCTTGACCAGTTCGAGAAGCTGATGGGCGAGCTGAAGGTTGTTGCGACAGCGGTGGGAAGAACACTGTAGCAAGACGGAGCAAACATCGGTCGAATGATCGAGCGCATCGCCATCCTGGGGACGGGCCTGCTGGGCACATCGGCGGGATTGGCGTTGCGCGCGGCGGGGTTTGGCGGAACCATCACCGGATGGAACAGAAGCCCGGATCAGGTCCAAGTGGCACTGGCCATGGGTGCTATTGACTCCGGCGCCGCTGACCCGCTGCAAGCTGCGCGAGAAAGCCAGCTCATCCTGCTCGCTGTGCCTATCTACGCGACTCTCGATTTCATGGAGAAGCTGGCCGGGGCGCTCGGTGCGGATCACCTGGTGACGGACGTGGGCAGCACCAAGCGCGTGATCTCAGAATCTGCCGCACGCCTCTTCAATACTCCGAATCGAGCGGCATTTCTCCCTGGACATCCGATGGCTGGCAAGGAACGCGGTGGTGCGGCGCTGGCCGATGCGAATCTGTTTCGCGGAGCCGTGTGGCTGTTTACCGACGATCCGGATGCTAAACGATCAGCGCAATCCGCGGCACTGGTGAAAGACTGGCGTAAGTGGGTCGCGGCGATGGGCTCGAAGATCATCGATCTCGATCCTGCAAGACACGATGAACTGGTGGCGTGGGTCAGCCATTTGCCGCAGTTTGTCGCAACGGCTCTGAGCGCATTGCTCGAAGATCAAGTGGGTGATGCGCCGGAGTTGAAAGATGTGGGCGGCCGTGGCCTGCGCGAGATGACACGCCTTGGCGCGAGTCCGTACTCCATGTGGCGCGATATCGCCCATACCAACACCGAAGCTGTAGAAGCAGCACTTCATGCTCTCGAACAGCGCATCACCCACTTGCGCGAGAATCTGCGCACACCGGAGTTGCGGGTTGAGTTTGAGAAGGCGAATCGATTTCGACGGGAGTAGGAACCGCGGACTTCAGATCATTCCCATCCTTGAACGCGTGTATGCCTTTGAGACTTGGCTTACGGTCTGCCGCACGGTGTCAGAAGCTGTTCTTGAGAAGCGCGCAGGCTCGTTCCTCTTGATCGGCAATGTCGCGGAACAAGTGAGACGCGGCCTGTATCTTCGCCTCGATATCGCTCATCGTCCCGGCGTCCTTGAATAACAATCCAATTCGGCTGAACTTTTTGCCGGCTTGATCGAATTCTTCAGCGGCCTTCGCCAATGCCGGATTCCTCGTAATCTTCGCTCCCTCTTTCAGGAACCTTGAATACATGTATCGGAAGCAGCCGCCACCCGTTCCACCAATTTCTATGAAGATATATACGTTGAAGAGGTTCATCCGCAGGTCCTTATCACTGAAGATCGCGGGCCATTTCAATAGCTGACTCGCCGTGTGCCGTAATCCCTCCACGCCAAAATTCTTGATCGGCGGATTGAGATGGGCATCAACGGTCTGTTCGATGGACGAAACAATTTCCGCGATTCGCGGATTGCGAAATCGCGCAAAGTCGAACTCCAGCCGCAGGTTCTTCGGTGGAAAAGGTTTGAAGGGCGAGCTTCTCGCCTTCCTGAGCTGTTCCAGAGAAACCGGACAGTAGAATCCCTTCTTCAAGCCGGCGGTCTGCGCGTCCATGTCGGAAACCAGCACAGTCCTTTCGCCGTCATAACCGCAAACTACAAACGTGTGGCCGCCGAAATGGTAGTCTTCCGGAAAGTGGAACCAAGGCAGGAAGCCCATGTCGCCGCCGAGCATAACCGGCTCTTTGCGTGCGAGTTTCTCCAGTAGCGAAGCTTCCGCCTTTTTGTCGCTTGAAGTGGTAACTTCGCTGATTTTGACGCCGACCCTTCCGCCAAGATCCTTATAGAAGTTCTTGCCATTTCCTCTTCCACCGACAAAGACGGCGGTGCCGGCGCCCATTTTCATCTGCCAATAGATAAAGCCCATTCCGGCTCCGAGTCCGAGGAGCATGTCTTCAGACAGGGGATGGCCAGAATGATGGAATATCTTTGCCAGCGAATTGGTTACGCAGTGATATCCGTCAAATGCTGGGCAATTGGGAAATAGATCGAGCGGAGGATAGCTGTGCGGGTCTTTCATCTTGAGCCAAGTCTTTCTTGTGACTTCAAGAACCGGAAACATCATACCGCACCCGGCAGGTCCAGGCGCGTAATTTCAGATATCTTCGCACGTACAGACTCGTCTGAGTCAGATATGCGCAATTCGTCGCATGCAGACCGGCTATTCCGGTTCCGTGACCGATGCAGCCGTTTCCGTGACTGCCACGGCCGGTTCCTTTGCCGGATCTAGCGTATGAAACCCTTCAGTCTTGGCGGCTTCAAGAAGCTGCGGCGATGCAGAAACAAAGATGATCTCGGTGCCCTGAAACATATCGCGGGCCACCAGGGCGGCGGCCAGTTGCAGCGCGTCAGGCCAGCGCAAAGTGGTCCGGTCGAGCAGTTGGCGAGCGGCCTCAAGCACGGCCGGATTCAGCGGTTGCTGCACCATGCGCGCGGCTTCAAGGCGCAATGTATCGAGCGCGGTCACTGCATCTTCCGGGGAAACAACCCCGGAGCGCTCGCGACGCCGCACGGCGGCATAGACCTCCAGCGGCGTAGATGCGGAGATAAGTTTGCGATTGTCCTCAACGGCCTCCATGAGGCGGATCAGTGCGTCGGTCCCTTGTTCCTGCACGAACAGCTTTGCGAATGCGGTGGCCTCAAGGAAATAGCAGCTCACAGGTTCCCCCGTTCCTCTTCGATGGCTTCGGCGATCGAATCACCGTGAACGGCAACGGGATGGAAGCGCTGTGCTTCGTCCGGAACTCCCGCCTCGGCACGGTTGAGGCGGATGGTGGTCGTGGGATAGGCGGGCGTTTTGGGGTTTGCGATCTTGCTGGTGAGGACTACGCCGCGTTGAATGGCTTCAGCCAATACAGCCTGTCGCGATTCGGGGTGCTGGTTCCAGCGAAAGGCCTTGCGCGGCAGGAACGAGTCGCGAAACCACTTGAGCGCAATGAAGGCGTGTCCGCCCCGTTCCGCTTCAGCCAGAGCGGCGCAGAGTTCCTTCACGCGCGCGTCAAGATCTGCAGGAATCACAGCCTCCTGGCCGTCGCCGTCCTCATCATCGTCATAGGAAAGCTCTTGAGGGGCGCGGGATACGCGAGAAGCGCGTGGCGCGGCCTCGCCGTCACCTACGCGCTCAAAGTAGATGCGTACCTCGTCTTCTTCCGGCGACCAGGTTTCAGCGGATGCATTACGCCGCTTGCTTCGGCCGTTTTCGCTGCACAGTTCCACAATGGCCTGATATCCAGGAGGCGCCAGAAAATGCAGAGCGCGCGCCAGCCCGGGGTCAGACGAAAACGCCAACTCATTCAAGGCTTCTTCCACAATCTCTTCCGCGTCGGGAATGCTCAGGTGGCTCACATCTACATTTCCGTGAACAGCTTTTGTCGATTTCATAACTTTCTTCTCCGTACGCCGCTCTGCCGCTGCCGCGCTGTAACCGATTCTGTCGGCTTGCTACCGGGTACCGAAATCCGGCATCAAATGCGTGTGAGCGAGAGCAGTCTTAAGTTTTAAACCTGCGCCAACACGATGGATGAATCGAAACCCACCGTGGCGATGGTCAGAACATTTCTTTACAGATTCCCGGGGGCTACTGGCTTTACTGTTCAGGCTTTCTTGAGGCTGGCACTATGACTCAAATCAATGTAAGGCAATCCATGATAATGCTATGGCTCTTGCCCAATGACAGCCATCTTCCATTTTGTCTATTACCCAAATGAACCAGAGAAATACCTTTAACCTAACCCTCGGTTCAAAGCTATACACGGACAGTGTACCCGATCTTGCGGACTCTTGCTTTGGATTCAACGCGAAGCGCAGTTCCGGAGCCGCTCAGCGTAACGGCAACTGGGCGCGGACAATCCATTTTTGCCTCAGAACTCCGTACAATGGAGATATGCGCCGCTGTCTCCTGTTGTTGTTCCTGCTGTGTTTCGCTTTCTCCGGACGGTGCGCCGATGGGCCTGCTTTCGACCTCACCGGGCCAAAGGTAGACGTGCATGTGAAACGCGGAGAGGTGACTCTTCCAATCGGCGAGACTCCCAATCTGCTGCCCGGCGATCGGCTTTGGATTCATCCCGACTTTCCCGAAAGCCAGTCAGAACGCTACGTGCTGATCGTTGCGTTCTTGCGCGGTTCCACCAATCCCCCACCCCAAGACTGGTTTACCCGCGTGGAGACCTGGTCGCGCCAAGTGCGGGACGAGGGTGTGTTTGTGACGGTTCCCAAGGAAGCGCAGCAGGCTGTGGTGTTCCTGGCGCCGGAAACCGGTGGCGACTTTAGCACCTTGCGCAAGGCGGTACATGACCGTCCGGGCTCTTTTGTCCGCGCCACCCAGGACCTGCAGGCTGCAAGTTGGGAGCGAATGCGTCTGAATGCTTACCTGGACGAGGTGAAGACGACCTCCCAGACCGATCCAAAATTGCTGAAAGTCCACGCCGGGCTGGCCGCCCGGAGTCTCGGCATCAAGGTAGATCAGAACTGCTTTGACCGGCCCGTCGAGCAGCAGGCGTCTTGCCTGACGCAACACCAGGAGGGCCTGGTGTTGGACGACACCAATGCCCAATCGATGGTAATGCAACTGGCAAACGGGACCGCGGGCGACCTGATGAATCAGCTCAGCTATGCGCCGATGGCGGGAGGGGGACTGTACAGCCCCTATGTGGGGGCCATCGTGGATACCGCCAAGATCCTGTCCTCCTTGCATACTGCGCATTTCCAGTACATTCCGGCGCTGGCGCTGCCGACGAACGACGAACTGAATCTGCGCTTGAATCTGCCCCCGTCGTTCCGCGATCCAAAATCGGTCGTCGTAGTGGCGCTTCCTCCTGTGGGACCGTCCATACCTCCTGCGCTACATCCTGTTGACCCAACAGAGAGCTTCTGCACGCAAAAGCCGAGCCTGGCGCTACCCGCGGAGGGTGCGCCCCTGGTTTTCAGCACTCAGTTGGCTCACGATTTAAAGCTGCACATAGAGATCAAAAGCGGTCCGATCGATCTGCCGATCAAAGCTGATTCATCTCAGGGTGGTCTGGCATTCGATCAGCCCGTTCCGACATTGCCCCAGGGCGATCTGACCGGTGTGGTCACTGGAAAATGGGGCTTTGACAACTGGGAGGGGCCGAGCTTCCGCCTTCGTGCACCTCAGCCTGGCCAGTGGACTCTCACCGCGGGCGACCAGTCTGCCCTGGTGGTTGGGCGCGAGGACACTCTCCACATTGAAGGCCGGAGCTCGCTTTGCGTAGACCGGCTGGAGGCACAGGGAGGCACGGCCGATCCTCTGAAGTTGACCTGGAAATCGCCAAAACCCGAGACTCTCGAAGTGGCCGTTCCGATGAAAGACGCATCTCCCGGGCCGGTAACGATCAACATCTTTCAGTTTGGACTGGAAAAGCCGGACACGCTGAAGCTGAATGCGTATGCCGAGGCGGCTTCGCTTGACCGCCTTACTCTGAGTGCAGGCGACGCCGAGGCACTGCTGAAGGGCACACGCCTTGATGAAGTTGCGAAGGTGACAGTGGCTGGGGTGACGTGGACTCCCGGCACACTGACGCGCGAAGAAGATGTCGACAACCTGAAGCTGAGCGCCGCCGACTCCACTGCCGGCCTGGAGCCTGGCAAGGCCTATCTCGCCAATGTCGATTTGCGCGATGGCCGCCACTTGAAAGCGCCAGTGACGGTGAATCCGCCAAGACCCCAGGTTGAGCTGCTCAGCAAAGGCATTCAGGATAATGCCACCGATGCGTCGCCTGTCCGTCTCGGAAGCCCCGACGACCTGCCGCTGAGTGGGCGTCTTGTCTTCTTCCTCAAGTCCAAAGTGCCCACAAATTTCCCGCGGACGGAAAAAGTGGAAGTGGCTGCCCCCGACTTGAGTTTCCACACCACTCTATCGCTGGCCGATGGCGGCCTGATGCTGGAGGACGCAAATACCGCCATTGGAACAATGGAACCACTGACTCGGTTCGGCTCCTCGGCTTTTGGACGGCTACAGGCGCGGCCCGTCTCGGCCGATGGAACGGCTGGCGACTGGCTGCCGTTGGGAACGCTGGTGCGCCTCCCTGGATTCAAAGAGCTGCACTGCCCACGCGTGGTAGCCAAACCCTGCGCGTTGACTGGGTCCGATCTATTCCTAGCCACGTCCGTTGGGACCACAGCAGATATGGACAATGCCACCGAGGTACCGCCTGATTTCACGGGGACACAGTTGAGTGTGCCTCACCCTGTCAACGGGACACTTTATCTTCGCTTGCGCGACGATCCGCAGACGGTACAGACGCTCACACTACCTGTAATGCCCATGGCTCCGGCTGCGCTGAGCAAGCTCTCCGCTCCGCAGCAAGCTCCGCCTGCACCACTGGCCGCTTCGCCTGCAGCCCCGTTAACCGCACCTACTGCACCGCCTCCGGGCCAAACGACAACAGATGCGCCTGCAAAGACGGGGCCTTAGCGACCCACGAACGTTCATGGCCTTGCACGCCGCAGCGTCTTAGTTGAAGAATGCCCGATTCTTCTCGGCAAACTCGGCTTTGTCGGCCGGTAGATCATCCATCGGAAAGATTGCGTGCTGGGCGCAAATGTCAGCGCAGTTCCCGCAGTCGATGCACTCATCGGGATTGATAAACACTTGCGAAACGGTGCCGGCAGCCGGATCACCCACCGTCGGCGCAATGGCCGCGGTGGCGCATTCCGCCACACAAACAAAATCCTTGGTACATGCATCAGTCACTACATAAGCCATATGAAGACACTCCTTGCGTGCAATTGGGCTGCTATGATTTCGCTCGCCTTGCGACTCGCCTACCAGTCTGAGGCTATCGGGCGCTCCTTCACTCCACCGTGACTCAAGTCACAATCAGTCGGGAATCTACCTGAATACGGTACTCAGACCAATCTCAACCCGGTTGTAACGGTCCCTTGATGTCGAATTGGTTGAACCCCTTCACCATAGAGCTATGAACCCGCACAGCCGGACTCCCTTTTTGGCGCAGGCCTTTGCCTGCTGGAATTGGAAGTGTGCCCTGCTCAGCACAGCGGCGCGGTCCACCGTGTATCTGGTCGCAATGATGCGGGCCGGCCACGTCCATGGTTTCCTCAGCGCTGGGGTCCCTGTCGTCCTCGTCGAAGTCGTTTATGTGACGCTCACGGCAGGTCTCTACGCAGGCCTGCAGCAAAGGGCTTTGAGCTTCCGCTCGCGGCCTTTGGGAAACCTCACCGTGGTTATTGGTGTTCCAGCACTCGCCCAGGTTTTGGACTGGCTTGTCCATCGCGCCGTCGGTGCGCCCGCTCCAGCCAAGGCTACGCTCGCTGTTTGTGTCTTTGCAGCGGTTTCGGCGCTGTTCCATCTGCACGTGATGCGCCGAGGCGTGTTCCTAACCGGTCATCGCGGCCGCTCTCTGCTGGATGACTTTCGCCGCTTGCCTCGCCTGATCGCGGGATTCGTCGTTACACCGGTACTGTCGCTAGCTGCCCTGGCCGGTCGCTTTGTGAGAACTGTGGAGACGGAAGTCGCATCCTAGCGATCAGCCGTTCACTTCAGCAGTTACGCCCGCTATGCTGAATGCATGTCGAGGCTGCGTCTCTCACTTCCCCCGCTTACGTTGTCTGTATTAGCTTTGCCGGCTTGCCTGGCTGTCTTCGCCGGAGCGCAAGCCGCCCCGCCTTCATGGACTTTCGCCGTCTCCGGCGACAGTCGCAACTGCGGTGATTTTGTGGTTCCGGCCATCGCAGCCAAGGTCAAAGCTGAGAAGGACGCCTTTTACTGGCACCTCGGCGACTTCAGGTGGATGTCCGCGCCCGACGAAGACCTGGTGGCGATGCAGCCAGGCTGGAGCAATCTCCTCCACCTCGATTACCAACAGCATGCCTGGGATGATTTCCTCCAGTACCAGATGGCATCGTTCGGCTCGTTCCCCGTCTTCCTCGGACGTGGCAACCACGAGGCGGTCAGGCCAATGACGCGTGAAGGATATATTGCGAAGTTCTCAAACTTCTTGAGCCGACCGGAGATTGAGGCTCAGCGTAAGGCCGATGGCACGACGGGAGGTCCGCTGCAAACCTGGTATCACTGGACCAACGCTGGAGTGGACTTCATCACGCTGGACAACGCCACCAGGGATGAGTTTTCTGATGCGCAATTGCATTGGCTGCGCTCTGTGCTCGACCACGATCTTGCTCCGAATTCGGGAATCCGGACCATCGTTGCCGGCATGCACGAGTCTCTGCCCCACTCCACCAGTTCCAATCACGCCATGGACGACTGGGACCTGGGAACGCGAACCGGCGAGTTGGTCTACTCGTGGCTCTTCAACGCGCAGTCAGCCGGCAAACATGTGTACATCATTTCCAGCCACTCACACTATTACTCGCCCAACATCTACAACACGCCTTATTGGGAACAGCGCAGGACGGTGGTCCCGGGAATTATCATCGGCAGTGCAGGGGCGCACCGCTACAAGCTTCCGCCTGAGGCCGACAAGGCGTCCAAAACCAACATCTATGGCTATCTGCAGGCGACTGTGCGTGCCGATGGAACGATCGATTTTGTCTTGCACCAGTTGAGCGAGAATGACCTCGTGGCGAACAAATGGCCCAATGCGTCGCTGGCAGCCATTCATGAGTGTTTCATCCATAACTCGGACGAACCCGGAAAATAAGAAGCTCTCATCAAAAGTATTTTTCGAGCGTCAGACAGGCCAGATCTACATTGCCTTTGAGGACTCTTGTGGCAAGTCGTTTCGGGGAACTAAAATTCCCCCTATGACGCCTACGACTCCCCACGCCCTCAGGCTCTTAGCTGGCATTCTGTTGCTCTCCTTCACCACTGCCTTCACGCAGGCACAGGACTGGGCCAAGGCCCGCCTTGATGCCTCCCCTCGACACCACGAATATGTGGCTCTCCACCACGGGAGCCGCACCGTGCAGGCCTTTGTCGTCTATCCCGAAATCAAGGGCAAAGCACCTGTAGTGATCCTCATCCATGAGATCTTCGGCCTCACTGACTGGGCGAAAGAAATGGCCGATGAGCTTGCAGGGGAAGGATTCATCGTCGTCGCTCCCGACCTTCTCTCCGCCTTCGGTCCCAATGGCGGTGGCAGCAGCGAATTCCCCTCTCAGGATGCTGCCGTCAAAGCCGTCTCAGCTCTAGATCCGGACGGTGTCAACGCTGACCTGGACGCCGCTGCCGATTTCGCGAAGAAGATTCCCGCAGGCGATGGCAAAATCGCGGTAGTAGGTTTCTGTTGGGGCGGAGGCAAGTCGTTCGCCTTTGCCACCCACCGCAAAGACCTTTCTGCAGCCTTCGTCTTCTATGGTCCCGGACCGTCTGACGTGACCGGCATTGTCGCTCCGGTGTACGGTTTCTATGGCGGGAACGATGCCCGCATCGGCTCCACGATTCCAGCCACAACCGCAGCCATGAAGGCGGCCGGCAAGCAATATGAGCAGGTGACTTACGATGGCGCTGGCCATGGCTTCATGCGAGCAGGCGAAGACCCCAACAACACAGTCCCGGGCAACAAGGCTGCTCGCGAGCAAGGACTGGCCCGCTTGGTCACTCTGCTCCATCAAATGAAGAGCGCACCCCGTGCGAGCAATTCAATCGAGGGTCCCGTCACTGGCAAAAGACCGGCGACCTCCGTCGTTGCATGCCACGAGACAGACAACCCGACCGAGACAGCTTCATCAATGCAGCTTTGCTGTCGAAGCTGAATACGCAACGACTCCGCGATGCCCGGCGCCATGTGCTGATTACCAATCTGGATAGAGCCAGATCGCTACCGTGCTTCGTTGGCAGCCACCGTCCGGTGAGACGCAAGGAGCCTAACGGCGTCGCTTTGTTTCGCCATTTCATGAACCGTGTGGCCCTTCTCTGCCAACGCTTCAGTGGAGCACGCCTGAACGCATTTGCTACGCCCAGTGCAGTGTCGCGCCCAGCCTAGCTATCCTTCAGGTCACTGACACTGCAAGAGGATCTCCAATTCTTTTTCTTGCAGATTAGCAACTCCCTATGGGGCCACGAGAATGAAGGCCTGGGCTCCTGTTCCATTGCAGGTGTAGATATCCAGTTGCACACCATTTGCCTTCGATGCTCCCGGAGTATCCAGGCAGAGACCGCTGCCCTTGCCGACAAATTTGTAGTAGCCGTTACCCAGCGACACCGGTTCCCATTCCTCGTTGGGATTTCCCGCATAGGTCCACAACTGCATGAGGCTGCCGTTGGTCGTGCCGTTGCTAACCACATTCCACGCTTCGCTGGGAGCATTTACGTTGGTAACTTTGTAATAGCCGCCGCCCGCGGAGGTGAACTCCCACTGCTGGTTAGTTTGAGTGCTATAAGTGCCTTCGCCGCAAGCCCACTGCTGCACTGTGGTTCCATTCGTCGTACCCTCGTTGGTTGCGTCCACACAAGAGCCGCTGTTCTGGTTGACGATGTTGTACGGAGTGCCGGTGGTCAACGTCGCACCGCCGCCACTGCTTTCGGTGAAGCCGAGCGTGGTATTCAGCGCAAAGGCGTTGGCGGTGGTCCACTCCGCCCAGTCTGCGGCGATGGTCGCAGCTGAATCGGTAGAAACGTTGGGTGTCGTGGCCCAATAACTCGGGCCGTACATTGCCCAACCGTTCGGATTCAGTCCGTCCGTACCCTTGTACGCCCACATAGTCCAGTCTTCATTGCCGTTGTTATAGGTACTCACCGAATACTGGTATGCCGCCGCGGGATAGCCCATGTCATTCCATTCGCCGATATAGCCGGGAACGTTGTAGCTGGCGTGGTTGTTGAAGTCGGTAACCTGGTTAACTGATCCCTGCTCGACTTGAGCCTCGGAATCGTTCCACTCGTACTCATGCATTTCATACACAACGTTCGTCCAGCCTTCTGAGGAAGGATTGGGCAGCATACTCCAGTCCCAGCTGCCGAAGGTTCCCTCGATAATGATGATGTGAGAAGGATCCGCCGAGCGGACGGTGGTATACAGGCTGGCATTTGCGCTGATGACGGCGCTGTTGCTGGGCGCGTTCATCGGCTCGTTGAGCAGGTCGTAGCCGGCAACGTTTGGGTTGCCATTGTAGTGGTTGGCAATCTGCCACCACATATACGCGGTATTACCCTGGTCGTTGTCGTTGGTCCAATACTGATTCTGATTTTCCTGGCCGGTATCGTCCGAAGTGCTCTGTCCGCCGACCACTCCGTGCATATCGATGATCGTATAAATGCCCTGCGCGGCAGCCTGGCTGACTACCCAGTCAAGCTCCGTGAATGCATCCGATCTCCAACTGGAATTGGAAACATTCGCAATAGGATAAAAATTTCCCCACCACACGGGAACGCGGATGACGTTGAAACCAGCATTCTTGAGGTTGACGAAATCTTGCGGGGTGATCCAGGCCTGCTGGTAGTCCCTGATAAGGGTCTGCTCTTCAGCCACACCGAAGCGGCTGTCCAACTCCGCAATAATGCTGTAGGTGTCAGGAAGCCCACCAGCGTCGGCCGGACACATCCACGGCTCCATGACCATGAACCCGCCCAGATTCATGCCCTGCAGGTGAACAGTGGTGCCGTTTGCGTTGACGATCGAGCGGCCGTTTGTGTGCAACATGCTAAGTTGCCCAAGAAGGGCGTGAGAACATGCGGCGATAACGAAGAGACATGCCGTGAAGCGAACGACCATGTGGCCGACGAGGCAAGATGCAAATTGCTCTTTTCCAACGTGATTCATCTGAAAAGCCTCCACATCACAAATCGAGTTTGCGCCGTATTCAGACGGCATTCTGACAACGGGGCACACCGCCGAACCCGATCCTGCGCGGTGTGCCTCCCGTTGCCCGTCAGTTAATTCTCTTGAACGTGATGACAACGATAGCTCAGCGTCTTATTGAGCCGTGTAGTAGCGAACGTAGTCCACCGTCATCGGCCCCGGATTGGATAGTCCGCTCGTCGATCCGCCAAGAGTGCCTCCGATAGCGACATTCAGAAGCGCAAAAAGGTCGGCATTGAATGGCCACGTATCCCCTGAGGGAAGGCTGCTGGGCGTGACAGTGAAGAACGGCGCGGATGCGTTGTCCACAAAGAACTGCATCTCATTCGGCGTCCAAACGATTCCATAGGTGTGGAAGGCAGTGTCCGTTGCTTGTCCGCTGGGGAAGGTATAACGTCCTCCTACTCCGTCCCCTCCGGTAAGAGCTGTGTGAACGGTGGAATTGTTCCCTGTGGTACCTGCCCCTCCGTCAACTTGCGGAGACCAGTTCTCCATGATGTCGGCTTCGCCGCAATTGGGCCACGGAACAGTTGTGATGTCGCTGCCAAGGGTCCAGAAGGCGGGCCAGAGACCTTGGTTTGTGGTGTTGGGCAGCTCGATGCTGGCCTCGAGGATACCGTACTCGAAGTTTTGAATTCCTTCCGTATTCATGCGGCCCGATATCCACGTCCCACCTACATTTCTGGGCTGGATCACGAGGTGCCCGTTGCCGTCGATGTAGACCGGTGCGGTGGATGTGCTGAACGTTGTGGGGCACTGAGAGGGATTGTTTGGGTACCCCGGAGGACCACAGTAAACTTCCGCTTCTCCGTTGCCCCAGCCGCCGTTGTTGCCAAGGTCAAAATTCCACGCGGTTGTGGATGGAGGACCCGCGCTGCCGGTAAATTCCTGGCACCATGACGGCGTGTAGGTTGTCCCTCCGACAGTAATGTTGGATACGCCGCTGCAAGCGCCTGTGCCACCGCCACCGCCGCCAGAAGCAAATACCATCGAGTCGATGTTCCAGCCGGCGTTGTCCTCGTTCAGCGTCAGTGTCTGCACGCCCGCCGGCAGCGTAACCGTTGCCGTCACGGTCGTCCAGGTTTGCCAGCTGCCGGTATCGGGAACGGCGATCGAGCCGCTCAGGGTAGTTCCCGACGAGTTGGATATATGGAATGCGTCGGAGATCGCGCTCTCCGCAGCAACCAGGAAGCTGACTGTGTACGTCCCCGCCGTGGACACGTTGACCGTATAGCGGAACCACTGTCCGGAAGCCGACCAGCCGAGGTCGTTACCCGTTGCGGGAGCCGATGCTAATTCCAGGTCGACGCCATCGGAACGATAGCCGTTATCCGTTCCATTGGTCGAGGTCACGTTATAGCCAACCCCCTGGCCGCCCGTATCGTAGTTTTCGTTCATCACGGTGCCGGGAATCGATGCAGGTGTTCCGCCGTATGGACCCTCGCTCCCACCACCGCCAGATCCGGCAAATGCGAACGAGTCGATGTTCCAACCGGCTGCGTCCTGGTTCAGCGTCAGAGTCTGCGTACCTGCGGGCAGCGTTACGCTGGCCGTCACCGTCGTCCACGTTTGCCATCCGCCGGTATCAGGAACGGCGATCGAGCCGCTGAGATTGGTTCCTGACGAGTTCGATAAGTGGAATGCATCGGGGATTGCACTTTCCGCGGCAACCAGGAAGGTGACCGTGTATGTTCCGGCCGTGGAGACATTGACTGTGTAGCGGAACCACTGTCCGGAAGCCGACCAGCCGAGATCGTTACCGGTTGCAGGAGCCGATGCTGTTTCCAGATCGACGCCATCGGGACGATAGCCGTTATCCGTCCCATTGATCGAGGTCACGTTGTAGCCAACCCCCTGGCCGCCGGTATCGTAGTTTTCGGCCATCACTGTGCCGGGGATCGCCGCGGCGACTCCGCCGTATGGCCCTTCGCCGGAAGAGGCCGAGGGCGTAACCAGCTTGAACGCCTGCGCTGTCGTGTTATTGCAGGTGTAGATATCCAGTTGCACGCTGTTGGCCGTTGAATTGCCCGGAACATCCAGGCAAAGACCGCTTCCCTGGCCGATAAACTCGTAGTATCCGTTGCCCAGCGATACTGCCTCAAATTCCTCGTTGGAAGCCCCAGCATAGCTCCAAATCTGCATGAGGCTGCCACTGGTGGTGCCTATGTTGACAACATTCCAGGCCTCTGTCGCGGCATTGGCGTCTGCGACTTCATAATAGCCACTGGCCGCCGGCGTGAATATCCACTCCTGGCTGAGTTGGGTGCTGTAGGTGCCGTTGGCGCAGGTATACATCTGCAGAACGGTTCCATTCGCCGTTCCCTGGCCGGAAGCGCCAATGCACAATCCGCTGTTCTCGTTGACAACGTTGAATGGCGTGCCGGTGGTCAACGTCGCTTGTCCGTAAAGCAACGCCAGCGGCGCAAGCAACATGACTAGACAGAGGGTGAATCGCAGAATCGCACCCTGTAGAAATCTGATCTTCATTTTGTCCTCCTTCTCCATTGCCAGGAATAGCGCTGTCCAAAGCGCCCGTCACACCATCCCGGAAGGTTTCTGTAAGTTGTTCGCGTGAGTTGGCCCGCTTTAACCGACCGAGCGGTCAAAGCGGGCCAAAGGGGAGCAGGAGCCCCAGGTCTCAGAATCATGGTCTGGAGCACCCTGCAAGCAAACGGTGCGTGTTTTAGAACGGCTCGAAGATCGAGGAAAATTGGTAGTTGGATTGGCTAACGCCGCTGCACGTGTCCTCGTCTACCGTAGAGCCTGGGCAACCGCCGTTGTCGCGATTGAGTTCCCAGAAGGACAGCAACGTGATATAGCTATTGGTTTCGGCGAAATCTACCATCGTGGTGGCATTGGCGAGGGTGAAATATTGAGGAGGGTCATCGTCGCTGGTTCCGGGTAAAAATGTGAGTCCAACCGTCGAAGTTAACCCAGTGGATTGAATCTGGGACTTCAGAGCGGCAGCACCCTCTTCGGATAAAGCCGGTTGATTCTCGTTTGTTTGGCCGAAATCCATGGCCATTCCATTGACAATGGTGAGATTAAGGCCGGCTGATTTGGCGTCTGTGAGGTCAGTGGTGCCGCCGCCGGTGCCGGAGTCGAGTCCACCTGGACCGAGCGGCAGCGTATAGGAGATGATCAGCCCCGGATTGGCAGCCTGCAATGCAGCCAGCGCTTGAGCACGCCGGGTCGGCTGACCAGAAGTCTCGGGATATTCGACATCAAAGTCGAGCCACTTGACATGATACTGGGTGATTAACTGTTGATAGACAGCCTGTGTTTCCGCCGCTGTGCTGCAATATGCGGCAGCCTCTTGGCCGCCTGCGCCGCCTTGGGAAATGCCGACGGTTACGCCCGCTGCCTGCAAATCCGCAATCGCAGTGGCCATGCTGGTG
Organism: Occallatibacter sp.; assembly: GCA_049521035.1. Classification (GTDB taxonomy): domain Bacteria; phylum Acidobacteriota; class Terriglobia; order Terriglobales; family Acidobacteriaceae; genus Telmatobacter. The sequence goes on along the minus strand of JBEKPF010000040.1, from coordinate 38,797 downwards.
CTCCCGACCGTGTCACTGGGGAGCGGCCCGTTCGCGCCAGGCCAGATCAAGTTGCAGCCATTGTTATCTGGATCCAGGAAGGCCAATATCACAGCCTTTGCTCCAGAAGCCGATACGATTCCTGGAATTTGATTGGCGTCGCCCAAGTCGCCCACATATTCGAACGGCGCAAAGAGTCTGGCAGGCGGCGCACCACCACCGCTGCCTGACGCAAATGCCATCGAGTCGATGTTCCAGCCGGCGTTGTCCTGGTTCAGAGTCAGCGTCTGCTCGCCTGCCGGCAGTGTGACCGTTGCCGTCGCTGTTGTCCACGTTTGCCAGCCACCGGTATCGGGAACGGCGACCGAGCCGGTCAGGTTGGTTCCCGAAGAGTTGGAGAGATGGAAGGCATCGCCGACAGCGCTTTCCGCGGCAACCAGGAAGCTTACCGTGTAGGTCCCAGCCGTGGAAATATTCACCGTATATTTGAACCACTGTCCGGCAGCCGACCAGCCGAGATCGTTGCCGGTTGCAGGGGTCGACGCTGTTTCCAGATCGACTCCATCGGAACGATAGCCGTTGTCCGTCCCATTGACTGAAGCGACGCTATAGCCAACGCCTTGGCCGCCCGTATCGTAGTTTTCAGCCATTACGGTGCCGGGGATCGGAGCAGGCGTTCCGCTATAAGGCTCTTCGCTGTTGCCGGCTGAAGGTGTGACGAGTTTCCACGCTTGCGCTGCCGTTCCATTGCAGGTGTAAATCTGCAGTTGCACTCCGTTTGCAGTCGAGGCGCCCGGAGTATCCAGGCAAAGGCCGCTGCCCTGGCCGACAAACTTATAGTATCCATTGCCCAGCGACACCGCCTGCCATTCCTCATTGGAGTTTCCGGCATATGTCCAAGTCTGGATAAGGCTGCCACTGGTGGTCCCGTTGCCGGTCACATTCCAGGTTTCAGTCGGAGCATTCGCATTGGCGACATAGTAATAGCCGCTAGCGGTCCCATTCTCAAACTCCCACTGCTGGTTGAGTTGAGTGCTGTAAGTACCTTCGCCGCAAGCCCACTGCTGCACTTTGGTTCCGTTGGCCGTGCCCGAATTGGTGTCATCAATGCAAGAACCGCTGTTCTGATTGATGAGGTTGTAGAAGACACCTGTAGCCAGGGTATCTTGTGCGTGCAGCAACGCGAGCGGCATCGGCAACGCGAATAGGCAGAGGGTGAATCGCATGATCGCACCCTGTAGGAATCTGCTCCTCATTGTGTACTCCTTCTCCATTGCCAGGAAAGGCCCTGTCCAAAGCGCGGGTCACACCATCCTGGAGGGTTTCTGTGGATCCATTCACATGGGTTGGCACGCATTGACGAACACAGCGGTCAAAGCGCCCGAGGGGAGTTAGCGAAGCAGGTTTGCTTGGAGATTTCGCGTCTTCAACTTCATCTCTTGTCGTGTGGAGCACAGCTTAGGTTGCGGAATGTGGACGGTGCGGGCTCCTGTAGGATCCGACTTTCCATCCCCATCCGCTCTAGATTCATCCACCTGTTCTGCCCACCTGTCTTCGCCTGTGCTATGGCGCACTTCCGGGGTATACGAAAACGTAAGGCCATTGAGAGGCATTGGGGAAGGTTAATCTTGTACCTTTATGTTTCACGGCACTTGTACATCATGTATATATATGATTATAAAATAGATATAGAAAGATATCGGAGATCCGAACAGCCGCGTTGCAAATACGTACATGGTGACCTATGATCTAGAACTGCTATAAAGCAGTTACCAACGTGGCAGCCTTCATGGTTACCATTCAGGAGCAGGAGGATATGCCAGAGACACTCCCCCTTTCTTCCCTTGACGCGGAACACGCTGAACTGGCGGCGGTAACCAAGGCACTTTCCCGATACTCTCGACTCTCTCATCTGGCGCTCTACCTCGGACAGATGTACTTTTCAGGCAAGAGCAGTGAGATTAACGAGTACAACATCGCAACCGAGGTCATCGGACGGTCCAAAACCGCCTTCGATGCCAGTCAAGATGCAATCGCCCGCGTCGAAGTACACCGGCTGCGAAAGAGGCTGAAGGAGTTCTACGAAACCGACGGTAAAGACCACCCGGTGCAACTGTCGATTCCCGTCGGGACCTACGTTCCAGTCTTTGTTCACAAAGCGGAAGACCTCCCCGCTGCCACCGGAGCGCACGGCACAACCCCGGAGCCCGCCGTTGCGCCATCGGAATCTGAAGATAGACCACCGCAAGAACCGGGACACATCGGAAACCGAAGACTGCAGCCGCGCTTGATCAGGTCGGGCTGGCTTTATGCGCTGGAATTAGTTGTGTTGGTTTTGGCTGCATTCGGCGCCTATCGACTCTTTCATCCCGAATCGGCTCCCGGGGGGGTTATCGCCAGCACAAGACCGACGCGGCCGTCTTTCGCGCAGCAGCCCGTCTCCCTCAACTCGGCGTCCATACCGATTCGATTGATTGCTGGATACTCTGGAAACCCGCAGATCGATAGCGCTGGAACTTTCTGGAATGCGGACCAATACTTTCATGGCGGGAAAACCTGGCTGCGTCCCGTTACCTTCCTTACAGGAACAAGCGATCCACTACTCTTCAGACAGTGGCGGATGGGGGATTTTACCTACGACATTCCTCTGTCATCTGGGGTGTACGAATTGCACCTGTATTTCGTTGCATCGGAGCGCGAGGGAGATGACCTTGCCACCTTTTCGATCGCAATCAACGGAAACAGGGTATTGCAAAACTTCGACGTGGTGACGGATGCATTGGGGGAAAATGTCGCCGACGAACGTGTCTTCCGGGATGTGCAACCCGCGGAGGACGGTATGCTTCACCTCAGCTTTGTCAGCGAACGTGGAGTTCCTGTACTCAATGCATTGGAGGTGTTACCGGGAACTCCGCACAAACAACTGCCCACCCGCCTGGTGACTGAACCAACGCCCTTTACTGACCACGATGGAAACGTTTGGCGCCCGGACACCTACTTTGTAAATGGCAAGATGTCTGCGCAGCGGCGTCTCGCCGAAGGATCGCCCGATCCGGGTCTATATGCTGCTGAGCGGTACGGGCATTTTACTTACGCCATCCCTGTTGATACTCGCGGGCGCTACACCTTGGTGCTGCACTTTGCGGAGTTCTACTTTGGGCCCGTGGCCCCCGGGGCCGGCGGAGCAGGTAGCCGCTTATTCCGCGTTTTGTGCAATGGCGAGACGCTTCTCGATGACTTCGATATCTTCAAGGAAGTGGGGAGCCTTCACGCGCTCACCAAGACCTTCTATCACTTGAAACCCACCGCGCAGGGAAAACTGAATCTCACTTTTGAGCCAATTGTGAACTATGCCACGGTTTCAGGAATCGAAGTGCTGGATGAATCGCAGTAAGGTCATCGCGACAGTTAGTTGTCAGAAAGGGTTCACCCCGCTCAAATGCTCGCACAGCTGCGGAACTGTGATGAAGCTGGTCGAGTCTTGGCGAGGTCGAAGCCTTACATGAGACAAGAGACTTGACGCCGCATGCATAGTGCAGCCACATCGGCGCAATAGGGTCTACGTAGCTGTGCTCAAAATGTAGCCGTCAAGCCAGTTCAAAAGAAGGTCTGAATGATATCCACGACCTGATAGTCGGCGTTCAAAACCGACAAGGTGCGCCATTTGTCGAAGGTCAGGCAAGGGTGGCAGATGTCGAAGCCGATCATATCTCCGACACGAAGATCGTCTCCACCCTGAATTTGCAAGTACGCGTGCTGGTCCATCATTTTTGTAATTACCCAATGCACAGGCGTCATTTGCGGAGTTCTACTTCCGGGCCTGAAGTGCAGCGCCGGTACCGGGAAGCCGGAGTCAAATGCGGCGTCGCGCTTGCCCATGCCTATGATCGCCTTCTCTGCCTCTGGTACCGATTGCACATAGGCCCAAACCTGCAAGGCCGGCACGAGCCCGGAATTCATTCTGTGCGCAATTGGATTGTGCTCGACAATCCTTGCTTGTGCTTCGCGATAGGCGCCAACGTCGTGGGTGAGATAGCAGCCGGGGCGCAGGACGATTTCAACTGCGTCCCCGAACTCAGCCGCAGAAAAGACCTCTGCTACAACGTCATACCACGCGGACCCTGCACCTGAGAGCAGAATGGGCGCACGCTGGAATAGATGTTCTTCTGCAAGCTGCCGCGTGACCTCAACCGCACGCTGCAGAAAGGCGCGAATAGCGGGCTCGCTATTGAGAACGCCCTCGTAGATCTCGACTCCGCAGAGTGAGATGGAATGTTGACAGCGAGCCAGCCCGGCCAGTACGGACTCCAACTGCTCGTCGTCGCGGACGCCTGTGCGGCCACCTTTTACACCGAGCTCAAGCAGGACATTCAGGCGCTGGCCTGACCTCGAATAATAGGCGCCTAACTGGTCTATCTGCGTTGGGGAATCAACAAGACAATAGAATTCGAATCCGGGGTCAGACAGCAGCTGCCCTATCGCTGCCATGTTCTGTTTGCCGACCAACTGGTTTGCCATCAGGATGCGACGCATGCCGTGAGCAAAGGCAACTTGAGCCTGCTGCACGGTTGCCAGCGTAATCCCCCATGCGCCCGCCTGGAGTTGCATATCAAAGAGCCGAGGCGCCATTGTGGTCTTGCCGTGCGGCGCCAGCTTGGCTCCGTATGCCGAAATGAATTGCCGCATCCAATTCAGGTTGTGCAACAGCCTGTCTTGATAGAGAACTGCAGATGGCAGGCTTAGGTCTTCACGCAAAAGGTTCCAGTCGAGTTGAGCGACGCGGCCAGCATCCAGGGCGCGATCAAAAGGACCGAGGCCCTTGTTCAGGGGAGCAATAACGGCAGAAACAGTGATCGGAGCGGATCTTTTATCGCTCAACAAATGATTCTCCATAAACTTCCGTAGGCATGGGATAGGTCTGTAACTTGCAATAGTTATAGTCTATATTCTGAACAAGCGAATATGCTGCAATGTGACGCCTTGATACGAGGAGCGAACGTTCTGGACGGCAGCGGCACTGCGGGAAAGATTCTTGATATCGCGCTTCTTAATGGCCGAATATGCGCAATCGGGCCTGACCTTAAACACAGTTCATCCACGGTCATGGATGCTGAGGGGTTGGTGCTTGCGCCTGGCTTCATTGATGTTCACACCCACGACGATATCGCCGCGATTCGTAACCCTGCTATGCTGCCGAAACTGTCACAGGGCGTGACGACCGTGATTGTGGGTAACTGTGGTATCAGTGCTGCGCCGGTCAAGTTAGGCGACGATCTTCCGGACCCGATGAACCTTCTTGGCGCCGCAGGCGATTTTTCTTATCCGACATTCGAGTCGTATGTTGCAGCCATCCGCGATGCGCAGCCGTCGACAAACGTGGGGGCTCTGGTGGGCCATACCGCTTTGCGGAACAACCACATGGATCGATTGGATCGAGCCGCGACGGACGGTGAGATCAAGCGCATGCGGGCACAATTGTGCGAGGCTCTTCAGAACGGGGCGTTAGGCCTTAGCTCCGGCCTTGCTTATCTTTCGGCCAACGCAGCTACCACGGAAGAGGTGGTGGCGTTGGCGCAGCCACTCGCTTTGGCCGGTGCGGTCTACACCACGCACATGCGCAGCGAGACGGAAGCGATCCTCGACGCGATGCATGAAGCGTTCGAGATTGGACGCCTTAGCAAAGTGCCGGTGATTGTTTCGCACCTGAAGTGTGCGGGCATCGCCAACTGGGGACGAAGCGGGGAAGTGTTGGTCGCTCTAGATGTGGCACGGCGCGAGCAGCAGATCGGCTGCGATTGTTATCCCTACGCGGCCGGCTCCAGTACGCTCGATTTGCGGCAAGTGGACGAACGGATCAAGATCACAATTACATGGAGCGCACCGCATCCGGAGATTGCCGGCCAAACGCTCGAGAGAATTGCGACGAGCTGGTGCCTAACTCAACAGGAAGCGGCACGGCGGCTGCAGCCGGCTGGTGCTATCTATCACAGCATCTCTGAGGACGACATGCGCCGAATTCTGGCGCATCCCGCGACGATGATCGGCTCCGATGGACTGCCCAACGATCCGCGCCCGCATCCACGTTTATGGGGAACTTTTCCGCGCGTGCTTGGGCGATACAGCCGAGAGGAGCAATTGATGTCGCTGCCCGAGGCTGTGCATAAAATGACCGGAATGCCAGCACAACGATTTGGGCTTCCGTGCCGCGGGCTGATCCGCGAAGGCTATTGCGCAGACCTGGTTCTCTTCGATGCGGAAAAGATCATCGACGCTGCCACCTTCAGTGAACCAGTGCGTCCCGCGGAAGGCGTCGCTGCCGTATGGGTCAATGGTGTACTCTCTTACACTGCGCAGGGAGCCACTGGAAAGCGCGCTGGACAATATGTTGCCCGCGGCAAGACAAGCTGGATTCAGTGACAGTCACAAGCAAGGAGTGCGAGATGAGCATCAAGCGGTATGGCGCGGCGGGCAACAAAGGTGCGGGTGAACAGCAACTTCCATTTGCGCGGGCGGTAGAGGCCGATGGCTGGCTTTATGTTTCGGGTCAGGTTCCAATGATTGATGGCGAGATCGTTGCGGGAAACATCGTTGCGCAATCTCACCAGGCAATTCGTAACATCCTGGCGATTCTGAATGAGGCAGGCTATGGGCCGGAAGACGTGGTGCGTTGCGGCGTGTGGCTCGACGATTCGCGTGATTTCTCCGCATTCAACGCGGTCTTCAAAGAATATTTCGGCACACATCCCCCCGCCCGGGCCTGCGTCGTTTCAAACATGGTTGTCGATTGCAAAATTGAGATCGACTGCGTGGCCTACAAAACTCCGGGGACTTCGACGCAATAGTTGCCGTTCATTTCTAAATCAGCGGATTGGCCGACTGAACGGAGCCGCGCGTTTTGTGTGCCTATGATTAATCCCCACAGTTTGTTTCTCATCTCCGCAGCGATTGTCGCAATCATTGGGCTGATCGTTCTGATTGCTGTCTTCAAGCTGAATCCGTTCATCACACTACTCCTCACCTCGCTGGCTCTCGCTGTGGTCACGGGAATGCCTCTCCCGACGGTGGTGCATTCGTTTGAATCCGGGGTCGGCGCAACCCTCGGACACATCGCGATTGTCGTAGCGCTGGGGACGATGCTGGGTAAAATGATGGCCGAGTCGGGCGGCGCGGAACAGATCGCTCATACGCTCATTCGATTCTTTGGAGAGAAGCGAGTTCATTGGGCCATGATGGCGATTGGGCTCGTGATCGGCCTGCCTGCATTCTTTGAGGTCGGCTTTGTGCTTTTGATTCCTATTGCATTTACCGTAGCGCGGCGGACGAAGACTTCGCTCATCCTGGTGGGACTGCCGATGGTGGCCGGACTTTCGGTGGTGCACGGGTTGGTGCCTCCTCATCCAGCGGCGCTGCTCGCGGTGACCATCTACAAAGCCGATGTGGGTCGCACGATCTTCTATGCGCTCCTCATCGGCATTCCCACAGCAGTCATTGCCGGGCCGCTGTATGCGAAGTTGATCGCACCGCATATCAAGCTGCCACTCGAGAACCCGATGGCTGCGCAGTTTGTCGATCATGGCAAAGAGGGCAGCCTGCCCGGCTTCTGGCTCACGTTGTTAACGATTCTCTTTCCCGTTGTCTTGATGTTAGTGGGGAGTTGGGCGGACGGCATTTCGACGCAGAAGAGCACCGTGAATGAGGGACTGCATCTGATCGGCAACGACGACATTGCACTGCTGATCGGCGTTCTGCTCAGCTTTTTCACACTGGGCCGCATGAGAGGCTTCAATCGCTCTACGATTCTGCGCTTCAGCAACGAGTGCCTTGCGCCAACCGCGACCATCACACTGCTTGTGGGAGCCGGCGGAGGGTTCGGGAGGGTTCTGCAGGATAGCGGGGTCTCTCAGGCCATCATTGGCGTCGCGCTGAATGGCCATGTGCCGCTGCTGTTGCTGGCGTGGCTACTAGCCGCGGCGATGAGGCTTGCGACGGGGTCGGCTACGGTCGCCATGACGACGGCGGCCGGCATCGTCGCGCCGATCGCGTTGCATGGTACTGGCGTCCATCTCGAATTGCTGGCCATTGCCACGGGCGCGGGGTCGCTGATCTTCTCGCATGTAAATGACGGCGGGTTTTGGCTGGTGAAGGAGTATTTCAACATGAGCGTTGCCGACACAATGAAGACGTGGTCGGTCTGCGAGACAATCATTTCAGTCACCGCACTCATTTTCACTTTTGCATTATCGTGCATAGTCTAACGATGGAACGCGAGACGGTGGTCTTCATTTCTGAACTGGGATGCGCGAAACATCGATGGCCGTAACTGACGGCTCCCCGTAATTCGCCGCATATACATGCCCGCCATCTGGATCCACGGCAAGAGCGTACGGATTCCTGCCCGCGTCATACGTGCCAATCACAGCATTCGTAGTGCCATCTATCACCGTAACGCTGTTACTGTGAACGTTCGCAACATAGACACGGTTGTGCGCTGAATCGACCGCGACAGCCTGTGGATGTTTGCCCACATGTAGCGTGGCGATGACATTCCCCTTGGTAGCGTCGACGGCGCTGACCGTCTCATCGCCATAGTTAACGGCGTAGATCATCCGCGTGACTGGATTGACCGCCACGGCGCAGGGGATGGAGCCAACCGGAATGACTTTCACGTCGTACGTGTTTTCGTTCAGCGCGACGATGTCGGCTGTTCCGGTATGAGCAAGATAGAGGGTGCTGGACGATTCGTCTAGAGTGATGCCCCAGAGATGCGGTCCAACGGTAGCTTTGCGGACAGTTGCGGTTGCGGCATCGATAATCCGAATGTCTGGATCCTCGTAACCCATCAAAAAGATCGTGTTATTGCGGGGATCGACGGCTATTCCATCGGCGCTGCCAACCTTAAGCGCCTGAGTCGTGTTCGTCGCGCCGTCGATGACCGTAACCGCATTGCTGTATGTATTGGTCACATAGACTTTGTTGCTGACTTCGTTCACCGCCAGCACGTAAGGATGGGACTCGCCCTTGATAGTCGAGATCACTTCATCCTTTTTGCCGTCGATCACGCTGATTGAACCGCTTCCGGTGTTGGCGACATAGATTCGGTCTGTGACCCGATTAATGGCGACCGAAATGGGCTGCCTCTCTACCTTCACCGTGCGCGTCGATCCAGTGCTTTCGTCCACGACCACCACTGTGCCTGCATCTTCATTTACGGCATAGACCTTGTGCGTTGCGGGGTTGATCGCGACAGCGAGACTGGTAATCATCCGGCCCTGCGGCGTATCGCTCCGTGCAGCCGCAACGGTTACCACACCTGGAAGAATGGCCGCAACCAGCGCGGTGCAGGCGCGGAAAGCAGGCCGAAACCGGCAGATGGGTGAGATTAGGCGGTAAACGTTAAAGAGAGGGCCCACGCTATGAAAAGACCTCATCGTTGGACTATATTATCAAACATAACAAAGTCCTGTTTTCGAACTTCAAAGATTTTCTTTTCGGAAGATGAGGTTCCCAGATGGTTCGGCAATTGCGCTCTCTCGGCCTCACGGCTGCTCTCGCCTTAACCGCACTCGTGACCTTTGGCCAGAACCAGGACTTTCGTGTTCTTGCCTTCCACTCCACGCATGTCGAGCAGGACCACATGGACTTCGCCAAGCAGGCCATGCCTTTTTTCGAAGAAATGGCAAGACGGGATCATTTCGATTTCAAGGCTACAACGAATTGGGACGATCTGAATCCCGCGATCCTGAAGCAATTTCAGGTGGTTCTATGGCTGGACGACGCCCCCTCCACGTCCGCGCAGCGCATGGCCTTTCAGGCTTACATGGAACATGGAGGAGCGTGGATGGGCTTCCATATTGCAGGGTACATGGACAACCGTAAAACCTGGCCATGGTTCGCCGACTTTCTTGGAACGGTTTTCCAGGGTAACAGCTGGCCCCCACTCCCGGCCGAGTTGACCATCGATGATCCGGCGCATCCGACAATGAAGGGACTCACGGGGAGCTTTGAGTCGCCTGCTAATGAGTGGTATAGTTGGGCGCCAAATCCTCGCCACAGTCCTGATATCAAGGTGCTGATGACGCTGGCCGCTTCCAACTATCCGCTTGGATTTAAGGACACCCTTGTCGGTGGCGATATCCCTGTTACGTGGACCAACCTCAAGTACAAGATGATCTACACCAATATGGGCCACGGCAACAAGATTCTTACCAGCCAAGAGCAGAATCTCTTCTTTGAAAATGCTCTGCTATGGCTCGGCGGTCGCAAGGAGTAGCCATTACTTCGGCATAAGAGAGTCACTTGCTCAGCGCCCGCTGAAACGGGTCCGGACAGAATATGGCGTGGTGTGGATTAGGATATAGAGCGTCTTCCGGGCACTTTCGCCTAACAGCAATTGCAAAGGCCTTTCGGGGTGCCCGGATTGTGTCTATCAAGGTGCCTGAAGGGCCGTATACGAACACTTGCCCGGCGGCGAGATAGACATTACCCTCTGCATCGACCGCGACTCCTGCCCCACCCTGCTCGGCGAAGAGCTTTGGGTTGGAGGTCGATCCATCCTCCCCGAGGTCACAGAGTAGGTCTTTTCTTCCGACTCATCGGTGAGATACGACGGTGTGTCATCGGTCTTGCCGTCACCTCGGACAGAAGGGTCCGATGGAATGAGATACGTTGCCTTTGAATCCGCGATACGCCGCGGGTGATAGGAGGCGCCGAATGCAAGACTGCAAGGAAACAACGTCAGCCAAAGAAGCAGATGGCGCGTTGACATGGAGACTCCTGAATTGCCCTACTGCTGGTGTGAGCTCGTCTCATCCGCATCCAACTTGGCTGGATCAAGATGCAACTCTCGATACGTGTCGCGCAATTTCTCTTTCAGGTCTTTGTACTTCCGATATTGTTCAACCTCGCTTTGCGCATCGGCGGTTCGGCCCAATCTTCGGTACACGGTGCTTAAGCGAAAGTGGATGACAGCGTTCGTCGGATCCATTTGAACAGCGTGCTCCAAAAGCCTTTCGGCCTTTTCAGGCTGATCCATCGCGGCCAGCATTTTTCCGAGTTCATAGTTCGCTTCAGGATCGTCTGGCTGCAGCTCGACTGCTCGCGAATAGAGGTCGTAAGCTCTTTTCTGGGCGCTCGCGTCCTCCGCCATCCCCGCCAGCCTGAGGTCTGCTTTCTCATCGAAAGGATTCTGCTTGAGTGCCGTTTCGTATTCAGATTTGGCCTCGGCTGTAGTTTCTGCCGTTACGGGCAGACTGTGCAGCATTTCTGCAAGTTCAAAGTGGAGCCCGGGTAGCTTGGGGTTCATCTTCAGAGCTTCGCGATACTCCTTGATTGCAGCAGGGGTATCCCCACGCCTTGCGGCTTCATGGGCCATGACCTGGTACATCAGCGCGGACTTAGGCGCCAAGATGGATAAGCTGAGGATGGCTTCCCGGGCCAGATCGGAGTGGATACGGTAAGCGGCATAGAGGGCTTCCTGATTTTCAGGGTCAAGGCTACGAAGCGCACTGACCACCGCTGACGCCTTCTCGAGATCCTCAGTTACGAAATAGATCTCGACGAGTTCAAGGCCGGCCTCGATGCGCACCTTTTTTTCTTGTAACTCTGGAAAGGATGTTTCGAGGTCCGCGCGGCCTGCCACAGTCTCACCTGTGCGCCGTTCCCCCATGCCCAGCAGCGCCTGAATCTTCCACAAGTCCGGCTTTTGGCGCAGCGCCTCGCGAAGCTCGGGAATCGCCTCGGTATAGTTCTGATGAAAGAACAGGAGAACGCCCAGATTGCCGTGAGCATCCGTGTTGGATGGATCGAGCGCAACGACCGCACGGAATTCCGGGATCGCCGCATCCGGTTTATTTTCACTTAACAAACGATGCGCTTCGCGCAAATGAGCGGCGCTCTGCTGCTGCACATCGGATTGGGACTGGGAAAGACATTGAGCTCCAGCGCAAAGAAGCATGAGCCAGAGCAAACCGCATTTACATTTTCGGACCATGTCGAAATCGTACCGCGATTAAATGAGTTCACACCATCTGCAAAGGTGTCTGAAGGACGGCAACAGAACGCCATCCTCCAGACAGTTGAAGGAGCCTAAAACTCAATGCGTGCGCTGATCTGCATGTTTCGACCGCCGACCGTGGTATTGCTGATGGTTCCAGCGCCCTGCGGTCTGTCGGGAGTCGACAGATTCACGGGATCGTTGAAGTTGCCGTCGGGTGCATCAAAGCTCGGATGATTGAATACATTTGTGGCATCCGCGCGGAACTGAAGGTTGACTCCTTCGACGATGTGAAAAGTCTTCCCCAGTTCCGCATTCTGCGTATCGACTCCGTGCGCGCGCAGGGAGTTTCTTCCGGAGTCGCCGAACGTTCCGTTTGCTGCTACCGCGTAGGCCGCCGGGTTATACCACTCTTGTAGTGTTCTGTTGATATTCTGCGCCGGGCCCAGCACATTCGGATACCAAGATCCCGCGAGCGAGTAGGAATTGTTTGGACCGTTATACGTGACAGTGAACGGGTTGCCGCTTTGGTTGATCGAGATGACAGAAACTTGCCAGCCGCCGATAGCTGTATCGAGCAGACGATTATGGTTCAGGAAGGTTCTTCCCCTGCCGAGGGGTAACTGATATACCACGCTGGTCTTCAGAGACTCACGAATATCAAAGTTGGATGGGGCATAGTTGCTAGCAGGGTCGTGGAAGTTCTGAAAATTGACATTGCCACCAGCACCATTGAAAGGCGAGACATCCATATCATCCAGGTATTTCGACCAGGTGTAGGCCGCCGAAAACGCAATTCCATTCGTCAGTCGCTTTTTCGCCTGCGCCTGAAGTGCGTTGTAATTGGAGACTCCGTTGAACGTGCTGCCCCCGATCCCCTCGAACTGAGGATACGGCCGACCACTCGGGTCATCGTTCGGTGATAGGTTTGCTACCGTGACCTGATTAATATCGCCCTTGAACTGCATATTGGCTCCATGCTTGCCGACGTATGCAACTTCTGCGGTGACACTCTTGCCGAGTTCCCGCTGGACGCTGAGCGACCAGGAATACATCTTGGTGATCGGCGTGTGATACGGATCGTAGTTCACGCCCTGGCCGTTGTATGCAGTCGCCGACGTCGAGGCTTGCAGGTAGGGTAGTGGGGTGGTCGTGCCGTAGATCACTCCGGAACCGGAGAGCGTCGTAATGGGAGTGATGCCATTGGTCTGGTCCTCCGCATTGCCCGAGAAAGAATACCCGGTGCCTGCGGAATTATATCCATACTGGTCCATGCTCCAGGGAGTGGTGTAGATTCCAAATCCGCCGCGGATCACAGTGTTGGGCTTCGGCGTGTAGGCGAAACCGAAACGCGGTAACACACCGCTATAGACATTGGCCTGCGTCTGAGTGCGGTGATTCGCTGGAGCAAACCACATTGCGCCAAAGCTGTTCGAAGCCGTATTGAAGATGGTTGGGTCGAAGTCACCCAGTCGTCCCTTCACCTCGTTCCAGCCCCGCTGAATCTGATAGCGGATGCCGAGGTTCAGCGTGAGATTGGGACGAAGTTTGAAGTCGTCCTGAATGAAAAGCTGCGGGCTCTTCTGCCGGCTTCCGAGCACAGGCGCATTGTTTGCTCCCCAGCTTCCCACATCGCCAAGCAGGAAATCGGCCCAGCCAGCGCCACTCCCCGTTGCTGCCAGACTCGCCTGGGTGTATTGGCCGGAGAAGCCGAAGTCGCCGGCATCCACATTTCCCCATGGTGAGCAATTGCAATCGAGCATGATAAGTTCACCGCCGAAGTGAAGGACATGCTTGCCGCGAATCAGCGTGACAACATCCGAAGGCTGATAAGTATTCTGCGCGTAGATCGTGTTTGTACTGGCATAGGGAGAATCGCAGCAGACATTCCCCGTGATATTGATGTTGGGGAATAGGTTGGCTTTTGCGTATTGCAGGCCAATCGTACTCGGTACGTTCAGGCCCAGAGAGCCGGGCACAAGAAAGCTGCCATGGCGATTGAAGCTGAAGCGGGCTTCATTCACGAACGTCGAACTGATCGACCACACGTCGGAAGTCTGACTTGAGTAATCCGAGGTGTCATCGTGATAACACGCGACCGGGCAATTCCATTCCGAGTAGACGGGAGAGTTGGAGTCTCTTTGAGCAATCGCGGAGGTCAAACGGTTCTTGGCGTTGAAGTCATAGTCGATCCGACCGAAGGTGCGGGAGGCCGGAGAGGGTGTTGGAACCAGGTAGTAGTAGTTACCATTGATGCCCTGGCTCACGTTCTGGTTCGGTTCTTGGAAATACTGGAGAAGATTCTTTGCGACGGGATCAATCTCGCTAGCCGGGATCACATTGTCCGTGGCGTAAGGGAAGCGGCACATCTGGCCGTTCACTGTGGTCTGGGTCGCCGGATCGAAGAGTTCGCCCGTGTAAACAGTTGCGCCGTTGCACGAATTGATGATGGGATTCCCGTTGCCGTCCGTGATCGGTATCTTGTTGCCGTTCGCATCCAGAGGCTCCAGTTGGGTTTCATCAAACCCCCCGTTGGGAGTATTCACGCCTTTCATCTGATCTGTCGGCATCGTCGTGAATCCGGTATACGATGAGTTATTGTCGGTCTTGTCGTAGTTGAAAAAAAAGAACATCCGATTGCGGCGGATTGGACCGCCGATGGCGCCACCAAACTGATTGAATTTCAGTGGGCCTACGCGTACTCCTGGAGCGGCGAAATAGCTTCTGGCTTCCAGGTCGTCGTTCTGAAAATGCTCATACGCGGAGCCATGAAACTTATTCTCGCCGCCTTTCGTGATCTGGTTGAAGACCGCGCCGCCAATTCCGTATTGCGCAGAGAAGTTCGAGTCCTCTATCTGCACTTCGGCGACGGTTTCAAAGGCGTCGCTATCCGCGTCGGCACTGTGGGCGTTTGTGACCGACCCACCATCTGACAGGAAGTTGCTGCTGTAGGGCATACCGCCGTTCAGCGACACCCCAAGTCCAGGATTTGTGACACCGTTGGCCGAAGATGCACCGGCGCTACCCGGGAGCAGAATCGTGAAGTTAGCCCAGTCCTGGCCTACCTGGGGCAGCTCCAGCATTGTCTTCTGGTCAAGAGTGGTGGACTGCTCGCCGCTCTCGGTATTGAGCAGCGCAGCAGTATCGGCGGTGACTACGACTTGCTCCTTATTGCTGCCAATCTTTAGATAGCCGTTCAAAGTAATGACGCCGACATCCAGTGTGATGGGACCCAGTACCAACTGCTCAAA
Source organism: Occallatibacter sp. (assembly GCA_049521035.1). Taxonomy (GTDB): domain Bacteria; phylum Acidobacteriota; class Terriglobia; order Terriglobales; family Acidobacteriaceae; genus Telmatobacter. The sequence goes on along the minus strand of JBEKPF010000040.1, from coordinate 23,575 downwards.
TCCCGGAGCAGCGATAGTGACTGTGTATTCGCCGTTTGGAGTCGACACGGTGTCGTAGATACCGTCTCTGTTGGTCGTGAAGTTCTTCGTTACACCGGTATTCACATTCAACACTGAAACCGCTGCGTTGGGTACAATGGCGCCGGTAGGATCGGTAACGGTACCGCGAATCTCGCCGGTTGACGAACTCTGAGCCCGCGCCATGACTCCTGCACCAAGTAAGAGACAAAGAGCAATCAACCTACTATATTTTGTGCTTTGCATGTTTCGTAGCCTCTCCTGAATTAAATCGATGTCTCGCCTCTTCCCGGTGGTATCCAGTGATGTAGTCACCGTCCGCCCTGGCGATGTCCCGGAACTTCAGCAGTTCGCTTTGAATAAGGAAAGACGTGACATCCTTCGTAATGATTAGTTAGTATGTATTCACAAAACGCGAAGATTGGCAAGTGCTTTTTGCCGGATGTCAAAAATTACCGCATCCGGTGAAAGGCAAACTACCTCTCCGACGCCCACCGCGGCACATGGTTGGGCTCAGCGCGTGGTCCATTTCTCGATTCCTGATACTCTGTGCAGGCCCGGGCTTGAACGAATCCCGAGAACCAACTGGGGGCATTTTGAGGCGTTCATCTATTTATGCAGTTCATCTCATCGCATTCGCGCTTGGTTCCATAGCAATCACTGCATTGGGCCAGGAAGGTATTCCGAAAGCCGCCTGGAAGCGGCCGCTTGGACTGCCCCTCCAAAACCCCGGCGTGACGCGCACGCCCGGCGACATCGACGACGGCTATTGGCAAGGCGTCCCGGTTGGGGGCTTTGGAGCGGGGACGTTTTCTCGCAGCTATCGCGGGGACTTCGCGCGCTGGCATATCAAAGCCGCGGTCCATAAGTACGAGCCGGTTTATGCCAACCAGTTTGCAATGTTTCAGCAGTCGGAGGGAGATGCCCACGGCACCGCCCAGGTGCTGATGAATGGACATCCCAAGGGTAGCGAACTCTCAAGCTGGCAATGGGATTATCCGGTAGGAGCCGGCGACTACTATGCCCTCTTTCCAAAGTCCTGGTTCGACTACAAGTGGGACAAGTTCCCGGCGCATGTGGTGCTGGAGCAGTTTTCGCCTTTAATTCCCAACAACTACCGTGAATCCAGCTATCCGGTGGCCGTCTATCGCATTCACGCGGATAACCCTACCAACAAGACCGTGACTGTTTCGGTGCTGCTCTCCTGGACAAACATGTCGGGCTGGTTTCGCACCTTCACGCGCGATTTCGCCGGAGCGCCGAATCAGGGCAACCATAATGACTACAGGAGCGAGACAGTTGGGGACGTGGGGGTGATGAAGGGTATCGTCTTCGACAGAAACCGGGCCGGCAATGTGCCTAACGAATGGGACGGTCAGTTCGCCGTTGCGGCGCTCGAATCGGAGGGCGTGGAAGTCAGCTATCAGACTACATTTCAGGCTACAGGAGACGGCAAAACCGTCTGGACTCCGTTCTCAAAAGACGGCAGGCTGGCCAACGATGGAAAATCGTGGGTCAGCGATAAAGAGAAGCTGGCCGGCGCGATTGCCGTACGCTTTACGCTGAAGCCGGGAGAGAAAAGAGTGATCCCCATGGTGGTTGCATGGGACTTCCCGACAATCCAGTTTGGCGAAGGACGAAATTGGTATCGGAGGTATACGGATTTCTACGGGACCTCCGGCCAGAACGCCTGGAACATCGCCCGCGATGGGTTGCTTCACGCAGCCGAGTGGAGCGCGGAAGTAGACAAGTGGCAGGCGCCGTATATCAACGACGATAGCAAACCGCTGTGGTATCGCGGCATGCTCTTCAACGAGCTCTACGCGCTCACTGACGGCGGAACTTTCTGGGGGCGCCAAGCAGGTTTGGATCTGAAGACTACACCATCGTTTGCTCTGCTTGAATGCTTTGACTACGCATACTACGGTACCCTAGACGTCCGTTTTTACGCTTCACTTCCATTGTTGAAATTCTGGCCGGACCTCGACAAACAGGTGCTACGCCAGTTTGCCGATACCGTGCCGAAGGAGTGGCCGGAACAGGGGCTTTGGGTCTGGAAGAGTGAGCAAACGGGTGAGCCCGTGACCCACAAGCGCAAAAAAATCGGCGCTGTTCCCCATGATCTGGGCGTTCCGGAGGGTGATCCTTTCATCGCCGTCAACGAACCCGGCTGGCAAGACACCAATGACTGGAAAGACCTCAACTCCAAGTTCGTTCTCATGGTCTATCGCGACTACGTCCTGACCGGCCGAACGGATACCATATTCCTTCGCGACACCTGGCCCGCCATTAAGGATGCGATCGAATATCTACGCCAGTTCGATCATGGCGGCGGCGTTCCAGAAAATAGCGGCTATCCAGACCAGACCTACGACGACTGGGTGACGAGCGGCGTAAGCGCCTACTCCGGCGGCCTTTGGCTGGCCGCTTTGCGCGCTGGCGAAGAAACAGCTCGTGCTCTGGGCGACGCTAAGACTGAGGCGGATTATCACGCTCTCTTTCTGAAAGGTCAGAAGACCTATGTCTCGAAGCTCTGGAACGGCGAATACTTTCGCTACGACACTCAGAGTGATTCCAAGGACGACATTCAGACTGACCAGCTTGCCGGGCAGTGGTACGCCAACCTCACCGGACTCGGCGATATCGTACCCCACGCGATGCAGGTGTCAGCGATGAAGAAGATATTCAATTACAACGTGATGAAGTTCGGTCACGGCGAGATGGGTGCAGCCAACGGCATGGCGGCCGATGGCTCGATTCTAACCAACGCGGAAGCCAAGGAAGTGTGGGTAGGAACGACGCTCGGCTACGCTGGACTCCTGATGAGCGAGGGCATGAAGGATGAGGCCTATAAGGCCACCCAGGGACTCTATCACGTGATCTATGAGAGCAAAGGCTACTGGTTTCGAACACCGGAGGCATGGGATGTCACCGGAAATTTCCGCGCGGGGATGTACATGCGACCCACGGCCATCTGGGCTCTCGAAATGACACCGAAGCGAGCGAGGTAAGGGCTTCGGCTGCTGTTAGCGGAATGAAAGGATAAAGCCAAGTTATGCGATGCAGGTCGCGCTTCTTTTCGCTGCCAACCATAGCGGTCTTGATGTTGAATCTGTTGCTCATAAGTTCGGCAGCACTCCACGCCGCCACTCCGGAGCAGCAGCAGCCAAGGTTTCGTGTTGTCGCAATCGCTGAACGGGGCGGGATTCACGCACCATTTGTGGACGCCGCAAAGATCTGGCTCGATAAGCTGGCAGCCCAGGATAACTTCACCGTGGACTACATTCAAAACACCGATGAGATCGACGATGCCTTTCTGGCGCACTATCAGCTGTTCATCCAACTTAACTATCCACCCTATAACTGGACGCCCAAGGCTGCCGCCGCCTTTGAAAAATACATCGACGAAGGCAAAGGCGGCTGGATCGGCTTCCACCATGCAACGCTTCTCGGCGAGTTCGACGGCTTCAAGATGTGGCCATGGTTCTCCGACTTCATGGGCGGGATCCGCTTCACCAGCTATATTCCAACCTTCGCAGATGGAACGGTCACCGTGGAGGACACTTCTCACCCAGCCATGCAAGGAGTCGCGACGCCTTTCGTCATCCGGCAAGAAGAGTGGTATACATGGGACAAATCTCCCCGCTCCAATGTTCATGTGTTGGCCAGCGTGAATGAAAACACGTATACGCCGGATACCAAGATTAAGATGGGCGATCATCCCGTGATCTGGACCAACGAAAAAGTCAAGGCAAGGAATATCTACATTTTCATGGGCCACCATCCGGATCTTTTCGAAAATCCGGCGTTTACGACCATTTTCAAGAACTCAATATTCTGGGCGGCGCAGCGGTGAAGCCACACTGTTACTTCACCGCCCTTTATCGCGCGGCTGGCTCAGCCTGAATAAGAACACGAACGGCGGGAGTCACCACCAAAAACATCTCCGCGTGAGAAGCAGAGCTTTGTTCCACTTGATCAAGCCACTGTTTGCGCAGGTCCTCAGAGACAGGAAAGGGCGAATCGATGGCATCGAGCGCGGACAATCCGACCACGCCCAGGTTCGACAGCTCCTGCGACAAGGGAGCCAGCGGCTTTCGCAACTCTGAAAATGCCAAATAGGGTTCCAGCTGCGCGTCATTGTCTCGCCAGCGGATAAACCATTCGCGTAACTCAGGACGAGCCGACGGGTCGTGAACCGCGCGCAGCGCGAGAGCGTTGATCTGCCGCGCCAGATCACTCTCCGGCGGAATGGCGTCCACCAGATAGTTCAACGGCTCCTCCACATTGTATTTCTGCGTTTTTTCGCGGTCGTATTCCTTGACCGGCTCAACAGTCACTGCCAGCGTGTCGAGCAACTCCGGTGGCATGTCGTCGCCCTCAATGCGCGCCAGCATTCTGCGACTGCTGGCGCAATGTTCCAAACCACGCCATTCCAGGTTGCGACTGAGGATCGCCAAACGGCGGTACATGGAATCGACATCGGTCACCGACTGCGGAGACCACAAGCGCTCTGCAATCGCTCCGAGCCGCGGCCAGAGCCGATTGTCTAGGATCTCCGGCGTAACATACTCTGTCCACTGCGCCGCTTCTCCACCGAGGATGCGCGCGCGTTCTTCGGTCGTCAAAGACGCGCCTTCACCCATCATGGGATCGACGCTGTAGTGCATTGAAGCCGGATACATCAGGTCAAGATAGTAGCCCGCCGACAGCACCGTCTTATAACCCATCCGCGCAGCGTTTGCTAACGACTCTGCACCTCGCCAGGATTGAATGAGAGAACCCTTGGGCAAATCTTCGTCAAGGATTTCATCCCAGCCCTCCATGTCCTTGCCGTGTTTGCGGACGATCTGCTGCACGCGCTTGGTGAAATATGCCTGCAAGGCACGATTATCTTTGATGCTGTGCGAGAGCATCCACGCCTGTATATGTTCGTCTCCTTGCCAGTACTTGTCGGCAACCTCATCGCCGCCGATATGAAAATCCTTGTCAGGAAAGAGCTTTTCCATCTCGCCAAACACAGAGTCCAGCAATTTGTAAGTTGCTTCCTGTGTGGGATCGAGAGGAGGACGGAAGTCGTCATGCTGCGACCGGACAAGTCCTTGCGGCGCGCGACCAGAAGCCAGGCGAGGATATGCAACCAGCCAACTCACTGCATGACCGGGCACATCGAACTCAGGGATCACGCGCACTCCCCGGTCGCGAGCATAGCTGATCAATTCGCGTACTTGGTTCTGCGTATAGAAAAGACCATCAGATGCAACGCCGGTCAGCCTTGGGCAACGCTTGCTCTCCACGCGAAACCCTTCGTCATCCGAAAGATGCAGGTGGAGCACGTTGAGCTTGACCGCAGCCATTCCGTCCACATTGCGCTCGATGACATCGAGTGGCATAAAGTGCCGCGAAACATCGATCATCAATCCGCGCCATCGAAAGCGTGGATGATCCTCCATACGAACATAAGGGAGGTCCCATCCCTGAGAACCGGACTCCACAAGTTGCAACAGGGTCTCGAGGCCATGCATGACCCCCAACGGGTTTGCGGCAATGAGCTCGATACCTTTGCCGTCGACAGCCAGTCGATAGCTTTCATCTTCCTCCAACGCCTGAACGCGAAGGCCCGGATCGGCACAACGGATGACGAACAGAAGCCCGTCCTTGGGTTCAGAAAAATGACGATCGAAGGGAACTCCCGTGCGCACGGAAAGCTCACGCACAAACCGGTCGAGCGCATGGTGAACACGCTCATCGCCACCTTCGAGTTCGATGCGTGGAAGATAGTCCAGAGCCAACGAGCCCTCTTGCTGCGTTACCTGCGAAGGCCACGGCATAAGATTCAGTTCCGCGGCGCCGCAAGGAAGCACGGCACAAAGGAAAAGCGCGGTTGTCCTGAATTGTTTTGCAAGGTAAAAGGTCAACGCATTTTCCTTCGATAAGAAAGCAGCCGCCATCAATGATGGGTCGGCTCACTGATAGAGACGGCCCGCAATTTGCTCGTCGTTTGTGCCACGCGAACGCTCGATAGCGGTTCAGTTCGTCCTCCAGTACTTATTGAAACCGATATAGTCGGAAGGCATGGCTGCAAGGATTGTCCGGCGCAGCTCCAGAATGTCGACGGAGCCGAGCGAGCTATAAAGCACTTTGCCATCCGGCCCTAGCAGCACCGTATAAGGTACGGCCGACTGCCACTTGGGATTGAATGCCGCTTGCAAGGCGGCAGTGTCATCGGAAGCAAACAGCAGGTTCCTGCTGGTGGCATGTTTCTTGGTGAGGAAGCGCAGAACGCTTGTTCTTTCATCTGGCATGTTGGCCGAAACTGTCACAAGGTCGAAATCACGCGCTCCGTACATTCGAAATGTATCCTGCAGATCTGAGAACTCCGCCACGCAGGAACCGCACCATGTAGCCCAGAAGCTGACTAGCGTAAGATGGCCGCTGGGATTGGCGCGCAGCTTCTTCAAACCGTCCACATCTACGAGTTCGACGTTGACTGGCTGAGCCTCCAGCTTACGTTCTGAGGCTTCGCGCAGCGCTTCCTTCTCCTGCCACTTCGTCGAGCAACCAAAAACGGCCGTATGCGTCACCGGGATCTCCTTGTTGGCCAACAACGCGTCAATTGCGTTGCGTGCATCCTGGATCTTGACCTTCTCAATCCGGTAGCTATCGTCCATGCGACCCTCATACCGAAGACGGCGATCCTTGTCGAAGATGAAGACATGCGGAGTGGCTTGTGGCCCGTATTTGCGCGTCACTGCCTGGGTCGCGCCGTCGTACAAGTAGGGGTAATGTAGATGCTTGTACTTCACCCGGATCTTCATCTCATCCAGAGTGTCGCTGATATCCGAGGAATCGAGCTCATCGATAGTGATCGCCTTCGGATCATTACCCTGGATTGCGACAATGGCCACGCCGCGCTTCCCATAGTCCTCATAGATTTGCTCGATCCGTTGTTCGTACATCTGCGCAATCGGGCAATGGTCGCACGTGAAGACCACGACGAGTACGCGACTGCTTGCGTAGTCGCTTAATTTGTGCGTCTTCCCATCCACCCCTGGCAGCGCAAAATCGGGCGCGGCCGAACCCAGAGCAAGAATGGGATGCTGCGTCTGTCCATAGACGGTCACACAGGCCAGGAGTATCGGAGCAAGAGTAAACAGCTTCCGCATTATGTTTCTCCCTGCAGCGGCTCTCCAAGAGCCGAGGTTAAGAGCTGAATTGCGGCCGATCGGGTACCGGTCTCGCTGAAAAGCGCCGATCAGGCTGAAGAATCATCAAGTTTATAATGTTTTATAACAAAGTCCGCAGAATCCGCAACCGACGCCCTCAAAAGTTGGCTGTCGGTGATTGCCAGAACCGTCCAGACCTACTTAAGTCCGAGCAAACTGGCGATTTCCTGGGCGAATTCACAGATCGGGCTGCGGCAGTAGAACGGAAGGAATCGCGTCCAAAGCCAGAGAGATTGCTCCCCACAGCACTGCGCGATCCCCAAGCGCGCTACAAGCGACCTTCGTCACGGCAAATTCGCCGCCCTTCAATTGATTCCGGACGAAGTCGATTAACACCGGATGGCTGCCGACTTCTCCGCCAAGTAGAATCAGACCGGGATTGAGAATCAACGACAGATTCACAACAACGTCCGTCACGATCTCAGCCAGTTGGCGAACGATCTCTTGTGCGCGAGCGTCTCCCTCCTGCGCCAGCTTCAGAACTCCCAATCCATCCATTTCACCTTCGGCCCGCTTCCGATCCCGAGCCGCATTTCCTGCCACCTCTTGCCACCTCTTCATAATTCCTGAAGTAGTAAGAATCGATTCGAGCTCGCCGAACTGATGGATAGTCGGCGGCCTGCGCGAAATGGAAGGCAGGCGAAGATAGGCAATCTCTCCTGCGGACCACTGCGATCCATGATGAATTTTGCCGCCCAGGAAGATGCCGGCGCCGACATTCGTCCCGATATTGATGAAGACGAAGTCTTTCTCAGTTTGCGCAGCACCGCATTGCTGCTCCCCCTGGGCTGCCAGGTTTGTATCGTTTTCCACAATAACCAGGCACTTGGCGATCTTGGTGAGCATGGCGCGTAAGGGAACCGACCGCCAGCCCTCCAGGGTGCTTATCGACAGCACACTGCCCTCGCGCACATCGGTAATCGCGGGGACACCAACGACCAGGGCCAGGAGTTGTTCCCGCGTCTTTTTCTGCTTGCGCAACAGAGCCTTCAGCTCATCTCCGATATAACCGCAGATTGCCTCGGGCGTGGTCTTGCGCTTTACCAGCGAGACCTTCTGTAAATCGAGTTCGTTTCCATTCAGATCGGTGAGCAAAAACGACAGGCTCTCCGCCGAGACTTCTACGGCCAGCAGGCAGCCCCGTTCGGCCTTGAAACGAATCATATCCGGAGGCCGTCCTCCGCTGGATTCCCCCTCGCCCAACGGCTCCACCAGGCTCTCCGACAACAGGTCTTTTACAACATTGGTGACAGTCGGCGCGCTGAGCCCGGAAGCGCGGACAAGATCGGCTCTGGAACACGAACCGCATTCGCGCAGAAGTTTGAGAATGCTATGCGCATTCGTGTGGCGCAAAACAGAAGGTCTGCCAATTGGAATCGATTTCCTGCTCACTGAACCTCTTGTTGACATTTACTTGAGGATAACTATAGGGCCGGTGGCGCCGCGCAGTCATCCCAGATTCGTTTCAGTATGTTTCCTTTCAGGAGGCTCGCCAAGGTAAAGAAGTCTTGCATTTAACCTGTACAGGAAGCATACTAAATAATCATTAGGAAGTATACGGCTTCAGAGTCGCGGATTAACAACTGCTGCAAGTATTAGTTCATCCGTCTCGCTTGGCGTGTGCCTTGAGCCTTAGGGAGTGTCGGCAGGTAAACAGGGCAGCACCAGCCGAGGCACCAATGGACTGTCTGAACTGTTAACAGACGGAGGAAGTATACCCGCAGTGGTCGTTTGTCCTCTGTCGAGAACGGAATGGAAGAAATGAATCAAGCAGCGCCACGTTGGATCGCCGGTATCGAACCCTCGAAAGAGATGCTCGCCGCGAGCGGAACTCAGATTTTCGAGATCGAGTGCCGCGAACAACCTGACCGTCTTCGCGATCTGATTCAGGCATATCGCAGCGATCCCGTGCTCAGGACAGAGTTAATGAAATTCCGTGATGCTGCGATGAGGCAGGGGCCTGTTCTCTTTATTGGCATGGGAGCGTCCTATTGTTCCGCGATCAGCGGATCAGTGTTCCTTTCGACGCACGCCAAGCCCTCATTTACTGTAGACGCCGGGGAATGGCTGCACTATGCCCGTCCGGTATGGAACGACGCCGCTCTGTCTGTACTTCTCACCACATCGGGAGAAAGCGCCGAACTAGTGGAACTCTTCAAGGCCAATGGCAGCGGCGACAAAGGTCTCATCTGCAACAATCCAGCAAGCACGTGCTGGAGCCTGGCCGAAAAAAGGCTCCCCGTTCTGGCAGGGCCGGAGTACGGAAATGCGACCAAGACGTATACCAACGCAACGGCCGCTTCGATTATCCTTGCTTCCGAGATTCTCGACCGTCCCTGGGTAGAGGGCGCACAGCGCGCAGCAGACATTTTTGCCGCAAATCTTGATCCCATCTTTGCACTGCGCGGCGAACTCGAGGCATTCTGCCGAGGCGCGGCGAATATCGAGACCATCGGGCGCGGCGCGGCTTTCGGCGGTGCCATCATGAGCGCGCTCTGCATCCGCGAAATGACCGGTTTCCGAGCTGCGTCGCACACCGGAGCAGGATTCAAGCACGGTCCTAATCTTGATGTGGACTCTTCGCATGTGTCCATCATCTTCGCGCTCGGCCGCACCGCCTCACTCGGCTTCAAACTTGCCGAGGAATGCAACCGGCGCGGCGGAAAAGTCGTGCTGGTCTCTGCCGAAGACCGCGAAGCGACCGGCGCGCTCTTTCCCGTGCGAGTCGACGCGGTTCCGGAGCCTTGGGAGGGCATCACCTCGCTGCTGGTTCCGCAGGCGCTCACCCTTGGAATGGTAGAGAGAACAGGTTGTCGATTGCCTCCCCGCTTTCAATACGGCCACATGGAACAGTAGTATGAATTGCTCGCAAACGGGAGGCAAGCTTGTCCGAATCAGAAGCTGACCCACGAACCCACGTCCGCCGTGGCTTTATCTGGAAAGTATCTTTAATCGCTGGACTGGGCGGTATTCTCTACGGTTTCGACATGGGGGTGATTGCGGCTGCGCTGATTTTTGTGCGCGAAACTTTCTCGCTTACCACGCGGATGGAGGAGTTCGTCGTAAGTGTGGTGCTGGTAGGTGCCATGTCGGGCGCGTTTGTGGGCGGCGCTATTGCGGATATCATCGGTCGGCGCGCCACCTTGCTTGGGGGTGGCGCCATCTTCCTCCTGGGCTCAATCCTCGCTCCCGCCTCACCCAACGTGGCTACCCTCGTCGTGGCCCGCGCACTGCTCGGAGTCGCCATCGGTTTTACCTCTGTCACTGCGCCTGTATATGTCTCTGAACTCGCACCGCCACGGTCGCGGGGGACGCTCATCGGCCTCTATCAGTTTGCCCTCACGCTGGGCATCGCGCTTTCCGATCTGGTGGGTTACTGGCTCGCGGGAAAACACGCGTGGAGACTCATGTTTGGTATCGGCGCAATCCCGGCGGCACTATTCGTGCTCCTCATCCTCACCCTTCCCGAGAGCCCCCGCTGGCTGTTTGCACAGAACCAGATCGCCAAGGCCAAGTCTGTCCTAAGCACTTATACCGATGAAATCGGCGCCAACCTGCTGCTTGAGGACATCCGTTCGGCTCTCGAGACAAAAATGGCGAGGCGTTGGAGTGCGCTCTGGAGTCCAACCGTCCGCAACTCCCTCCTTATTGCAGTGGGATTCACCGTTCTGCAGCAGGTCACAGGCATCAACACGATCATCTATTATGGGCCGCGAATATTCACTCTCGCCGGCATCACGTCCAACGAATCTGCGATCTTCGCCACTCTTCTGGTCGCCATTACCAATGTGCTGGCCACGACCATCGCATTGGTAATGGTAGATAGGGTGGGGCGTAAACCGCTGCTCTACGCCGGCATTGGCGGTATGACGGCCTCGCTCATCGTGCTCTCCTATTCCTTCCACAACCAAGCCGCTTTCGGAGCCTCGCCCGGCGTCGTTGCCACCATCTGCCTTATGGTCTATATCACTTGCTTCGCATTTAGTATGGGCCCCATTGCGTGGATTCTGGTAGCCGAAGTCTTCCCACTGCCGGTCCGCGGTCGCGGCGTTGCCGCCGCATCACTGGGCTCGGGAGCATCTAACTTTGTCGTCTCTCTCACTTTTCTGTCGCTCATCAAAGTCGCGGGCAATTCAATTACCTTCCTCATCTACGCAGCCTTCTGCATCGTGACGCTGCTTTTTGTACGCTTCATCGTCCCCGAAACAAAAGGGCGCGAGTTGGAGAGCATCAGTTCCCCGACGAATGCAGCCGCGCAATAAACGAGCGTGGCTGAAAGCAAATCTGTCAGGGAAAGGACCTGATTCGCAGTGAATATGGCAAGGACATTCGAAACCCCGCAAGGCCACTTGCATGAGGCAACCGCAGGAATGACGATACCGCAGACCCGCAGCAACAACGATGGCCAACATGGTGCCTTGGCAATCGAAGATGCCGGCTATGTCGCCGGTATTGATATTGGAGCAACTAACCTGCGCATAGCGCTCTCTGACCGGGCCGGTGCCATATTGGCGAGGGAGACTGCTTCCACTGCGGGCGTCCGTGGCGCGGCCGAAGTGATGGCTCTCATCGGTGAGGGCGTGGAACGCCTTCTGCGTCAGGTTTCCGCGCCGCGAGGCGCGCTAAAGGCTGTTGCGGCCGGCGCCCCTGGAATCACTGACGTCGACGCGGGCGTTGTCATCGCAACGTCTTATCTCATGGGGTGGCGCGATGTCCCTCTGCGGGCGATGCTCGAAGAAACGCTCAATGCACCAGCCGCGGTGGACAACGATGTAAATCTTGCTGCGGTCGGCGAAAGCTGGGCGGGCGCAGCAAGGGGAACGAGCGATTTCGTGTTCCTGGCAATTGGAACCGGCGTCGGCGCAGGCATAGTGTTGGGTGGCAGACCATTTCGTGGAACGAAGTGGGCTGCCGGAGAAATCGGCTACATGCTTGTGCCAGGCACGTCCGACAAGCTTCGGAATCCTGGCGAGCCGGGGGCCCTTGAAAACATCATCGGAGGCGAAGGGATTAAATCACAGTGGCAGAGTTTGTGGCGCGAAGATGGCACCACTCTGCCCAAGAATCTAACCGCAACTGAAATATTCGACCATGCACTTGCCGGAGATACTCTGGCGCAGACCATCCTGCAGCAATCCGCCCGGATGCTGTCGCATACCATCCACAACATAAACTTGGTATTGAACTGCCCCCTTTTTGTCCTGGGCGGCGGCGTAGGCAAGCACCCGGCGCTTTGTGGCGCGACGCAGAATATCCTGGAAAATTGGAGCATGCGAGGACGCCCGCGCCTGACCCGCAGCACACTGGGACCAGATGCACAGTTGATGGGAGCCCTCCGTCTTGCGCTCGATACGGTCGGCTCTCGTCCGGCTCTCTTTGCAGACAAAGGATCTGATGGAGAATAATTTGTAGATAGTCCATTCGCCATGACGCCTCGTGACGAACCGAAGACCCACACTCGACCAAATGCCAGGCGAAAAACTCGATTTGGTCCGAATGAACCTCGAAAGTCTCCTGCGTCTGTTGACGGAATTTCGAGCACGCTTAGGTTCACTCCGTTTCTTGATAGACCTGTTCTTACGCCATGTCCGAAGGTACCTCGAAGGTCACCAATTCCGACCTAAATCCGCGAGTGCGCACTGCCCCGTAAACAACGCCCGCCACCATCCAAGCCGCGCCCAGCACCAGCGCAGGATGGCTGAGGTGGACCCATATGAATCCACAGATCAGGAAGCCCAGAGCCGGAACGACGTAAGCACCGAGATCGCCTCGCTTCGCCCCCCGCAGTTGGTGTACAAACGCTGCCGCATTCACACCCATGAACGCAACAAAGGCGCCAAAGTTTAAACATTCCGCGCCGATCTCGTACGCGCCGCCGCCCAGTTTGTCACTGAAGAACTGGAGTAATGCCGCGCCCACCAGCGCGAATCCGCCGACTGCAATGATGTTGTTACGTGGAATTCTCCGTTTCGGTTCGATCGCGCCAAAGAACGACTTGGGCAGTGCATTCCCGCGGCCCATTCCGTAAAGCAGTCGCCCAGCGGCAAGCTGCGAACCCATGCCCGAACCCATGTTCGCAATGAGAAGTGTGAAGTTAACAATCTGAAATAGTATTACTCCGCCGGCTTGGCGCGAAATAATCGCAAACGCCGAAACCACGTCGTCGCCAACGAATTCCTTCGAGCCCCAGATCAGTTGCGCCGCATACACTTCCACGCCCGACAATACTCCCGTAATCAGGCATACAAGCACCGTAGCCAGCATGATGTTGCGCCTCGGGTTCTCCACTTCTTCTGAGAACGTAGAGACTGCGTCGAAGCCTATGTAGGTGAGCACCGCAACGGAGGTGCCTGCAAAGATGCTCGATGGGTAAAAGCCCCCTGCCTCGTAGAACGGATGTGTGAAAAATCCGGGATCGTGGCGAATGCCCCACACTGCACGCACGACCGCGGCAAGGAACAGCGCCACCACCACAACCATCCCCGCACACAACGCTTCATTCATGCGCGCCGATGTCTTGATGCCGCGCAGGTTGGTCCATGTAAAAAATGCTGCGAAGAACACGATCCACACATAAAACGAGAACCCCGGCAGAATATTCATCGCCGCCTGCGCGCAGAAGGCCGTGCAGATGAGCGGGTTGATCAGGTAGTCCATCACCATGCCCCATCCCACTACATAGCCGAGCGCAGAATGCATCTCCTGGCCTACGTACGTATAAGCCGACCCTGCGCTGGGATAGATTCTCGCCATGCGTCCATAGCTGATGGCCGTGAATAGCATGGCTACCATCGCAATCAGGATCGCAGTCACTACATGCCCATGCGCCTTGTTGCTGATCACGCCATAGATTCCCATTGGCGCCGTCGGCTGGATTATCACCATCCCGATGATGATCAGGTTCCAAAGCCCCAGCGTCCGATTCAAGCTGGGCATCTTCGGTTGCGAGTTTGCCGGTGCGTCTGCCATGCGTGTCTTTATGACTCCAGATCTTCATTGCATCGCAAGCGCAATCGTCTGCGAACCGGCGTTCCAACTACGAATCTCCACCACTGGTGCATCGGCTGCATCCTCCGGCAACAGCGCCATTAGTTCACGCTTCTCGCCTGGCACAAGCTCAATCCAGTTGTCGGACCAGATTACGGGCGCGATCAGGCCGCCGGCTTTGCTGCGAATCGCAGCACTAACCTGGAACGCCAGCGACGCGCTGGGGTTCTCAAGTGCCACGCGCACTTCCCTGCCGCGCGCAGTCCTTGTCATCTCCACATGGGCGAGCAGCTTCGCCGGCGGCAGATTCGCAAGCGCAGTCAAGTCTTCGTGCCGCGACGCAGGCGTATGCGTGTAGTCGGTCTTAGGCCAGTCAAATGTGGTCAGCGTACCGGGCACCCAGTAGAAATTCCGGCTGACTACCGTGCCTGCTCGGTCAGTCAAAGTCAGGTCAATGAAGAAGGTTCGTTCCGCATTGGTGTACAAGCTCTCAGGAAGCGAAAACACGATCTGCGAACTGTCCACTCCCGCATCCACCGCCGCTTCTTCCGCGTATAACTCCTTCCAAGCCATATTGTGCACATGTGCACTCGCATGCAGCCCGGCAACCCGCTCGTAGGTGCTGTTCACTACTACGATCGAACGGTCGTCATAAGAGTACTGGATATGCACCGGCTCGCACGCCTTCTTTGTCCCGAAGTACCCTGCACCTGCTTCGAGATAGTAGTCATAGAGGTGCCAGATCATTGAAGGCCAGGCATTGTTCAGCATCCACTGGATCACGCCCGTCGATACGTATTTGTTCCTGCTGTATGCCTCGTACATTGCACGCTCGGAGTCGTACTCCATGGCGGACGAAATACGCTCGTAGTCCGCCGCGGATTGCGGCTTGGAATACACTGCTTCCATGGCTGCATCCATCACCTTCAGACTCGCGAACTCTCCGCTACCGAAGTGGTAGCTCCACATCGGAGAAGGCGGCCATGCTTGCGGATCGGGCAAAAACTTCTGCCGGCTCGCCAGCGATGGAATCGCGGGACCTGGACTCGTCTCTGTGTTAAACCCGTATGCCCCGCCGTTCTGCTTGTCGATGTACCAGTAGCTGGGTGCCACGTAATCGTAGGGACCGGTCATCTTTACGCCGTTCAAGCCGCCACCCGCAGTAACCTGCGATGACGCGGCCGAAAGAATCGGATTCGGCCAGTGCGTCTCTGCTTCGACATCCAGGTAGGCGCGCTCCACATTCCTAGGAGGTGCGTTGTCGCTGCCGTTCAGCCACACCAGCAGGCTCGCGTGATGACGCAAGCGCAGCATTTGCGAGCGCAGCGATGCAGTGGCAATCGTCAGGTCTTCCGCATTCCAATCTTTCCATTGCTCCCAGTGGTCACAGCAGCACCACCCCAACATCACCAATACTCCGTCCTCATCGGCCAGGTGAAAGAAGTCTTCTGTCTCCAGCTTGCCTTCCAGACGAATGGTGTTGAGATTCATGTCTTCCACCAACCGGAACTGGTCTCGCAGCCGATGCACATCGGTGCGCAGCAACATGTCTTGTGACCATCCCGCCCCGCGGATCAGAATTGGCTTGCCGTTGACCCTGAACAGCCGCGCTCCTGTCGGCGTGAGTTCAGAAGTAATCTCGCGAATCCCGAACTCCACGCTTTGCTCGTCTGTCACTTCACCTTGCTCGCGGAAACTCATTGCCAGCCGTTCCAGATGCGGTTCGCCCATTTGCCGCGGCCACCACGGTTTCGGGTTGCGGAGCTTCAGTTGGGCAAATTGCTCTGGAGCAAATACCACTGTTCGGTCTTCGTGCGCAGACAGTTCCACTGGCTGTTCAAACTTCAAGCCAGCAGCCGAACCCTCAACCACACCCTTCACTGCGCCATCGCTCGCGTTGTGCAGTTCCGCGTAAACGGTCAATTCCGCGGTCGTCAGCGACGAGTCAGTAAAATGCGTCACGACCATCGGCGAACGCAGCGTCACCGCGCCCGTACTTACCAGATCCACTGCACCCCACAGGCCCATATCCTTGTCCGGCGGGCACGGATTCCAATCTACCCAGTTGATGCCAAGGTCTTTTTCTGTCGGCGCAAAGATCTCCACCGCGAGCACATTTTTCTTTCCCGGCTTTAGGACTCCAGTCACATCGAAGTCGTAGGTGCGGTAAGCGCCCGCAACTTTGGTTGAGTCCGCAATCTTTTGCCCGTTCAACCAGACTTCCCCTCGGTAGTTAATCCCACCGAAGTGCAGCCACTGTCGTTCTCCCGCGTGAACAGCAACCGGTGCCGTGAACTCTGTGCGATACCACCAGCCGCAGTGATAAGGACTGTTCGGGTCCATCGGCTGCTTCGAAAATATTTCGCCAATCGCGTATGTCGTTCCCGGAGTCTTCCGCAGGTTCATGCCGAAATACGGATCGGGAACCACACCATCCGCAGCTTGCGCCGCCAACACCGTGCTTGGCACCGTCGTCTTCAGCCACCCTTCCGGTTTGAATTCATCTGTCCCAATCGCATCTCCTGCTGCCTGCAGCCTGCACGCCGATTGCAACTGCCAGCCTTCGCGCAACGGCGTCACAGTTCCGGCATAATGCACGCTCGGTATCGCGGCCATCGTCAAACAACAAAGCAAGACTCGTTTCCGCATCAGCATCTGCGATCCCTCTTTCCGTGGTGAAGCATCTGGCAACTACAAAACCTATCTGCTTGCGAGGCTCTCCTCAAATCGCGACTTCACGCCCTGCTCTGGCCCGGCTTGCTTTTCTTCGCCGGCGCAGCCGATGACATGCGCACAACCAGCTCCGGTTGTGCTCGATGCAGCCGCACAGTCTGTTCCCGCCGCTGTTCGCGTGCTTCGATGGCATCCACCACCCACTGCGCAGATAGCAATCCCATCTCCCTGAGTGGTTGGCCGATCGTCGTAATCGCCGGTGTTGCGACTTCTGCCGGCAACACATCGTCGAACCCCAGCACTGAACAATCCTCCGGCACGCGCACACCGGCGCCTAACAATCCGCGCACCACTCCCAGAGCGGTCAAATCGTCGAACGCCAGCACTGCCGTAAACGGCCGTCCATTTGCAAGCAGACGTCGCGCGCAGTACAGCCCTCCTTCAAACCCAGACGTGGGATCCACGAGATTCGGCAGTTGGAAGACCAGCCGCGGATCGATCTTCAAGCCCCTTGCGGCCGCCTCGCTTTGCACGCCCGCCCAGCGTGGATCACTATCAAACATTTCATCAGGTCCGCGGATCACCGCAACTTTCCTGTGGCCCAGTTCGTACAAGTGGCGCATCGCCAGCGCTCCGCCCGTCTCATTGTCCACAAGAATCGAGCTCACCTTTCGCTCCGTCAAATCGCGGCTCACAATCACGATCGGCACGTTGTTTTTCTGAATGTCGCTCAGCAGGTTGGCCTCATCAAACACCCAGCTTGCAATCACGATCACTCCTTCCGCGCGTCGCTCCAGGGTCATCTCCAGGTAGCTGTCAAATAGTGCGCGCTGCGCCTGCGCGTCCATCAACAGGGGAAGATGGCTGGCCGGACGCAGCCCCTCCTGAATTCCCCGAACGATGGGAATGCAATACGGATCGGAAAGATCGTATGCTAATACGCCGATGGTCTGGCTGCGCCGCCGGCGCAGCGAACGCGCGAATGCGTCCGGATGATATCCGAGCTTCTGCGCCATGGCGCGGATATCCTGCCGCGTCTTTTCCGCAACATTTTGAGAAAGCGGCGCTTCACTCAGAACAATTGAGACTGTGGAAACCGAGAAGCCGCAGGCGCGGGCAACGTCCATCAATGTCACGTGTCCTGATTTGCGCTGCGCCAACTTGTTACCTGCCTGCCTTCGTCATCTGGATTCACATCGATTCCGCATCTACGCCTTCGCAACCCGTTGCATGCAATGGCCGACCAAAACCAAGCCCTCCGATTTTTCCCTTGACAGCCGACACGATTGATCCTACATTGGCTTTCTACTATTCAAACGTTTGAATGTCAATAAATTCATGAGAGGTGGCCAAAATGACGAAGGATTCACTTTCCGCTCTCCTGCGTCTCTCCCTGCGCTGTTCCTTGGTTTTGCTCACTGCGGCTACCACCGCACGAGCCCAGGCTGGACGCGGCAGCATTAATGGAACGGTCACCGATCCCAGTGGCGCGATTATCCCCGGCGCCAGCCTGATGCTCACCAATCACGCCACCGGATTGACCGAACACGCTGTGGCCACAGCGGCCGGGCTCTACACTTTTGTCTCCCTTAATCCCGGCCAGTATCAGGTCATTGCCAGTCACCAGGGGTTTGAGACGACCGCCCAGAACAACGTCACAGTCAGCGTCGACCAAATGACTGTAGTCAACATTTCATTGAGCATCGGCGCAGCTTCTGAGGTCGTCAATGTCAACGCGGCTGTTGACCTGGTAGAGCCCAGCAACTCCACCGTCGGCCAACTCATCACTGCCGAAACCATTGACCGCGTCCCGCTGCTCACACGCAATGTGTTTGACCTGGTGCAGTTGAGCCCCGGGGTGACGCCCGCAAATGGCGCACCTAACTCTTCAAGTTCATTCGCCATCGAAAACATCTCCAGCGGCCGGCCCGGTGTCGATGTCTCTTCCTACACCATCAACGGAGCGATTGTCGGGTCGGTTTATTACATGGTGGATGGAAGCCCAATCGGCATCGCCGAGAACAATGTCGCGGCCATCATTCCGGCGCTGGACATCCCCGAAGATGGCGTGGAAGAGACCCGTGTAGAGACCCAGAACACGCCCGCTTCCTACCAAAGCGGCGGGGCAGGCGTCATCAGCCTAGTCACGAAATCTGGTACCAACAGGTTTCACGGCGACGCATTCGGTGTCTTCCGCCCTGATACTCTTGCAGCGAACGAATACTTCAACAAGCGGAGCCAGATCGGCGCAGGCACGCCCAATACGCCGCCCTCTTTCCATCGCTACCAGGAAGGCGGAGCATTCGGCGGACCCATTCTGCATAACAAGCTCTTCTTCTTCGCGGATTACGAAGCCACGCAACAGGAGCAGTTCGACGGATCCAACTACTTCGCCGTTCCAACCAGCGCAGAGCGAACAGGCGACTTTTCAGCAGACAGCTTCACCATCTACGACCCCACGCAACCCGATATCGCTACGGGCCCCCTTGCCGGCACACGTCAGCCCGTCGCGAACAACAAGATCGCCAACCCTAATCCGATTGCGCTCAAGTTTCTTTCCGAGATGCCCTCCTGCAACGTCAGCAATGTGCCCGGCGTTCCCTGCGATCAGCAATCCGATGATGTCACTTACAACTACTTTAAGCCGGGCCTCGATCCCACCACTGCGCAGCGATTCGACATCCGCATGGACTGGACCAAAAGCGAGAAGCAGCGTATCTTCGGCCGCTTCTCCTTTGACCGGCTCTTCAACTCCACCTTCAACGCCTTCGGGAATATGTGGGATCTGAACTACGCGCAAAACGTAACCAACGGCCGCAACATTCTGCTGGCCGACGACCTGACACTGAATGCCGACACTGTGTTACAACTGCGCTACTCCTTCACCCGGCACTATGAGAACCAGGGTGGTGATCCATCGCAGGTCGGATTTGATATCACCTCTCTTGGCTTCCCCGCCTCTCTTGCATCGCAGGAAATCTTCAAGCTGCTGCCCTTCATGCTGTTCAATGACTCCGGCAGCGGCGTGGGCGGCACTGCGGACTACAACACTTTTCAGTACGCCAGCGAAAACAGCGACGTCGACATCAGCATGACCAAGCTCGTTGGCAAACACGAGATTTCATTTGGTTACGAATACATGAAGCGCTTCCTGAATGTTGGCCAGCCTCCCGCGCCCTCCGGCGCTTATGCCTTCGACATTTCAGCATCCGACCAGACCGTCGGCTCGGCGATCGGCGGCAGCGACTTTGCTTCCGCCCTCTTTGGCATGGGCACCGCACCGGGAACCGAATCAAATGGTTATCCCAGCTTCACACAGGATCTGTTCGCGGCCGAATCCAATCCTTACAACGCGGCCTTCGTTGAAGATACCTTCCGGCCAAGCACTTCTCTCACCATTACTGCCGGCCTTCGCTGGGATATCTTTGGTGGCAAGACCGAGCGTCACAATCGACTGGAGTACTTCGATCCAAACGTAACCAACACTGACCAAGGCGTTCCTTACAGAGGTGCCGAGATATACACGGATGGTTCGCATCGCTCGCCGTTCAACGCCAACCTCACCAACTTCGGTCCTCGTCTAGGGTTCTCCTGGCAACCTATATCCCACTTCGTAGTTCGCGGCGGAGCCGGCTTCTACTTTGGTCCCAGCCCGCATACGGTCGGTAGCGCGAGCCTTGACAGCGATGGGTATTCCACCAGCAACAGTTGGAATGCCACAGCCTACAATCAGGACCTCAATACCATCGCTTATGACTGCACCAACTTTCAGGTATGTGGCGACTCGGGTAACACTGTCCTGCTGACCCCACTCAATAACCCATTTCCCAGCGGCCTGGTTCCCTTGCTCAAGAGTCCCACGGGGCTGGCTAACAACCTGGGCACCTCCCTCAACACCATGTTCCAGTACCAGCGGACGCCCACCATTTACAACTTCAACTTCGGGCTGGAATATGAGTTGCCTCACCAGGTGGTACTGAGCGCCGGCTACGTCGGTAGCCGCGGCCTCTTTCTGCCTCTGAGCAACGTGGACATTAACCAGCTCGACCTGGGCACGATCGGGAAGTATCAGTCGGCTCTGCTCAACTCTACCGTGCCTAATCAGTGGGCCAGTATCCAGCCTGCCACCAACGCCAATTACGGTTCTTCCACCGTTCCACTCTGGGTCTCGGTGCAGCAGTATCCACAATTCGGAAACGGCAGCTACGGCGCGGGCAATGGCATCAACGTTCACGGTTTTCCTGGTGGTGACTCCGATTACAGTTCGCTTCAGACCAAGTTGCTGAAAAGGCTCTCAAAGCACTTCACCGCGCTGGCCAGCTTCACGTGGGCCAAGCTCATCACCGACGACGGCAACCCTCCGCTAGGCTTTGTCGGCGCTCATCTCGGCGCACCCCAGGATCAGAAGAACCTCAACCTCGAACACTCCGTCAGCCCGCAGGACGTCAAATACCAGTTCACTGGTGATGTTTCCTACGATCTGCCCATCGGTCACGGCCGCGCCGTGAACCTCAATGGGCTGGGCAATGCATTTCTTGGTGGCTGGACCGCCAACGCCATCGCCTATCTCAGCACCGGCGTCCCAGTCGCTTCGCCTACAGTCGGCGCAGCCACCGCCTATTTCAATCAGCGCCCCGACCTCACCTGCGACCCCTCCAAAGGAGCGCCACATACAGTCGCCACCTGGTTTAACTACTCGTGTTTCTCCATCCCCGCCAGTTCTTTCGTTGCCGGTAACGCGCCTGCGTACCTCGACCACGTCCGCACAATGGGAGCCCAGGACTTTGATCTATCGGCATACAAGCACTTTTCTCTTGGTGGGGAAAGGGACCTTCGCTTCGATGTGGCCGCGTACAACATTGGCAACCGCGCCCAGCTAGGAATGCCCGGCATCCCCAGCATCACCGCCGTCCAAGCCAATCCATCCGTCGCGGCGGTCTTCGGACTCATCACTTCCACCGTAAATTCCCCGCGTCAGTTCCAGTTCGGTTCCCGGTTCACTTTCTGATGGGGCTCGAAGTCTTATTCGTGTTCAAGTCGCTCTTCCCGCCATAGGAACCCTTCCAGGCGGGTTCGATTTCGGGGTGGAACAATATTGGGGTCATGAGCCACGGTAGCCGTGGGAAATACGGGAACGGAGCATTATGTTCTCGGTAAGTTGCGGTCCCAAAAGGCTGATTATCGTTTGAATCCCACTCGCTCCGCCAATATCATTAGCGACTCACGAGAACTACGTCGCGGCTCAAGATACAAGAACATTCTCAATTTCAATACTTACGCATTCAGATGAGGCAACGTAGTTCATTGGCTTGCACGCCAATCCTGTTGAGGCGCCCGCTAGACTGCTCCCATGCTTTTCTAATCGTTCGTATCCAAGTCGGCACCCTGGGAAATGCATCAATTGCGGGGCGACTACGGTCCGGTTTCGATCCGACCCCAACCCAATCGGGCCGATGTTAATTTGATTTGGGAGAATTGGAGGCGCGGGCCGGGATCGAACCGGCGCATAAAGGTTTTGCAGTTTTGGCGGTAACTCGTAACGTGCTGACAAAACAAGGCACTTCCGTCGGATTCCGTTTGCAGAAAGGGGTGGTTTTTGCCCCTTTTTGTTCGTTATTGGCAACCAAATGGCAACCATGTTCGGCCCCCTCCACATTCGGCCACATGTGCCGGCACCCATTGCCGCCAAGTTGACCGATCACTCGTTGCCTCAAGAAACAGATCTCGCCTCATACCCTGCCCGGATCGAGCGAGACAATTCCACGAACACCGGGATTGTGCGGCCAGTCCCTTTTTCAGTCAAATCCGGTCGCTCACTTGTGTTTTGCCGCAATTCGTTTTGCCTGGTCGATGACCTCCAGTTCGTTTTGAAGCGTCAGCGCCCTCCGACCGCAGTTGGCGCGATAGACAACCAGATTGTCGTCACCTCCCACGACGCTTGGGAAGAGAAGCCCCTGAATGCCTTCCGCTTCGAGTTCGCGGGACAATTCCATGGACGCGGTCAGATCGGCCTTGTTGAGACATGCCAATCTCACCGCTTCGCCGGCGTGGGAAAATCCGAGAGCTGAAAGGTCCAATGCCCGGTTCAGGTTTACAGCCACGGCGTACACGACGCGAGGATACTTGTCGGTGCTGATCTGAGCCGCTCCTCCGAGCCGAGCCTTCCGTGCCGTGACCTCTTTGCTCGCCCCTGAGTCAGTTGCCGAAAGGTAGACTGCTCGGATGCCAACAGCCGCAAAGCGTCCCCCGTGAGCCCGCGTGCCGGCGCCGCTCAGGACATCGGCCGGGTCCATATAGCGATACTCGACGCTGCGGAAATAGACCTCTTTCAAGGGAACGGCTTGGCCCATCCAGCGCTTGATCGCCGCGCGCTGTTTGGCATTGAAGGTCAAACGGGCTGTCCGTCGCGCAACCGGTCGAATTCGATGACCAGATCACGGATGCGGCCGTCCGCGATCAACTCCTGTGGAGTCCTTCCGGCAAAAGCCTCAAGCGGCGAACTGAGCCAATGCTCCTCCTCGGGAGCGACGACATAGTCGTCCATGCGAGAGAGCAATTCGCGGAGATCGCGCGTCTTCTTGTTCATCTGGCTGGTGCCCCTACCAGCCTCCCAATTCTGCACGGTCCGAGCAGTCACGTTCAGAGCATTCGCCAACTGCTCCTGGCTTAAG
>JBEKPF010000039.1:0-58758 GCA_049521035.1 Occallatibacter sp. | reverse complement strand
AATGATAACTCCACAACAAACAACAAAACCTATTACAACACAATTACAATAAACGAACCAATTACAAACTCATTACTGCGGTAGCTCTAATCTGCCGAGTCGCAGACCACGTCCGGCCCTATCTCGTCGCAAAAAGAACCGGACAGCCGCTCAGCACTCAGATCGCCGTCTACATCGTCGAGCGGCTCTTCGACGCAGGATCGATGGCGCTGATCTTTTCTTCACTCATCCTCCTTTCTCCTGCGGGATCTCTGCCCCATCCTGAGATCGTCAAAAAGGCCGGCTATTGGGGCCTCACCCTCACCGTCTGCGGCGCGGTGTTCCTTGTTGTCGTGCGCCTGGCAGGCGGTTTTGTAGCCACATTCTTTGAACACGTCTTCGGGATGATCTCAAAAAAGCTGGGTCAAGCCGCGGGAAACAGGATTCGCACCTTCCATGCCGGCCTTGACACCCTGCGCTCGTTCTCCGATTTCGGAGCGGTCGCTGGCCTTTCGCTCTGCATGTGGCTCGTCATTTCCGTTGCTTACCTTGAGGTCATGCGGGCCTTCGTCGCCAGCCCGCAACTCGGGTCCATGACCCTCGGCAGGAGCATGTTGCTGTTGGCTACCAGCGGCGCGGCCAGCGTCTTTCAATTGCCCATCATTGGCTGGTTCACGCAGATCGGCGTTGTCGCCGCGGCCATGGCCAATTTCTACGGGGCCTCGGCCGAGGCTTCCACCGCCTGCGCCGCAACCGTGCTGCTGGTCACATTCCTCGGCATCGCTCCGATTGGCCTCATCTGGGCACGCTTCGAGCATGTCAGCATTCGCAAGATCGCCTCGGAAAGTGAACACGCCGGCGAAGAACTCTCAGACGAGAAACCGCCTGAACCGCAAGATTAAGCGGAACCCAGATCGCAGCGTGGCGGCCTAGACCCTCTGCGAATCAGAGGTCGTCTCAATCTCGATCACCGTCATCTCCGGCCTGCTAAACTGCACCGCATCCGGCCCCACAGCTCCGCCCGTCATCAGCATGCTCATGGCCTGCTCCATATTCAGATCGGTCTCCGTCACCCTCGCGTACGGAAGAATCTGCAGGAACGCGGACGTGGGGTTGATCGCGTTGGGCACCAGCACCGCGGCCAGCAATTCGCCTGTGACTGAATCGGTCATCGTGCGTGTCAGGAATCCGATACTCTTCTGCCCCTCAATCGGAAAGTCGATCAGCACCACACGCTGGCTGGTCTCCTTCTTGGCCATCATGGTGTCAATCAACTGCCGCACTGATCCGTACACCTTGGCCACAAAGGGTAGCCGCTCCAACGCGCCCTCAAAGAGAGCTAAGGCCTGCCTGCCAATCACCTGTGAGGTCAACCGGCCTAAGACATAAAGAACAACCAGGGTGAGCAGCACGGCGAGCAGGTATTGCAGCCACGGCTGGTTCACCCACCCTCCCGGATAGAGAGCGGCAAAAAGCTGGACTGCGGGCAATCCTGCCTTAGCAAGGGCGCCCAGAAGGAAGCTGAAAATCAGCCAGGTAACGAACAAAGGCCCGACCGTAATTACGCCGGCCAGGATGTTGCGTTGCAGGCTGCGCAAGGTTTGGGATAAGACCGGATTCACAAGCTTCTCCATCAAAAGTAATGGCTATGAGAATACGCGACTCACCTCCAGAGTTGTTTAAGGGAACACTGCAGGGTATTGCCTAGCGCGGTTCCAGAAACCTTCTCTGCATAGTTCCGCAAATTGGGACACTCCAGTCCCTTATATTGAATTAGAGAAGGACCCATGAGCAACTTAGTCGAAACGGTATCGAACCAACCCAACACTCAGACGTCAAGTCCCAGCGAGGACGACTTGCGAGTGGTTGGAGCCCTGTTTGCCAATGGGCCGGTAGCCTCATCTCCACAGAACCAGGGTCAGCGCGAAGCGCAAAGGTTTCCGGTCGCGCCACCTTCTTCAAGAGCATTGGCCAATGTGCCGGCCCCATCCCATGGAAAGCCCTCCGGCATGGAGCGCGCTATGAACGCCTTTCGCATTGCGCTGCCCTTTGTACAAAGGGTTCTTCCTCTGCTCGACGGAAACGTCGCCACCGCGGTCTCCAATATTCTGATTCCTCAGGCAAAGGCCCCTGCGCCCGCATCCGTCGACCTCACTCCCATCCTCGCTCCCATTCAGGACGGGCTGGCCGATCTCCGGGTCCAGAATCGCACCCTCCGTGACCAGGTTGCGGAACAGAATGTCTCGCTGAAACGCGTCGGCGATCAGCTGCAGCAAGTGCGTGAAGCCACGGATCGCAACACGCTGGAACAGCAGGAGCTACTGCAAGACTTGAAATCGGTGGGGAGCAAAGTCAACGTCTTTGCCTTTATTGCGCTGGCGCTTCTCGGTGTTTCCGTTGTGCTCAATGTCGTCCTCTACCTGCAAATCCGCCACATTATCCCCTAGCCCCGTTCAGGCGAAGACTCCAGGCCCATCCGGATGATTGCCGGAGCCGGCGCGGCTGCCGCGCCGTTGACCGACCATCCCCGAACCGCTGGCGAAATGGCCCTCATACGCCCCTGCACCCTCAAAATCGCCCTCTTATCCGTCTTCCTTACTTGACTTTGATTTGGTCAATAGCTTTGTCCATTAAACAAATACAAATTTGCCGAATTTTGCTACCTTTTGCGAAGTAAGTGATCGCGGATGTTGCCAGTTGTCTTTCGGCAGGGCTAGTATTCGGCATAGTTCACCGGGGTCTGCTCACTAAGTCTCGGTTCTATGCACACTATGCAGTTGTTCCCAAGTTCACAGCGCTTTACCAAACAGCGACGCTTACCGGCGTACGCACACGGAGTGTCTCGTCATGGCATGGTATGCCTACTGCATCGGTGAAAAACAAGCTTTTCCTGAGTTAGCACGTCATCGCAAACCTGTTCCGATGGAATCCACCCTCGGAGTAAGCGGAAACCAAGTCTTTCTTTACCCCGCATGTGACCTCGCCGTTATTGTCAGCGAACATAACCCGGCAGAAACTCTCAATCAGAAGTCTGGCGTCGACCATGCCCGGGTCATCTCTGACTGTTTCCAGCATTCCACGGTATTGCCCTTCCGCTTCGGAACCGTCTTCAACGACGATGAAAGCCTTCGCAAGTCTATCCGTTCCAACCAGCGTCAGTTCCTTGGGAACATCGAGAAACTACGCGGCAAAACCGAGATGCACCTGAAGATCTTTGTCGATGATTGCTGCGGCAAGGAAATCGAGCGGCAACTCCCCGCAGAGAGCGTGGGCCGGGGATATCTGAGCAACCTGCGCGAGAACGCAACCCGCACCCGTGAGCGCCAGACGCGCGCACGAGCCGTCAGTTTCCAGATGCACCGCCTGTTCTTGCCCCTCGATGAGGAGGTAAGCTGCCGTCTCACCGAAACCGGTAAGATGGTTCTAGACATCGCTCACCTAATCGACCGCAAGTATGTCGAGCGCTACCAGAACAAATTCGCCACCACCAGCGCCATGATGCGGGAATGCCAGATGCAGGTCTCAGGTCCTTGGCCACCATATCACTTTGTCCACCGGCTTACACGTGGTACGCATTCGCAAACCGCTGCACCCGCGAGCGTCCCCGCAACCACCCCGGTTGCAGCACCAGCCATCCACGTACCGGAAGCGGTTCCAGCGCTCGCCTAAGGCGCATCTGCCCGCGTCCAGTCCGCAAAAGCAACAAAGAGCCCCGGCCATGACCGGGGCTCTTTGTTTTCCGTTTGCGTTCAGCCTCTCAGGGTGTGCTTGGGCTCTTGCGCCGCGAAAGCACAAACGACTTACGCCTGTCCTTCGAGGCATGATCTATCTTCTTCCAGAAACCTACAAAGTAATCTACGGCCGAAATAATCGAAACCAGCACTGTAAAGTAGACGCCGGCAATCGCAATCCACTTCACTGGAATAATGAGCACGCCGAACTCCCACCGCGTCCAGTGATGTGCCAGAATAGCGGAGACAACGGCAACAATCTGCGTTACAGTCTTCAGTTTTCCCAGATCGCTGGCCTCAATCGTAAAGCCTTCTGACGAAGCGATCGACCGCAGTCCCGAAACCAGGAATTCTCTCCCAATTATGACCACCGCGATCCAGACCTTGACGACCTGCGGGTTATAAGCCACCAAGGCAATCAGCGCGGCGGTGACCATGATTTTGTCGGCGATGGGATCCAGCAACATCCCCATGGTGGTGATCTGGCTGTGCTTGCGGGCTAGGTATCCGTCTACTGCATCGGTTATGGAAGCCAGCACGAACAGCACCGAAGCCGCAATCTCCTGCTCGCCATTCGCTCCCTGCCATGGAAAATGCGGTGAGAGTATCCACAGCAGCAAAGGGATCATGACGATCCGGCTCATCGTGATGGAGTTGGGCAGATTCACTAGATTTCCCTTACTTTTCGAGGCTTTTCTTTATATCCGAATTGCGGAAAGAGACTCCGATGAAAAGATGCTGAAGCCATACCCATATAATGTCCTCACACCTGCCGAGACAAGACCGACTACCACTACTATAACCGCGTTCACACGGCATTCTCTGAACTGCCTGAAGAAGAGCCGACCGCAATGGAACCGGTGTAATGGTTGAAAATCTCTCCATTTGTATAAAAATGGCAACCCAGCTACAAGTCGGCAAGAACCAACTCGCATGAAAGGCCGTGAACACTGAGGAATGCAGAAGATCATCCACTCCGAAGCATTGTCGGACTGTTGCTCAACCCACCACTTACGACTCAAGAATGAAGTGCTGGAAACTCAATTCGAGTCGAGAAAGCGGAGCACCGTCCTCTGTTCATTTGTGGACACACATTCTCAGCTTTGAACATGTGAAGACACAGAGCGTGGAAAGGCCTGCTCGTATTTAATTGAAAATAAATAGGTTATAACGATATTGGTTTGGCTGATGAAGTGCTCTTATTACCACCTCAACGGGGAATCCAATGCAAAAATTCATTTTTGACCTCAGATTCGTATTGCGACAATTGCACAAATCTCCGGGTTTCGCTATCACAGCGGTGCTTATACTGGCGTTTGGAATTGGAGCGACGACGGCGATTTTCTCAATCGTCGAGGGCGTTCTGCTGCGGCCTCTGCCGTTTCCCGATCCGAGCCGACTGGTGGTGTTGGCGGATCGCCTGGAAGGGGCAGACGTGGGCGGCAACGGTGAGGCGGGTGTTACGGTGCCGGATATTCGCGCCTATACGCGCGACACGAAGTCCTTTACCGCTT
Source organism: Occallatibacter sp. (assembly GCA_049521035.1). Classification (GTDB taxonomy): domain Bacteria; phylum Acidobacteriota; class Terriglobia; order Terriglobales; family Acidobacteriaceae; genus Telmatobacter. The sequence goes on along the minus strand of JBEKPF010000039.1, from coordinate 53,534 downwards.
TGGGCGGGTACCAATTCGCGGGGTATGAGCTGTCGGGCATTGGCAATCCGGCCCAGGTGAACGCTTCGCGGCTGACAGCGGGAGTGTGGCCAGCCCTGAGCGTTCAACCCATGCTTGGGCGCGTGTTCACAGTCGACGAGGACGAGCATAGCCAGCAGGTGGTGGTGCTGAGTTATGCGACTTGGAAGAACCGCTTCAATGGAAATCCACAGATTCTGGGGACTACAGTCGAACTGGATCGCAAGGCATACACGGTGATCGGCGTAATGCCGCGGAACTTCGAATTCCCGCTGGTACCTGGACAACTGAATCGCTCGGAATTGTGGGTTCCCATGAGCTTTACGGCGCAGGAGCTTACGGCAACGGCGGCTGCCAACTGGAGCTACCAAATGGTGGGCCGGCTCAAGCCCGGCATCTCAACTACGCAGGCCGTAAGCGATGCGCAACGCGTGGCGGTCGAGATCATGCGCGGGTATCCGCCCATGATGGCCAGCTTACGCATCAGTTCAGTGGTGCGGCCGCTGCATGAGGAGACGGTCGAGCAGACGCGTCCGCTGTTGCGAACCTTGTTTATGGCGGTGGCGGTGGTGCTAATGATTGCCTGCGTGAATCTGGCGGGGCTTATGCTGGTGCGCGCCATCCGCAGGCAGCGGGAAATTGCAGTGCGGCTCGCGTTGGGTGCACGCGCATGGGCGTTGCTGCGGCAGGCAATTCTTGAAAGCCTGGTGCTAAGCGTAAGCGGTGGATTGCTGGGGCTGGGACTGGCCGGGTTGGCGTTGAAGGTGGGCAAAAGCCTGCTGCCCGAGAGCCTTCCGCGTATCAGCGAGATTGCACTGAATGGGCAAGTGGTGGCGTTTGCGCTGCTGTTGGCAGTGGTCACGGGAATGCTTTGCGGGCTGGTCCCTGCGTTTGCCGCGCTGCACACCAACGTAAACGGAACGCTGAAAGAAGGGGGACGCAGCGGTACCTCGGGCGGCGGTCATGCCCGGCTGCGCTCAACACTGGTGGTGGCGGAGATTGCGATTGCTCTTGTTTTGTTGACCGCTTCGGGGCTGTTACTGCGAAGCTTTGAGAAAATGCGCTCGGTGGATCTTGGATTCCGGCCGGAACACGTGGCGACTGCTTCCTATTCCCTGCCGCAGAAACAATACTCGACGCAGGCATCGGTGGATGCGTTTAACAATGAGTTGCTGCGCAGGCTGAAGCAGCTTCCCGGCGTCGAGAGTGCGAGCCTGAGCAGTTTGGTTCCGGCATCTGGCAATAACAACAACCAGACTTTTGTGGTGGAAGGCTACGTGCCGCCGAAGGGCGCGAATATGAACCTCGCCACGACATCGTACGTGATCGGCGATTACTTCAGGTCCATGGGGATTCCACTGCTGAGGGGGCGCACGTTTACAGATGCTGACAAATCTGGCGCGCCGCTGGTTTTGATCGTGAACCGGAAACTGGCTCAGCACTATTGGCCGAATCAGGATCCGATTGGCAAGCGGCTGCGTCTTGGCACACCAGAGATGCAGACTCCGTGGGTCACGGTTGCTGGTGAAGTGGCCGATGTAAAACTGGGAGCCCCGGACGACCCGACCAAGGAGCAGTATTTCTTCCCGGTTGCCCAGGCTGAAGATACATTCGGGGCGCTCGCCAACCCGGCTACTGATCTCAATGGCAACGGCGGCTACATTGTGCTGCGATCTGCGCTGCCACCGGAGCAGATGGAAGCCGCTCTTCGCTCGACGGTGCGGGCGATTGATCCGCAACTGCCGCTGACACAGGTGCAGACCATGGAGCAGGCTGTCTCCTTGAGCGAAGCCCCGCGCCGTTTCAACACGGTTCTCATTACCAGCTTTGCCGGCGCAGCGGTCTTGCTTGCGGTGCTTGGCATTTACAGCGTGATCGCTTTCTCTGTTGCCTCCCGGGTACAGGAGATGGCCATTCGCATGGCTCTCGGCTCGCAGCGCGCTGGCATCGTACGACTGATTTTAGAATCCGGTGTGAAGCTGGCCGCTGTCGGCTGCGTTATTGGATTGGGGGGCGCGGCCGCGGCTTCAACTCTCCTTCGCTCCATGCTCTTCGGCGTGAGCCCCTTTGATCCTCTTGTGTTGACCTTGGCCGCCATAGGCGTGTTGCTGTTGGCTCTGGGCGCGTCCGCGTTACCGGCGCTCCGCGCGGCATCAATCCACCCAATGCAAGCATTGCGAGGGGAATGATCGACGCGCCCGGGGGATCTTCTCAGATGGTTCAAGGCAATCGGCCAGCTTGAGTACTTCTTCGCCAACATCTGCCGCGATCCTGCCGACCTTATGCTGTGAACATGGCCTGCTTCCATCGGATTCGCTTATATTTATGACGAGGGAAACCGCATGATTCATACGCAGTGGACGAGTGCTTGCAGTGACATGGGGATTCTGATGCAGCAGGAAGATGAACATTCCTTGCGGGTGGAGATCCCGTCAACTACAGCGAGCCAATTCTACTACCGGACAAACGACGAGTGTATCGATGTTACGGACGACCTGAGAAAGCTAGTAAGGCCATCCGATACCCTAGATGAAAGGGCTATTTATTCCATTCTGCAGTTCGGTGCAGCCATTCCTCCATTGAGCCCCTGGAAAGAGATTGGCCGAATTGTCCCAGGGAGAAATACGACATTTAGGGATAATCCGGTGCGGATAGAAGAAGCCGATTTTCCAAGGGATCAAGTGTTGGATCAAGACTGTCGTTCCCTCGAACTGGATCAGCAGATTGTCATAGTTCTTGATGCACTCGACCACGCTCTTCTTGCAGCGCGTCAGAGACATCCAATTGTTATTCTCTTTAGTGGAGGAATCGACTCTGGATTGCTCGCTGCACGCGCCGCTGCTCTGGGCCTGCAGGATACTTTGCTGGTGAATTATTGTTTCGGTTCAGATGACGCTGAATCGCTTCTTGCGGAGCAGATGGCCAAGCATCTTGGTCTAAGTTTTCATAGAATCCAAGATGACGGATCAGGAGCGGACGTCGAGGAAGTTCTCAAAAACGCTGGACGAGATTATCGCACCCCGTTTTGCGATCATTCCGCAGTGCCAACTGGGAAGCTTGTCCGGTCAGTTATCGGCACTTATGGATCTGAATATGCCATGTTTGATGGCACTGGCGCAGATGGGGCATTCGGGTTGTTCGGACGGTCTCGCCAGTGGCAGAAGCTTCATTCCCTTCCAAGCGGTCTTCGTGGCATTGGTTCTTTTGGATACCAGTTGTTTCGGCTATGGCAAGAAAACTCCAAATCTGAATACTGGCTAAGGTTGCTGAGACGAGCATCCCAACATCGTTTTCCTCTATCTGCGATAGCGCAGAATCCACTGGATGGAATTGCCTATCATGTGCCAAAGCAGGTTTCCCTCGAAGTTGAATCCATGGGGATCAGTTGGCTGCACTCAATTTCACCCGAAGATCCGCACCTTCAACTCGCGGCGGCCGATCTATCCTTGGTGTGCAGCGGCATTTTCGCACAGAAATCCAAGTCGCTTTTCGCTGCTTCGGATATCGACATTATTTACCCATATCTCAGCCCGGAAATGGTGCGGATTGCATTTTCGTCAGGAAACTGGCAGGGGGCCGATCAAGAGGCAAAGTGGTTGCTCAAGGCCGCACTGGCTCGACATGTTCCCGCCGAGATGGTCTATCGGCCAAAGAGCGGATTTGTCGCTCCAATGAGCGAAAAGTTCAAAAGCGAGGCATTCCATACTGCGTTCGACAAGGTGTGTACTGGCGAGTCCCCATTGAGCCCATTTCTGGAGGAGAGATTTTTCAAGGCGGTCAGAGAGAAACTAACCAAGGAGGGGCTGCTGCCCGCGCAGACCATCAACTTAGTCTGGGCGGTCATCTTCGTCAGTGAGTGGTTGGATCAGGTGACTAGCGCTGCAACGATTGAATCCCGTGGGATGACGGTATGCAAGTAGAGCGCATTAATCGCTCTCACGTTTCAAAAGGGAAAGTCTTAAAGGGTAGGATTTGAGACGCGTTCGCGGGTTTCAAAAACTGGCTTGCGCAAATCTAAACCACCCAATGCAAGCATTGCGAGGGGAATGATCGACGCGCCCGGGGGGATCTTCTCAGATTCATGTGGATGAGCTCGCGCCGGAGGATCGCCCCTCGGCTTACAAGTTCCCAATACTCCGTGTCGTCTCGGGAGACAATCGAGTGATTTGAATCACATTACGTACAGCGCGACCCAAGCACAATATGAATGAATGATGAGAATCGACTTGATTCAGTGATCAACGCTGGATCCTATCTGGGCATGCGTAAAGAGCGAAGATTGCGGGTAGGGAATCGGTTAGACCCTGCCTGGAAGTGAGTGGGCCTTCTATATATTGGCCTGATCGTGCTCCGCATTGACTCGGATCGCGCATTGAATGTCGAGTTCATTCAATTTGGCCCTTCACGTGCAACTATGTACCTAATTGTGATAACTCCATGAGAAACCATTGCCGCAAGACCAGTTTGAGTCTCATACCGCACTCTCGGTCGTCCCAGGACGGCGAGAGTAGTGGCAGCTGGGCAGGGCTTGTGAATCCCCGCCCTCGCATTCTCCTCGCAGAAGACGATGTCGTAGTCCGTCACATGCTCTTGAACTGGCTCGAGGAGGAAGGGTATCGGGTTGAGGTTGCCAAAGACGGGGAAGAGGCCTGGGAGATCCTGAACCAGACTGGTTCACCCGAATTGATCATCCTTGATTGGATGATGCCAGGAATTGATGGCATGGAGATCTGCCGCAGGCTTCGCAGCCGGCAGTCTGAGTTCTATCACTATGTTCTGTTGATCACTGCCAAAAGCCACAAGCAGGACATTGCGTTTGCCCTGGAAGCAGGCGCAGACGATTACCTGGTTAAGCCATTCGACCTGGACGAATTGCGTGCGCGACTTGTGGTTGCGAATCGCATCGTTGCTGTGCAGCGCCAATTGATTAACGCTCGTGAAAGTCTTCGCGTGCAGGCAACAAAGGACGACCTCACCGGTACCTGGAACAGGGCGACATTTCTCGATCTGTTTGAAGGCGAACTGGACCGCGCGTCGCGTTCAGGAGTTACGACTGGGCTCTTAATGCTTGATATTGATCATTTCAAAAAGATCAATGACAAATATGGCCATCTGACTGGAGATCTCGCGCTGAAAGAGATAGCTGTCCGTCTGAAACACCTCCTGCGGTCCTACGATTTCCTCGGGCGGTATGGTGGCGAAGAATTTTTGATTGCTCTTCCTGGGGTCACCAAAGTTCAACTCTTTGAGATCGCAGAGCGAATTCGCCTTTCGATCGCGAATCAACCCTTGATCTTCGGCAAGACCGAGATCAACATCAGCCTCAGTGTCGGCGCTGTGGATGTAACCCCAGGAAAGAAAAATCCTATGCACGCGATTGCGGTTGCCGATGTCGCTCTCTATCACGCGAAAAACCTGGGGCGGAATCGCACTGTAGCCTGTCACAAACCATGGCTGGAAATCGTGCAATCGGATAGCAATGCCCACTCGGTGTGCAGTAAGTGTCACCAAAACTCAGCAACACAATGTTGCGTGGCCGAATCGCAGAGCAGTCATTGGGACTCATTCAAGCCGCGCAAACAGTGGACCATGTTTCCCGTCGAGTCGGGCATGCCCCCAATCGGCGAAGTGCGAGCCTGATCGACGCAGACAAGGGGGCAACCACGATGGGGCGCCTTTGCAGGCTCGCTATGATTTAGCATTACTTCGCATGATCCTGATCGACGCCCCACTCACCGCCAACGAGGTCCTGCGCACCTTCCATAGCGATGAGCCGTATCTGTTCCTCGGTGCCGCCTTCACCACTGTCGGAGTGGTCTCCATCGGCTTCTGCATTTTGCGCCGTCGATTCGACGCCCTCCTGGTCTGGTTCGCCGTCTTTGCCTACCTCTACGGCCAGAGAATGTGGCTCGACGCGGGTCTGCTGCACATCACGCTCGGCAAAAATGAGTTCATCGAACGCCTCCGTTGGGCTGTCGATTTCAGCGTCCCCATTCCGGCTTTCCTCTTCTTTCAAGCGACTGGGCTGTTGCCGCGGCGAGGCAAATTCATTACGGCGGCCCTGTGCCTGCTGTTTCTCAGCCTCACCGTGACGGTCTCCTTGTTTGGACGGATGCCGGCGCTGCATATCATAAATAATGTTGTGGTGATTGTCGCACTACCTTGGATTCTGGTGCGGACATTTCTACAAGGCAAGCGCGACCACGATTTTGTCGTCCTGCGGCTCGGCCTCGCCTGCTTTGTCGTGCTCGCTCTCTGGGACAATACCCTGGGCCCGGCACTGCGCATGCCCGAAATCGAACCCTATGGTTTTGCCATTCTGCTCTGCTGTCTCGGGTACGTCGCCGCCCACAGAATGCTGAGACGCGATAGCGAACTCCTCGAGATTCAGAACGAGTTGGTTCTGGCGCGCCGCATCCAACTCTCGATTCTCCCCGGCGCCTTCCCTGCGTCCACTGGTTTTCGTGTCGCCGCGCGCTATGTTCCCATGACCTCCGTTGCCGGCGACCTCTATGATTTTCTTGTCACTGGCGACAGCCATGCTGGCCTTCTTATCGCCGACGTTTCAGGCCATGGCGTACCTGCAGCGCTCATCGCCTCCATGGTCAAGATGGCCGCCATCTCGCAGCGCGGCCTTGCGGCTCATCCGGCGCAATTGCTCACAGGGATGAACGCAGCGCTTTGCGGCAACACCCAGGGTCAATTCGTCACCGCGGCCTATGTACACCTTGACGCAAACGCGCACCAACTTCGCTACGCGGCTGCCGGTCATCCGCCCATGCTCATGCTCAGGAATGGAGCCGTGACCGAAGTTGCGGAAAATGGATTGCTGCTTGCCGCTGCCGACCTCGAAGTCTATTCCGAGAAGACACTCCCCCTCGAACCGGGTGATCGACTCCTGCTCTACACGGATGGCATTGTCGAAGCCCGCAACGCCCAGGGAAAACTCTTCGGTGAAGATGCGCTCATCGCCGAGTTGCGCGCCACCACGGGCGTGTCTTCCGAAGAAGCCGCCGACCGCATCATTGCCTCCACGCAGAAGTGGGCCAAATCCCAGGACGACGACCTCACCGTCCTAGTCTGCGACTTTATCGCCGCGCGCGAGGTGGGGGCGTAGAGGAGTCAGAATACTGGTCGGACGCATGCGCACGAAGATATTCAGAAGAAAAATACTCACCAGGGGGGGTCATGAAACTCCTCGGTGTCGAATCTCATCTTGACCTCAAGAAACTGGCCAAGCGAATCGAAGAACTTCGTAATCGGCCATTTCGGCGAAACCTCTCGGCTCCCCGTAAGATGAACGATTGCGTAACGCACGGGTGGGCCTTCAACTCTGAATAGGACATCATCACAATCCTGTCGTGCCGCGACTGCAACAACCGTCTCACCGCTCAGCGCATGATCCGATGAAAGCTCACGGTATAACTCTTTTGCCAAGAACTCAGCCCGTGACTGCCCAAGATCATGCCACGGGACTGTGAAAACGACATTGGACAGATCGCTCATTGGTATCCGTTAAGCGTAAATCCCCCGCTGCTTGATCGTGAAAGCCACGCGATCAATCGCCAGCATATAAGCTGCTATGCGATTGTTCACGTTGTGCGCCTCCGCATACCGCACCACGTCATCAAAGCTATCGCGCAGAATCGTCTCCAGTTGCTCATTGACAATCGCTTCTTTCCAGAAGTACCCCTGCCGATCCTGCACCCACTCAAAGTAGCTTGCCGTCACACCGCCGGCATTCGCCAGGATATCCGGCACAATGAAGATTCTCTTCTCAGCCAGAATCTCATCGGCAACAGCGGTAGTCGGCCCGTTCGCGCCCTCCACCACAATGCGAGCTTTGATTGCATCCGCATTGCGGCTGGTGATCACGTTTTCTGTCGCCGCGGGAATCAGAATCTCGCAATCCTGAACAATCAGTTCCTCGCTCGGCGTAGCTTCGGCCCCGCGGAATCCCAGTGTCGTGCCGTTGCGATACTTGTACTCAATCAGTTGGTGAATATCGATGCCATTCGGATTGCAAAGGCCGCCCTCTTTCTCGGCAATGCCCACGATCTTGTAGCCGCGCTCCATCATCAGCCGTGCTGCGTTCGAGCCCACATTGCCGAATCCCTGAATCACAACCCGGCAGCCATCGATCGGCATTTTCAGGTAACGCAGGCTTTCGTCGCACACCAGCAGCACGCCGCGCCCCGTAGCCTCAATGCGTCCGCGCGAGCCGCCAATGTTCAGCGGCTTACCCGTCACCACGCTGGTCACCGTATGCCCCATGTGCATCGAGTAGGTATCCATGATCCATGCCATGGTCTGCTCGTTGGTATTCACGTCGGGTGCGGGAACGTCCTTTTCCGGCCCAATAAAGTCAATGATCTCCGACGTGTAGCGCCGGGTCATCCGCTCCAGTTCGCCCTGGCTCATCTTCTTCGGGTCGCAGATCACGCCGCCCTTGGCCCCGCCAAAGGGAATATTCACCACCGCGCATTTCCACGTCATCCAACTCGCCAGCGCCCTCACTTCATCCAGCGTTACCTCCGGCGCATACCGGATGCCGCCTTTGCCCGGACCGCGCGCAATCGAGTGTTGCACCCGGAAGCCGGTAAACATCTCGATCTTCCCGTTATCCAGCGTCACCGGGAAATGGACGATGATTTCGCGCGAGGGCGTGCTCAGCATCTTCCATAGGCCGTCTTCCAGATTCAGTTTGCGCGCCGCAAATTCGAACCGCGCGCTCTGCGCCTCCCAGGGGTTGATCTCCTGGTCCAATGTCATAGTCGGAATTACAACTGCCATACACCTCTCCAGTTCCTTCTCGTCCGCCGCCTTGTAACCGGACCAGGGGAATTGATCCGTCTGCAAATATCAGATGCGGCAGGGTTTGCCACGAAACAACCGCGTATTCCCCGTTCACCCAGTTGCGGGCTCTTCCCGCCTGGTAGGTTGACCTTCCGGATCGCACCGCGGAAGCCCAAACCCCTGTGAGTCTAGGCTCGCCAAATAGCACAGTCAAGCCATCCGGAACCTGTCTGGGAACCCCTTCTCGAGTTGAAAATGCATATCTCAGTATCGGCCCTCCGAAGATAAAGATCGCGCAAGAATCCCCAGAATCCCCAAGCTTCGACTCGCGAAGTTCTCGCGGCCCGGTGCAATCGAGCTTCCAAGTCCCTCCTTTTCCAGGTTCCCTGATGAAGCGAAAACAAGTCGATCAGCCATTCAAGCGACAGGAATATAGTCCTCGCGAGGAGCAAAGTCCCGTGCCTCCCGCCTGCCAAGAGCCTGCATTTTTCGATTGGGTCAACAAACTTGACTTATGATTTCACTGGGATGTATAAGAACTCATTCCCCGAACTACGCCACGGCATTTTCCCAAGCGTGAAGTGGGCATCACGTTGTGTGCATGCAACCGATTTGACAAGACGCATGGTCTCCGGCAACCCGGCCGCCATGCAGACAGCGTGTCCTGATGCGCAAGTTCACCAGACACAAGTAGTGACCTGATTGGTGAACTAATGAGTGCCGGATCCGTTCTTACGGGCTCTTATGACTACCGTTTGGTAGCTCTGTCGGTGTTCATTTCCATCCTTGCGGGCTATGCTGCCCTCGACCTTGCGGAACGAATTGATTCGGCCAACGGCTGGATGCGCCCCACGTGGCTTTATGCGGGCGCCACGGCCATGGGCATCGGCGTATGGGCCATGCACTACGTGGGCATGGTCGCTTTTCAGTTGCCGGTTTCGGTGCAATATGATTGGCCCACTGTCCTGCTCTCCCTTTTCACCGCGATCTTTGCGGCGGGACTGGCGCTCTTCCTCGTCAGTCGGCCCACCATGGGGCTCAGAGTCACGGCTGCCGGCAGCCTCTTCATGGGCGCGGGCATCGCTGGCATGCATTACATCGGTATGGAAGCCATGCGGTTCCCGGCCATGTGTGTTTACTCTCCCGGCGTCGTTGTTCTGTCGGTGGTTCTGGCCATTGTCATCTCCTTCGTGGCGCTTCAACTGGCGTTTGCCCGGAAAAGCGAGTTGGGCCACTGGGGTTGGCGCAAGGTCCTCAGCGGTCTCATCTTGGGCCTTGCGATTCCAGCCATGCACTACGTGGGCGTGGCCGCAGTCACAATCGTGCCGGACGCTACCCTCAATGCAGGCCTGCAGCATGCTTATTCCATCACGCCCTTCAGCCTCGCCGTCATCTCCATTGCCACTCTGGTCATCCTGAGCCACGTTTGCATCATTTCCTCCGTTAACCGCCGCTTTGCGCTGCAGGGAAAACTATTGGCCCAGAGCGAAATGCGGCTGAGGACCACCTTCGACAAACTGACGGAAGGCATCGTTGTCTTCGACATGGAACGCAACATTATCCATATCAATTCGGCGGCGAATCGCATTCTGGGATTGACCACTGAGAGTATCCCATTCAATGCAGTGAGAGACGAGTTCGAACTCCTCACTCTCAGCGGCGAACTGCTCCCGCCGGAACAATGGCCGAGCGCTCGTGCTCTGCGAGGCGACTTCGTGGAGAATTACGAGGTCGAGATTCGCTCCGACCCCTCCAATAAAGGCACCATCGTCGAAGTCAGAACTGCTCCCGTCAACAACAAATTCGGCGAGACTGTGCAGGTAATTCTCACACTTCGCGAGATCTCGGATCGAAAACGTTTGGATGAAGCTCGAGGTCATCTGGCAGCGATCGTTGAGTCCTCTCGAGACGCCATCATTGGGAAGGACCTGCAAGGCACCGTCACCAGTTGGAACAAGGGCGCTGAGCAGATCTTTGGGTATGCGGCGCAGGAAATGATCGGCCAGCCAGTATCGCGGTTGCTGCCGCCAGGCCATGAAGATGACGAAGCCGGAATTCTGGAGAAGCTACGCCAAGGAGAGACCATAGAGCAGTTGGAGACAGTGCGCCGGCGCAAGGACGGTCGGCTCATCCAGGTTTCCCTCATGATCTCGCCCATCCGGGACGCTCGCGGCAAAATTGTGGGCGCATCCAAGATAGCACGCGATATCACTGAGAAGAAGCTGCTCGAACGCCAATTGCGCCAGAGCCAGAAGATGGAAGCAATAGGCCAGCTGACCGGCGGCATCGCTCACGACTTCAATAACCTGCTCGGCATCGTCATCGGCAATCTTGATTTACTCGAGCGACAAGTTGCAGGAAATGACGCGGCCCTTCGACGAGTTCAGGTCGCGCAAAAGGCCGCCGCGCGCGGAGCAGATCTTACGCGGCGTCTATTGTCCCTCGCCAGCAATATGGAACTCAATCCCGCCCCTCTGAAGCTGGACGACGCGATTCGGGAAATGGTCGAACTGGCGAGCCGCGCGTTGGGGCCGGAGATCAAGATCCAAACTAGCTTCGATAGCGCACTTCCCGCCGTCTATGCAGATGCCGGCGGATTGGAAAGCGCACTGCTGAACCTCGCCGTCAACGCACGGGATGCCATGCCACGGGGTGGCTCTCTCACCCTGACCACGCGACTGGCAAACCTTGACGCGAGCTATCCTGCGGTCCATACGGGCGATTTGGCGGCGGACTCGTACGCCTGTGTCTCGGTCACCGACACCGGCCATGGAATGTCTCAAGAAACGCAGGAGCGGGCATTCGAGCCGTTTTTCACAACCAAATCACGTGAAAAGGGAACAGGGCTTGGGCTGGCCATGGTTTACGCTTTCGCCAAAAACTCAGGAGGCACCGCCCGCATTTACAGCGAGCAGGGCTACGGAACCACCGTCTCCATCTACCTGCCCCTGGCGGATACTCCTTCGCAGCCGGCCACCGAACAGCAGGAAACGCATGGTGAAACAACGCTCAGCGGAACGGTGTTGGTGGTAGATGATGAAGCCGACTTGCTCGAAATAGCCAATGCGTATCTAACGGACATGGGCTATACGGTGATCCAGGCAGGGAACGGAGCCTCGGCGCTGGAAGCAGTTGCGAGGCTCGGCCACATCGATCTCATCGTGACCGATGTCATCATGCCCGGCGGCATGAATGGAATGGAACTTGCGCAAAGAGTCCTTCAGTTAAGCCCCGACACCCGAGTAATTTTCTCCTCGGGCTTCCCAGCGGACGCGCTCGAGGAAAAGAGCGGAAGGCCTGTCGAAGGCCCCATATTGCGCAAACCGTATCAAAGGGCGGAATTCAATGCCCTCGTTCAACGCACAATGCGCGAAGCCGTCCTGAATCGGGGTCGGAATCCGCCCTTCAATGCAGGAACGGATATCTAAGGAATAGGACGCCCTGGAAACAGGAGAATTGATGACGATGGTTGGCAAGATACTGGTCATCGACGATGAAGCGGACGTTGGCGAATTTGTTACGGTCGCTGCGCGTGGCTTGGGTCTCGACTGCATTGCGACGACCGACGCGGCAGACGCTCTGCAACTTTGCGCGCCCGATATATCTTTGATTCTCCTCGATCTGATGATGCCAGGAATGGACGGCATCGAAGTGCTTAGGCTGCTCGGTGAACATAAATGTACGGCCAGCATCGTGCTCATGAGCGGAATCAACAAGCGCGTAATGGAAACCGCGGAAAAACTGGCCGCCGCTCTTGGCCTCGCCATCGCCGGTCATCTTGAAAAGCCCTTCCGGTTGTCGGAACTAGAGGAAGTGCTGAAAAGACTTGCCGGAGTCGAGGGATCCAGAGCTGTTCCGGCGAACGCAGAGATCCCCGTCTCCGATGAGATGTTACGTACGGCGATTGAGCGCAACCAATTTGTGCTCCACTATCAACCACAAATCGAGATCTCTACCGGAAAAATCGTCGGCCTGGAGGCGCTTGTACGTATAAACCATCCTGAGCTGGGCCTCATCCACCCGGACAACTTCATTTCCCGCTTGGAGTCGCTTGGACTGATCGACGAACTCGGCTGGATCGTTGCGGACCGGGGGTTAGCAGAAATCGGTCAGTTTGCTGACAGCGACAAGGTTGTGCCGAGGCTCGCGCTGAATGTCTCAGTCAATTCGCTCCAAGACCTCAAGTTCCCTGACATGTTCCTCTCCCTGGTGAAGAAACATGGCGTGCCTCCCGAGGGCGTGATTATCGAGATCACCGAGAGCGGCTTGATCGACGCGCTGTCGCGCACCCTCGATGTGCTCGCCCGGCTACGGATGAAGGGAATTCAACTGTCGATCGACGACTTCGGAACCGGCTACGCCATGATGCGCCAACTGTTGAACGTGCCCGCAACCGAACTCAAAATCGACAGAATCTTTGTCATGGATATGGACATGAACAACAGCGACCGCATCATGGTGCAAAAGACCATCGAGATCGGACACGAACTGGGTATGAAGGTGATCGCCGAGGGGGTAGAGAGAATATCGCAACTGGATTTCCTGCGCTCCAGGGGATGCGATTCAGTACAAGGCTACTTGTACAGCCGCCCATTGCCGCCGGCAGAGCTCATCAGTTGGCTCGCGGTTTACCGCGCCGGTCTCTCTCAATAAATCTCATCCTGGCCACACCTCACTTGCAGGATCTCAACCCATCCGAGTTCAGGAGTCGGCACACGGTGCGCAAGCCAGATCCCCGCCACCAATTACACTGGTCTCTGTGAAAGCCTCAGCGCATCCCGTCCAGCCCGGCCGCAAAGAGTTTCTCGCACTCGCCAAAGAGTACACCCTCGTTCCCGTGTGTCGTACGCTCACAGCCGATCTCGAAACCCCAGTCTCCGCCTTTCTCCGCGCCGCGTGGCCAGAACGCGAGTGCTTTCTCCTCGAGTCGGTCGAAGGCGGCGAGCAGGTCGGCCGCTATACCTTTATCGGCCTCACTCCTTTCAAGCGCATTGTCGCCCGTGGACGGGAGATTACCATCACTGAAGGCAATCGCGTCATCCAGCTTGACGACGACATCTTCACCATCCTGCGTCGCGCGCTCAGTGGTCACAAAGCCGCTCGCTTGCCGGGCCTGCCTCCGTTCACCGCCGGAGCCGTCGGCTTCCTTTCGTACGACGCAGTCCGCCAAATCGAGCGCCTGCCCTCGCTCGCCAAAGACGAACTCGGCGTTCCCGACGCCTGCCTGCTCTTCTTCGACGAGGTGCTCGCCTTCGACCATGTCCTCCAGCAGATCTGGCTCGTGGTCACGGCCGACGTCACACGCGGCAAGGCCGCAGCCTTCCCCGGCCAAGCCTACGACAACGCGGTCAAGCGCCTCGACGCGCTCGAAGAACGTCTCTCTCAGCCGCTGCCCAAATCCTTTCAGAAACAGGTCCGCACGCCAAGCAAGGGCAAGCTCAAGGTAAAGTACCGCACCAGCAAGAAAGATTTCCTCGCAGCAGTTGAGCGCACCAAAGACTACATCACAGCTGGCGACATCTTCCAGGCCGTCCTCTCCCAGCGATTCGACGTCGAGCCGCAGGCTGACAGCTTCCAGATCTACCGTGCCCTCCGCACCGTCAACCCCAGTCCCTATATGTATTTCCTGCGTTTTTCGCCGGAAGGTCCACTCGGCGGCCCGTCCGATAAGCAAAAGAACTCCTCCAAAAAGTCAAAGGGATCGGAGACTCTTGAACTAGCAGGCTCCTCGCCCGAACTGCTAGTTCGTGTCCATCAGGGCAAAGTGGAATACCGTCCCATCGCCGGAACCCGCCCTCGCGGTGCCAATGAAAAAGACGACCAGGCCCTCGCCGAAGAAATGCTACGCGACGAGAAAGAACGCGCTGAGCACGTCATGCTCGTCGACCTGGGCCGCAACGACGTAGGCCGCGTCAGTCAATTCGGCAGCGTCAAAGTCGATAAGCTGATGTTTGTCGAGCGCTACTCGCATGTCATGCACATTGTCAGCACCATCGAGGGCCTTCTCAAGCCTGAACTCACGCCCGTAGACGCACTGCGCGCCTGCTTCCCGGCCGGCACGCTCAGTGGAGCGCCCAAGGTCCGAGCCATGGAAATCATTGAAGAGCTGGAGCCATCGCGCCGCGGCACCTATGGCGGCGCAGTCCTCTACGCCGATTTCTCCGGCAACCTCGACTCCTGCATCGCCATCCGCTCCATGCTCGCCATCGGTGGCGAAGGCCACGTCCAAGCCGGTGCCGGCATAGTCGCCGATTCAGTGCCCGAGCTCGAATACCAGGAGTCCATCAACAAAGCCCAAGCCGTAATCCGCGCCATCGAGCGCGCAAGAGAAATGTAAGCCAGGTCAAAGATGACAGTTGTTAGTGGCTCGCGCGAAGTGCCAATGATCAAAGTTCAGCGGCCGCGAACAAGAGCGTGCTTTGTATCAGGGCATGGCTTCAGCCGTGCCGATAAAACCCATAAAAAACGTGGGCTTTAGCCCCTGCTGGAAGGTCTCGATATTTGGCACTATGAACAATGTTAAGTCGTCCAGCTACATTCCCATAAATGCGGCAAGCAAACTGCCGTACCAACCGACCAACACCGGGGATTTGTCGTCCGGAAATCCACTGGATGCGAGACCAAACTGCGATCCGTCATCGCGTAGGATCAATTTGTAACCGTCAGGCTGAACCTCCTGCCCCACCAGCCAAACATGCAGATTCTCGTCCATCACGCGGCCTTTCTTTACTTGACGCGCGATCACGTTGATCCTTCGCGGTCCGACGAGCGCATCCTGCAAAGCTATGCGATGGTCATTAACATCCGTAAGGTGCCCGATACTCTCAAGGCCAATCAATTCCCGGACTCTCTCGACTGTCAACTGCGCGTCCATGCTCAAATTATGAATGAAAGCCCACACTCGCGGACGCGAAACTGGAATTTGTTCCGGTGCTCAACCGGCAATTTGGAAATTAAACCATCGCGCAGCTTCTTCCTAATCTTCTGCCTCGAACAAATTGACCTCCTATCGCGACCAAGCCTCACTCCTCCAAAACGCATACCCCGACAGCCGTGCCGCCCCCACCAGAAACACAATCCCGAAAACCAATATCCCCGGCACAATCGACCATCGCCCCTCCGCCACGTCCATGCAAACATCCAGCAACTGGATCATTCCCACCAATGCCATCAAATTGCCAAGCGCCCGCTTAGCTCCCAGCACCAACAGCACCATGAGCAACAACGCAATCGCCAGATTCCGGGCAACCAGGTAACCCGCATAGATACGCACCGCGTTATTAATCTCATCGTGCGGCGAAACCAGCATCGCAGGATAAACCAGCGCGATAACCGCGCCCATCGCGGTCGAACCAGCGCCCAGAATGACGATCACGCGAACCCACCCGGCAATAGGTTGATCGATCAAAGCGCCAGCAGTGGATATGGAACCTTTCCCGCGATCACGTTCCGCCATGCCGAACCTCCACCAGCGCACTAAGCGGTCGAGCGCCTGTCTGGTTCAATACGGCAACAGATGTGTCGGAGTTCCTCCAACATTCACTCCGCGCCGAAAAGTCTCTTGAAGAAATGGCCAATACTCTCAAAGAACTCTGAAATCGGCGAAGCCCCATGTTTCTTCTTGCTCTTCTTCGGTTTTGCACGCGTACTCGAATCAGCATTCGTCTGTGCCTGTGATGCATCATCCGCTTGCGGCTCGTGGTTCGCCGCATTGTAGGCCAAAGTGCCACTCGTTTGCGGTTGTGTGGGATCCAAAGCCGGAGGAGCCGAAGGCCCCAGCCCCTCGCTCTGCGCCAGCGGAAACTCATTTCCTTTTGGCGCAGCCGGCGGGCATCCGCAAGACTCCTTTTCCTGGTCCACCACCTCGTGCAGGCTCCCGTGCTGGAACATCACCCGCTGCCCCGGCTGCACACGATAAGCCCCGCCGTCGAACACGCTTGAAACCAGCACGTAGGGCGCATTGGCCCCAGCGTTATCCACGCAAGTGTCGCCGCGTTCGCCCAGCCGCACCTTTACTTCCGCAGCACCCGGCCCGTTGATCAGGATGCGAAACTCCGGAGTCATCAGAATGTCCGCATCGCGCATCGGAGCTTGGCTGGTGGCAAAACTCATCTCCAACGCCCCATGCTCCATGGCAATCAGCAGTCCCGGCGTCTCGCCCGCAGGCACACTCGAATCGGCTGCCAGTTTCACTGTGGTAGAAGCGCACACCCGCAACATTCCGCGATGCGGCAAGATCACCTGCGTGGTATCGGCGCCTGCCGTAACGCTACCGTTGGCGGCAATCACCGCCCGCCCGTGTGAAACCTGAAGCGCCCCGGTAACCAGGGCCGCCGATCCTTCAGTCTTACTGTCTAACGGAACAATGGCGATAGGTCCGCCCGCAGCAACCGGTGCCTGCACGACCGGGGCATCTTGCGCGCACAACACCTGCCCAGTCCACAGAAGCGCCGCCGCCGGAATAAATCCGTGCAATCCAACGCGTCGGCTCATGCGGCGTATCGTCTTCATGGCCTCTACATTTTCAGGAAGTTCCGGATCATCTCATGCCCGCCATCCGTCAGCACGCTCTCCGGGTGAAACTGCACGCCTTCAATCGGCAGCGTCTTGTGCCGCACTCCCATAATCACCGATTCACCGCTGCCATTCTCCGTAGTCCGCGCCGTCACAGCCAGCTCACCCGGCAGCGAATCCTCCGCCACAATCAGCGAGTGATACCGAGTGCAAGTCAGCGGCGTAGGCAGCCCGGCAAACACACCCTTGCCGTCGTGCTGCACTGAGCTGGTCTTGCCATGCATCAGGTGCTCGGCGCGCACCACCTGCCCGCCGAACGCCTCGCCAATCGCCTGATGCCCCAGGCAAACCCCAAGAATCGGCGCCTTCCCCGCCATATGCCGAATCAGCGGCACCAGGATCCCCGCGTCCTGCGGCGTGCACGGCCCCGGCGAAAGCAGAATGCGCTCCGGCTTCAGCGCCTCCACCTCCTCCACCGTCAGCTCGTCGTTCCGATACACCTCGACCTCCGCACCCAGCTCACCCAGGTACTGCACCAGGTTGTAAGTGAACGAGTCGTAGTTGTCGAGTACAAACACCATGCTCTCCAGTGTAGATGAAGCCCGCGGATACCACACCAGGCAAGGTAGTCTGGTATTGCGAGCTGGTTGCGTATCAGCCCACAATCTGCAAAACTGACCGTGAAAGCATTCCATGTCATTGACAATGGTTCTTCATTTTCTGATTCAGGGTCGTGTCCAGGGCGTAGGCTTCCGCTGGTATGTGCATCGCGAAGCCAGCGAACTCGCCCTGCGCGGGTGGGTCCGCAATACTGAAGACGGTGAAGTCGAAGTGGTAGCCTCCGGCACGCCTGATGATCTCGCCGAACTGCGCGCCAGCCTTCGCCGCGGTCCACGCGGCAGTCGCGTCGATCGCATCGTCGAGCACTCCCTTGCCGAATCCGAAGCCGCCGACCTAAGTTCCTTCCGTATTGACGGTGCCTGGTAACAGTACGCACAAACACGCAAAACTAATGTATTTTCAATGCTTTACGTCCATATCTCATTCTCTTTGAGTGCTTTCCACGGAAACACCGTTCAATTCTCGACAACCCTTTCGCTTAATTCGCAACCTTTCCAGGTTCCAAAACGCAAATGCAGCAGGCCCAGAAGGTTAAGCCCTCGAATTTTCGCAACCTCCCCGGCGAACATTCAGCGTTTTTACGCACCAGAGAAGCGCACATTTGCGGTGCTACGCCAAACCACATCGGCAATCATTTGAGTGCTTTGAGCCTCGTTTCGCGCGTTCCCATATCCCTGGTTCCGGTTCCTCTATAATCTGTAGGGAAGAAGAACCGCATTCCATCTGTTCCCTTCCCGCAAATCCATTGAAGCCTCACTCAGGAAGAGACTCGTCGTATGTCCGAAGAATTAAAGCCGGTCAAGCCAATCAATATTGAATCTTTGAAGGCCCTCGTGCGCACTGTCCCCGACTTCCCTAAGCCGGGAATTCTCTTTTACGACATCACCACTTTGCTCAAAGATAGAACCGGCTTCGCGCAACTGATCGATGCGCTCGCGGCGCACTACATTCCCCATAAGATTGACTTGGTGTTGGGCATCGAAGCCCGCGGATTCATCTTCGGCCCGGCCCTCGCCTATCGCCTCAACGCAGGCTTCGTGCCCGTGCGCAAGCCGCGCAAACTGCCCGCTCCCGTAGCCCGCGTCACCTACGATCTCGAATACGGTTCCGACTCCCTCGAGATCCACCTGGATGCGATTCAGCCCGGCCAGCGCGTGGTGCTCGTAGACGATCTGCTCGCCACCGGAGGCACTATGGAAGCCACAGTGAAGCTCGTAAAGCAGCTAGGTGGAGAAATCGCCGGCCTCGCCTTCGCCGTCGAACTCGACTTCCTCAAAGGCCGCGATCGCTTCACGGAATACGACGTCTTCAGCCTGCTCCACTACGACGAATAGCGCACTCTGGCCGCAAAATCCAAACTCCGCTCACGCCTCAGAGCGCTTCTTCAGGCACCGCTTCCAATTCATGCTCCTGCGGACCACCCTGCGACGCCGCGCCCAGAGCCGCACTCGCGTCCTGGAACATCTGTGCATCCGCAAACCGATATCCCACGTACACATCCGTTAGCAGATACAGTGGATTCGAAGGATCGTCCTCGATCTTTTTTCGCAGTTGCCGCACAAAGGTCCGTAAATACTCCACCTCTTCGCGGCAATCCGCTCCCCAAACCGCCGTAAGCAGCTTGGCATAGGTCACCACCCGCCCTGCTCGGCTCATCAGGCAATGCAGAATATCGAATTCCTTGCGCGTCACATGCACCGCCTGGCCGCGCCTAGTCACCAGCCGCTTCACAGGGTCCAGTCGAATCCCCCCAATCTCCATAGGTGCGTCTTCCGCTCGTATCGGCGCTTTCACGCGTCGCACCGCCGCGCGGATCCTTGCGATCAGTTCCCGCGTGCTGAAGGGCTTAGTCACGTAATCGTCGGCGCCCAGGTCCAGCGCCTCAATCTTCTCCTCTTCCTGATCACGCACAGTGAGGACCAGAATCGGCAGCCGCGGTGCAAACGACCGCACCCGACGCAGCGTTTCAATACCCCCGATGCCAGGCATATTCACATCCAGCAGGACCGCGTCGTAAGTCTCCGCTCGCAGCAGTTGCAGCGCCTCTTCGCCGCGTGAAGCTTCGGCCACTTGAAAGCCGAGTTCGAGCAGCGGGGGCCGCAGTGCTCTGCGAATGGCCGATTCGTCGTCGACCACAAGGATGCGAATCTCAGGCAGGCTCATCAAGAACACCTCTTCGTCACAGGGGCTGGAATTGAGGCAAAAAACGTGGTCCCTTCATTCTCGTCGCTGGTCACCCACACATACCCGCCATGAATCAGCGCCACTCGCTTGGCCACTGAAAGGCCGATCCCCGTGCCAGCCGCGCGGTTCGAGTAAGTGCCTGATCGATAGTACCGGTCAAAGATTCGTTCCCGGTCCGCTATCGGAATGACCGGGCCAAAGCTATGCACGGAGAAAATTGCCTCCGCATTGGCATGGACCACCCGAATTGTAATGGTTGTGCCAAAGATCGAGTACTTGCATGCGTTGTCGATATACTGCGTCAGCAGCATGATCATCAACTGGCGGTCGCAGCATACCACGAGGCTTTCATCCGGCAGTTCAATGCACACCTTCATGCTCGCCAACCTCTCTTTCAGGCTGGCTACCACCTCTTCAACCATCGACCCCACGCCCACCGGCGTAGCATGAATCGCGACCTCGCCCGCATCCAGCCTGGCAGTCGTCAGCAGCCGTGTCGTCAGGTCGCTCAGCAACCCGGCCTGCTCATCAATCAAAGCCACCAGGTCTGTTTGCCCCGGCGAAAGTCGACCCATTTCGCTCAGCCCTGTCGAAGCTGCGCGAATCGCCGTCAACGGCGTCTTGTAGGCATGCGCCAGGCTATCCAGCACTGTAGAGCGGAGTTGCTCGGTTCTCCGTTCAGTCTCAATCCGGCTCTCGTTAGCGAAGGCACGGTAGCGATCAAAAGTAATCGCAATCAGCGACGCAATCGCATTGTTGGTCAGCGGGCTCGTCTCCCCCCGCACCACCAGTGCGCCCACCGGTACTGATCCCAGCCGCACCACGCGCCGTCCAATTCCAGTCGCAGGATCGTCGTCCGAAGTTTCAAAGTAGTAGACATTCTGTGCCAGTTCCTGCGGATCCTGCGCCCAATAACCTGCCTGGTACACATCGTGCAAGTCTGCGTCGAAGACCGCCACCGCCTCCAGCGCGAAGATCTCATGTACCAACTCAGCCAACTGCGGTCCCGGTTCGTGGTGGAGATTCATTTGCAGCGTTCGCCGGGTGAACTCGTAGAGGTCGTGCATCTGGCCGCCCCACGACTCAGCTTCGCGCGCATGTCCCGTTACCCGAGAAGAAAGCCGGCTCACCACCAACGCCACCAACACAAACGCCAGCAGGATGACCGAGTTTGCCGGGTCTGCAGCAGGGTTTGAAAGCGGCGCGCCAGTTGTCACGTAGCTTTGTGCCACAACCGCCGTCAGCGATACAATCACAGCCTGCCAAAAGCCACACAACAAGGCAATAGGAATTACGATAAGAAGGTAGAGTAACACAGCTACCGGAACCAACCAGCCTGACCAGTGCGCCAAGGCTGCAGTCAGCACCACGCCAACCATGCCCAACATGCATTCCAGCGTCGACAAGAGCAGGCGCATTCCGGAGGCGCGCCCCCGCCTGGCTCCGAAAATAAATCGCACTGGAGTGGAACTTGCAGACACCCAGCCAACCACCTCTCATTGCACCGGTCTTTGTAAGCGAACCCGGCCTCAGCTTTTGCCCTGAATGACGTTAGGGATTTGCGCGTAAGAACGCAACCAAGCCTTTCATTTTGCGAATCTTTCCGCATCGGTCCGGCTGCGGCAGCCTATCCATCGAGTCGAAAATTTCTCGCAATCATCATTTGTTTTTTATGTTTGGTTTGCATTACTTAATGCTAACCCACTACCGCCGGACCGGTTAGCATTTTTGCGGAAAGCCCTCCCGAAGAGAGGGGGTTGAAGACAGCCAGACGGCACTCCAGAGCCGGTATTTCTCTTGATACTCTGGAACTCCTGTCCGGAGACCATCCGGACAATTCTTCAGGCGGAGCCAATGCTCGATATCCAGTTTGGTCAGGCAAGTGATTTCGGCAAAGTTCGCACCAACAATGAGGACGCGATGGGATCGTTCATTCCTAACTCGCGCCAGCAGGCCCGTTCTCACGGATACCTCTTCGCTGTCGCCGACGGCGTAGGCGGGCTCGATCTGGGAGAAGTCGCTTCCTCCACGGCAATCTCTGTCATGACTGAAAACTTCGCCAAAGCTCAGGCCGGCACAATGCTCATCAGCCTGTTGCCGCGCCTCATCCAGCACGCAAACGCCGCCGTCCACGACTGCACCCTGACACCGCAGCATCGGGACAGCAAGATGGCCACCACGATTGTGGCCTGCGCTATTCGCCATGACCAAGCCATCGTCTCGCATGTGGGCGACTCCCGTTGCTACCTCGTTCGGCATGGCAAAGCCAAGCAGATCACTCAGGATCACACCTGGGTTAACGAGCAAAAAAAGATGGGACTGATCTCCGCCAGCGAGGTCGCCGAATCGGATTCCCGCCACATCCTGATCCGTTCGCTCGGACCAGAGATGTTCGTCTCCGCTGACACCACCGCAATCACCCTGCAGCCGGAGGATGTTCTCGTCTTATGCACCGACGGGCTTCACGATGAAATGAACGAAAGAGAACTTGCCTCCATCGTCTCGCAAAACAAGAACATAGACGAAGTCGCACACGAACTTGTAGCCCGTGCCGTCGAACTTGACGGCGGCGACAACACCACAGCCCAGGTCATCCGAATCCGATCCGTCGAGCAGGTAGGCATGTACCGCGGCCGCCCCTACCGCCTGCCGTCCTGATAGAGGGAGTTAGTCGGAGCATAATCGTTACATCTCCCCCGCCATTTCCCGGTACAGTAGAGTAAGTCCCCTTGTTGGAGCCATACGCACGATGAGCTTTTACAGCACCCTGGAACCTGGCGCGCAAATCGACGACTACCGCATCGACGCGCCGATCGCTCGCAGCGGCATGGCCTCCATCTACCGCGCCACTGACCTGCGCGATAACCGCACCGTCGCCCTCAAGATTCCCCACCCTGACCTCGAAGCCGATCCCATCCTATTCGACCGCTTTCAGCGCGAAGCTGGCATCGGAGAAAAACTCAACCATCCCAAAATAATGCGTGTCTTTGGCGGCGAAAAGCGCTCCCGCATCTACATGGTGATGGAGTGGTGCGAAGGCCGTCTTCTGCGCCATATCCTCGCCGAGGGCCGAATCCCGCAGGACCGCGCCATCCGCATCGCCTCCGACATTCTGGACGCCCTTGAATACATTCACGCCAACGGCGTCGTCCATCGCGACTTGAAGCCGGAAAACATCATGGTTGACGCCAATGACAACATCAAACTCATCGACTTCGGCATCGCCAGTGATGCGGCTGCGCGCCGTCTCACCTACGCCAACTTCACCGCGACCATTGGTACCCCGGACTACATCTCGCCTGAGCAGGTCAAGGGCCAGCGCGGCGACGGCCGATCCGACATTTATTCCGTCGGCGTGATCCTCTACGAAATGCTTACTGGCAAGCTTCCATTCACAGGCCCCTCTCCACTCGCGGCCATGAATGAGCGCCTATTGAACCACCCCATCCCTCCTCGCGTAGCCGACCCGTCTGTTTCGCCGCAGTTGCAGGAGATTCTGTATCGAGCGCTGGAGCGCAGCCCCGCAAACCGGTATGCGAAGGCTCATGAATTTGCCGGGGATCTCGCTCACCCGGATCGGGTCGGCGTCGAAGACCGAGAGGAATTGCGCGACTGGCAAAAGCGAAAATCTCAGACCTCACGCAAGATCCTTTACTACGGCGGCCTGGCTCTCATCCCCGTCGTCATTCTCCTGCTCATGGTCCTTGCGGCCCATCATCGCTGAGCAAGAGAATTCCCAGCCGCTTCTCTCGCAAATCTTGACGGATTCTTTATGAGTCAGGCCCTAGCATTCTGCTGAATGCCCCACCACGTTCTACCTGCCCAAAGGAGATCCATGACGAAGTACAAGCTCGAATACATCTGGCTCGACGGCAAAAAGCCGATTCCTGAATTGCGTGGCAAAACTCAGCTCAAATCCTTTGAGAAGCCACCCACCCTCGAAGAATTGCCCCTGTGGGGTTTTGACGGCAGCTCCACCATGCAGGCCGAGGGCAGCAAATCCGACTGCATCCTGAAGCCGGTCGCCTTGTATCCCGACGCGAGCCGCAAGGATTCCTATATAGTTCTCAGCGAAGTCATGCACCCCGATGGCACTCCGCATTCCACCAACTATCGCGCCACCATCGAGAACGACCCCGACCTGTGGGTTGGCTTCGAGCAGGAGTACTTCCTCTACAAGGACGGCGCCCCGCTCGGCTGGCCCAAGGGTGGTCACCCCAGCACGCCTCAGGGCCCCTACTATTGCGGAGTCGGCTACAAGTACATGGGCAATTTGGCCCGCACCATCGTTGAGGAGCACCTCGAGCTCTGCTTGGCCGCCGGCATCAACCACGAAGGCATCAATGCTGAAGTTGCCAAGGGTCAATGGGAATTCCAGATCTTCGCCAAGGGTTCAGCGAAAGCTGCCGACGATGTGTGGACCGCTCGGTATCTGATGTTGCGCCTCTGTGAAAAGCACGAAGTGGACGTCGTCTTCCATTGCAAACCCATCAAGGGAGATTGGAACGGCTCCGGCATGCACTGCAACTTCTCCACAAAGTACCTCCGCGAAGTCGGCGGCAAGGACTATTTCGAATCCCTCATGAAAGCCTTCGAAAACAACATCGCCGCACACATTGATGTCTACGGTCCTGATAACCACCTGCGCCTGACCGGCCTGCACGAAACACAGGCCATCGACAAGTTCAGCTACGGCCTCTCTGATCGCGGTGCTTCCATCCGCATGCCTGTCAACTTCATCAAAAATGGCTACAAGGGCTATCTTGAAGATCGCCGCCCCAACTCAGAAGCCGATCCCTACCAGATCGTCTCGCGCATTCTCAAGACCATCAACACCGTCCCGAAGCCCTGATTTGTAACGGGTCTTCTCGGGGTCCAGACCGAACCAACGGGCATGGAGAGTGAAAAGCACATTTTGCTTTTCGCTTCTCCATGCCCTATTTTGTTTTCAGGGCCTTATTTTGACCCGCGCTCCTGGCCGAGTCGGCCGATACTATTCAATGTCTCACGGTTCCCGCCAAAAGGAGATCCATGTCCACTGACTACCGCAATTTTCTCGCTCTCTCGTATGCGGAACTCGAAGAGCTTAACCTGGCAGCCAAGGCCGATCGCGTCAACCGCGTCTCCGTCGACTCAGTTCGCGAGAAGCGAATTAAGTACTTGACCGACGAGAAGCGGATCAAAGCCGTCACGGTCCTCTTCAGCGACCTGGAAGGCCGCCTGCACCTGCTCGACTACGACAAGAAGTTCCTCCTCGGTGCCTATGAAAACCTCACATTTGACGGCTCCTCCATCCGCGGCTTCACCGCGCAGAAAGAAAGCGATCTCCGCCTCGGCATCGATTGGGGCGCCTTCTACTGGGTGCCCGCCGATGTCTTCGGTAGCGGCAAGGTTCTTGTCTTCGGCACGGTCATCGACAAGGATGGCACTCCGTACTCGGGCGACTCGCGCGGAGTGCTCAAGGAATACTCCGACAAGCTCTACAAGGAAAAGGAGTACACCCTCAACGCCGCCAATGAAATTGAAGGCTTCCTCTTCGCCGGCAAAGACGCCGAACAGCGGTTTCACGAGACCGGCAAGTTCGAGTTCATCAACACCGGTGGCTATTACCACGTCCTTCCACTCGATCCCCTCCGCCAGTTCATTGACACATCAGCCGAAGTACAGCGGGCCATGGGCTTCCAGAATGAGAAGGACCATCCTGAAGTCGCGCCGAGCCAGTTCGAGATCAATTACGGCTATGGCGAAGTCGTTGCCGCCGCTGACCAGATTCAACTCTACAAGCTGCTCACTCGCCAAATCGCCAACAGCATGGGCTTCACTGCCAGCTATCTGCCCAAGCCTGTGGTGGGCGTCAACGGCAGCGGAATGCACACTAACGTTTCCATCTCGCAAAGCAAGACCAATCTCTTTTGGGATGAGAAAGGCCTCGAGAAGCTCTCCGCATTTGGATGGGAATTCATCGACCGCATCCTCACCTACGCGCTCGACCTCTGCCTCATCATGAATCCCAGCGTCAATTCCTATCGCCGTCTCGATCCTCACTTCGAGGCGCCCAACCAGATAAAGGCCTCCGCCACCGATCGTGGCTCCATGGTCCGCGTGCCCATCGGCAACTCCCGGTCCATGCGTGTTGAAGTACGCTCCGTCGCGCCCGACGCGAATCCCTACCTGACCCTCTATTCCATCTTCAAGACCGGCATCGATGGTACCAAAGCGGAGATAGACAATCTGCGCCAGGCGCAGCGTTACCTACCCGACCACATTCAGCAAGCCATTGAAGACTTCAAGTCATCCGCGTGGATCACTGAGATTCTCGGCGCCGACGTTCAAGGCCGCTTCGCCGATCTGAAGCAGGCCGCTGCTGACCGCTCTCCGCGCGAGTTGGGGACATTCGTCAAAGGCTCAGAGGTGCAATATCACCACGAGGTCTACAACCAGGCTCTCTGGAACCTTTTCTAGACTGCGCCTCGTCGCCGCACGTGCTCGGCTCCGTGATAAATGTTGAAGTGGTCCTCGCGTAAAAAACCGACGAGGACCACGTCAAACTCCTTCGCCACCTGCACCGCAAGGCTTGACGGCGCTCCAACCGCGGCCACCATCGAAACTCCGCCCATCAGCGCCTTCTGCAGCAGTTCAAAGCTGGCGCGTCCTGAGAGCAGTAGCAGCGTATTGCGCAAGGGCGTTCGATCAGCAAGAAACTCCGCGCCCAGAAGCTTGTCCACAGCGTTGTGCCGCCCCACGTCTTCACGCATCCCGAGCAGCTTCCCTTCCGCATTGAACAGCCCTGCTCCATGCAGCCCGCCCGTACGATCGAAGACGCTCTGTCCCGCCCGCAACCGCGCCGGCAGCGTGTATAGAAGATCTGCATCGATCACAAATCTGTTCATCACGCGTAGTGGACAAACCGTCTGCAGCGCCAGCAGCGATGCCTTCCCGCAAATTCCGCAACTGGACGTCGTATAGAAATTACGCTCCAGATTCGCGAGGGAGACTTGAACATCGGCAGCCAGCTCCACGCGCACAATATTCCTTCTCGGCTGATAAGGCAGAGCGCTGTTCGGCTCTTCGCTCGTCTTAGGATCAGCAGGCGCCTTCTCCGTCACATAAACGATCCGCTCAATATCGTTGACGTCGTGAACCACGCCCTCAGTCATCAGGAATCCGGCAGCTAGTTCAAAGTCGTTCCCCGGCGTGCGCATGGTCACCGAGATGGACTTTACAGCGCGCTGTGGTCCAGGCCCATAAGCCAATTGGATCTCCAGCGGCTCCTCGATCGCGAGCGCTTCCTCGGCCGGCCTCGACTCCGATCCCTGCACCCTCTCCACGAAGGCGTCTATAAATGCGCAACTCTTCTCCTCTACTGGAGATTTGCCGGCAATAGACAGTTTCGAATCCATACGCTGAGTCGGTGCGCCAATCAGGCGCCGTCAACCGTTTCGCACCATCTGGAAACTCAGATAACACTAGAACTTCCACACCAATCCAGTAGTAACGCGGGCAAAATTATTGGGCAGGCCGGGAAATCGATAGGCGATCGTTGTAGCGTTGTTCAACACGGTGAAATTCGAGGTTTGGAGGTCTGCGGCCGCCCGGTAGGCAAAGTGTCGCGAAAGCGACGTATCGAGCCCGCCGCCAAAGAGCAACGCGAATGAGGTGTTGCGACCCAGATCGCCGTTCGGACCCCAATTCTTGTTCAGGCCCCCATTTCCGCCCAGCACCTCTGCAAAGACAGTCTCCCTCCGAAATCTCATGTCGTATTGCGCGCCGGCCATGATGAAAAAGGCGTTTTGCTGAATGCCCTGGTTGCTTCCGCGATACCCGTAGGTATCCAGTTTGAAGCGCAACCCATGCCACGGTTGGAAGGCGCCGGAGGCGTCCCACCCGTTTAGCGGCTGGCGTGCTCCGGGCACTCCATTGAAGGTGTTGGACTGGAAGCTATAGCCGCCGTAAATTTGATGGCGTGCGGGAGCTTCCGATTGCGCAAAAAGCGTGGATGAAAGAAACAGCAGAACAATCAATGATAAGAAGCGAAACGGCACTCGGGAACCTCCGGTAAATGTCGTTCCATCTATCGTATATGGTCAGCTTGACCCGATCCAGCAACCGGGACATTCGCGCGCGACGCCATCTATTTCAAAGGGTGTAAGTCGCCGAGCATAGTCGGGATGAGTTCCGATACAGTTGGATGAATATGAACCGCCCGTTGCAAGGTGGTATAGGGGCTCCCCGAGTACATCACATCGAGAATGCAATGAATTGCCTCGTCTCCTCCAGTTCCCAGTATCGCCGCCCCCAGAATCTTCTTGCTCTCGGCATCCACCAGCACTTTCATGAATCCCTTGCTTTCGCCCTTCTCAACTGCTCTTCCAACCTTGGCCATCGGGCGAGTACCAATCAGCGCAGGCTTTCCTGCCCGGCGAACTTCAGCCTCGGTCAGTCCAGCTTTTCCCAGAGGCGGATCAATGTAGAGCGCATACGCCTGAATCCTGTCACTCACTCGCCGCAGATCATTGTCCAGCAGGTTGGCGGCCACGATCTCGAAATCGTTGTACGAAGTGTGCGTGAAACCACCCTTGCCATTGCAATCACCCAACGCCCAGATCCCGGGGACGTTCGTCCGTAGTTGATCGTCCACAGCAATGTATCCGGTTTCGTCGGTCAGCACACCCGCTTTGTCGAGACCAAGATCGTCTGTGTTGGGTCTGCGGCCCACGGCCAACAACACGTGAGACCCATGCACTTTGGGCTCCCCTGACCCGCAATTGACATGAACTGCTATATCCTTCTGCCCGGGTTCGAAAGCGATACACTCCGCCTCGAGCCGGATATGAATTCCTTCCGACTCCAGGATTTCCTTGATTGCGGCGGAAATGTCCTCGTCCTCACGCAGCAAGAGCCGAGGACCCTTTTCGACAACAGTTACCTCGCTGCCGAAGCGGCGAAACATCTGCGCGAACTCCAAACCGATGTAGCTTCCACCAACCACTACTAGATGCTGTGGTACTTCTTCCAACTCAAGCATTGAGGAATTGGTCAGATAGGAAATCTCGTGAACGCCAGGAAACTCCGGCACAATCGCACGTCCACCCACGTTGATAAAAATCTGATCAGCGCTGATTGTCTCTGCCCCGGCGACGATCTCATGACCAGAAACAAAGCGGGCCGACTCATGGAAGACAGTGCAATTCGTCATTCCGCGCAACCATCTCTCAATCCCATCGCGTGACTTGCCCAGGATCGCTTCCTTGCGCGCCTTCACCGCCTTCATGTCCACTTGAATCGATCCCGGTATCATCACGCCAAAATCGCCGGCGCGCCGTGCCATATGCGCCGCGTACGCGCTCGCAACCATGGTCTTCGTCGGGATGCAACCAGTGTTGACACACGTGCCGCCGAACGATTTTCGCTCGATAAAGGCTATCTTCTGGCCCGCCTGGGTCAGACGGCCCGCCAGAGACGGACCTGCCTGTCCGGCCCCGATAATGATGGAATCAAAATGATTGCTCATCGCTCTCTCTGCTAGGCAAGAATCACGGGTGAAATCAGAATCGCGTCTCCAATGACAGGGATCGATACATTCTTCCAAACTCACTAATTCCAATCTGCAGTTCTCGATTGCAGAACCGGAAGCTGGAGTCTGCCACCAAGCGCCAGCCGTTGCTAACCGTTCTTGATAATGAACACCGTTTTGTCGTCAATTCGGTCCGGCTCACCAATCTTCCGCAACTGATCGTCGTTTCTTAGCGCATACTCCAGAATCGCGTTGCAGATTTCCTTTGCCGAACCCCACTTGTGTTGTTCAACAATCTGCTCAATCTCTCGCCTGTCCTGCTCGTCGCTACCGTCATAAACGCCGTCCGTATAAAGGAATAGGATGTCTCCCCTGCCCATCAGGGTTATCTCTTCCAGGTCAGTGGATTTGATATGGGTCGCGCGGCGGTCAATTGAAACGTATTTGTTTCGGTCAGGGTGGTCCTCGGGAACTTCAAGCCCCAGAGCCGGGAATTGCGTCATCACTTCTTTCTCGATATTCATGAACTTCCCATATTCAACGGAAAATACCAGAGGCGATGGATGACCGAAATTCACAAAGCGAAACAGCCCACCCGTATGGATCTCCCCGTAAACCATGGTCGCAAGTTCCCGCGAAGTGTCGTTCGTATCCCGGCCCAAAGCGTTCCTGGCGGTAACTGACTGTGCGAGTCTAAGATTGATTCTTTCGAAGAGATCTGGCGTAGTTTCTCCGTTGGAATCAAGCTCACCGAGCATAGCCGTATGGAATGTGTCATGCACCGTTGATGCAATCTTGGCCGAAAGGATTCCATGTCCCTGCGCATCGACCACCAATACGCCAGCAGTGGAGTATAATTTTTGCAGATTCTCGGCAACCCTCAGTTGCTCTGAGCTCTTCGCCTTTCTGTAAGCCGCGGCATCGGCTGCATGGTTCTCTGGCTTGGATTGCAACCACCTTACATGGGTATCCACACGGTTTCTAGGTCTCGTTCCGTCGGGAAGCGGTTCCAGGTACCTCCTTGATAACTCGTTTGCGCGCGCGATGCGGGCGTCGATGTTATACCGCTGCTGAAAATTGATGTATTCAAAAAGATCGCCGCCCGCCTTTTCAGCGGGAATCGAGTTCCCATACATTTCAATTCCATCTAAATGGGGGATGGCTCCTTCAACCGGTTTCAATCTCTTGCGCAGGTATTCGTCAATGCTGGAGTCGATTGTCGTTTCGGTGGCCGCGCAAGGACGGGGTTCAGATTGCAATTTTCTCTCCTATCCGTCCTCAAGCTAACGTGGCGTCTGCAATTGGATCGGGCTTTCAGCACGAATTATAGACGGACACGGCGTCCAACATTCGAACCGCATTCGCAGTAGTGCGGCCGATTGCAGGCACCCCTGGGCTATCCGTAAGGCCCGTGGCTTTGATTCACCAGCGCCTCATCTGGACTCGACAAATATCAAGTGTGTCGAAGACCCAAAATTTGAACAACTCCTTGTTCGAGCATTCGTTCCGCTCGAGCCAGAGTTTCTGAAACCGTGCGCTCTCTTGTGTAATCAAATCGGTCAAGAATCGGACGTCGAGAAACGGACGCTGTCGATGTCCCGACAATCGATCGGATCACGGTCTAAGCATAATTGGATCTTGCGAAGGACAAATGCCGCAAATACAAGCAGATACAGGATAACTCATCCGTATCCCGGTTTGGCGCAGCAAGTGCATCAACAGCATCGAGTGGGCGAGACTCGTCTCCGGTCAGTCATTTATGAGGTGCAGGATGCCAAATAGAAAGCAAGAATTTGTGCCCGTCTGAATTCAGCGGTTCGAATACGAGTTCTCCGGTGCGCCCTCCGCCGTCATCGCTCATCGCCCTGATCAACTATCATTTCGCGAATTTCAACGACAGCACTCTTGAAGCTTCTCTTTGGGCAATCAAGGCAGGTATCCCGCAATCCAGCACGACGCAAATCGCTTCTTTGACTCTTTGGAGGTTGGAACTTCCCATGGCTAAGTATTCCATCGTCGTACCTTTCCACAACGAAGACGAAAATGTCAGAACGCTATATGCTCGCTTGAAACAAGTGATGGAGCAGGTGGGCGATCCGTTCGAACTGGTGCTCGTAGACGATGGGTCCCGCGACCGCACCTTTGAGCTGCTCGAAGAGATTGCCGCGGTCGATAGCCGAGTACTGGTGGTAAAGCTACGCCGAAACTTCGGCCAGACTTCGGCTCTGGCAGCGGGATTCGACCACGCCTCGGGCGAATTCATCATAGCCATGGACGGAGACCTGCAGCATGACCCGAACGACATTCCCAAGTTTATTGATAGGCTCGAAGACGGCTATGATGTCGTCTCGGGCTGGCGTAAAGAGAGAATTGACAACTTCATCATGCGGCGCGTTCCCTCGCGCTGCGCCAATTGGCTCATGGCCAGGATTTGCGGTGTAGACATTCACGACTTTGGAACAACTTTCAAGGCGTATCGCTCAGAGCTGATTCAGAACATTCCCTTGTACGGGGAAATGCATCGCTTCATTCCCGCGCTGGCGAGTTGGTATGGCGCGTCGATTTGCGAAGTTCCAATCAAAAACGTAAATCGAGAGCGGGGCGAGAGCCACTATGGTATCGGCCGTACCTTCCGTGTCTTTTTCGATCTGCTGACCATTCGCTTCTTGCTCAAATTCATAGGACGGCCTCTACACTTTTTCGGAGCAATCGGCGCAGTGGGCATGATGATCGGCAGCATCCTATCGGCAATCCTGCTGGGCATCAAAGTCCTTAGCCCTCAACTGAAAGTGATGGATCAACATGAACCGATCGCTGTAATCGCCGCCGTGCTGATATTGGGTGGCATCCAGATGCTTGCCATTGGCTTGCTGGGTGAGCTCCAGGTTCGCCACTATTACACCAGGCAGCAGCCCACTCTCTACACTGTCGATCGCACGCTACGTCTACCTTCGCCGGAAGAGCAGACAACGCTCTCCGAACGCCCGGGGCGCAGGTCTTTGGGTTAGCCCAGGCCTTTGCCCGAACTCAACGCGGAAGTCGATCAAGCGGCACCGATGTCATCCAAGCACCCTGAATTTATCGCACCGCAAACACCGTCAGGGAATTCGCCGGCTCTTCGATCTCCAGCTTTACCGCGCCTGCCACCGAAGCCGTTCCTGCCGCGGTCTGCACGGCGCGAAACTCTGTACACCCTGCCAACGCGGTTCCTTCAGTGGTCAATTGAATCTTCCTGCTCTGCCTCGCCTTGTTTGCGACAATCAAAAATCTCTCAGCTGAGTGATCGGCCGAGCAACCTGCCGCGACTGGCGTTCGCACAAAAGCAAACACATCCTCGTCGGCAAACAGATTCTGTTCCAGGCCCGTTTGCAGCACTCGTTGTCTCGCGCGCAGCGCCAGCAAACCAGAGGTCCAGGCAAAAACCTCCTGCTCGGTGGCTGTGCGTCCATCCTTGGTAAATGCGTTGTGCGCGTCACCGGCAAACCCGCCCGGGAAATCGTGCCGGTTATCGGGGTCCTTCCCACCTGTCATCGCAATCTCGTCTCCAGAATAGATCTGCGGCATTCCGCGGAGCGTCAAGAGCAGACCAAGTGCCAGCTCCTGTTTTGTAACGGAACTATTCGCATCGGTGAAAAATCGCGTGGTGTCGTGATTGCCAATGAATGGAACCAGTCGCTCCGGGTGCGGGTACAGCGCGTCCTGCCGCAGAACCGTTGCCAGTTCTGTCATGGGCTTGTCCTTAGTCAGAACATCACGTAGCGCAAAATAGATGGGAAAGTCGAACGGTGTATCAAGACCTGTATCGATACCGTTGTGCGGCTCTCCTCCCGCAAAAAATGAGGTTACTTCAGGATCGCGATGAAAGATCTCGCCTACCGTAGTCAGGTGCGGATAGGTACTATGCAGGGCAGCGTGGAAGTCATGCCAGAAGGTGCGGTCCACATAAGGAAAAGTATCGAGACGGATGCCATCCAAGTTAGCCGTCTCAACCCACCACATGGCATTTTGGAT
This sequence comes from Occallatibacter sp., assembly GCA_049521035.1. Lineage (GTDB taxonomy): Bacteria > Acidobacteriota > Terriglobia > Terriglobales > Acidobacteriaceae > Telmatobacter. The sequence continues at coordinate 19,876 of JBEKPF010000039.1, read as the reverse complement.
TAGGTAGCGCGCGACCAGCGGATTCTCCTGATTCAAGTCAGGCATGCCATCGGTGAACCAGCCAGTGGTGATATTGATCCACGCCGACGTGGGAGCATGTGGGTTGACAAGCTGATAGAAGTCGCTTTGCGCTGCCCGATGATTCTGAAACGTGCCGTGCAACCAGTCAGGCGCAGGCGAGTCAAGTATCCAAGGATGCTGAACACCGATGTGGTTCGGTACAAGGTCGATGACCAACTTCATCCCCTTGGCATGCAGCGCATCAGAGAGTTTTTTGTAATCGTCAAGCGTGCCAAAGTGCGAATCGACCGCATAGAGATCGGTAGCCGCGTAGCCGTGATAAGACTCGGGCATTGTGCCATTGGATACGACCGGCGTCGTCCACACTGTCGTCACGCCGAGGTCGTGCAAATAATCCAGATGCTGCCTGATGCCTTCGAGGTCTCCACCATGCCACCCGCGAGGTGCCGCGCGATCATAACCTGGCTGATTGTTGTTCGGATTTCCGTCGGCGAATCGGTCGGTCATGATGAGGTAAAGCACATCGGCGGAAGAGAAACCGCGATGTGCATGTGGGTCATGAGAACATTGACCCAGCTTATACGCCTGTCTCACCTGGCCATGATTATTGACGGCACTCAACTCTAGCGTCTGCGCGTTTGCGGCGCGAGTATCAAGCCACAAGAAGGCCCAATGGCCATTGTCGGAGGTCTGCGATCGGGTTAGTTTTACGTTCTCGCCCTGCACGGCGAATCGAGCATCTTGAAGGTTCTGTCCATGCACCAAGAGCATCGGGTCCGGCAGCCCAGCCCACCAATCGGGAGGGTCGATCTTGTCGATGCAAGGGGCGCTCGGATCTTGCGCCGCGGAACAAGTTGACTCAGTTTGTCCAGATGCCAGCACACCGCATGCGACAAGAAATGCAGCAATAACAACGGTGCGCCTGGAGAGTGGCATGCTGTCACCAATCATTTGTGCAGAAGTTTACCGGCGGGGCACGGTCAAGTTCAGAACGGTTGCAATTGGTTCTCTGCGCCACGACCGCCGGTTAGCCGTCGTGGCGCAGAGGGGAGAGGGCCAAGGTCAAAAAGTGAAACGAGCGGCCAGTTGAATCTCGCGGTTGCTGTAAACTTCGGTTCCTTCAATCTGTCCGAAGTTCTGTCCGGTCAGGTTGGAATTTGGGTTTGTGAATTGAGGTGTGTTGAAGAGGTTGAACGCGTCTCCGTGCAGTTCCAGCGTGTACCCCTCCGCAAGGTGAATGTTCTTTTGCGCGCTCAAGTTCACCACGCGATAACCCGGCCCGTAGATCTGGTTACGGTGCAGAGTTCCGAGACGCTCATACACGGTTTGGCCATTTGCCGAAACTGTGGGAGGATTGGCGAACGAGGCCGGATTGAACCAGTGTCCGGAGATGCTCTTGGGATACGAGATGCCTGCCACCACGTCTGGACGGTTTCCCGGATTGAACTCTCCCGTGGAGAGATCGGTTGGAGTGCCAGTCTGCACCAAGGCAATCAGGCTGGTTTGCCATCCGCCAATCAGCCAGTCCATGGGGCGCGAAATATTTCCGCCAAAACGTTGTCCCCGGCCAAAGGGAAATAGATAGAGGATCGACGTACTGAACACCTGCCGCTGGTCCTGGCTGGAGTTCCCGTAGCTCGCCCTCGGATCGTAATAGAGAGCTGCGGTCTGCCCCTGGAACGCTCCCGTTGAGTCGTCCAGCGTGTGGGACCACGCATAGGACACAGTTCCAATCAGCTCTTTGTTGGCACGGTGTTCTGCGTGTATCTGCAATCCGTCGTAGTTTGAAACGCCGTTATAGTTGTTGTAGTTGATGTTTCCCAACCCCGGGAAGTTCTGGATTCCTGTCCCGAACTGGTAGAGATTGTACGGGTAATACGAGGAGAGGTTCGTGCCCCGCGTTCCGACGTAAGCGACATTAAGTACATTCTTGGAACCGATCTGCCTCTCCACTTGCAGGTTCCACTCCTGCACCGTGCTGTTGTTGTTGTCCTGGTTCACGGCAATCATGCTGGTGCCCGCCGGCGGGTGCGCTGGATTGAAATTGGGATAGCCACGAGCCGGAAGTGCAGTGACCACGGTAGACGGGGTGGTGTAGCCAGTGCAGTTGTAGCCACCGACAGCGCGGTTTGGTGTTACTGACGAGAGCTGACCGGTGAACGTAATGCAATAACCGTTGGTGGCCAGATAGTCGTTGCTGCCACCGAAAGGCGCTTGTTCACCGAGCAGATTGTCGATGCCGCCGTAGACAAGGAAAAAGAAGATACCATATCCGCCGCGGACTACAGTCTTCCCATCTCCCAGAAGGTCATAGGCAAATCCAAGGCGTGGACCGAAGGCATGGTAATCCTGGTGGACGATACTCCTCGGCACTCCGCCCTTGCCCGCCAGCAGGACAGTTCCGTTGCTCAGATCAAATGAAGATTGCTGATTGTGCTCTTCATATGGGCGCGTCAACAGATCCCAGCGGATACCCAGGTTCAAAGTCAAGCGCCGTTTTATGTGCCAATCATCCTGCGCAAAGATGCCGTCTTCCTGGCCGACATTGGCGAAATAACCCGACTGTGAGCCAATTTCATATTGATCCACGCCGCCCGCCAGCAATTCGGATACCTCGTATCCGGTGAAGTCGACCGTGCCTGAGTCGATCCAGAAATATCCCTTGCCTTCTTGCGGATTGAAGTACTCGACCTGCCGGTGAAGCCACGTTCCACCGTATTTGAAGAAATGCTGCCCCTTTGCCCAACTCAGCGAATCGGTCGCCTCAAGAGTATTCTGCGGAACCGCATACAGGCCGTAGTCTCCGGTGTATTCGAGATCGCCCTTGTACCCGCCAATCAAGGCTCCGCCCGAGGTCTCCTGGTTGATGTTGGCATTCACAATCCCGAGATTCTTGGATACATTTACGCCATAGAGCGGAGGCGTGTAACCATAATTGTCGCGGTTATACGCGATGTGCGCTTCATTCACAATGGTCGGCGAAAAGATATGGGTGAAGCCAATGTCATAACCTCGCGCGTGAGTGGGATTGATGCCCGTTCCACCGCCTGCTGGAAGGTTCACAAACTCTGACGTCTTGGTATTAACGGAGTTGTCATAGCTGAACCGAATAAACGCCTTGTTATTGGGCGATGCATTCCAGTCGATCCTTGCGTCGAATGTATTGTACCTGTTCGCTTCCGACTGCGAGTCAAGATAATTGTCGAGATAGCGATCGGTACGGCTTGGCAACGGGAACGCATTCAAATAGTTGACCGCGGCCGGATTCAAACGCCCCGCCGGAATGATGTTCCCGCTGAATGGCTGGCACGTGGTGGGATCAAATATAGATCCCGCTGTTGCGCCAAAGGTGGTTTCGCCGGCGAGGGGATGGCCACTGGCATCGGTACCGGGATAGCAGCGCGGATACTGGGTTTGAATACCATTCCCGTTCGAAAGCGCGACATTCTCGAGCTCTGTGAAATTCCCCGTACGCATCAGCGCTGTGGGGACAGTCAGGTAGTGCGGAGACACAGGTAGAGTTTCGCGCAACGCCTGGTAGTCGCCGAACGCAAAAAGACGATTCTTCAGAATCGGTCCGCCCACGGCGAAACCTTCCTGGTTGCGATTGAAGGGCGGGGCCGCAGTGGCCGGAGCATCGTTGAACTGGTAATTCGGATTGGAATCGAAGTTACCGCTGCGATAGAACCAAAAGGCCGCACCATGAAACTGATTGGTCCCCGACTTGAGGGAGCTCACAACGATGGCTCCGCCTGCACGGCCGAACTCCGCTGGGGCGACACTGGTACTCACTTTGAATTCCTGCGTCGCATCTATATTCGGGAAGAACAGAATCGTGTTGACCAAGCCGTCATTGTTGTCCACACCGTCCAGGATGTAGTTGTTCGCCTGGGGTCGAAGTCCATTTACGGAAAGCGCTGCGCTGCCGCTCTCGTTGTTGCGAATCGTTTCTGTGGTATTGCTGCTGCCACCACCGCTGGCTTCATCTCCGTAGGCTCCTCGGGTCACGCCAGGCGTCAACAGAGCAAGATTGGTGAAGTTACGGCCATTTAGCGGAAGCTCCGTTACCTGCGGCCCGCTTATCGTTGCTCCAATGTTCGAGTTGGAGGTATCAATCAGCGGCGCGCCCGCGGTAACTACCACCGTGGTCGAAGCTGTTTCCGGCTGAAGTTGGAACACGACTGTCTGTGTCGCGGTCACTGTTACCGTGACCGGGACCGATTGCGGTTGAAATCCTTTCGCGGTGATTGTCACGGAATAGTCGCCCGGCGGCACAGCCAGAATTTCGAATCCGCCTGTGCTGTTTGTCACGGCGTTGAGTTTGAGACCGTTATCCGCATTCATCGCAATGACAGGCGCGCCCTGGACCACAGCTCCCGTTGGGTCGGTCGCTGTTCCTGCGATGGCTCCGGTGTCACCTTGCGCCAACAGGTGCGATGTCATCACGCAAACCATCAGGATCGTTAGCGCCGCGCATGGCAAATGACTACGCAACCTTATCTGTTGTTGAAATCGAGGCACTTGAAACATCACTTTGTAAATGTAGCTTTTCACTGGAGCACTCCTTTTGTGAGAATTCACGCGCACGTACCCTGACGTCCGTCTCTCAGGCGCCTCGCTTCTGTAGCGTCGGCGGTGAAGATATTGCAATACGTTTGCCAAACCCGCTCATGTGGTAACTAATTACGCTTCGATGAATTGGCATGAACAGCCATGGAAGTGTCACCTAGTGTCAAAAACATTCTCGACACTTGTGGCGAATCGTGGCTGCGAATTTGGCATTGACCTCTCGAAATGCTTCAGCCACCACGCAACACCACTCAATGACACTAGACCTCGATGTTCAGACGCTCACATAGAGGCGCCTTTGCGACTCTGTATTCCTCACTGCACGTGCTGACGCAGCTCTTTCCTCGCGCGCAGCAGCCTCGACTTGACCGCCGGCACTGAAATGCGAAGGGACTCTGCAATCTCTTTCAACGAAAAATCATTAACCTGGTACAGTTCGACCACTTTCCGATACTTTGGTCGCATGCGCTGAATTGCAGCTTTGAGCCGCTGCTCCGTCTGGACCCGTGCATAACATTGCTCCGGGTTGTCTCTGACATCTCGGGGCTCAGGCATCTCGCCGATCCCATCCTCATAGATCGAGCTATCGATGGTGGTCACCGGGCAGTTCCGTCGCTTCCGCAACAGCATGAGTGCCGAATTGATCGCTATCCTGGTTAGCCATGTCGAAAAGCTCGACCGGTTTTCGAAAGTGTTGATGTGAATGAAGGCGCTCATCAGCGACTCCTGAACAACGTCTTCCGCGTCTTGCCAATTGTTCGTGATGCGGTAGGTCTTTAGCAGAAGCCGGCGAGAATAGCGCTTGCTGAGCTCAACAAATGCATAGGAGTCTCCCGACTGCGCTGCGGAGACCAGAAACTCATCCGTCATTGGATTTGAGCCCAGTGGATTTGAGCCCAACGGCAAAACGTCGGTATCGCTCTCGAACTCGGATAAATTCATGGCGGTATCTCCTTGTGTGGGGTATTTGTCTCGGCGGTGAATGTCTTCAAGAAGTCTTCTTCGGTCTCGTATCTTCTGTTCTCTTCGTTTCGGATGAACCTCGGCCCCAATCGCGCTCACTCCACCCGCTGCTCGGACGTCATCGAGTTCATTGGTCCGGAGTGGACGTTCCACTGAAGCGAGCGAAAATCGAAAGAACCAGAAGGCGTCCGTTTAGCACACCTGGGCACCTCAACCGGTTGATCCTCAACCTTCCGCCCGAACTCAAATCCAGCTTTCAGGCTTCGACTCGGATGTGATCTTCCGCGATGCAGCGAGACGTCCGATTGTTCGCTTTCGCTCCAGGGCGCTGCAATAGGATCCGCCCGGCTCAAGCGCTCCAGGACATCATTCATCGTGTCCTCGATGCGCATTCCCGGCCGATGGAGCGCACGCGTCGCCCTCGAAACCAGCCTTGCGAGTTGGTAGCGATTTGAAACGCGCACCTTGGTTCTAAAAATCAGATCAGAACGCATGAAACGCTCCTCCGGCGGAGACAGGTTGTTGTCCTGCACTCGATGTCCCAGATGCATGTGCAATGCCAAAGCAGGGAGGATGTCGATGTACTGCTATCTGGATGTACTGGTGGGTCTTCTTAGGTCGAAATGCCCGCCGCGTCCAACGACTGACCAAGACTATCTGTCGAAATCCCGACAAATATGGCTGACTTTCGACGGTGACGCGTCGTTCTCTTGACTAACGGTTGCGTTCCAATTCCCGCTCGACAGCTCGCCTGCGCCCCTCCAGCAATTCCTGCGCGCTGATTCGCCCGCGAACCTAACCGGTTTCCCAGTGCCCCCAGGTATACTAGCCACCTTGAAGTTGCTATCTCTTCGGCGACCGACCACAAGGTCTCGTGCGTGTAAGCCAGAATCTCGAGTCACGTATCCTCTTAGGTCGCGCGTGTGCTGTACCCTGTCAGCTGACATCCACAGGTCCGTCATTACTTCTGCCATGCTGGTCATTTCAAGTGGATCAACGCCGTAATCGCGAGGCGGGTGGTATCTATAAAACGAAACTCAGCTAACGTTCTAAGGATGGAAATGGATCCTGGCGTTTCCGGTTGAAGTTTCATCTATATATCGATACACGATATATATAAATCGGCACGAGACCTCCTCCAGCATGCCCGCTATCGTCCCTGGCGTCACAAAGCATCACGGGGCACGCGGATCAAACCCTGGAAACGTCCTTATCCGATCTGTCGGACGAAGCAGCCGAACTGGGCACTTTCGAACCGAATCAGCCGAATGTGAAGTCAAACGCCTCCGCCCCCGAATCGAGAAACTGGATTTCGAACCCGCGATCCGCGACAGGTTCCGGTTGCCGGATCAACTGATACAGCCGCTGTTCCCTCACCGTGCCGTTGCCCTGATCGTTGACATCGCTCCCGTGGGCAATGCCCGGCGCCTGGCCATCGAGGGACACGCGAAATCGAATGGACGTTCCTTGCACTGCCGGTCCCATGACCAGATTGAGATCGCGAGCATGAAAACGGTACGCGATCCGCCCATTCTCTGCATTCAGCGCAACCGCCTCTTTCCCCACCGTCCAACTACCTGAAAGAGCCCAATGATTAATGCCAAACCGATTCGGGTACGCATAGTTACGAGGCTTGTTGAAAGCTGCGCCTCCAGGAGATGAAAAGCTCTCCGCATGTTCATAACCGACATAGCTCTCTGAAGACTTCAAACTGCTCCAGTCTGCGGCCACTTCAAGACCACGCGGTTCGACTGAAACCATTTCATGATTGACACCGCTGGCTCCAGCCTCGGTCAACAACTGCTGAATAACTACTTCCGATCGTTCGTAATCTCCTTCGCCGAATTGATGATGTCGAATATCCCCCCGTGCATCGACGAAATAGAGCGCCGGCCAGTATTCGTTGTTGAAAGCCTGCCATATGGCGTAATTGTTATCGATCGCGATCGGATAGTCGATCGTCATATCCTTCAGAGCCCAGCGAACATTGTCGATTTGGTGCTCAAATGAAAACTCAGGCGTGTGGGCGCCGATCACCATGAGTCCATCGTTCTTGTACTTTTCCGTCCACGCGCGGAGGTGCGGCAGCGTGCGTCGCCAATTGACGCATGTATATGTCCAGAAGTCGACGAGGACGACCTTCCCGCGTAAACCGCGGGTTGTCAATGGTTGCGAATTGAGCCACGCCGTCGCGCCGCCAAGGGAAGGCATATCACCCTCGACAGGCAATTTGGCTTCCTTCGAGGTCAGTGCCATTGCGCAACCACCCACGCCGAATTGCGCGGCGGCAATGCACAGCACCGCTGCCCCAAGTAGCTGACGCCGATCGTAGTCCACTTCTTTCAACTTCTACTTCTCCAATTGCAAACGCTCGTACCATGAAAATGGTCGACCTTATCTCGTGACACCCAGACGGCCGTCCGAACTGTGCGAAACTCCGCTGCCACGACCATCCGTAGTGTGGACCTTGATTGTGCACTGTGTTTTGCTGAGTTGCGCCATGGTACATTCTCATTCACGCGATCTTTATGCGTAGCGATCGATTTGTACAGACGCTCGGCACAATTGCGATTAGGCCAGAGGCGTGCCGGTGGGTCTATTAGACAAAAGTATCGATTGATACCTTGGTATGCCGCCCCCAGAGGAGTGTATCCAAACTCTTTCCGATCAGGACTTCACTGTGAACAAATTCCACTTTCTTTCGATGGGGGATTTCCAGGGATTTTCCAGGATCCCGAGGGCCGCGGCTGCGAAGATTCTTCAGGATTGATTCAGCCCGCCAACACTCTCTCCCGCCTTGCGCATCTTGCCGTCGCGGGGGCGTCATCGCTAACATCAGCTTGAGATGTTGTCCAGAATATGATGGACACTCCCCGGATCGTTGATGCATCCTTTTGTCAAAGAGTTCGCCATGAGTGTAACGTGGCAAGAACCTACTTTCCCCCGCCGGTACGACGCCTGGACCGGGCCAGACAGTTCCTCCAAACAAAGAGGCTGAGTTTGTGTTACCCGAGGCTGTGGAAGTTGGCCGAAGAAGACAATTGATAGGCAAGAGCCGCCAAGCGTAGACCCGCGTTGCATCGACTCCATGCGAAAGGAATACACCATGAAGAAGGTCACGGCGCCCATTCCCTTTGCCGGCTCAGAGCTCGGCGAATCTCGTCATGTCTGTGCGTTCTTCAACAGCAACGAAGAAGAGTATCGCGTGTTGCTTCCCTTCATCAAAGACGGCTTCGAGTCTGGCGACAAGGCGATTCACGTCGTTAATCCGGATCAGCATACAGATCATTTGAGACGATTGGCGGCAGTGGGAATCGACTCGGAAACCGCCCAGCAGCGCGGGCAATTCGAGCTTCGCACCAACCCTGAAGCGTACCTCCGCGACGGCCGGTTTGATCAGGATCGAATGCTGGAGGCCTTCGAAGAGTTAGCCAGCGCCACTACCAGGCAGGGCTTTCCGCGCAGCCGTATTGTCTGCCACATGGACTGGGCGGTTGAGGCCGGATCGCACGTCGAAAAGCTGGTTGAGTTTGAGTCGCGCGTGAATGATGTTTGGCTTCGCCACGAAGATGCGGTCATCTGCACATACAATCTCGCGAAATTCGGAGGCGACACAGTGATTGACATGATGCGGACTCACCCCATGGTCATCATTGGTGGAATCCTCCAGGAAAATCCGTTCTTTGTCCCGCCAGATGTATTCTTGCGTGAGTTGCGCGAACGGCGCGGCGCGCAGACAAAAGCAACACCGACTGCAATCTAACATGGAAGCTCCACTCGAACATCCCGCTGAAGAGATCAGGCGCCTTCAACGTTGTGTGAGTGATCTGGTCAGTATTCTAGCTCTTCCGGCCATCTGGAGCGGGGGTGAGATATCCCAGGTTGTCAACACTCTGCTCGACGCTCTCCTCGGGATGCTTCATCTCGATTTCGTCTATGTTCGACTGAATGATTCCTTCCGGGACGCGCCTTTCGAGATGCTCCGTGCGGCTCAGTCGATGAACCTGGCCGCCCTACAGAAGAAGTTTTGCGATTTGGTCGACTGCTGGTTGGTCGACGACCCAAAGAGATGGCCTCTCGTGGTCCGGAACCGTGTTGGAGACCGAGATATTTCGATCATGCCATTCCGAATGGGCTTGCAAGGTGATATCGGAATAATCGTCGCAGGGTCTCAGCGAGCAGACTTCCCACAGAATACCGAGAGACTTGTCTTGAGCGTGGCTGCCAATCAGGCGGCGATCGGGTTGCAGGAGGCAAGGCTCCTGCGCGAACAGAAGCGCATCGCAATCGAGCTCGATCAACGGGTCGGGCTTAGAACGAAAGAGCTTGCCGAAACCAACGAAGAGCTGCAACTACAGGTTGGATTACTGCAACATATTCCCGTAGCCGCCTGGACGCTTAAACCTGATGGGAGGCCGGACTTCGTGAATCAAGTCTGGCTTGAATATACCGGTCAGACAATCGACTTTGTCCGTTCTCGCCCCGAGGCCTGGCTGGCTGCGCTCCACCCTGATGATCGAGAAGTAGCATCGAAGAAATTCTGGGATGGGGTGCGTTCAGGGCAGGGGTTTGAAATGGAAACCCGCTTTCTCCGCGCGAAAGATGGGACTTATCGCTGGCATCTCAATCGAGCCGTGGTCTTGCGTGACGCAGAAGGAAAGACTCTCAAATTTGTCGGCACGTCGACAGATATTGAGGATGTGAAGCAGTCCCAGGACAATCTCCGTGGCGCCGAAGAAAGAACCCGGTTGATCATCGATACCGCCCTCGATGCGGTGATCACAATGGATGCGCAGGGGACAATCACAAGTTGGAACAAGCAAGCTGAAATCATCTTCGGATGGAGCTACGACGAGGCAATTGGACGTCGCATGTCGGAGATGGTCATCCCTGAGCGGCAGCGTGCGTTACACGAGCGTGGTTTGCGGCACTTCCTGGCCACCGGGGACGGCCCCATATTGCGACGACGTATCGAGGCCACTGCCCTTCGGCGTGGTGGCGCCGAGTTCCCGGCCGAACTGCAAGTCATGCCGATGAGACTAGGCCCAGATTGGGTATTCAGTGCCTTCATTCGCGATATCACTGACGCCAAGCTAGCGGAAGAAAAGCTTCGACAGAGCGAGCTCAATTCCCGCAAGATTCTCGACGGTATTCCTGGGTTTGTGTGTACCTTGAGTCCGGTCGGTCAGGTTGAACTTCCCAATCGGCGACTCTTGGAGTACTTCGGGAAAACACTCGAGGAAGTGAATTCTTGGTCAAGCAACGATCTTGTTCACCCGGATGATCTTCCGCGCGTGACCGCGGAAGTTACCCATTCGTTCACAATCGGAACTCCGTTCGACAGCGAACTCCGTTATCGCCGTGCCGATGGCGTTTATCGATGGTTTCAGGTTCGCATTCTTCCTGAACGAGATTTGGAAGGCAGAATCACGAAATGGTACGGCCTTATAACCGATATAGAGGACCGGAAGCGCGCAGAGGACGCGCTGCGGGCGAGTGAAAACAATCTCCGCCAGACCGTCAACAGTATTCCCGGGCTGGTCTGCACCATGAGCCCAGCCGGTGAGATTGAAGAGCTCAACCAGCAACTCCTGGAATACTTCGGCAAGAAACCCGAAGAACTGAGGAGTTGGAAGATGACTGATGCTGTTCATCCGGATGACCTCCCTCGCGTGCTCACCGCCTTTACATACTCGATGACGACCGGAACTCCATACGAAATAGAGCACCGTTGCCGCAGGGCCGATGGCGTCTATCAGTGGTTTCAGGTTCGCGCCCATGCCGTGCGAGACACCAACGATCGGACAACCGGCTGGTATGTCTTACTGACTGACATCGACGACCGGAAACGCGCAGAGGAAGAATTGCGACGGAGCGAGGCATTTCTCGCGCAAGGCCAGCGCCTGAACTTGACCGGCACCTTCTCCTGGAAATTGGATACGGACGAAATTACATTTTCAGAGCAAGCTTACCGCATATTCGAATTGGACCCAGGTACGACCGTGACACTTGAACAGATCGGCATGCGAGTCCACCCCGATGACATTCCGCTATTCTCTGAAAAAATGACGGAGGCACGAAGCGTCGGCGACGATCATGATTATGGGATGCGCCTGCGTATGCCTGACGATCGAGTCAAGCATGTGCACCTTGTATCACACACAACCCGGCACCAGGACACCCGTCTGGAGTACATCGGAGCGATTCAAGACGTAACGGAGGACTGGCTGTCGGAGGAAGCGCTCAGCAAGATCCGCTCGGAGCTCGCGCACATGACCAGGGTCGCAAGCCTGGGAGCCTTGACAGCGTCAATCGCGCATGAAGTCAACCAGCCGCTGTCGGGCATCATGACTAACGCAGGCACCTGTTTGCGTATGCTGACTGCCGATCCTCCCAACGTTGACGGTGCGCTCGAGACCGCGCGGCGCACGATTCGCGATGCCAATCGCGCGACGGATGTGATAAAGCGGTTACGCGCACTCTTTACCAAGAAAAAAACTGCGACTGAAACGGTGGATCTGAATGAGGCCACGCGAGAAGTGATAGCTCTGTCTCTGAATGAGATCCAGAGAAACCAGGTTGTTCTGCGAACTGACTTTTCCGAGAATCTTCCGGTCGTAATGGGTGATCGGATTCAGATTCAGCAGGTCATCCTGAACTTGCTCATGAACGCCTCTGATGCAATGAGCAACGTCGACGATCGTCCGAGGGAGTTAGTCATCGGAACCGCGCAAGACGGCAATGGTTGTGTGCGCTTCTCAGTCAAGGATGTTGGGGTCGGTTTCGGATCACATAATACTGAGAAGTTCTTCGAGGCATTCTACACAACCAAGAGTAGCGGCATGGGGATCGGACTCTCGGTCAGCCGCTCCATCATTGAAAGCCATGAGGGCCGTCTCTGGGCAACACCCAACGATGGCCCCGGAGCCACGTTTTCATTTTCCATTCCTTGCAGGCTGCCGGTCGCGGAAACACTTGTAGTGTAATCGGACAATCACCCTGAGTCACCTCTGTCGTCCCCGTCACTTAGTAGCTATGTAGCCAAGGCGAACTCGTCTCGCCTTGGCCGGCGTGATTGATGATGACAACCGGACCCACTCATTTATCGGAATGGGGATCTATGCCGCTTCCTGCGCAAACAGGTTCTGAAAAGGTTGGCGCGCTTTGCGCGTAACTCGCCGCCGCAAAGCGAAACAGCACGATCAGGACTGCAGGCGGCACGATGAACCCGTTAATCATCCGATCTCCCCGTAGCGGCTTGACAGTCGTCAATGTTGCTACTCATAGTCCTCTCCTTTCTTGATTGTGAAGCAAGCCATTTGAAGACGGCAGGCAAAGACAACTACATCGCAGCTCATCTCTGCGCTTTCATGAACTCAAGTACCAGTCCCGCAATCTCATTGGCCTTCGTATCAAGTGCAAAATGTCCTGCGTCGAGAACATGAACCTCCGCATTGGGAACATCCTTGTGGTAGCGCTCCGGCTCACCAGCGTCGAAAGAAAGATCGTGCTTGCCCCAGAGAACAAGAAGCTTGGGCTGCGTCTTCTGCATCCATGCCTGCCACTTCGGATAGGCCTCGACATTTGTGCGGTAGTCGTAGAAGAGGTCGCTCTGAATCTGTGCCTGCCCTGGAGCGTTCAGAAATGCATATTCATCTGTCCACAGATCCGGATCGTAAAGGTCAATGTTTGGATCGTCCCCGATGTGGCGAGTTTTCGTAGTCGCAAGCGAGAGAAGGTTTTTGCGCAGCGCTTCTTCATACGCAGGCCGACCTGCCCAGAATGCTCGCCTCGTTGCCCAGTTCGCCCCAAGGCCTTCATTGTGAGACACCGCATCTTGGACAATGAGAGCCTGCACTCGTTCCGGATGCGCCAATGCCATGCGAAATCCAACCGGTCCGCCGTAATCCTGCATGTAAAGCGTGTAGCGCGATAGGCCCAGCGCTCTCGTGAAACCGTCCATCACGATCGCAATATGGTCAAAGGTGTAGCCGAATTGTTTCGGGTCAGGCCAGTCGCTATGCCCGAAACCCGGATAGTCAGGCGCAACCAGATGGTAGTTGTCCCCAAGCCGCGTTAGCAGCGGCTGAAACATTCGCGACGACGACGGAAGGCCGTGCAGCAGAAGAATGGCTGGGGCGTCCTTCGGCCCTGCTTCGCGGTAAAAAATCGAAAGCTCATCGACCTTCACTGTGCGATAAAGAACCTGCTGTTCCATCCCCTTTTCCTTTTTCTGTGCACTGATGCTCAGTGTTATCGCGCAGGCAAGCAACAGCATTGTACTGGTCGCTGCTCCAGGAAACACATGTTTCGTCGAACTCACTCTACCTCCGATCGCAAACTTCTAGTAGAGCTCGTGCGGTCTGCAGGTCACTTGGTCTCTGGCTAGCTTTCAATTCTCCGCTACCTCTAAGATGACCTCGAGTTCCACCGGCATGCCAAGAGGAAGGCTGGCAACGCCGATCACCAGTCGAACACCTGTCTTATCGGCGCCGAATACACTCTGAAACAGATCTGAGGCACCATCAGCAACCCTCGGCTGATCAAAGAAATCCCCTGAGGTCGCCATAAAGACTCCAAGCCGTACCACGCGAGTCACTCGATCGAGCGAACCCAGATGTTTCCTGGCCGCCGCCAAGGCACTCAGGGCCGCCGTGTAGACCGCATCCCGTCCGGACTCCGCATCGAGTTCCTTACCGAGCCGGCCAAGGTACTTCGGCTTGTGGTCCACAACGGGTAACATTCCGGTGAGGAATAGCAGGTTGCCGGTCTGCAGCGTTTCGACATAAGTACCAAACGGCGTTGGCGCGGACGGCAGCCGAATGCCAAGGTCCTGCAACCGGCGCTCCGCACCGTTAGGCTGCGAACCCTTCGCGTTCACCATTTGCCGACGTGCGCCCCGCCATCTACGTGCAGCACCTCCCCGGTAACATGACGAGCTTCCGTTAGATATACGACTGCGTCAGCGATGTCTTTCGCGTCGGAAATCAGGCCCGATGGCGAAAGAGATTTCAGAAACTCTTTCGGGTCGTTTTTGTGAAGCGGTGTGTCAACCTGCCCCGGCGCAACCACATTGAAACGGATGTTCTGTTTCGCATATTCCATCGCCAGACTGAGCGTTATCGCATTTAGTCCGCCTTTGGTGATCATCGGAATCGATGCCGTTACGCCCGCGATGGGATGCTCCGCCAGTGTAGTTGTAATACTCGTTACGCTGCCCCCTGTGCCCTGAGTAAGCATCTGCGTGACTGCGAGTTGAGTCATAAAAATGAACCCTTCCAGGTTCGTCGAGACAACATCGTGAAAATCTTTCGTTGTGTATTCCGTGAAGGGTTTGGCTGAGAAGATGCCCGCATTGTTGATGACGTGGTCAATCGATCCGAACGTTCTCACCGCGGTTTCTGTCACCTTTTCGGCCGTCGTCGCCTTGCCGATGTCTCCGTCAACGAGCGCAAGCGACGCACAGCTTGCGAAGCCGGCCTTCGAAACGTTGCGAGAAGTTGCAACCACGTTATAGCCACGATCGAGGAACGCCGCGGCAATGGCCGCCCCAATCCCTTGCGAGGATCCGGTTACAATAACGGTTTTCTCTGCCATGCTCCACTCCCTTTGTTTCTCCAAACAGCCTTCAATGAGCATCCCCTGTGTATCTGAACTGTTGACTGCTACCTGCCCCTGACAAGAAACAGTGGGAATCAGGCCACATTTACAACCCCTTGTGAACAGGTGGTGATTCAGAATCGCAATACCGGCTATTATTTCCGACAAGAGATCCGTACCTACGCATCTCCGACAATTACCCACCTGCCCTTCAGTTGAGATTGATTCGGAAATGCATGAGCCAATCCGCTAGCCCACGCCGTCACAGACCGGATGGGAATACGCAATCACGTGGATCCATTTCATGCCGTTCATTCGGGCTGTCATTGGATGTAACGTCCTGCCTTCCATTCGAGCAATTCCTCTGAGACTCCCCGCTTCAAAGGCAGAGGCAAATCATTCGGACGGCAGATCGCGGCCCCCTGGGCAGAACCAACGCGAAGCCTCGCAGCCATTTTCACCAGGTCAGGGAGAGAGCTGGCCTGCATCTTCAGCATCACCTTCCCTCGATGCGCCTTCACTGTGATCTCGCTGATGCCTAGTTCGCCGCCGACCTGTTTATTCAGCAAGCCGGACACTACCAATGCCATGACTTGGCGTTCACGAGCAGTAAGGGACGCATAACGAGCTCTCAGCACCCGCATCTCGGCATCGCGATCGAGCGTAGTCTGGCTGCGATCGATCGCCCGCCCAATGGCATTCAACAGGACCCCGTCGTCGAACGGCTTCGTCAAAAATTCCTGAGCTCCCGCTTTCATCGCTTGGACCGTCATTGGCACATCGCTCGAACCCGTGATGAAGATGATCGGCATTTCAATCCGCTCGGCGACCAGACGCTTTTGCAGTTCGAGACCATTCAGGCCTGGCAACGCCATGTCAAGCACAAGACAGCTTGGGACAATTGCCCGTGGGCGGGCCAGGAAATCTTGTGCGGATGCGAATGCCTCCGGCTGCCAGCCGGCGCAGCGTATGAGAGGCTCCAGGGATTCGCGTACCGATACATCGTCGTCAACAATGAACACAATAGGCGTGATTCCTGCCATGGTGATGCTCCTACCCAGAATAGATGCACTCGTTGAAATCGTGAACAGATCCGGGAAATGGACTCGTGGATCGTTCTGCGGAGGCGAAATCCGTCGTTCCTCACTTCACCTGAAGCCATGTCACTCAGTGGATTGAACAGACACTCCCCGACGCTTCGATCGATTGGTCGTCCGCCGGTGATCTAATCCTTGTGCGCGAAGGAAGGGCGCGCAAATTAAGTTCTCACGATCACCTCCGTTGAGCCAACTTTCGCGAATCTGGTCAATCTTTGAACGCTGGTTATATCGTTACGGAGGGTCGTGTCGGCACTTACTATGTCAGTACGTTATTCACCTTGCAATCGGAGTTCCAACCTGCCAGCGCCTTGAGAATTGCGCCCTCGCTTTGATCTGCCTTGGATTCAGAAGTCTAGCTACTCCATCGAGAGGTCTAACGAAAACAGCCCCGGCTCGTCCAGACTGGGGCGTCTTCAGCGTCAAAATGTTGACTACTGCGGCGTCATTTCGACGGCGTTCACCGCGTCGAGAAATAGCCTTTCTGCTAAATCACTGGCACAAGCACTCGATCGAATCGCATCCGATCTTCCGGCTCCCGCAGCATTCTCAACCGCGCGGGGAATGGAAAACGAAAACGTGGCCCCCGGACCAAAATTTGGCGTCGCCCACAAGCGGCCATGATGACGCTCGATGATCGACTGACACACGGATAGCCCAATTCCCATACCGTCATTCTTCGTCGTGTAGAACGCTTCGAAGAGCCTCTCTGTCGTTTGAGGGTCGAATCCCACTCCCGAGTCAACCACGGTCAGGCGCACGCAATCGCCTCCGTCTCGCTGAGTTCTTATCACCAATAGTCTGCAGCGGCCGTCGACAGCGCTCATCGCGTCTGACCCATTCCGCAATAGGTTCAGGATCACCTGCTGAAGCTGAACGCGATCACCATTCACGAGCGGCAGATCGGCGCCGAGTTCAACTCTAAGAACTACTCGGTTTCTCTCAAGTTCACTCATCAACAACGCGATCACTTCGCGTGTTACCTCGTTCAG
This sequence comes from Occallatibacter sp., assembly GCA_049521035.1. Taxonomy (GTDB): domain Bacteria; phylum Acidobacteriota; class Terriglobia; order Terriglobales; family Acidobacteriaceae; genus Telmatobacter. The sequence continues at coordinate 2,634 of JBEKPF010000039.1, read as the reverse complement.
GTCCACCGGTTCGGTGGATGCGTCCTTCTTGTTAAAGAGTGTGCGCAACCGCGTCACCACCTCAGAAGCACGATTGCCGTCGCGCAGCAAGCGCCGGGCCGCGTCGCATGCGGCGTCGACGTTTGGAGGATCTGCCGCAAGCAACCGCAGACAGGTGCGGGCGTTGAGGATGATGGCCGAAAGCGGCTGGTTGACTTCGTGCGCAATCGACGCTGCCAATACTCCAAGTTTCGCAACGCTGGTCGAGCTGCCGAATTCACCGCGCGTTCCAGTCTGGGTTATCGAATATGCAAGCGAACTCATATCTCACTCCCTGCTCTCTGCTCGCTGATCGTCCGCCAATAGGCACCGAGCGTTTTCGAATGTGGATTGATTGTGGACCAAATAGCGATTTGGCAAAACCCCAGTTCGAGCTTTCCGTGAACTGGATCGTGTAACCATAGGGCTCTTTCGAGTTGTTCTGTTCCCCTCATTTTCAATAGGTGGGTGCGAGCGTTGGAATGGCCGAACGACGCGGGGGCTGGCGGCAAAACCCAGAGTCTCGGTACAGTTACTCGTACCAGCCCTCGATGATTCTGGATTCACATTGTTGGGCTACGGATTCAGCCTCAAGCAACTCCGCCGTCAGCGATCGAAGTCAATCCTCTTCCATCCGAAGAACCAGGCATCCAGCGACCACGCTCCCGGTCCCACAAGTGCCAATGCCGCGCCGATCGTGGCCAACAAAACACCGGAAGACGGATTTTCATGCTGCGCGAGGGCATCCCACAGAGCGAAAAAGACCACCAGAGATCCCGTGATGGGCGTCCACAATCCCGCAATCAGCAGCAGACCGTCTCCTATCGCAAGGATGTCGAATATTGACGATTCAAGCGGCTGGCCCGTCTGGAACTTCCCGATCCCGTCGGCGACCAGAGACACTCCGCCAACCAACCGCAAGAGCAAGAGCCCGGCTCCCGGCCAGCCGCGAGCGAATGTCGAGAATAAGCGACGCAAGAAAACCTCAACGAGAGGTTACGCGTTCCCTGCATTCGCGCGACACCCCCGAAAGGGTTCAAAGCATGCTATTTCGAGTCGTTAGAGTTCGATAATTCCGCGTTTTAAGCCGATCGTCGCCGCGTGGGTTCGATCGTTTGCGTTTAGTTTGGAAAGAATGTTCTTGACCCTGCCCTTGACCGTCTCCTCTGTGATCGAGAGTCTATCTGCAATTTGTTTGTTTGCGTTCCCGACAGCGATCAGCCGCAGCACCTCCACTTCGCCGTTGGTCAGGGCGTCATCCGTCGCGTGTTCGGCAAGTTCGAAGGAAGCTTCCGGAGACAGGGCCTTCTTGCCGGCCTGAACCGCACGGATGGTATCCAGAAGCTCCTTATGCAAGAGGTTCTTGAGCAAATAAGCACGAGCCCCGGCTTTCATTGCTCGAAGCACCTGAACATCGCCAGTATAAGTTGTCAGCACAATGATCTTTGCTTCGGGAAACTCGCCACGAATTGCGATCACTGCGTCCAGACCGTTCATTTCGGGCATCTGCAGGCCCATCAAAACAATGTCCGGATGGTGGGCGCGGTACTGCTGAATCGCCTCCTTCCCGTTCGAGGCTTCAGCCACCAAATGCATATCCTCCTGGTCGGCGAGGAATCCAACAATCCCATGACGAAAGATTGCGTGGTCGTCGACCACCAGGATTCGGATCACATTGGGAGTGGTATTCATCACGTTAGCTCCGACGGATAAGTCTAAGAACGGACCAGCGTTTTGCATGCTGTCGTACGTAAGCGCTCGCGGCTGGTATGCTCAGCTCGACTTCGGTACCGGAGTCGAGTTCGCTCCAGACCTCGAAACTGCCTCCGACAAGTTTGGCACGTTCACGCATGCCCCGCAGGCCCCAATGCCCCGGTGCATGGCCACTGTCCAGCACGCTCGGAACTATCCCCTTTCCGTCGTCGCGAACCCGGAGCCGCAGTTGCTCTTCGTCGTACCGGATCTCCACTTCAATCTGCCGCGCATTTGCGTGCCGGATAGCATTACGCAGTGCCTCGGCCGCAATCCGGTATGCCTCATCCCGAACAATCGGATTCAGCATCCTCGGCGTCCCCTCCACCTGGATGCGCGACTCGGGCGGATTTTCGTTTGTCGGTTGGCTAAGGAGTTCCTTCCCAAAACTGCTCACAGCCTGTGCAAGATCAACGGTGATCGATCCGCCAGAACGCAATTCGTGCACCGCATCCCTGCCTTCGGTGATCGCCTTCGCTGCCTGTTCAATCGCAAGATCAATCCGTTTCTTGGCCTCCTCAGGGCGTGCGGGCAGAAGATTCGAACCAGCTTGAAAATGCAGCAGCAGCCCGTTGAAGCTTTGCAGCAAAGTATCGTGCAGGTCCCGCGCTATTCGAGTGCGCTCGGCCATGCGCTCCTCGAATCGCACGTTCATCGTCCGCACCAATCGAACCGTACGCAACCGATACCCCGCAGTCAACAGAAGAAGAACCAGCATGGCCAGAAGCGCCTGGAACCACCATGTCTGCCAGTAAGCCGGCTGGATCGTGAACGGAACCGTCGTGACCGGGCCGTTCCACAAGCCCGCAGCATTCGAGGCAATCACTTGAAATCGGTATGGCCGCGGACCGAGGTGTGTATAGG
>JBEKPF010000038.1:0-59082 GCA_049521035.1 Occallatibacter sp. | reverse complement strand
AACCTGACGAGGGAATACGTTGAGGTTGACACGGGCATTTTATGTTGATATCAACTTATCATGCCACGCAGGGCCCCGGAGGATTTATGAAGCAGACTTCACTGGAGAATATGGCGACGGTCACAGGAAAAAGCCTCATGTTCATCATCTTGCTTGGAGCGGCGTGGCCGGCGCAAACGCAGGACGTTAAAGCCTCGTATCCCAGCATGGCCCCTGTTGAGCAATACCTCATGGACCGGAATGCCGAAATTGCTTTGGCGCGTAGCGCGGCACCGCCATCCATTGCAATGGACGCCGACGTCATGGTGCTTGAACGACACGGTTATGTGACCGCAGTCAAAGGCAAGAACGGTTTTGTCTGCATGGTGGAGCGAGGGTGGACTGCCGGAATCGACTTTCCTGAGTTTTGGAATCCAAAGCTGCGGGGTCCGATCTGTTTCAACCCGGCGGCCGTGCGAACCTATCTCCCGCTGACCATCAAGAAGACAGAGTGGGCGCTGGCGGGGCAATCTAATACCCAAATCGCCGACAGCCTGAAGGCCGCCTTCGACAAGAAGGAATTACCTCTGCAGGAACCTGGCGCGATGTGCTACATGCTGTCCAAAGATGGGTATCTAAACGATCGCGCGGGACATTGGCATCCACACCTGATGTTTTTCGTTTCACAGGTCGGCGCTGAAAATTGGGGGGCGAATCAGGCGGACTCTCCGATTATGGCAGATGTGGTTGGGACCGATCGACTGACCATATTTATGGTTCCTGTCAGTAAGTGGTCGGACGGTACGGATGATTCCCCACATGACCATTGACCTGCATCCCATTCGATTGGCGGGAGAGAGAGCTCTGAGACTGGTAGTCGATCCTCCGCAGCTCGAACGACGCTCTCAGCAAAAGCGCGAGAAGATCGCGATTAAAGTCAACGGCAGAATCCTGTTCATTGCTCCGGACGATGTAATGACCGTCCAGGCTGAGCGCAACTACGTGTTGCTGCAGGCCGATGCCAGTTCCTACCTCTTGCATGTTTCGATTTCCTCCGTCGCCAAGCAGCTCAGGCCATACGGATTTCTGCAAATTCACCGCTCCGTCCTGGTCAACGCCTCGTTTGTGGAAGAGCTCCGCCCACTGCACACGGGCGAGTACACACTTCGAATCAAGGGCGGAAAGAAGTTCACTGTGACGCGGACATACAAGAGCAACCTCAAAGACCTCGCTGTCTGCTGGATAGGTTTCGATGGATTTGTTGAATAAGAAGCGCGTACATCAAACTTGCCTCGTGGATCCGAGGTTCAGCACCTGCCTGAAGACGGTCAAATCCTACTGTTTTCGGAAGTACACCCTGCAGTGGTTCCGGTTGGATGACGCTACATTTTGCGGTTACCAAGAAATAGAATTAGAGGTTGAATCGACAATTTTTGTTCATTGATCCTTCAAGTCGGGATTTCATAAAGCATAATCATTTTTCAAGAAACGATTGATATATGGAAGAAATACAAGCATATAGAGTTTGGCCGTCTAGTTGCAGACTGCAACTCAAGCGGAGTCCGTGTCGACAGCTACTGTCATAGCGTGATCTCGGACGAATGACTCCCCAGCGACGAAGTACATGCTGTCGATCGAGACTGATCCGCAAGCCTAACGAGCATTCGGTGGATCCTCCGCAGTGAACTTGATCGAGCAAATCTTGCAGCCGGGTGTCATGCCAGGCGTTGTCAGCGAAAGACAAAACATCAATAGGAGAAGACCAATGGCCATCAATTCGATAATCCCCGATCAGATCGGCTCATTCCACAGCCAAGGATTCAAGAAGCAAAGTAAGATGAGTCGCCGCGTTATCATTCCCCTCATTTTAAGCATGTTTCTGGTGCCAGTACTGACTCTTCTCACGCCGACGCCGCTTCTCCAACAGCAAGCCCTCGCGCAAGGAATTACAACCGGAAGCATTTCAGGAACCGTGGCCGACACCACAGGAGCCGTGATTGCTGGAGCAACCATCACAGCTACCGCGACGGCTACGAATATCGCATTGAAATCAGCCTCTGGAGGCGACGGCAACTTCTATTTCAAGGACGTGCCGATCGGCACCTATACCGTGGTCATCATCGCAAGAGGCTTTGCCGGTCTTACTTTGAACAATATTGAGGTGGCGTCCAGCCGCGATCAGGCATTGGGCGTTCAGAAGCTTGGTCTTGGCAGCACCGAGGCAGTCGTTGAGGTTTCTGCAGCCCAAAATATCCTTGAGACTACTCAGTCCCAGGTCACCACTACCTTCGACACCGAGCAACTCACCAACCTCCCAACTGCTGGCGGTTTCGATGAACTGGCGCTGCTTGTTCCCGGCGTTGTCGACACCCACATGGATAACTTCTCCAATACGAACGGAGCCAACTTCTCGGTCAACGGCGAGCGTGGCCGCTCCAACAATTTCGAGATTGACGGCCAGGCAAATAACGATACCACCATCACCGGACCTCAAGTATTCTTCGGCAACGACGAGGCACTCGCAGAAATCCAGGTCATCACGAACAGCTTCAGTGCCCAATATGGCCGTAACGCCGGTTCGGTGGTCAACTACATCACCAAGTCGGGCACCAACACCCTGCATGGTTCGGCCATCTATAAGTATTCGGGGGATTTCACCAGTTCCCTCGCGCAAGGCGTGTCAAAAGGGGAGCAGTTCGGTTTCTGCGGTCCCGGACAAACTCCCACAGCCAACGATTGCGCTACTGCCGTCGTGCCCCGCTACGTAGATAACTTTTATGGTGGAACTCTCGGCGGTCCAATCCTGAGGAACAAACTCTTCTTCTTTGGCTCGACCTACTGGGACCGAGAGACCGAGTTTGGCGCTCTTGTTACCAGCAATGGCCAACTTTTCCCGACGACAGCCGGTCTTACGCAGCTCGTAAGCGCCTATCCAAACAATGCATCAGTCGCAATTCTTCAGCAGCTGAATCCATATGCAATTGCTGTCGGCAATCCTCGCCAGATTGGATCAGTGACCAACGAGTCTATTCCTGGTGCAGGCGCAGTTCCCTTCGCTCAATTCGGTCGTCAGGTGCCGTTTCTATCTACCGATGAGGAGAATCTAGGCCGCATTGACTGGCAGGCTACTCCCAAAGACCGACTCTATCTCCGCTACTTCTACCAGTCGAATCCCACCGCACCCGATGGAGCCACAGCTAATGGTGGCTACACCAATGTCACCGGGATAACTCACTCCGTGGGAGCTGACGAAACCCGTACCTTTAGCCCACACTGGGTAGATCAACTTCGTTACAGCTTCCAGCAAAGCACAATTGCATTTGAAGGCGGCGGCTTCCCCAATTGCACCATCATCGCATTCAATACCTGTCCGACCGATCTCAACCCGCTCACTCTGCCCGACGGAAGCACCTTGTCCAACCTGGGACTTCCCAACCTCGATCCGAATGGCCGTGTTGTCAAGGTAGGTCAGGTACAGGACAATGCCAACTGGTCCACCGGGCATCATGCAATCACATTCGGCGGCGAGTTCCTTTACCAGAACGCGCCCAACGTTTTCCTTCCGGGGGTGCAGGGTGTCTTTACCTACGACACGTTATCCGACTTCATGGCAGGCGGTTGCCCTAATGGCGCATGCAGCGTTGAAGTAGCCAAGGGCAGCCCGAGCTTTCCCTTCAAGGAAAACGATTTTGGGCTCTACTTTCAGGACGATTGGCAAGTGAAGCCGAGCCTAACACTCAATCTTGGCTTGCGGTGGGAGTTTTTTGGCCAGCCGATCAACTACTTCCATAACCAAAGCGTGGCCACCCAAACCGGGCCTAACCCCTTCTGGAGCACATCGCTGCCGCTCTCAGAAACCACGGTTCCGGCCATCGCCAACTACTACAAGAACTTCGAACCCCGCATCGGCTTCGCCTATAACCCTGGATTCAATAAGAAGCTGGTCATTCGCGGTGCTTATGCCATCAACGTAGATCCCGAATATCAGAACATCGCCTTGAACGTCGCGGGCTCGGCGCCTTCAGTCGCCTCGGGAGCGCTCACCTGCAATGCGGGCACGACCAACTGCATTCCTACGGGAGGAGCCACGTTTGTTACGGTGCAACAGCAGCTCGCTCCCCAGCTACCAACGGGTGGCAACCCGGCCCTGGATAGCGAAACCACTGCCCCCACGAACTTCCGCAATCCCCTGGGTCAGACCTATACCCTGGGCGTGCAATACCAGCTGCGTAATTCGGCGGTTCTTGAGGTTCGTTACGTCGGCAATCACACCAGCCGACAATTCCAGTCGATTGACGCCAACCCATACCTTGCGACCGTCGCGGCTGCCTTCCCCAATGTCGTCAACCCGGCAAGCCTTTGTTCAGCCGCCAACAGTACGCTTGGCGGGGCCGATGTGGGTTTCCTGAACTGCGGCCACACCACTGTCGACCAGGTGGAGAATACGGCCTTTTCACAATACCAGTCCCTGCAGACCAATCTCACCACCCACGCCTTTCATGGCGTAACCGCCAACCTCTCTTATACCTGGAGCCATAACATCGATAACACCAGCGAGATCTACTCAACCGGCTCGGGCGGAAACACCATCGCCTACGCCCAGAACCCGTTGAACACGGACATCGGCGAACGTGCAAACAGCGCTCTCGACTTTCCCAATTCAGCCAGCCTAAGTTTCACCTACAAGATTCATGACTTTCACGCGGGAAACGCCTTTCTCGACAGGCTGAGCAATGGCTGGCAAGCGAACACAGTTTGGATCTACAACAGCGGACAGCCCTACACAGACTTTCAAGGGATCTCTAATGGCTCGCCACAGATCAACCCCGATGACGTGCGCACGTCTGAGTCCTATAGCGATATTCCGTTTGAAGCGAACTTTCTCGGAGTCGATGTTGCGCGCCCGATACTTTCCAACCCCAAAGCTCCAGCCGGCACGCTGGGCATTTATACGGACACGACGATTACCCCAGCAACACCAACCACTCCGGCCGTCTTCTCCGCTCCCATCCTTGTCGACTACAAAACGGGAATCCCTATCTCCACGTCGGCCGTCCGATTTATTGCGAACAATCAGCTCGCCGCCAATATCCTGAATAACCCGTACCCAGGCTCAACACGAAACATCCTTCGCGGCGACACCTTCAACAATGTTGACTTCAGCGTCTTCAAGAATACGAAGCTCAGCGAGCGCATTACTTTCCGCCTGGAGGTTGACGCATACAACGTGCTCAATCGCGGCTACTACACTGCAGCGGGTAACACTCTGACGGACTACGCAGCCCCAGGGGGATCTTACTTCAACAACTTCTTTGAGAGCCAAGCCACTGGAGCCAGTCTCGTGACTCCGGGAACAGGCCTTCGCAACCTGCTGTTCGTCGGCAAGATCCTGTTTTAATTGCCGCTCGGCCCCGAAGGAAAAGTACGCGACCTATGGCCTTTGAATTAGCTTGATTGGGTGTTGGGTTCCCTTAGTGGAAACTGAGAAATGGTGACCCCGGGAAGATTCGAACTTCCGACACGCAGTTTAGGAAACTGCTGCTCTATCCACCTGAGCTACGGGGCCACTTTGGGAAGCGGCGGCTGGCAAGGCGCACGAGAACGCTGTATCTACAGGGTACCATCCAGCAACTCCACGAAGCCAAAGGGAGGTCATCAACCTCCTGCTCCCAGCAAGGGTGTGAGGCGTTCGGCTTGGCAAGCAGCGATCTACGAATCGGGAGCGCCCGGATCCGCGGAAACGGCCGAGCTTGAATCCATGCCAAGAGACGATTCAATCTCAGGCAACAGAGAATGGACCCCGTTCTGGTCGAGCTGCCACGCATGAGCAGCGGCATATCCGCAACCGGCTGGGTCCGGACACGGAAACGGAGCGGCCACCGGGTGGCTCGCAGTGGTAGGCACCTTGAACGCCCAGATTCGAGATGAGGGAAAAGAAGTGCTGATAGTTTGTGCCAGCAGGTGACTGCAATAGATCCCAGGCATGAAGCCGCCGTTGACCACTGCGGCGACCCAACTCGTGACGTACTCCATTTGCGCCTGTGGAATTGGTGGCCCGTTTTCGAGATCAAGATACACATAAGATCCCGGAGCAAACCCTTCGCTCCGCATCATGAGCGCGGCCTGGCTTCCATCCTGCAATCCGGTTGCCGCTGACGGGTTCTGGCTTCCCGGTCCAGTAACCTGTTGCCCCACATAAACAGGCGCGATACCCCAGCCATTGCCCTGAAGCGCCGCGCGTTTCCCCATCCATGTGGTGTCAGGATGGCTGGGCGCCCCACCCAGATAATATCCGCACCAGGCCAGGTTGGTGTTCGTACGCAACCACGACATCACATCGTCCCCAGGATAAATATCTGTATCAAATCCAGCGAAACCAGGCATCGGATTCAACCCTTTCAGATAGTCAATTCAACTGCGCTCACGAGATCGCAAACCACTACCCAAGGCCCGCGTTCGCTCAGGGTAGCAGTGTGAATGGAGCACAACTCGATGTCAACATAAATCAGCAAGGTGATCGGGCCAACCCGATTCACCGAATGACGAGTCTCGGTCTCACAGTGATCAATGCGAAGTAATGATGATTAGATAATCAATAGAAACTTTACGCAAAGGAGCAGATACCAGCCTCCTCGTTACATATCCGGATAGAGCGATAGAACTTTGCTAATGGCTGAAATCACAGTGGCCGCAGTGCTTATGTTCTTGGTAATCGTTGTAATGCTGGCCTTGATCTGAGTAAGCGTCGCGTTGACGGCTTTGATTTTCGGCGTAAGTTGGATGAAGAGCGCAGTGTTAGTCGCAAGTTGCTGCTGATTAAACGCGGTAATGATGTCGCCAATCGCCTGCTGCGCCCCGTAGACGAGGTCCTTGCTGTTGATGTCCGATGCCTCCCAGTAAGCTGCGCCCAGGGCATTATAGGCATCTTGGTAAGTTGCGCCGGGATCAGGATTCTGCAGTACGGACGAAGCGGACGTGCTCATGACTTGTCTCCGGGAGTTGGGTTTGTTGAGTTGTTAATTCGTAGGGGTGAACTGGTTAGTGCCTTGCAGCACTTTGTAATAGTTGCCCAGATCCTTGCCGGCCGCTTCAAGCTCAGCTATCTTTTGCGAGATCGACTCCGGATTGTTTCCCTGGGCGGCGGCAGCAAGCGCCTGGTGAGTCATGTCGAGGGTGTGGAGAGCCGTCTGCAGCTTAGCGAGCACGTCATCGTTTGCCTTTTGTTGGGCGGCAAGAACCAGAAGGTTGCCTATTTCAAGGCGCCGCTCGTATGGACTCACAGTCGTGCCCTCATGTTGGATGGATTGGTTCTCTTGTTCAATCAGCGTCTGGTAGTCAACATTCGCCTGTCGACGAAGGATTGTGACGTCGCTATTAAGCAGTTCGCAGAGGGATGTGATGATCGGCTTCATGTCCTGTGTAACCTTAGGAAGAGCAGCTTTTACCTTGCGCGCAATAAGGTACTCTCCCAACGCCAGGACCGCGGTGCTGGCGGCGCTGGCGTCCGTCGTGCTCATGACGGGAAGATTGGGAACTGCGGTGCTGAGATCGGTCGCGACGGTCTGGTTAAGGCTCTGTAAGTTAGTGCCTACAGCTTGAGCGCTCGCTTCCAGATCTTTGGATGGCTTTCCGGAAGTTAGGTCAACCAGGGTATCTGCGTAGGCCTTCAAACCGTCAAGCACCTTGATCCGTGCATTCAGCTGGTCCGACGTGAGTAGCGGTGCCGGATCCTTGTAGGGACTCCATTGCGGGTTCTTGTCATAAGAGTAAACACTCGCCGCGGCCTGCTCTTGAAGGCGAAGCTGCATAGCTCCACGATAGGCATCCTCAGAGCCGTTGACCACGGTAGCTGTAGCCGCGGAGAATGCGGTTGCATGTTTTGCCAGTGGAGACAAACACCCGGTGGACAGAAGGCTGATTACGAGCGTAGCCGCCGCTACAGAGATTCCGCGGGTTCGCCGGGCGCTCCACGCTGCAAAGCCATGCGTACCGGCAGGAATGAGGGATAGCTTGCGTCGCATGAAGACATGGAATACCGAGACGTGATTATTGTCAACGTAAAAGATTCTACGAGGGCACTAATTTTCGTGGGAAGATGCTTACATTCTTTCCGTGATAGCATGCTGACGGAAAACAGTTGGAAAACGGAGGAGGGTCTGAATGTCAAAGCGAATTGTGTTTTGTGCGGACGGGACGTGGCAAAACCCGGTGAACAACACGAATGTTTATCGGCTCTACAATGCGCTGACCGTGACCTCTGATCAGGTGACGTTCTATGACGATGGCGTGGGCGCCGATGCCACCGGGTTAACCCGCATCCTTCAGGGCGCCTTTGGCGCAGGACTCCTGCAGAAGATACAGGATGGCTACACCAAGATAGCCCATGTTTATGAGCCAGGCGACCAGATATTCCTGTTTGGCTTTAGTCGCGGAGCGTATACAGCCCGGAGCCTCGCGGGCATGATCGCCAATTGCGGGCTTCCAACCGGCGCCTTCACTGACAACTGCGTGACGCAGGCGTTCGCAGCATACCGCGATCCTGTGAACCGCGCTTCGATCCTGGCAGGATTGACAGGGTGCGGGCTCGGACAGGCCACCATTCAGATGGTAGGCGTGTGGGACACGGTGGGATCGCTGGGAATCCCAGCGATCTTCGGCGGTGTGGACGAGAAGGCCTACGGGTTTCTAGACACAGGTCTTCATCCCGATATCGTAAACGCCTACCAGTGTCTGGCCATAGATGAGCAGCGCGCGCAGTTTCCTGCAACGTTATGGACCTCTGCTCCGGCCCCCGGTCAGACCATCGAGCAGGTATGGTTCTCCGGTTGCCATGGCGATATAGGCGGAGGGACATTGCAGGGCGGTGGAGTGGATGCCGGCACGCGGCTATGCGACATCACATTGGGATGGATGACGGCTAAAGCGCAGGCACTCGGAGTGACATTAGATCCAGCTTCTGCCGCGCAGTTTGCGACGTTGCCTTCGCAGTACGCTCTCGATGTAATTCGTCAGACTTGGGCACCCACAGACGGACCGCCGTATCAGAGGCCGATTGCTCCGAATTCAGAAGTTGCGAATAGTGTAGCTGTGCGCATTCAGTACGCCCTCACCTACACGCCCGCAAACCTGACCATCGCAAGCGGTGCTCTGGGAAGCGGGTACACGCAGGTGAACGTCGTCGACACCAACGCCTTCTAAACTGTTCAGCCGCGTCTATCGTTTCGCTGCTTGCCGTCCCAATCATTGTCTCTTCGCCGAAGAGATTCACCTTCGTATTCTCATTACGACCACCCCAGGGCCAGAGGACACATGAAGCATCCTCACCGCCTTCGGGTCATATTTGAAATAGGCTCGAACTTAGAGTTGCTTCCTTCAGCTTGCTCGCCAGCGTGGTCATTCGATCGACATCCGCTTGAGCAATCTTTGTCGCGTCCTGCTGCATTGACTTGGCCTCACTCAGCCATTGCTCCGAAACCAGCAGCATGTTGAGCCGCTCAGCTTTCTCAGCAACGTCCAGATACTTGAGCGCAACCGCGGCTTTGTCGGAATCGTTGTGCGAAGCGTCTCTTGCCGTAGTTACAGCTGTCTCAAGTGCCACAAGATCGCGAGCGCGCTTAACCGCGTCCGAAGTGTGTCGAAGCACAACTGCCCTGGATAGCGTCTCAGATCCATAGATACTCCTGGCAATGGGTAACAATGTATTCTCGACAACCACATTCAACCGGGTCTCGGCATCTTTTGATTTGCCCGATTCCGCAATCTGGCTCGTCAGCGCGTCAGAGAATTGGATGTTATTCAGTAGGTAGGCCGAAACCAGGTTTCTGTCAGCAGCGGTTGCAGAATCCATCCTCTTTTGAATCGAAGCAGTCGTCTGATCGGTCCTCAGCGTCACTCCTAGCCGGTCGAGGTCAGACATGGCTCCCAGTTGCTCTGCGGTGAGAATCTGACCCATGGCGTACTTGGGATACAGAGTATCTAACTCGGTAAGAATGCCCTGTGCCGCATTCACGCGCTGCAGCAAAACCGGTTGCTTGGGATCATCGACCATTGAAATCAGTTCACAGACCAATACAAGTTTTCCTGTGAAAGGAACGGTGCTCGAATCCTTGCCCGTAAGAAAACCTGCCTTGTAGGCAGTCACCTTGCTCTGATCGTATTGGTCTTGATAACGGGCTTTGATGTAAATCGACGCTCCCATCAACTCGCCGTCTCCGGTTTCGAAATCGGATTGCGATGTGCCTCCTGGACCATAAGTCGCTTCAATGCTGCCAAGCCTACTGACAATCTCGATGGGGTTGAGTTTGTGCGCCTGTGTGAAGTCCGCCATCCACAAATCTCTGCGATAGAAATAATCGCGCTGTGTGCTACCGGAAAGCGCAAAAGCACGACGTCTGAAATCCGCCCCAGCCTTGTAGTCGCCCGCTTGCTCAAGCACCGCTGCGGCTCCTTCCAACCGCGAGACCAGACTATGTGTCGCTGAAAGATGATATCCCTCGAACACTGCCAGGATGAGCCCACTGACAACTACCATCGGCACAGAGACCAGCAAGACCATCCCCGGGACCGGACTCAGCTCTCGATTCAGCCACGTGATAAGCCGTTCATTGGACGGTTTCTTCTTATACCGCTCAAGTAAGTGGGCTCCGATAAATCCAACCAGGACCACCAGAAAGATGATCGCGACCGCCATGTAGACGACCTCATGCGCGATTTCCCCCACGGCGAAAGGAACATCGTCATCGATAACACTATCCACCCGGTTAAAGGCGTCAGTCTCAATGCCCTGAACTTTCTCAATGTCCTTGCTCACCATCGCGTCGACGCTGGAAACAGTGCTGTCAAGAATGTTGGCCTCGCGGTCCAACGCGCTGTTGGCAATCTTGTCCACGCGGTCAAGTTGTGTCGTGATCGTCACATTGAGCGTGGTGTTAAGGCTCGCAATCGAGGTGGAAGCAATATTCTCGACGGAGATATTCTCCTTGGCGAGACTCTGGTCAAGCCTGTCGGCAGCCTGGTTCGCCACGTCAGTGAATTTATCGGCAGCGCCATCGACAACAGGATCAGTTGCGCCTTGCAGGAAGCCGCCAAAGGGAGCGCCAACGACCTTGCCGGCACCGGTTAGAGCTTTGCCGATGTGACTTGCGATGTCACCAAATATATTCGCGGATGCTGTGTGTAGAGCGAGTACAGAGATAGCCAGGGCTAACGCCGATGCTCGAAGCAGTCTCGATCTCTTCATGAAGACCTCGCGAGAAGTTGGCTCAGGTAAGAAGCACCCATCACCATGCTTCAGGACTTCAATGAGCTCACGCCGGCGCGAAAAACGCGCCTCTGCGATGAGCACCGTAGACATATACCGGCAGACATTAGGTTGTTCATTTCAGTTTGTCAAGAAATAAACAAATGAATACCTACACAACGATTTCGAATTCGGCTACGTGCGAGATTCAAGTTTCAGCATATCCAAGGAAGAGAGGCCTCGGAGCGCATTCCCTTTCACTGCCCTTGTAACTTCAGGTCTTCAGATAGAAACGCCGACGCCTTCGACTTACCTATTAATCAACTACTAACCCGTGACGTTTCAGGGGGCTCACTTTTGCTCAAAACTTTCGCCGCTCTCTGCATAATCATGTCACAAAGTGCTTGACACTCCCACTAATTCATGGGACATTAACCTCGCTCCCCGAGCCACTGTCCCCGTCGCCCGAAAAGGAAAACTGAATTGCATTCCTACCGTCTTCGGTGAGTCCGCAGACGGCCTCGGAGTATGAAAGCCAGGAACGAAGGACGTATGAACGAGCTCAGGCGTAATCTCGGTCAAATTGCACTCCCCTGTCTTCTGACGGTACTGTGTCTCTCCACGGTAGGTTGCCCACCTGCCAAACAGACGCAACAAACGCAGTTCCCTGATCCTAAGTTGCGGTTCCAGAACTACACCAAGACCTGCGACGGAATTCCCGGTGAACTCCCCGATCACTACGGCTATTACCTGACGCCGCAACAGCAACAAGGTGCATGCACTTGGTACCTGTGGACCGGTGGAGATCCTTTGCGCACGGACGCTAGCCCGGAGAACGCACGCGGTAACTCACGTTTTTGGCGCAAGGCCGAGAAGAAGCTCTGGTCGTTAAGCAATCTACTCGAACTCCCCATAGACGTAAATCTGATGGACTACATTACTGGCACTCCGCGCGACCAGCGCTTTGCGAAGCTGGGTGTGATCAACGATCCAGGCTGCACAAAAGCGACCGCGCCCGATGCGTATGGCCTGATGCTTGATAACTGCCAGGATCCATACTCCAGCGGCATTATGGGGCTCCGGCTTTTTCCAAATCCCGACTTCGACGCAAGTAAGTGGGATGTGAAGAAATATCTCAACCGCGACTCGCGCATCGAGCCGCCTTATCTTGCCGGTTTGACCTGTGGCCTCTGCCACATCGCTTTCAATCCGGACAATCCGCCCGCAGATCCTGAGAATCCGCAATGGGAAAATCTTGCACCCGCTTTCGGCAACCAGTTCCTGCGCGAAGGACAAATGTTCAAGGGTCGGCTGACGCAGAATAACTTCATCTACTGGGTGTACGACACGCAGCCTCCCGGCACGTCAGATACCAGCCGTATCAGCACTGACTTCATCAACAATCCCAACGCGATCAACTCTATCTGGTATATCCTCTCAGCGCGTCCCAAGCACCTTGAAGTGATGAATGACGGGACTACGCAAGCGGTTCCCCATATTCTTAAAGATGGATCAGACTCAATAGGTCCCGCGGGCGCCGCGCTGCGCGTCTATATCAACATCGGCAGTTGTCCCGACTATCGCTACAGCCTTGAAGACTCCTTCACCGGAGCGCTGCGGCCGCTGCCGCTGCTACCAATGCCAGCAGTCCCGACAACGCAGCATCCCTTCGATCTCAACAAGGCGCAGAAGGAGTGCGTGGACTGGCAGCTCACTTCAGCGCGCATGACCAACGCCGCCGACTTCCTCGATGCGAATCAGCCTTATCCGCTGAAAAATGCGCCCGGCGGCACAGCCTACATGACCGCAACTCCTGCCGTGCTCGATACAGGCAAACGCGCCTTCGCGGAAAACTGCGCGCGCTGCCACTCCAGCAAAGTTCCTCCCGAGGTAACCAACGGTCTGGACAAACACTCCGATGCAGCCAAACCTGCATGGGTGCGGCTCGTGATGTCAGCAGATTTCCTCGATAAGAATTTCTTGTCTGATGACGACCGCTATCCGCTTGTCTCGTCCGATCCAAAAATGGCGATTGGGACCAACGCGAAACGCGCCATGGGAACCAATCCAACGGAGGGACACATATGGCAGAACTTCTCCTCGAAGACATTCAAGGAGCTGCCACCGCCAGGAACAATGACGGTGCAGAATCCGTTTGCCGACGGCGAGACGCTCTCTTTCCCAATCGATCATGGTGGATACTATCGCACGCCATCCTTGATCAATGTCTGGGCGACGGCCCCATTTTTCCTCAACAATTCACTAGGCGTCTTTACCGGCGACCCGTCGGTGAAAGGAAGAATGACAGCGTACGAAGATGCGGCCGAGAAGCTTCTCTGGCCTGAAAAACGGTTGGGCAAAAAATCGATCAGGGTCACGGGAACAGACTCCATCCTGAATATCCGCGACATCCAGATACGGGTTCCCGCGGGAACTCCTGTCGATCTGTTGGCGAATATCAATGTTTTCAAAGCCACGATGACACCGGAAGTAATCGTCGAAATCAACCGCCTGCTGGGCAATCCAGATAGGCTGGTCCGCTTGGTCCATGCGCTTGAAAATCACGGACAGTACGATAGCGACCTGAGGGCAATGGTGCCGGATTTATTGAAACTCAGCCAGTCGCCGGACATGATCGAAGACCACGGGCATACGTTCGGCACCGACTTGCCGGACGATCAGAAGCGCGCCTTGATCGAATATATGAAGACCTTCTAGAAAGGATGGTCTTCCGATGGAAGACAATGTCATATTCCAGCCCTTGCAGTTCCGTAATCTACGTGTGAAGAACCGGCTGTTTCGGTCGAATATCTCCGGACGTTTCGACAATTACAACGGCACGGGAACACAGACACGGATCAACTGGGAGGAATCGTTCGCTAAAGGCGGCGTGGGCGCCATCATTTCGTCTTACGTTCCTGTGAGCCTTCGCGGGCGCATCATGCCGAACTACGCCATGATCGACACAGATGACAAGGTTCCATTTTGGCGCGCAGTTGGCGAGGCTGTTCACCGCCATGATTGCAAGTACATTCTGCAGCTCAGCCATTCGGGTAGGCAGCGGGATAATCCCGGAGTAGAAAACTTCAGAACCAAGGCGCTCTCATCCACCAGCAAGAAGGATACCTTTCACGGCTTGCTGTGCGAGGCGATGACCGTGAAGCAAATCAAGGAAACCATCCAGGACTTTGCCAATGGTGCACGGCGCGCTCGGGAAGCTGGATTAGATGGTGTAGAGCTTCATGCTTCGCATGGATATCTCATCACGCAATTTCTCAGCTCAGGCATCAACGACCGGAAAGACGCGTATGGCGGAGTCTTGCGAAACCGCGCCGCGTTCCTGCTGGAGATCATTGCGGCGATCCGCAAAGAGGTCGGCGATGATTTTCATTTGCAGGCAAAGCTGAATGCCGTAGATTTTGGAAATGCACTTTATCCCTGGGAGAAAAAAGGGAACACGCTGCAGGAAGGCATCCAGGTGGCGAAATGGGCTGAAGAAGCGGGAGTGGATGCCATCCATGTCTCCATCGGCAGCATCTTTCCGCATCCGCTACTGCCACCGGGAGGTTTCCCTCCCGACGAGTTGAATTGGTGGTACGGGACCATGATCGGAAGCGGGGTGCGCGGCTATTTCAACTACACGATGTTCCATTTCCGCATCCTCCGGCCGATCTTCTCCGCGTTCTGGGAGCGCACCAAGAAGAGTCATCCCATCGAGGCGGTTAGTTCAGAGTACTGCAAGTCCGTGAAGCAGAATGTGAGCGTGCCAATCATCAATACCGGTGGATATCAGGATGCGCGGGTGATTCGTCGCGTCATCACCAAAGGGTATACAGATGCTGTCTCCATCGCACGGCCGCTGGTAGCGAACCGAGACCTCCCTCATATCTTGCGATCGGGAAAGGATCTCCCTGAGCGTCCGTGCACCTTTTGCAATCGCTGCCTGGTGAATGCAATCGCCAATCCACTGGGCTGTTACGACGTGCGCCGTTTCGATGGCGACCATGATGCCATGGTGGCGAAGATCATGGAAGTCTTCCATCCCGAGCCATTCTTAGAATCTAAGTCGGCGGGTCAGGACGTGCGGGCATGAGCGACGAGAGCATCATTCGCACCGCGGAAGGCGACCTTGTCGATCGCATCTATTCCGACCCGGTAGATCTCTATCAGCATCGCTTCAGGCGAAATGTTTTGCTGCTGATCATCTTGGTAATTGTCGTTGTTACGATAGTGTTGCTGCGCTATTTCCTTGCAGATAGCCCAGTAACTTACGACGACATTGATGAGCACTTCAAGTATGGATCCATCGGCAGCGAGACA
Source organism: Occallatibacter sp. (assembly GCA_049521035.1). GTDB lineage: Bacteria > Acidobacteriota > Terriglobia > Terriglobales > Acidobacteriaceae > Telmatobacter. The sequence continues at coordinate 43,544 of JBEKPF010000038.1, read as the reverse complement.
GGGGGCACAGTATTCACGCCTGTAGGAGGCGTGCTCCCGCCGTATCTCATCTTCAAAACGCTTCCGGCAATTTGCCCCGATAAATTGCCAGGTGGATATGCCTCGCTCGGTTTGATCGTTGAGCCTGGACATGAACTACCGGTTGGCATATCCCGCAGACGTCGCCTGGGCCTAGACGAGGTGGGCATCAATTGTGCTGCTTGTCACACGGGTACTGTGCGCACATCCCCAGAGGGCGCACACCAGATTGTACTCGGCATGCCCGCACATCAACTCAACCTGGAAGGCTTCTTCCAATTTGTGCAGTCGTGTTCTCTCGACGACCGGCTGACCGCCGGCAACGTCATCGCGAAAGCACAGGAGTCCGGGACGAGTGTAAGTCTGATGCAGAAGCTATTACTGCATCTGTTCGTCATTCAGCGCACGAAGTTGGAGACCCTCTCGTTGCGCAACAGGATTAGCCCTCTGCTGAACGACCCTACTCTTCCGCAATGGGGACGGGGCCGTGTCGACACCTTCAATCCTTACAAGACGATCCAATTCAACTGGGACCTCACGCGACTACCACGCGCCGAACTCATGGGCGCTGCCGACTTCCCTTCTCTCTGGAATCAGCAGCCACGCGATGGCATGCATCTGCATTGGGATGGAAACAACACATCGTTGGATGAGCGTAATCTGAGCGCATCTTTGGGTGCCGGGGTCACCCCGGTCACTGTGGACTACGCGGCAATTCAGCGCGTTCACGATTGGATTCTCACACTGCCTCCACCTGCATTCCCTTTTCCGATCGATGCAACACGAAGCACGCGCGGCAAAACGATCTATGACGCACACTGTGCGCAATGTCACAGCTTTACCGGCAGCAAAACTGGAACCGTCGAGGATATAGCATCCATCGGAACCGACCCGTATCGACTGAATTCCTTCACCTACAACCTGGCCACCAACCAGGCGCTGCTGTTCCCTGACAACGTGCATCGCTTCCAGCATTTCATTAAGACCAATGGCTACGCGAATGTGCCTCTGGATGGCATCTGGGCCCGTGCTCCTTACTTACACAATGGCTCGGTTCCCACTATAGCTGATTTGCTCAACGCCCCGGCGGAACGGCCCAAAGTGTTTGCGCGCGGATACGATGTCTATGACCAGCACAGAGTTGGGTTCATCAGCGATACAGCGGAAGCGCGTGCCGAAGGGTCAACGTACGATACGTCGATTCCAGGAAACGGAAATGGCGGGCATCTTTACGGTAACGATTTATCAAGCGAGCAGAAACAGGACTTGCTTGAATACTTGAAATCACTTTAGGAGCTTCAAACGATCTCTGAAAACAGGACGTGAGCTTTGAACAGGTACGCAGTGTGGTTCAGTCGAGTGGTGTGGGTGGGCATCGTCGCCAACTGCCTTATGGCGATCCCGACCCTGGTGATGCCAGGGCCCATCATGATGCTTTACGCATTGCCGCTGGCCTCACCTTTGATGTGGCCTAGCTTCGCAGCGCTCCTGCTCCTATTATTAAGCGCCTTCTATGTCCCCGCGGCACTTCACCCGCTGCGATATCTTTCGTTCTCATGGCTCGCAGTGCTGGCGCGTTTCGCAGGCGTCGTGTTCTTCTGCATATTCAATCGCGACTATATTCAATTTGGCTTGTTTGATCTGACATTCTTCATTCCAGAAGTGGCACTCCTCATCCTCGCGGTGCGCGAGATGAAGGCACATCCCCATCTGACGAAACACGACAGGCTTTTCAGAAGCTTTCGCAGAACACGCCTGGGATTGGTCGTTGTGGCTCTGCTGATCGTAGCCTTTGCAGGCTTGCTGACTTATGAGCAATTCTTCCGCCAGACGCCGCCGCCGTACTTCGCCACCGCCGAAGAACATTTTCTCTACGGCTCCATCGGAACCGAAGGAACTGCCGGAGTGCCTTACTGGATATGGCTGGTACTCCCTCGTGTCTTCCCCGATAAACTGCCAGCCCCCGGCGGATACGCGTCACTCGGCATCGTCTCGCAGGAGGGGCATGAGCTGCCGGTCGGCTTTTCCAAGCAGCGCATCGGGATCGACAGAGTCGGCATTAACTGCGCCTTTTGTCATACTGCAACCTATCGTAAAACCTCAGCAGATAAGCCGACGATCGTCGCCGCCGGACCGAGCAATACAACCAGCCCCCAGGACTATCTACGTTTCCTGTTCGCCTGCGCCGATGATCCGCGCTTCAACGGGGCCACGATCATGGCCGAGATCGAGCGCAACTACCAGCTCTCTCTACTCGATCAGCTCACTTATCGCTTTGCACTCATACCCTTCACAAAGTTGACCCTTCAGTATCAAGAGCGGGCGCTTTACCAGTACGGCTGGATGCGCAATTTGCCACCGTGGGGTTATGGTCGCATCGATCCATTCAATCCTGTGAAGTACCGTGTGCTCAATCAACCAGTGGACGGGAGCATTGGCAACTCCGACATGATGCCCGTATGGAACCTGGCGTCGCATCAGGGCTACGCCCTCCACTGGGATGGATTGAACACGACTCTGCAAGAGGTGCTGATCAGTTCCGCAATTGGCGATGGAACACCTGTGGAGTGGGTCAACACCGACTTCAAGAAATCGGACTCAGAATCAAGCTTGAAGAGAATCCGCGACTTCATGCTTCACGTTCAACCTCCGCCCTTCCCGTTTCCGGTCGACCAGCAACTGGTCACCAAGGGCAAAGTCATTTTCGACCAGCAATGCGCGGTTTGCCATGCAGCCGGTGGAGCGCGTACCGGGCAGGTCGAGCCCGTTGAAAACCCGATGCTCAACACTGACAGGCATCGCATTGATATGTGGACCCAGGCCTCGGCAACCGCCTACAACGACTATGCCAAGGGATATAGCTGGAAATTTTCTCACTTTGATAAGCAGAATGGGTACGTGAATGTCTCGCTCGAAGGGCTCTGGCTTCGCGGTCCTTACCTGCATAACGGTTCTGTTCCCACAATTGTGGATTTGCTCAAGGATCCGGCAGATCGTCCGAAGGTTTTTTATCGCGGATATGACGTCCTCGATCCGGATGGGCTAGGTTTTGTCTCCACTGGAGACGACGCAATGCATAGTGGTTTTCGCTATGACACGCAAGTTGCCGGCAATAGCAATCAAGGTCATCTGTGGGGCATAACGTTGAGTGCCGACCAGAAACGCGCTCTACTCGAGTATCTGAAAACCATGTAGGTCCGATGAGCGATTTTGGTGAGATGACTGCGATACATAGCCGGTGACGGAGCACGCTGATAGGCGCGTGCCAAACACGCATATAGATTCTCGGGGTAGTTCTTTGCAGAAACCTTTCCTGCCCAACCGAGATGGCCGGTCAAGAACCGAGGTCCGATGATCTCGACTATCTTCGATGTCATTATTCATCCGACAGGCATGTTATTGATGAGCAATGACTGACGTGCATCCGGTTTACATCGGATTGAGGAGAATTCGTCTTCCTCTCCAAAGGGATTATCAATGAAACGTGGAATGGCCATATTTGCCCTCTTGACAGTTCTGACGGCCGGAGCTCGTTTCGCGGTAAATCCGTCAGGGTCTCAAATGACCACAACAACGGTCGCCGCCACCGGCGGTGTGTCCGCGGCACTTCAATCCGGAGGCACAAGCTGTTCAGCATTCGCAGCGCAGCCTAGCAAGGACTCAGAGTCCAGCGGAGAACTCATAGCGATCGTGAGCCGGTTTCTCCAAGGAACTCCGGGGTCAATCAAGCCGACACTTAGCCCGCTTCCGAAAGATCTCCACTTTGTAGTTGCCACTGTTCCGGACCCTTTGCACACGCTTCTCAATTTGCAGTTCGACCGCACCATCGATGCAATCCAGCAAGCGGCTCAGGATGAGGGGTTCACGTACGATTCGTCCTGGCTTCCATGGAAAGCGCAGGCCGCGGACTATTCCGGTCGACAAGATCAGTCTAAGGAAGACGAAGAGATTTCTCGGCGCGAATTGTGCCCCGGCTTGATTCTGTTTCGCAGGAGCATGCATCGATCCTCGGCTCCGCGCTATGACGACACGTACACCCGTGGTCTATTCGTATTTGTAGTAGGTGAGAAGCCCACCACTGGAATCAATCGAGCTCAATGGGAAAATACTCTTGAGTGGATCAACCTGCACGCGGATAAGAGGGACGGTGACCCTGCGCTGCGCGTTCTTGGGCCGAACTTTTCTGGCTCGGCCCCGTCCGTGGCCCGCGCGATTGCCGATCCGGGAGGACAGGCAAGAGGTTTTCCCAATATCCTGCTCTATACAGGCGCGATGCACGGGTGCTCTTCCTTCCAATGGCTCAAGAGTGAACTGCAACAGCTCAATGCTGTTCCTGTGCGTGCCGCCACCTTCGACGAGAACGACTCAATCCAAGTGGACAGATACTTTAGATATCTGAGTGACCGCGGACATTCAATCTCGGAAGTCGCAGTCCTCTCTGAAGACGAGACTGCGTATGGCGGGCTTCCCGATGCAGCGCCTGTTACGGGAGGCACGAAGTCTACTACCCCGTGCGAACCACATTATTTACCTGACAATGCACCACTGCATTTGTACTATCCACGGGATATTTCTGCGCTCCGGTCAGCGTACCAGGAACAATCCATCTTTTCGCAGTCGACAGGAGACAAATCAAGCGCGGCTCACGTCGTGCTCCAGGCGCAGGCCACCAAGTCCACCCATCAGGATACGGACACGATCCCCACATTCAGCGGTCCGAATTCAGCGCTGGCTCAGGAAGCCCAGATGTACGGCATTGTCGATTCTCTCCGGACGCATGGCGTGCGCTTTGTAATTCTTCGCAGCACCAACTCTCTCGATAACCTCTTTCTTACGCGATTCCTTCACCGGGCTTACCCGGATGCGTTCATCGTGACCATCGGCGCGGATCTGCTTTTCGGCCGCGAAATTGATTCCACTGAATTCCGCGGCGTTGAAGCTCTGACTGCTTTTCCGCTTCTGCCACGCGGTCAGGATTGGACCAGGGGCGCATCAACTTTGGCGCGCCACGCTCACCGTGTCTTCGGGAGCGACACCATGGAAGGGACGTATCTCGCCACACGATTCCTGATTACCGATCCGGACGCAGCTTCCGGCGAGCCATCACCTTACATTCATCCGACCAAGCTGGATGGCCCAATCCCCGACTTCAGAACGCCCTTCTGGGATAACCTATCGAGCGGAATAACTGCCCCGCCAACTTGGCTGTCCGTCATTGGACGGGATGGATATTGGCCAGTTGCCGTCCTGACCGAGCCTGTGCCGAATTCCGTTCCACCGGTTTCAACTGTGGCGAAGATGGCTCTCCCAACCGGGCCTACGGTCGTTCCCAAAGAAACCCCGGCGCTATGGAAGTTCAACCTTTCCCCTGCCTGGAAGTTCTGTTGCGGGCTCGCACTGCTTGCGGTCGGGCTACATCTTTACGCATGCCTCTTCGGACGACGCAGTGAAAACCAAAGCATGTTCATTCAGTTCGTTCCCCTTTCGGGTAACCGGCAATGTTTTCTTATCGGGTTAGGTTGGGCAATCATTGGTTCCATCGCCCTTCTCATGCTGCGATGTTCAACCCGGATCAGTACCTACCTTGTCGCTAGCAATTCCATATGGATATCGGTGCTCTACATCGCTGCGTGGTTGACGCTTCTTGGTATTGTCTTCGACATCTTTTTCCGATCCTTTGGGGAGCCTCGCTCCTTGCACTTAGGTGCATTGCGTGTGTGGAAGGATCAACTCGGCGGTAGGACGGGTGATGCCGTCCTGGCCTACAAGCGCACGTTAACAGCAATTGTCTGGATCGCATTTCCAATCGCGATCCTCTGGAGCACTTACTGGACTGGCACCAGGATCTTCGACTATTCCGATCCCAACGGAGTGCCAACCGCTTATCGTGCCGTCCATTTAACCAATGGCGTCTCACCTATGGTGTCCTTGCTGTTGCTGCTGTGCGGATTCTATTGTTGGTTTTGGCAAACCCTCTCCGGCTTAGCGTTACTAGGTGAGGGACGACCAATTCTCCCGAATCATAAACATCTGGTCGTAGCCTTGACTCGCATCAGTGACAGCATGGCCCGCAACATTGAATCGCGCGCTATTCCGTTCCCAGGCCCCCGTCAGGTTTCGCTCTATTTGTTTCCTATTGCGATCCTTGCGCTTCCTCTTTACGCCCTTCGTCACGAAGGGCCAGATGGCTTCGATCCGATCTTACATAGCCTTGAAAATCATGCCTTCAACGAGACGCTGCATGCCCTGCTCGCTTTGGCGCTCTACATACTCCTGTTTGAATGCACCCAGTTAGTGAGTACATGGCTTTCTCTCAAGCGCCTCCTGTTGGCCCTCAACCGCACACCCTTGCGTCGCACCTTCACCGCGCTGCAGGGCCTCTCAATGAACTCGCTTTGGAATCTGAGTGGGACATCTTCACGTGCCCGGTACACCATCTTTTCGCACCAGCTCGAATCGCTCCTTCACCTTCAAAACATCCTCCGTCCCATTCCTAATTGCGGATCCAAGGATGCCGAGGTACGCGCTTCTATCGAGGTCGCGTGTGAACGGGGAAGAAGATTTGTCGAGAAGCGAAGCAGGACTGCCGACCTTGCGATGATCAATGACATCGACGGCCGGGAAATGCGTGAGGCGTTCTCCCAATGCACTGAGCAAATTCTGAATGACCTGATTCTTCCGGAATGGCTGAGCGAGACGGACAGCCTCGATCTGCTGAAGGACTGCGAGAAACCAGACGCCAATTTCATTCCACCGTTGTCAAAAGACAAGCCGACCTCTCATGCCGAAGAATTCGTTTGCCTGATCTATGTGGGCTACTTGCAGAACTTGCTCGCCCGCATGCGGACCATGGTGCTTTCGATCGTTGGAGTCCTGGTGGGCCTCGCGTTTTCGCTTGCCTTCTATCCATACGTTCCCCGACCAACGCTTGCCTTTGTCTTACTTATGCTCGTCGGAGTCCTGGGATCGGCGGTAGCTATAGTTTACGCAGGCCTCGAGCGCGACTCGACTCTCAGTCACATCACCAACACCAAACCGGGCGAACTTGGAATCGGGTTCTGGGTTCGCTACGGAAGCTTCATCGGAGTTCCCATCATAGGATTGCTTGTTGCCCAGTTCCCTGCCATCACAGACTTTGTAACATCCTGGATCGAACCTGGCCTCAATGCTGCAAAGTAATCTCTATCTGGCAGGAAAACCTTCGGAGGGCGATCGGCATGGTCGGAACCGTGCTCTCTGCAACCTCTTCAATCGGGGACCTACTTCCACCGAAAGATGCGCACTGAAATCGCAAACGGAATCACGGCCCACGCCACCAGAATCGCAACAGGAATGGCCTCCTGCCCCAGGTTCACGCCTTGAAGCATGTTTCCGCGCAGCGCGTCGATCGCCGCCGTTAGCGGTAGCGCCCGCACCACTGGCTGAATGATCGTCGGGAATCGCGAGGCGGAAAAGAATATCCCTGACAAGATCCACATGGGCAGCATCACCAGGTTCATCAGTCCTGAGACTGCTTCAGTCGTCGTGGCTCGCGAAGCAACCAGCAGGCCAAGTCCAGAGAAGGCCAGCGATGTCAGCAGGCACAGAAATCCAAGTTCAGCCAGCGACCCGCGAAACGGCACGCCGAACACCAGCCGCGCAAATCCCAGGAACGCCGCGATCTCAATGATCAGCATCACCAGCCGAGAAAGCATGAACGATACAAGGTATTGCCAGCGAGGCATCGGCGAAGCCACCATTCTCTTAAGCAACTTCTTCTGCCGCGCCTCCACAATCGAGAAGCCCAGCCCCCACATCGCCGACCCCATCAGGTTCATGCCTAGCAGCCCCGGCACCACAAAGTCGATATAGCGGGCACCCGTCTCGTGCACCAATTCGTCCGCCGTGCTCACTGCTTGTTGCCTTCCCTCCGAAGTCTGTATCGCCCGATCCGCCAACAGCCGCGCCGTTCTTGCATCCGGATTTGTGTCGTCAAACCGATACACAGCACCAATATCGTTCGCTCCAACAACAAGCAAGACAATCTGACCGGTTGCCAACTCATGCATGCCAGCCGCCAGGTCCAGCGTCTTGACCGAAAGCCCCTTATCCACTGCCAAGGCCTGCGTCAACTCCACCGTCGTGGAGCCCACCGGCAGCACATCCGCCGGCCGATTGCGGAAGGCGATCCCCAACCCTACCGCCAGAAGAATCGGAAAAATGAAGATCCAGAAAATTGCCTCCGGCTCGCGCAGAAACAGCCGGAATCGCACCATCGTCAACTGATAAAGGCTGCTCAGTTCCAGCTTACTCATCGCGCAAATTCCTTCCCGTCAGCCGTACAAACACGTCTTCAAGAGTCGCAGAATGCGTGCGGAACTCACTCAGATGCAGCCCATGTTCCGTCAGGGCAGTAAAGATTCGCGGCACCACTGTATGCGGCTCGCTCACCGCCAATTGATGCAGCCCCGCATCCACGCGATGCGATTGCACGCCCGGAATTGCCGTCAGCATAGCCGCGTCCACCGTGCCTTGTTCCGTCCCTTGACCTACCACGGCAAACTCAACAATGTCTTCCCCACCGACTGAGGCAATCAGCTGCTGTGGCGTCCCCAGCGCAATCACCTTCCCGTGGTCCATAATCGCCACGCGGTCGCACAGCCGTTCCGCTTCATCCATATAGTGCGTAGTCAAAATAATCGTGCGCCCCGCGTGCTTCAACTCATCCACCGAGTCCCACAAATGCCGCCGTGCCTGCGGATCGAGACCCGTGGTCGGTTCATCAAGAAACAGCAACTCCGGATCGCCCACCAGCGCCGTAGCCATTGCCAATCGTTGTTTCTGCCCACCAGAGAGTCCACCAATGCGCGACTTGCGCTTCTCTTCCAGTTGTGCGGTTTTGATCGACTCATCTACTGAAATTCCGCGCCTGAAGAAGCTCCGAAACATCCGCAGCGTTTCCTCCACGGTGAGCTTGTCGGGAAACTGCGTCTCCTGCAGTTGAATCCCGATCCGCTGTCGCAACTCATTGGCATTTGAAAGCCAGTTCAGCCCCAGTAGTTCGACAGTTCCTTCGTCAGGCGCGGTCAAACCCTCGCAAATCTCAATAGTCGTCGTTTTACCTGCGCCATTCGGCCCCAGCAGCCCAAAGCACTCACCGCGCGCCACCTCTAGGTCCAGCCCATCCACGGCTCTCACATCCGCGTATGTCTTCTTCACTCCACGCAAAAGCAGCGAAGCACTATTCCCCGTCGTCCGCGTCACCTCTGCGGTCGCACCATTTTTTGTCTCGTTCGTCATCGCCCACGATTATCGCATTTTCTCTCTTAGAGACCTGTAACATTCCGTGTTGCGACACCCGTCATTTCATCCTTGCTACGAAGAAGCATGTAAAGGTCATCACTTCCACGCACATGATTTACCATTCTTGGTTGCCGATTTGCTGCCGCCCGCAGGACATCTCAACAAGAGGATTCCGTTAGTGCCTACTCGCATTTCTCTCAGCTTCTGTCTGTTTCTGTTCTCTTCGCTCTCCGGCAATCTCGCCCACACTCAATCTGCCTCCGCGGCCTACGACGCAGTGGATCCCTTCATTGGCACCGCCGGAGGGGGTAACACTTTCCCCGGCGCGTCCTTACCCTTCGGCATGGTGCAATGGAGTCCGGACACGAATCGCGATGCCTGGTACGGTTATAACGACAAGCAGATCAGGGGATTCGGCCTCACCCACATCAGCGGTGCAGGCTGCGGCCTCTATGGTGACTTCGCTGTCCTGCCCATCGCCGGTGAGTTGACGACCAGCCCCGGCACAAACTTCGATCCCTACGCCGTCGTCTTCGACCACTCCAAAGAAGAAGCCCGTCCCGGCTACTATGCAATTACGCTCGGCAACGGCGTCCGCGTCGAAATCACTGTCACCGAACGTGCCGGCATTGCGCGATTCCTCTTCCCTGAACACGTTCCCGCGCGTCTCCTCATCAACGCCGGCTCCAGCGCGAACACCGGGTCCGACAACCCGCAGCGGCCTGACCGCCCCGCCTATGGCAATCGCATCGAACTCAACAGCACCGACTCTTACAGCGGATCAGTCACGGCAGGCGGTTTCTGCGGACCCGAATCCTACTACAAACTCTACATCTCTGGCCACTTCAACAAGCCATACAAAACCTCCGCGCTCTGGCAGGACGATTCAATCCTCCACGACTCCCATTCGGCACAAGGCAAACACACCGGCGCATGGCTCGACTTCGGCAAAGAGCGCGAAGTCGACCTCAAAGTCGGCCTCTCCTTTGCCAGCGAAGCCGGAGCTCTCAACAACCTTGAAAAGGAAATTCCTGGCTGGGATTTCGCCGTCGTTCACGCTTATGCGCGCGGCTTCTGGTCCGGGCTGCTCGACCGCGCCAAAGTCGAAGGCGGAACGCCTGACCAGCGCAGAATCTTCTACACCGGCCTCTATCATTCCTTCCTCTCACCCAACCTCTTCAGCGATTGCAACGGCGAATACATCGGCTTTGATAATCAAGTTCACTCTCTCGGGGGCACAAAACAGAAGGCCCAGTACGCCAACTTCTCTGACTGGGATATCTATCGCAACACTGTGCAACTGCAGGCGCTCTTCGATCCTGACCGCGAAAGCGACATCGCGCAGTCTCTGGTCAACGACGCGGAACAGAGTGGCTGGCTTCCGCGCTGGCCCGCCGCCAACGACGTCACGTATGTCATGGGCGGCGATTCTCCCGCCCCAGTGCTGTCCTCAATTTATGCCTTTGGAGCGCGCAGCTTCGACGCCCAAGCCGCACTCAAACAAATGATCAAAGCTGGAACCACGCCTGGCAACGGCCCGCACAGCCAATCCGAGCGTCCCTTCCTCGCCGATTACCTCAAGCTCGGCTACGTCCCCATCGAAAATGACTCGATAGCCGCCTCGCGCACCCTGGAGTATGCAAGCGACGATTTTGCCATCGGGCAGCTCGCGCGGAATCTCGGCGACGATGCCGACTATCGCCGGTTCCTCAAGCAGTCTGAGAACTGGCGCAACCTCTTCGATCCATCCACCGGCTGGATTCGCCCCCGCCAGAGCAATGGAACCTGGCTCCCCGGATTCGACGCCGAGCGCTCGCTTCCCAAAACCACGGTTAGCTGGGATACAAAGGATCAACTTGGCTTTGAGGAAGGCAATACCTGGCAATACACTCTCATGATTCCCTTCGATTACCCCACCCTCTTTGCCGCCATTGGCGGAGACGACAAGGTCATCCCGCGTCTCGACAAGTTCTTCCTCAAACTGCGCTGCTGGGGCGAGCCCTGCTACAACATCGAGAACGAACCAGACTTCGTCGTTCCTTACGCCTACGCCTTTGCCGGCCAACCTTGGAAGACGCAATATGTGGTCACGCGCATTGCACAGGAAACCTTCAAGCCCACACCCGACGGCATTCCCGGCAACGACGACCTCGGCGCAACCTCCGGCGTCTATGTCTGGGACGCCCTCGGCTTCTATCCCGCCGTACCCGGGGTCGGAGGTCTCGTGCTGGGTACGCCTATGTTCGACAAAGTAACGCTTCGCCTCGGAGGCGGAAGAACGCTGATCGTGACCCGTCAAGGCCCTGGCATCTATGTTCAAAATGTCACGCTCGACGGCGAGCCATATTCCAGTCTGTGGCTGCCCCTCGAAAAACTTCACCCCGGCACAACTCAGCTTCAATTCGTCATGGACACGAAGCCCAACCAGTCCCGCGGAAGCGCCCAGGCGGACCGCCCTCCGTCCTTCCGCTAAAAACGGTCGAGTTTCTCCGCCAGCCAAAGGACACAGCGTCGTGCCCCACCAGATACCCTCTCGGCGGCGCAGCTTCATCGTGCGATGAGTGGGAAGCAGTACGCCAGCCGTCCCCCTTCGCGCACCGATTCGCAACTTAGTCCACTTACGGGATTTGAAACATCTTGAAAGCTCCGTACCGGATGCGCTTTGTAACAGGGCAAGACTTCAGTCGTGCCGAAAACAACCCATAACCGACGTGGGTTTTAACCCCCGCAGGTAATCACACTCGACCATCAACAACCGTCAGCAGTGCTGCTTCCGGTTTGCCGTCCAACCGTCCGGAATTCGATTCGAGAGGGCTGTGTCAGTCTCGGAAGTGCCACAAGTTGGCTACATCCCTAGTCAAGTAGGCACTACATTCACTTGCATGAAAGTCGCGAAAAGAATGGCAACGTGTACGCCTGTTCTGATGCTCCTATCGATCGTGGCCATGACTGTCGGCGCTCAATCTTCGACGGACGACCGAGGACTGGTGAAGCAGACTCAGGCGCGGGAGTATTGGACCGATCCAGCCACTGGTTTCACTTGGGCCGGAAAGGACAACGGCAAAGATGTGAGTTGGCGCAAGGCGATGAAGTATTGCCGAAACCTACGGTTAGCCGGTTACTCCGACTGGAGGCTCGCGACGATCAACGAGTTGAATGATATCTACGACGCGAAAGTAGAGAGTCCGGGCCTCGCTGGTCCTGGCAAGGGTAGGGCTTTTACGTGGCACGTGAAGGGCAATTTGTTCCTGACCGGTGATCAATGGGCCACAATCCGATGAACGATGGTCTTAAGCATATTGAGAGCTACGAGTGGTACTTCGACTTCAATGAAGGACGAGCCGACAACCAACCAAGCGGTTTCCCGTATCCCGACTCCGGTATGCGCGCGTTATGTGTGCGCGGTTCGGAAAACTGATGGGGATCATCTGATCGATTGAGCCTTGATTGCGGTCGTATCACCGGCAAACCGCCACCCACTCCACCGCCCAACAATCTCGTTATTCTCCCTCCAACTCCAACTCTTGGTAAAATAGAACCATGGCGGAGATTCAACGTAGAAAAACCCCCACAGTTAAAATCGGCCACGTTCGCGTTGGCTGGGAGGTCCCGGTCGTCGTCCAGTCCATGACCAACACCGACACTGCCGACATCCAAGGCACCATCGAGCAGGTCGCAGCTCTCGCCCTCGCCGGCTCCGAAATCGTCCGCGTCACCGTCAACAACGAAGGAGCCGCAGCCGCAGTCCCCTACATCGTTGAAGGCCTCGACAAGCGCGGCCTCCGCGTCCCCATCGTCGGCGACTTCCACTACAACGGCCATATCCTACTCAAAAAATACCCCGCCACCGCCCTCGCCCTCGCCAAGTACCGCATCAATCCCGGCAACGCTTCCATCGGCAAAAAGGACAACGACAACTTCCAGGTCATGGTCGAGTGCGCCGTCGAGAATCAGAAGCCCGTCCGCATCGGCGTCAACTGGGGTTCGCTCGATCAGTCTCTGCTCACTCGCATGATGGATGCGAACTCGAAGCTCGCGAATCCTCTTCCCGCCCGCGACGTGATGATGGAAGCCATGGTCGTAAGCGCACTCGAATCCGCCAAGGCTGCCGAGCACTACGGACTCCGCCACGACCAGATCATCCTCTCCGCCAAGGTCTCCGGCGTCCGCGACCTCATCGACGTCTACACCTCGCTCGCCTGCCGCTGCGACTATGCGCTTCATCTCGGCCTCACTGAAGCTGGCATGGGCGCCAAAGGCCTCATCGCCTCCACAGCCGGCCTTGCACCGTTGCTTCTCGCCGGCATCGGCGATACCATCCGCGTTAGCCTTACCCCCAAGCCCAACGGCGACCGAACCGAAGAAGTGCAGGCCGCGCAGCAGATTCTGCAATCGCTATCCATCCGTAGCTTCATGCCGCAGGTCACCAGTTGCCCCGGCTGTGGCCGCACCACCAGCACCTATTTCCAAGAGTTAGCAGAGCAGATACAGAGTTACCTCCGTACCTCCATGCCCGAGTGGCGCAAGCAATATCCCGGTGTCGAAGAACTCAAGCTCGCCGTCATGGGATGCGTCGTCAACGGCCCCGGCGAATCGAAGCACGCCAATCTCGGCATCAGTCTCCCCGGCACATTCGAAGAGCCGAAAGCACCCGTCTATGTTGACGGCAAGCTCTTCAAGACACTCCACGGCGACACCATCGTTGCCGAGTTCAAGCAGATCCTCGACCACTACGTAGTAACCCATTACGGCAACAGTGCTACTAAAGAGGAATTGGCAGGCGTGAGGTAACAAAGATACACTCGGCGCAAATCAAAAAGGTGCGCCATGACTCGTTTGTTAACGTTTGCAGTTTTGGCTTTCACAGTTGCAATTGCCATTCCCGCTTGTCCTCAGACCTCCGAACCCGAAGCAACAGGCGTCTTGCAGGGAAAGATAACCGATAACTACGGCATCGTCATCTCCACGGCATTTGTTTATGTTCACGGAGACAATAAGGTCAACGAGCAAGTACCCATAAACGACAACGGCGAATTCACCGTCCAGCTTCCACCTGGAATCTACAGCGTCTTTGTTAGCTCCACGGGCTTTGCCCCCTTTGCAAAGGAAATCAAGATCCCGCGAACCAAGCCAGCGCCCGTTGTGCTCAAAATCAAACTCCATGTAGACCTGGATATCAATTTAGAGGGCTGACTTTTTCTGAGAAGCCTAATCGCTGCCGACACTCGCCTGGATCCCGAAGCGAATCTTCCTGAAAGCGAAGACCAATAGATGCGCGGTCCCTCTTCCTTCACACGTCCGAATAGCGTAAACTCGCCTTTCATGAAATCGGTCACTTGCTCAATTCTTGTTTTCGCCCTCCTCGGCGCCCCTGTGCTCGCGCAGAAACCACCCGTCTATGCCATTGACCGGATGAAGACATTTCAGAAGCAGTTGGTCCGCGACAATATCTATGACTGGATTTCAACTGACTTCGCAGCCGGGCTGCTCCAACAAAAAGCAGAGCCGGTCATGAAGAATTCCTCCGCGGACTCTCACCGCATGGGCACTGTTGTCGTCGCATTTGAGATCAGCAAAGATGGGGAAATCAAGCATCCCACCGTGATGTCGGGCCCCAAAGAACTGCAAAAGCCAGTCCTTGAAGCCGTCCGCCAATACAGGTACAAGCCCTATCTCATCAACGGAACGCCGTCTGCCGTAGCAACCAGCGTCTCCGTCACCGTAGCCAACTACTGATAAGCTGCACATCCCTACGTCTTTGAATAGAGTAAAATCGCCACCGATGAAAGTCGTCGCATGTTTCGTTCTTCTTTCAGCCTCTCTCACCTCCGGTGCGCGTGCGCAGTCGAAGCCGAACTCTAACGCACCCCCTGCAGGTGTCGAACTCATTTCGTCAGGGGTTGCCGAAAAGCTACTACTCCACAAAGCTGCCTTAACCTGCCCCCATACGGTCATGCCCTCCCGCGTCACGGGCACCGTCGTTTTGGCGATCTTGATCGATACGAATGGGAACGTCGTTCATCCCACGATTGTGTCTGGACCTGCAATGTTACGTAAGCCAGTTCTCGACGCCATACGAAAGTACAAATACAAACCGTATCTCCTGAACGATAAGGCAGTCGACGCGGAAACAACCGTCTCGGTCACCGTGGACAGCTATCGCGATTGCCCTATCGCTCAATAGCTTCCGGCAACCGACTCCGCCGCCTGCTCCGTTCGTGGCTTTTTCCTTAGCACCGCAACGGAAACCAACCTGATGGCAGGCAGACCGGGAACCAGTAGATAGACGTCATCGCCTGGGGAATTCAAGGCAGCAAACCGAGTTCCTTCCCAAATTGCACCGCCTGCGTCCTCCGCTTAGCTCCAAGTTTGTCGAGTACACGGCTCGAATGAGTCTTCACCGTGTTCTCACTGACAAAAAGCTTCCCAGCGATCTCGCGATTGCTCATCCCCTGGGCGATCAATTCAAGCACCTCAAGTTCGCGCCGTGTAATGCCGAGGTCCTCGCGTTTCTTCTCGTCCGGAATAAACGAGACGCCCGGGACGGCCTGTGTCGGCTGGTCCTGGGTCTGGGCTTCGTCGGCCTCGACCACGCGGGCAGGAACCTTTACCACTGGCTCGGCGATTCCCGGTCGCCTTGCCGTCAACTTGATGCCCAGCCAAATCCCCAGAATGGCAAAGATTGCCGCAATCAGTCCCCCGTAGATTTCGAAAGAATGCTCAATCACCAGGAACCGAAACTCAGACCACTTGAGCGCGGCGATAAGGACCCCGCCAATGATTCCGAAGGTGAGCGCGTGCCGTTTCATAGGGTTCGTCGAAAGGATTGAGGTCAGAGCCTGTCGCCCGTCCTTCGCTAAAAATCCTACCCTAACAATAAACTGGAGGCGTTCGCTCCTAGAATCGTTTTCTGATGCCAGAGTGGACGCTGCTGGCGAATTCTGGAACGCGCCACGACAAATTGCCACAAACCCCGTTTCCAGAAAACAGGGTCCGACATTTTGATCGACGGATGCACGTTGTTTCCGGTTTGACGACCGTCCTCTCACAATCCCGAATTACATAGCAGACAGTTCTTCAATTATGATTTGCAATGCGCATCTCGTGCTCGAAACTAACTGGAAACTGTAAGAATCTGTCTAAAAACTGCTGTAGGAACCATGGAAGGAATATGCACGGGTCGGAGTGTTTCGTAGCCTGAGGGCATGTATCCGAGCGATTTGACGGACCACACAGTGGAGCAGGCTGGAACCGCTGCTGAAGCCGCCTCGGGGCAGCCGCCATGCCGGAGGCCGTCCAGGCAAGTATGAACTTCGCCGCATCGTGGATGCTTTGTTGTATGTCGCGAAGACTGGCTGCCAATGGCGGCAGTTGCCCGCCAATTTCCCTCCCTGGCTGAGTGTGCATCAGCAGTTCCGTGCGTGGCGCGACGACAGGACCTGGGAGCGGGTGACCAAATCACTGCGTGAACAGGGCCGTAAGACAGTTGGATGAAATGCCACACCCAGCGTGGCGATCGTCGATTCGCAGTTGGCCAAGACGGCGCTAAAAGGGAGCGGCGCGGTTACGATGCGGGCAAGAAGATCAAAGGGCGCAAGCGGCACATCGCAGTCGACATACAAGGCAACCTGTTGGCGGTGGTCGTACACTCGGCCGGTATTCAGGACCGGGTGGGAGCGCGGGCCGTGTTGATGCGCTTGTTCTGCCGCTTCGACACCATCGCCAAGGTGTTCGTGGACGGCGGTTACGCAGGCACGCTGATTGAATGGGCTGAGCAGATGTTCGGCTACGATGTCGAAGTGGTCAAGCGCAATGAGCTGCACACGTTCAAAGTGTTGCCCAAGCGTTGGATCGTTGAGCGCACCTTCGCATGGCTGAACTGGTCCCGCCGTTTGGCCAAAGACTACGAATTATGCCATACCTCAGCCGAAACCATGATCCACATCGCCTTCGCTCACCAACTCCTCCCCCGACCCGCCTAGTTTTTAGACAGATTCTAAGGCGCTCCAAGCGGCTACATTTGTGAAATTCCTGAACATTGCCGTTGCCTGCTTGTCGCTCATGGGCTACAGAGCATCATATGCGAAGCCTCCGGCTAAGGTTGTTGATTTAGACCATCTCTTAGAAGCCCCCGGAGAGTTTTATGGGAAGCTAGTTCGTGTCCGTGGATTCTTATTCGTATCACCTCCACGCGACGTCGGGGTAAACGCGCTTTGTGCAAATGAGAACGAGGCGAGGAATTTTTCCACGTCGTACCGCTGTGTTTTAGTCACCCTCAGTAGCTCACAGATCGAAGAGGTCAGAAAAATCAAGAGTGGATCGGTTGAAATCACAGCACGGCTTATATTTCAACTAGCCGGGAGAGGTCGAAAAATCCAAGGATTAGCGGAAGTTCAAGAACTTGAGGAACTTCCGGAGGAGCACGGCGGGCCATAGCTGCGGCCAAATTTGTGTTGAATCTAGTAGCAATCGGACCACGCCGATGGCGGAGAGTCGCGGTCGAATGGCCCGCAACAAGGAAGTATCTCTGAAATACCTAGAGAATCCCCGGGCACGCAACTTCAGCGGGGTGCCCCAATTTCACTGTCAGTATCCAGCGCCGGGTCTACGAACGTCGATTGAGGATTCCAGAGTGAGCCACCGCACATCCCGCCCCGCCCGCATCGCCTTACAATTCCCTCGTTCCCTAGAAGTGAGTTCGGATGTCACTGCGTCGGTCGCGTTGCCTCATCCTATTGCTGTTCGCGTCGTCCCTCACAGCCTTCGCAGCCAAGCCAAAGCCCTGTCGCACCGCCGACCAGGCCTCTCAACTATTAAACAAAGACATCTGCATCAGCGCGCATGTTTATGATGTGGTTCAACTTCCTGACGGTACAAGATTCCTCGATATCTGCACTCCCCAGACCTCCGATGACGACTGCCGCTTCACAATTATCAGCCTGCCGGAGGACCGCCCCGACGTCGGCGAACTCCACAAATATCGCGACGCCGACGTGCAGGTTCGCGGCATCGTTCAGCCCATGCACGGGCGCGCTGGCATGGTCCTGAGTCACGCTCGCCAGTTCTACGGTGGCCCGCCCAAATTCAAGCCCAACCCCAAACTCGCACGCAGCTTCTCAGCCGACCAGTCCCGCCCGCCCATCAGCGATCCCAATCTCCGTTCTCAAGGCGTAGGCCGAGCCTTCATGAACACCCGCGACCAGGAAGCCCGCCCCACAAAGTAGACGGCTCTTAGCGCCAACGCACCGCATTCCGCCGCAACTCGCTCAGCGGATAATGCGTCCCGCGCCAGATCACTCCATTCCTCCACAGCGTCAGAATCACCGACCGCAAAAAACCATATCCAATGATGGCCGCTGCCGGCGCAAACAACACCGCCGCCACCGCAGGCACCCGGTTCATCCGCCGATTTGCATGGAACGTCAACGCAATCCCGATATAAGTCAGCGATCCCGCCACTGTAGTCCATCCCCCTGCCGCAATCGCTGCCAACGGCAGTACCACGTCGATCGCGAGCCCCACGCAGACGAATAGGGCCACTCCCAAGCGATAGCGAAAGATCGCGAGCCCGTTCTTCTCCATGTTGCCCACAATCCCAAACACGCCCTGAATCCATCGGATCTTTGCCAACCCTGGCCCCAGCGCCACAATCGAGTGGCCTCCCGCGCGCTTCACCATCGAGGCCAGGCTTAGGTCTTCAACCACCTCCATCCGCAGCGCAGTCATCCCGCCCAGCCTTTGAAATACCTCCGTGCGCACCATGTTGAATCCACCCGCACCAAAGGAATCCCGTGCACCCGGATCAGACACCTTCCACAGCCGAAGCGACCACTGCGCCAGTGCCTGCGCCGTCCCCTGCATCACGGCCTCACTCGCGCCATGTCGAATCAACGTGAGCATCAGCGCAAACTGGTCTGCTTTCTCCGCCGTCGCCTTCCGCAAAGCCAACTCCAACGCACGCGGAGCAAAAGCCACATCCGCATCCGTGAACAGCAACCAGGGCGCAGTGGCGTGTTCGGTAGCGTGCGCCAATGCATGCGGCTTGCCCAGCCATCCAGCAGGCAGCTCAGTCAAATGCAACACCAGCAAACTGTGAGGCCCATGGCTCGCTTCAGTCTCGGCAGACACCTCGTCCATCAATTTGCCGGTCTTGTCAGTCGAGCGATCATCGACAGCGATGATCTCCAGTCGCACTCCGGTCGAGGCAAGCAGCGAGCGCAGCGTAGCCTGAATTGATGCCTCTTCATTGCATGCGGGGACTACGACCGTGATATGCGGGTCTTCGCCCTCAGGAAGCGCCGGCAACAAGGCCTCTTCCATTCGAGTCAAATCGGGCAAGGTCGGCATTCCACGCAACGCCGTCACAGCCTGCCAAAGCCAGCCAAGCGCAAGAGTCCAACTGGAGAAGATGAAGATCTGTGTCGCAACGTGCGCCGCAACCATGCATTCAGTATCGCTGACCCGCCACTTGAACGGCTGTCCTGAGCCGATTCCCTTCCACCACATCAACTACCGGCGCGCGGCACTTCATCGAGAGCCGGTGCAAACCTCGCGCCAGCCCGCAGAATCACGCCGGAGATGACGAGAAAAATCAGCGTAGATCCCAGCGCCAGCCGTAGATTTGAGTGGTCGGAGATAGTCCCGATGATGGTCGGCGAAAACGTATCGCCAAAGCAATGAATGAAGAACAAGTTCAGCGAAATGGCCGTCGCCCGGACTGGCGCCGAAACCGAATTCACAATAGCCGCGTTCAACGGCCCCGTGTTCAGAAAGAGAAAGAACTCCGTCACCAGCAGCACCGGAACCGCCCACGCCGGCGGCCCAAAAAATAGCAATGCACCACATGGCAGCGTCAGCGCCACGCTCCAGAACGAGAGCAGGTACAGCGCGCGATCGTTCGTCCGCAGCCAGCGTTGCGCCAGCCATCCGCCCACCAGCGTCCCCGCAATCCCATCCACGACGGTAATGCCGCCTACTACCAGGCTCGCATTGCCCACCGAGAGCCCCGCCGATCGGTGCAGAAACGTCGGCACCCACGCTGAAATCCCGCCCATGGCAAACGTCAACATCGCGAGACCGAAGGTCGCCGTCAAAAAAGCTGGGTTCTCGAAGAGTCCCCAAAACGTCGCGCGGTTCCAGGTCGCCTCCACATGGTCGCTCGCGCCGCGTTCCGGTTCGCGTCCAATCCATCCGTACAGTGCGGCAATCACCAGTCCAGGAATAGCACATACAAAAAACGGCGCACGCCAACCCCAATGGCTGCCCATCTGCCCGCCTGCCACATAACCCAGCGCCGCACCCACCGGAATCGCCACATAGAAAATCGAGAGAATTCGATTTCGCTCTCTCTCCGGATAGAAGTCCGCCAGCACCGCCGGCGCAAATATCCCAAATGTCGCCTCGCCCACCCCAACCACCGCGTGGCGAATAAAGAGTGTCTGGTAGTCGTGCACCCACGCTGTCGCCAGTGTCGCAATGCTCCACACCACCGCCCCTGCAATAATGAGCGGCTTGCGCCGGAAATGGTCGCCCAGCCATCCAGTCAACGGGGCCGCAAACATGTAAGTTACAAACAGCGCAGTCGTCAGCAACCCCATCTGCGCGTCGGTCGAGTGAAACTCACGCTGGATCAGGGTCACTTCACCGGGCAGAATATAGCGGTCAATATAATTCAGCAGATTCAGCCCGATAAGCAGCACCAGAGTCCCCGTGGCGGCGGCCACCGGTAACTTTGGCTGCTTCTGGGCAGTTGTACTCATTGTGGCGAGCATAGCAGTTCGCCGACGATCTTAGCAGATTGCTCGCTGTCCATTGCATGGAATAGGGCGCGTACAAGGCGCTCTTCCGCTCTGCGGTTCAGCAAAACCAATCCCCACGTCCAGCCGCAAATCATGGCGAAGCCAGCCAAGCCGACAACCGAATTGACGAGCGGGTTCGTCGGGTGAACCCAGAGGGCGCGAAACAGCTCAACTATCTCGCTTATCAGACAAAACGTGAAGTAGATTGCGACTGGGATCCGAATTCGCTTGAGAAGCAGCCATTGTCCCCGCAACTCGGTGCCGGATGCGGTTGAGACGAAAGCAAACCGCAAAACCCTGGACGGCATAGGCCCAAACGTGAGCGGGAACAACGACAGCCGCAGGCTCCCGCCATCCGAAGCGATCTTGCCACGGAAGGGGAGCCTCCGTTCGTCGTGGGAGTAGCTATTCGGAGGCGCCGTCAGTGCTTGAAGGGAACGAACACATTCCTCAACAGGACGAGCGCTACGAACCGTAACGTCCAATGCAAACCGTAGCCAGGAACGGTCCATAGCAAAAGATTATGACATCTTCTCTTCTCTCGGCCATTTTGCCTCCACCGTAGTCCCAATCCCGCCCCTTGGCCGGAACTCGCCCTTCACCACGGCCCACACCGGATTGGTGGCCTTCACCACATCCTCCAGCACCTGGTTCACAATGTTTTCCTGAAAAATTCCCAGGTTCCGGTAGCTGAACAAATACTCCTTCAGCGATTTCAACTCCAGGCATTTCTCCTTCGGCATATAGCGGATGGTCAACACGCCAAAGTCAGGCAATCCGGTCTTGGGGCAGACCGAGGTAAGTTCCGGGTCGTCGATCAGAATCTCGTATCCGGGAAATTGATTCTGCCAGGTCTCAATCGCTGGGAATGCGAAATCGAGGCCGGCCTTGGCGTGTTCGTCGGTGTAGCGCGGTTCCAGAGCCATCCTCTTATTGTAAAGGGCCATCCAATAACTCGGAGAGGCGTGTGCAGTAAATCACGTCCCATGTGCATTTTTCTGCTTCCAAGGGCAACTTCCTGAGTCCTATATACTGACCTTGGTTAAGTGAATGGCTGAAGAGAAAAGGCAATCAGACCGACTCCGGCTCTGGCTCTGGCGGAGCTTGGGGGTTTTCATAATCATCGTGTTCCTGGCAGCGCGGTTCCTTTTACGTGATCGCCTCTCGGTCCGTGAAGTCCAGGTTCAGCATCAGGAACTCGTAAGCACGGTACCAACCAACGGACTCGTACAGCCCGATTTGAACTACCAGTACCACAGTCCGGCCGGCACCATTGTGAAGGCAGTCTACGTGCATCCCGGGGACGTGGTGCCTGCTGGAAAACTGCTTATCCAGTTGGACGATTTGCCGGCTCGCGCCAGGGTGGCAACTGCCGAAAGCGGCGTCAAGGCAGCCCAGGCCGCGCTTGAGGCGGCAACGCACAACGGAACCCAGCAGGAACGCCAGGCAGCAGCGGCGGATATTACCCGCGCTCAAATGGAGCGCGATCAGGCCCGCCACGACTTGGACGCACTCGTGAAGCTCAACTCCACCGGAGCAGCATCCGCCAACGAAGTGGCCGCGGCCAAGTCGCGGCTGGACGTGGCCGAGGCCACCCTTCGCGCAGCCCAGCAGAGCGCTCAAAACCGCTATTCGCCCGCCGAGGTGGCGCGGGCACAGGCTGCGCTCTCAGACGCCCAGGCGAATCTCGAGGCTGCACGCTCGGTTGTCGCGCAGTCGTCTTACTATGCGCCCATCGCGGGAACCGTCTACAGCCTCGATGCGGGGCCTACTGATTTCGTCGAAGAGGGCAAGCTCCTGCTCCAGATGGCCGACCTGCACAAAGAGCACGTGATCGCTTATTTCGACGAGCCTTGGATTGGCCAGCTCGCCGTCGGCCAGCAAATCGTCATCAAGTGGGATGCCGAGCTAGGCAAGGAATGGCATGGCCACATTGTGCGCGTTCCCTCCACGGTCATTGTTTATGGCACACGCAACGTGGGCGAAGTCCCGGTCCAGATCGACAGTGGAGAAGGCGAACTGCTACCCGACACCCACGTTACCGTCACGGTCACCACTTCCAGCGAACCCAACGCTCTAAGCCTGCCTCGCGAAGCCATGCGGACTGAAAACGGCAAGTCCTATGTGTATAAAGTGGTCAACAATACCCTGGTGCGCACCCCGGTCACCATCGGGACCATCAACCTCACTCAGGTGGCTATTACCTCCGGACTCAATGAGGGAGATTGGGTGGCAACCGGTACAACCACCGGACAGCCCTTGCAGGAGGGCGTTCCCATCAAGAAGGTCGGGCCGTGAGCCTGTTTCACTTGGCGGCTAGGGCGATTCAGGCGGGCTTGCTGGCTGCGTCCGTGGCAGTTGCTGCGTCTGCCACGCTGAAACCCTCCGCTCAACAGCCCACCAAAGATCCCTTGACCCAGGCCAACGAACTCCTCCAGGCCGGCGAGGCGGATAAAGCTCTGTCACTGCTGCAATCGCAGCCTGCCTCGGCTCAGGCACACAACCTGACCTGCCGCGTGCGCTTCACCCTGGAGCAATGGGACGCCGCAATCAAGGAGTGTGAACAAGCGGTGCACCTCGATGGGCAGAACGCCTCGTACCATCTATGGTTGGGTCGCGCGCTCGGCGAGAAAGCGGATCGCGCCAGCTTCCTCAGCGCGTTTTCGCTGGCCAAACGTGTGCGGGAAGAATTTGAACAGGCTGTCCATCTGGACCCACGCAATGCCGCAGCGCTCTCCGATCTAGGTGAGTTTTACTATGATGCTCCCGGCGTTGTCGGTGGCGGCATGGATAAGGCGGAGTCCATCGCGGCGCAACTCGATAAGATCGATCCGGCACGCGCGCATGAGCTTCGCGGTCGCATGGCACTCGCCCGCAAAGACTACGGCACAGCCGAGCAGGAGTTCAAGCAGGCAATTGCAGTGGGCGCCCATCCCGCCTATCAATGGGTCACATTGGCGAGTTTCTACCGCCAGCGCCAGCGCTGGAGTGATATGGAATCCGCAGTGCATAACGCCGTCAGTTCCGCTGAGCGCGACAAGCACGCAGGAGTTGCGCTCTACGACGGAGCATCCGTGCTTACAAAGGCCAACCGCGATCCCACGCTGGCCGTCAAAATGCTCGATGATTATCTAGCCGGCTCTTCAAAAAGTGAACAGGCGCCGGCCTTTGTTGCATACGTCCGGCTCGCCCGCCTCGATGCTCAGCTCGGTGACGCCGCCGGTGCGCAGCGCGAGCGCGCTGCGGCAATCGCCATGGCCCATGAGTACAGGCCAGCTCAGGATCCCGGCGCTCAGGAAACGAAGCATTGACAGGAAAAATGCACGTGAATTTCTCCTCCAACTCGCGCCGTCTCTGGGCCCCAGGTCTTCTCGGTTTGGCGCTCGTGGCAGCCCCGGTTCTTGCGCCGGCACAAGTTTCACTTGCCACAGTGGTCGACCTGGCCCAGCGCAATTCCAGCACAGTCAAGCTCGCCGAAGCCGATTTGAAAAAAGCGCAGGGAGCTCTCGCCCAGACGCAGGATGCCTATATTCCCAATTTTGTAATCGGCACCAACTTTGGATATTCTCACGGGTTCCCTACAGGCCAGCCTTCAGTGGGTAGCGCCACCATGCAGTCGCTGGTATTCAGCTATTCTCAGCGCCAATACATCAAAGCCGCTCGTGCCGGAATCGAAGCGGCCGACCAGAGCCTCAAGGATGCGCGCGAGCAGGTCGCGCTCGATGCTTCCACAGCCTACATCGAGCTTGATACGGTAAACCGCGAATTGGCGGCGGCGCAGCAACAGAAAACATTCACCGCGGACCTGGTTCGGATCGAACAACAGCGCGCCGAGGCCGGCGTCGATTCCGATCTGGATTTGTTGCAGGCCCGCCTCACCGCGGCCAACCTCAACCTTCAGCGGCTCCATCTGGAGACCCGCGCGTCCACCCTTGCCAAACAGCTCGCTGTTCTCACCGATCTTCCCGTTGGCACCATACTCCCCGACCACTCCACGATCCCCGAAATACCCGCCGTCACTGCAGATGAAGCACCGCGCAACCTCGCTGGAATTGACGCCGCGGGATCCCTCGCGCGCTCCAAGCAATTCCAGGCCAAGGGAGACGACCTTGCATGGCGTCGGCCGCTGCTCGGATTCGGGGCCGTATATAACTACGACATCAATGAGTTGAATAACTACGAGCAGTTCTATCGCCCGGGCACCTTCACCCCCAACAACGTCAGTTTCGGTCTCCAGGTCAACATACCCTTTTTTGACTTCTCCCTGCGCGCCAAAGCCAAGCAAACTGCGGCGGAAGCACTGCGCGCCGCCGTAGAGGCTGAACAGGCAAAGCGGCAAAACGACGTCCAGATCGCCACGCTTACCGGCAACCTCCGCGAACTCGCCGCGCAGGCCGATGTCGCCAGCCTGAAGCAGCAAATTGCCGACGCGCAGTTGAATTCTGTCCTCGCCCAGGTTGAATTGGGCAGTGGTGCGCCCGTCAGCCCCGGCGCTCGGCCGCAAACAACCCCCAAAACAGAGGAGCTGGCCCGCATCGACGAGCGTCAAAAATATCAGGACGCGCTTGACGCCGCGCTGGGACTCGCCAAGGCCCGCCTCGGCCTGCTTCGCTCCCTTGGTCACATGGAAGACTGGCTCAACGAGTTACATGTCAAGTAGTCTCAGAATGAAAGAAAAGGTTTCAAAACCTGAGAGAATGTTAGAATTGAGGGGATGCCTATGCCCCTGAAAACGCTTTTGCTGAATCCCCCCTCGTTCGAGAACTTTGACGGTGGCGCGAGTTCCCGATGGCCTGCAACCCGCGAGATTGAGTCCTACTGGTACCCCGTCTGGCTCGCCTACCCCGCCGGCATGCTTGAGGGTTCGCGACTCCTCGATGCGCCGCCGCACCACATCTCCGCTGCGGAAACCATCAAAATCTGCAAAGACTACGAGTTCCTTGTCCTCTTTACTTCCACCGTCGGTTGGGAGGGCGACCAGCGCCTCGCGGAGGCTATCAAGGCCGCAAACCCTTCTATCCGCATCGCTTTCGTCGGCCCGCCGGTCACCACCGACCCCGAACGCGCCCTCAACGAGTGCAATGTCCTCAACTTCATCTGCCGCCGCGAGTTCGATCACTCCGTCGTCGAATTTGCTCAGGGCAAGCCGCTCAATGAGATCCTCGGCATCAGCTATAAGCAGGATGGCAAGATCCTCCACAATCCAGACCGCCCGCAGGTCGAAGACCTGGACGCGATGCCCTGGGCCACTAAAATCTACAAGCGCGACATGGACGTCACCCGCTACAACGTCCCCTTCCTGCTCCATCCCTATATCGCGCTCTACTCCACTCGCGGTTGCCCCGCGCAATGCACCTTCTGCCTCTGGCCGCAGACCCTCAGTGGTCATGCCTGGCGCAAGCGTTCTACCGACGATGTTGCGGCCGAATTGAAGTGGGCGAAGCAGAACTTCCCCGAAGTCAAGGAGTTCTTCTTCGACGACGACACCTTCAACATCCAGAAGGCACGCACCATCGAGCTCTGCTCCAAGCTCAAGCCCCTCGGCCTCACCTGGTCCTGCACCTCGCGCGTCACCACGGAGTACGAAACCCTCAAGGCCATGAAGGAAGCGGGCTGCCGCCTGCTCATCGTCGGCTTCGAGTCCGGCGATCCGCAGATCCTCAAGAACATCAAGAAGGGCGCCACCGTTGAACGCGCGCGCCAGTTCGCAAAGGACTGCCACGACCTCGGGCTCGTCATTCACGCCGACTTCATCCTCGGCCTGCCCGGCGAAACCAAGGAGTCCATCCGCAACACCATCAATTTCGCCAAGACCCTGGATTGCGAAACCATCCAGGTCTCCATTGCCCACGCCTACCCTGGCACGGAATTCTACGACTACGCCAAAGAGAACGGCTTCATCACTAATGAGCGCATGGAAGACGGCGGCGGCCACCAGATGGCCCACATCGAGTACCCCGGCCTGCCCACCGACTACGTGATGGAGATGGTGCACCGCTTCTACGACGAGTACTACTTCCGCCCCAAGGCCGCATTCCGCGTTGTCTGGAAGGCAATCGTGAACCGCGATGTCCCACGCCTTTACGTAGAAGCCAAGGCCTTCCTCAAGCTGCGCTCGCAACGCAACAAGATGGTCAAAGCCACGCGCGCCCATCAGGCGGATCCCACCACCCCAGCAAAAGCCGGCGCATGAGTCATTTTCACGCTGCAAAGAATCAGGGCGGACGCCTTCGCGTCCGCCCTGATTCTTTGCCTTCAACTCATCGGAAACTTATGCCCTGCTCCGTACTCTAAGAGCTAGCGCTTTGATCGTTATTCGGAGATCCGTCAAACAGGAATGTCTCATCATCGACTCTCAGCCCAGCAGTACCTGATCCTCGCTTTCGTCTCCGTCAGTGTGCCGCTAGGAGACGCTTCACTCTCCCACGGCATGACAAACCTGCCCGCCATCTCCCTCGCCCATCCCCTCACGTTGATCGCCGCCGTCTTCACTCCTTGGATCGCCCTTGGCATCGCACTCCTTATCGGCTACTTCGCCAGCTATCTCACCGCGCTCTCCTGGGCCGATCTCACCTACGTCATGCCCGCCACCGCCCTCGGCAATGTGTTTGTCGCCCTCCTTGCCCACTTCTGGTTGCATGAAACCATCTCCCCTTTGCGTTGGATCGGGGTGGTGCTCATCACCGTTGGCGTAGGATTTGTAGCCCAGGGCCCGGCATCCACGACACCGCCCCTGAACCTGCCCACCTCAATCAATCAGGCAGACAATGCTCTTGTCGAGGAAGCCCTTGAAAAGGAGCAGGTGCGATGATCTTTCCCTCTAACCTCATCCAGTCCGGCTTTTGGCAGGCTACGGCCATGATCGCCACAATTGTTCTCACGTCATCCGTTGGCGAAGTACTAACCGCAGCAGCGATGAAGTCCATGGGCGATCTCGATGACATTCGCGCCCGCAGCGGCATCGGCGGAGCCATTCGCGCCGTCGTCACTTCCCCGCTCTTCGTCGCCGGAATCTTCTTTATGGCGATTGCGTTTTTCTCCCTGCTCTTCGCCTTGAATCACATGAACCTGAGCCTGGTCGGCCCGGCGGCTGCTTCCCTCACCCTGGTCACCAACACCATCGCCGCCAAGCTCTTTCTGCGCGAAAACGTAGACCGCCGCCGCTGGACCGCCGCCATCCTCGTCTGCGTAGGCGTCTACTTTCTGGCCCACTGATGCGTGAGGCAATGCAGCGGAAATCCCTACCGTTACCCCCTTTCCTATGCTAACTTTTTGCTATGAAATGGGGATTCTGCCTGCCCCGGCTCTTTCTTTCAGCAGCGCTTGCGGCCTCGCATGCCCAGGCCGATCCCGCGAACACAAGTCTTCCTGTGAACTCGAATCCTCCCAGTCCGAGTTCTTCCCCATCGCACTCGGACACCGAAGCACCAACACTGCCCCGCTGCTCCGAGATCTCGGGCCTGGGCCCGGAGTTCAACCTGCTGGCGGGTGCCTGCGAGTATGCACTGTCGCAAAGGACCCTCCCCAACTTCATCTGCCAGGAAACGGAGCAACGCTCTGCAGGTGGTCAGCCGTTGGATGTCTTGACCGTGGAAGCAGCCTTCGCTCATGGCCTTGATCGATACTCCAACTGGGCCATCAATGGACACCCGGTGGAATCTCCGTACGACTCAAGCGGCTGGGTATCCGACGCCATGTTTGGACATCAGTTGACTGCGATCTTCCGGCCCGAAAGCAAGACCAGTTTCCGGTTCGATCGCCAGTCCAGCGCAGGCGACGCTTCCGCTTCGGTATTCAGTTTTCATTTCGGCCAGAAAGACAATACGTCGTTCAACATCTACCGCTCCCGTCCAGGCATGTCCGGCTCCATTTGGATCGATCGGAAGAGCGGTCATCTGTTGCGCGTCACCGCATCCGCCAGTGAAATCAACCGGAAATATCCCCTCGCATCCTACAGCAGCGAGATGAACTACCGCGAAGTCCCGATTCCGGACCTCGGGGATCTGTTGTTGCCCGTCAATGGGCAAGTACAAATCTGCTTCCAGCAAGGCTCCTGCTTCAAAAACCTGCTCTCGTTTCACGACTGCCGGAAGTTCGGCTCCGAAGCCCGCATCGTTCCGAATAATTAACCATGGCTGTAGCGTTCAGGGCGTGGGGCCTTCGCCATGCCAATGTTTTTGGTGGCATCGCAGTAAGCGTTTCGTAGCCCTTGAGGTACTCGATTTCGATCTTTCTTGACATCTAGCGCCTTGCCTTGGACTCATCCGGTGTTTTGTATATTGCGGACACGGACAATGAACGCATAAGGGCCGTCAACACCACCGTTAATCCCATTACAGTCTTGGGAATTGCAATCCCTGCCGGGCAAATACAAACAGTCGTCGGAAGTGGAATTGCTGGTTATCGAGGAGATGGAGGCCCGGCGACTGCCGCGCAGATAAACTCTCCCGAGTCAAGTCGCGATAAGAGTAGGCGCGCCGGAAAACCTCAAAGAGCGATTCTTTATCCCATGACTCGGCCCCGCATGCTGCCACCACCTGTTGCATCAGCACGTCGATCGGTTGCGGAGGGATCTCGAGGAGATCGAGTTCACCAGCGCGCACTTTGCGCACCAGCGCCGCTTGTTCCAGCAAGTCATCGCGCGTGGTTGCAAAGAGCCTGCCCTTGGGAACTGCGCCCCGCCAGTGCCCTGCTCTGCCTACCCGCTGCATCAGCACGGATACCGCGCGCGTCGTGGCGATCTGGCAAACCAGGTCGACATCGCCGATATCGATGCCGAGCTCAAGCGAAGCAGTTGCGACTAATATCTTGACTTCCCCATTCTTGAGCCGCCTTTCGGCGTCCAGCCGCAATGCGCGCGCCAGTGACCCGTGATGAGCGGCAACATTCTCCGTACCTAGCCGTTCCCCAAGTTCATGGGAAACTCGCTCGACCATCTTTCGCGTATTCACAAAAACTAGCGTCGATCGATGGCTCTCGGCATACGCGGCGAGCTTATCGAAGATCTCGTCCCACATGGCGTACGAAGTAACGGAGCTCAGCTCATAGCTCGGAACCTCGATGGCCAGATCCATCGCCCGGTGTTGCCCCAGCTGGGCGATCGTCGCGGGCTCGCGGCTCGGGTGAACGCCCGTCAGGTAATGCGCAACCAGTTCGATTGGGTTCTGTGTAGCCGATAGTCCGATGCGTTGCGGGAGCGTTATCAGGCCGGTAATAAATGCACAAGGGGAAAGCCGGTTTTCGCCACACACGAGTGCTTCGAGCCGCTCGAGCGTTAGAGCTAGATGCGCGCCACGCTTGTCATCGGCAATCGCGTGAATCTCATCGACGATCACCGTATGTACTTTGCGCAGTAGCTCGCGGCTCTTTCCCGCTGTCAAAAGAATTGTAGAGCGATTCCGGCGTCGTGACCAGGATATGCGGAGGATTTCTCAGCATGGCCGCGCGTTCGGCCGGCAGCGTATCGCCAGTGCGAACACCCGTGACGGGTACCCGCGCTCCATGGCGAGCTTATGGATGTCCGTCAGAGGCCCATTCAAATTTTTCTGGACGTCGTTCGACAACGCCTTGAGTGGCGAGACGTACACCACTTGTGTCGTCGAAGGCAGACAGCCATCGATTGCCTGGCGAAGCAGTCTGTCGATCGAAACCAGAAACGCCTCGAGCGTTTTTCCCGAGCCAGTCGGCGCAGAGATCAAGGTCGGCTTGCCCGCCAGAATGCTGGGCCCTCCGCCGGCCTGCGGCTCGGTCGGAGTTTCAAACTTTGTGACAAACCATTCGGCAGTGACAGGGTGAGCCCACGAAGGCTCGGAGGGGAAGTCCATGCTGGATTGTATCGGACTCGCTTTTTGTTTGCCTATCTCAATTTGATCAAGGGGTTTTAATTCTCCACCTATTCTCAGGGCCCTCAGTAGCGGTCATTGTGCCCGGCAACGATAGGCTCTCTATGTCCAGCACAACGAGCGCGAATCAAGCTCGCCCAAACGAAGTCGGAGGCATATCTAGCTGTTTACTATTTTTGGTTCGCGTTTGCTTTTCGCAATCCTTTGCATTTGCAACGGATTATCCCAATTTCTTCAACTTCGCCTTTGGGTCTGCGTGTCTAAGGAATTGCTGAATTGGATTGCCTTGATTGCTCCTCTCGATAGTCGCTGGATTCCGGACGACTCCATCCGGCGGGGGCATGGAAGGCGGATCCCGATGCTGGCGAGGTTCGCACCGGTCCCCGAAGTGGATCGAACCTGTCTTGTCGTTCTGCTTGACTCTGCCCCTGAGAAACGGCTATAAAGCAAATCATCTGGTGTTCGGGAAGCGCGGTACGAATCCGCCACTACCCCGTAACTGTATTCGCTGAGAATTGAACATGGAGCTTGCTCCGGCCACTGAGGGTTTTCTCGGGAAGGCTGTTCAGATTCGTTGAAGCGTAAGTCAGGAGACCGGCCAGATGCCAACCTGGGCTTGATCCAGCTTCGATGGGAGAGCTGGAAAGCGTTCCCCTGCCGGTCAGCACAAGCACCGGCCAAGAGAAAGCTGCCTTTTATATCGATCCCGCTTTCCCCGATGGAGTTCTACTCCGCGGTCGGAGGCAATGCATGCAGGAGACGGACCGCAAGACGGTCACGCTCGTGCTGGGCGGCGTTCGCAGCGGCAAGAGCCGCTGGGCGCAGGACTTTGCAGCGAGGGCTGCGCGCGTGGCGTATGTCGCGACGGCGCTAGCTAGCGACCCGGAGATGACCGAGAAGATCCGTCGCCACCGGAAACAGCGCCCGAGCCATTGGCCGACATGGGAGGAACCCTTGGAGTTGGCGCGCGTGGTTTCGGAACAGGCTGCCGCATTCGATGTCCTGCTGGTAGATTGCCTAACGATCTTCGTGGCAAATCTTCTGGAATCCGCCGAGGCCGATCCCGCGAGCATGAATGAACGCATCGAGCGTTTTCTGACAGCATTGCGCGCCTCGCCCGCTTCGGTGGTGCTGGTTTCAAATGAGGTTGGCAGCGGAGTGGTGCCGCCTTATCCGGCAGGACGCAGATTTCGCGATGCGCTCGGCGAACTGAACCAGCAGGTGGCCTCAATTGCGGATAACGTTGTCCTGCTGGTGGCCGGGCTTCCGCTTGCCGTCAAGGGAACGATCGGAGCGCGGCGATGATCGCCTTCATGATTGCCGGAGCCTCGAGCGGCGCGGGCAAAACGACGGTTGCGCTTGCGCTGATGGCGGCGTTTCGTGAGCAGGGATGCCGGGTGCAGCCCTTTAAATGCGGGCCGGACTTCCTGGATGCGGGCCACCATAGCGCGATATGCGGACGTGTATCGCGCAATCTGGACACGTGGATGCTTGACGACGACGCGAATCGTGCGGTCTTCGCGACTGCCAGCCGCGATGCCGATGTCGCGATCGTCGAAGGCATGATGGGCCTCTATGACGGCGTGGCTGGCGGTGGCGAAGACGGAAGCGCCGCACAGATTGCGAAACTTCTCGGTTTGCCTGTAGTGCTGGTGCTGGACGCCGGGAAATGCGCGCGCAGCATTGCCGCCGTAGTCAAAGGTTTCGAGAGCTTCGATTCCGATGTTGAGTTTGCAGGCATCGTATTGAACCATGTTGGTAGCGACCGGCACTATCGCATGCTCGAAGCGGCGATTCGCTCGGTTACCACAACGCCTCTATTGGGCCGAATCGCGACAGACTCGGCAATTTCGATTCCGGAAAGACATCTGGGACTGCATACGAGCGAAGAGACAACTTCGGTTGAAAATCGGTTGGCTGCATTTGCCCATGCGGGACGAGAAAACATGGATCTGACCCCTTTGCTGGGTCTCAGGTGGCGGGGCATGTTCCTGACGACGGGCGTCGCAGGGATGCGGCACGTTCAAGATGCACACGTACGCATTGGCGTTGCGCGCGACAAGGCATTCTCATTTCATTACGAAGACAATTTTGATTTGCTCCGCGAGAATGGCGCGGAGATCGTCTTCTTCAGCCCGCTAGTGGATACGGAGCTTCCGCCGAATCTCGACGGCTTATATTTTGGAGGAGGATACCCTGAGTTACATGCGGATGCGCTAAGCGGCAATACCACCATGAGCGAGGCACTCCGTGCATTCGTAGACTTTGGCAAGCCAGTGTATGCGGAATGCGGCGGCATGATCTATCTCGGCCAGACGTTGACCACGCTCGATGGACATTCGAATCCGATGGCAGGTGTGCTTCCCATCGACTTCGAAATGACGCCGCGGCTCGTCCACTTCGGCTATGTAAATGTCGAATTCACCGAAGACTCCCTGCTCGGGAAAAAAGGAACGCGGGTGCGGGGCCACTCCTTTCACTGTTCGCGCATGAAAGCGTCAAGCACAATGCAGACTGCGTATCGGGTGAACTATTCGCTGTCCGGACGCGAAGAACTGGAAGGGTATCAATTCAAGAATGCACTGGTCAGCTATGTGCATCTTCATTTTCGCGGCAATCCCACGCTTGCCAAATCGCTGGTCAAGGCCGCGTGGCGAGCACGAGCCTCGGAGGTCGGACTATGAAGCGGTTTTGCACATGGCTTGTCCTCTCGATCGCGCTTCCCACCTGCCATGCTCGGACCGTTCGAGATGAGTTGGGGCGCACGATCGAGGTTCCCGAACATCCGCACCGCCTGGTGTGTTTGATGCCAAGTGTTGTGGACGATGTATATGCGCTTGGTGCCGGAGCGGATGTGATTGCGGTTACCGACTACACCAAGTATCCGGCCGCAGCCAGAGCCAAGCCCAGCGTGGGATCGATTCTGGCGCCTTCGATGGAGACAATCCTGTCGTTGCATCCGGACCTGGTGCTGGGAAGCGCGGACATGAGCCGCACCGAGACATTGCAACAGCTGGAAAGGCTCGGCATTGTGGTGTTCATGATCTCGACGCATGGGGTCGAAGGGATCTACCAATCGATTACGAGTCTGGGACGAGCCCTCAACCGGGAGAATTCCGCAAGAGATCTGGTCGCAAGGTTGCGCGCACGTGAAGCCCAAGTGCGGCGGCAAGTGAATGGTAAGCCGGTGGTGAGCATACTCATGCCGGTGGGGTACGACCCGATCCTTACCATCGGCAAACACGCATTCATCACCGAACTGATCGAGATTGCCGGTGGACACTCGGTAACCAGCGACCTCGATCAGGACTGGCCCCAGGTAAGTCTGGAAGCTGTGTTGGAGCGTGCGCCCGAAGCGTTGCTTCTGATTCGCGGATCCAGAATGTCCATAGAAAGGATTCGAGTGCAGCCGGGCTGGGACAATTTGCCGGCTGTGAGAAACAACAAGGTCTATTACGTGGACGACCGGATCAATCTTCCGAGGCCGGTTGCCTTCGATGCATTGGAGGATCTAGCCGGGCAATTTCATCCGTGACGAACCAAGAAATCTCACTCGTGAGATGGATGCTTCATATCAAACCACAACCACATGACAGCTGGATGCTCGGGAAGCGCGGTGCAAATCCGCCACTACCCCGTAACTGTAAGCGAAGAGGCGCGGCTTGTTGGCCACTGGAGAAGAGTCCGGGAAGGCTGCCGTTTGCTGTTGAGGCGCGAGTCAGGAGACCGGTCCGGCTGGAACTTCCGAGGGGAAAACCATGTTCCGATTTTCGCGCCTGTGCTTATTGAGATGGACGAGCACGTTTATCTTTGCCTTCGCCGTCGTCTCTCTCGCATCGCCCGCCTCCGATCTTCGCGGTACCGTATCCGATTCTTCCGGCGCGGTCATTCCCAATGCCAGGGTGCAATTGTTTGAAGGCGATAAGCCGGTTGCGTCTGTGAGTACCGATCGAAAAGGCCGGTTTTTCATTGCGCGGAACCCTGGTTCCGGCACACGCCTTCGGGTCTCGGTTCCCGGGTTTGGCACAGTGGAGAAAGCGCTCGACAGAGCAGGCGATGATCGTCAACTGACCACGGATATTGTCTTGCAGGTCGCATCTCTTTCCGAGCAGATTACGGTTACCTCCACCGGCGCTCCCACTCCACAAGCGCAATTGGGCGCAACAGTAACCGTGCTCATTACGGACGACTACCAGGGCACTCGCGACATTCAGGAAGGACTGCGGTTTGTACCCGGAGTTGCGGTGACCCAGACGGGCCAGGCGGGAGGGACGACTTCTGTTTTCATTCGCGGCTGCTGCGTCGGCGCCAATGGCGTTGCCGATGCGACAAAAGTCCTCATCGACGGAATTCCGATGAACGATATTGGCGGAGCGGTGGAGTTCGCCAATATCGGAAGTGCTGCGATTGGCCATGTGGAGGTTCTGCGCGGTCCCAACAGCGTCCTCTACGGATCGGATGCGCTGGCCGGCGTCATAAGTCTCACTACCGCCCGGGGAAGTACACTGCTTCCCTTGTTGACCTACCAGATCGGTGGAGGCAATTTCGGCACCTATCATCAGGAAGGCGCGGCTGGAGGCAGGTACAGGAAATTCGACTATTTCTCGGACTTCTCGCGCTTCGACAGCAGCAATTCGATTCCGGACGACGAGTATCACAACGGCACACTTACAGGAAACTTCGGCTGGGAAGTCTCTCCGGGCTCCAGTCTGCGCGCAACCGTACACCATGATCAGGTCGCTTCCCGACAGCCAGGCGCGATTCAACTCTACGGTGTTCCTGCCGATGCCAACCAGGCCAACGAAGACTCCTACCTTGGCGTCACCTGGGAAAACACGACCACGGCAAACTGGCATAACTTAGTGCGTTATGGCGGCCTGCGACTGCGATCTCAGTTTGCCCAGTTTGCTCCGGCAGGCACACCGGAATCGGGGTATACACTCGGAGCTCCGGCCACCATTCAGGGAGCAAACGGATACTCGGTCAGCGGCCAGGCGATGGAGAACAACAGTTGCGGATCGAACTCCAACTACCTGCCGGCTTGTCCATACGACTACCCAGGTTCGACGGACAAGGACTTCGTCTATGCGCAATCGGATTACCCCTTCAATCCCCATATCCTCTCACTCGTAGCCTTTCGGTTTGAAGATGAGCGCGGATACTCGGGAGGCCCGGCAAGTTCGATCGAGCGAGGCAATTATAGTTACACGTTTCAGCTTCAGGGCGACATCCGCAATCGCCTGTTCTACACACTGGGCAGTGGCCTCGAAGACAGCGGCCTCTTCGGGCTTGCCGGCACACCGCGCGCTTCGCTTGCCTGGCAGGTGGTGCAAGGCAGCTCCGGAAAGATATTCAGCGGAACCAAGCTCCGCGCCAGCGTCGGTGAAGGAATCAAGGAGCCGGCGGTGTTCGATCAGCTCGATTCGCTCTATGCATTACTCGCGGGTTTGCTCGGCGGAAGCCAACTCATCTCGCAGTACCACATAGCTCCAATCGGTCCGGAAAACTCAAGAGCCTATGACGGCGGCGTGGATCAATTGCTCTTCGACGACCGCAGCCGCTTCAGCCTGACGCTCTTTCACAACGAGTTCACCAAGGGGCTCGAATATATCCAGCAGCAAGGTCTCATTGATCTGGGCGTGCCCAGCGCAATCGCTGATGCCGCAGCATTTGGCGCAACGGTGAACTCGCAGGCATATCGCGTTCAGGGGCTCGAGACGGAAGTCGAGTTCCAGGTCACGAGGGATATCTTCGCCCGTGCCGGACATACCTACGTCGATGCCAGGATTCAACGCTCGTTTACTAGTGATGCCATCGGGCCAAGCTTCAACCCGAACTTTCCGGCTGTACCGATTGGAATCTTTTCCCCTCTGATCGGTGCGCGACCATTCCGAATCCCCCCGCATACCGGCTACTTTGAGGTCGGTCTCCGTCATAGCCGTCTCTCCGCAAGTCTGCGCGGCACCTTAGTAGGAAGCCGAGACGACAGCGATTTTCTGACCGATTCCAACGGAGGCAACTCGCTGCTCTTGCCCAATCGCAATCTGGATGGAGCATATCAGCGGCTGGATCTAACCTTCGGCTATCAGGCGAACAGGCACGTTTCAGTTGAAGGCAGTTTTCAGAATCTGTTGAATGAGCGCTACAGCGAGGCCTTTGGTTATCCGTCGTTGCCGCTCATGTTCCGGCTCGGCACGAAGTTCTCTTTCGGAGGTGAATCGTGGTCATGGAAATAACCGACGAAAGTGCAGGCGCTGCGAACGGGTGGGCGCTCGAACGCCGGCAGCATTGGCTGCTTGGAATATTGTCAGCCTCGCTGGTCCTGGCGATGCTGGCTGCCGCAGGGTTCGGCGCTGTGCATGTTCCGGTCTGGCTCTTGGTGCGAAGCGTGATCGGCGGCGGATCGCTCTCCGCCGATCAACGCATTATTCTTCTCACCATCCGGTTGCCACGCATCCTGGCGGCTCTTCTGGTAGGCAGTGCGCTTTCCGTCTCCGGTCTGCTGTTTCAAGGGCTCTTCCGCAATCCCCTTGCCGATCCTTACGTTATCGGCTCCTCGGGCGGAGCAGTGCTCGGCGCTTCGATCGGTGTCTTTCTGCTGCCTGAGGCTTCTGTCGCGGGATTCGGCACAACGGCGCTGCTGGCCTTTGCGGGCGCGCTCGGTTCGATCACGCTTGTCTATTGGCTGGCGCGCGTTGACGGCCGCACGCCGGTGGTGGCCCTGCTGCTGGCGGGGTTTGCAGTGAGCACCATGCTCAGTTATTCGTCGTTTTTTCTCGAGGTATTGGATCGCGATTTTGGAACCGGCATGAGAGTGTTGGCCATGTGGCTGCATGGAACCGTCGTACAGCCGAGTTGGCCGCAGTTGGCCATTGTGGCGTCAATGCTGGCGATAGGCCTAGTGGGTTCGGTACCCCTGGCACGTGATCTCAACACGCTCGCTCTGGGCGAGGAGTACGCAACGCACCTCGGTCTTTCCGTACAGCAGATTCGCGTTGCCGTCATCGTCATCGGATCGATATTGACGGCTGCGGCGGTGGCTCTGGGTGGGCTGATCGGCTTTGTGGGGCTGATCATCCCCCATATGCTGCGCATGGTACTCGGTCCGGACCATGTTCGGTTGCTGCCCGCAACCGCGCTGGCCGGAGCGATCTTTCTTTTGGCTGCGGACACTGTGGCGCGCACCGCCATGGCGCCGGCGGAACTGCCCGTCGGTGTGCTCACCGCTTTTATCGGCGGTCCCTTTTTCCTCTTCCTATTAAGGAAAACGAAGCAGGGGATCGTGTTATGAAGCCTCTGATCGAGTTCGCTCAGATTGACTTTGCCTTTGGGGACAGAAACGTTTTCCGCGATCTCAATGCCGCCATCATTGAGAACCAATGCATCGCAATTGCCGGCCCCAACGGCGTTGGCAAAACTACTCTTTTGCGCCTGGCTGCCGGTACTCTCGTTCCGGCCTGCGGAGAGGTGTACTTGAAAGGCTGGGCGCTCAGGTCCCTGAAGCAACGCGAGATCGCAAGGCAGGTCGCCTTCGTCCCGCAGAACGTCGATGTTCCGTTTTCATTCACCGCGGAACAGTTTGTCGAGCAAGGCCGCACTCCGTTTCTGAAGACGTTCGCCGGCCTATGCGCCACGGACCATGAGGCGATTAGGCGAGCCATGGAGTTGACCGACACCTGGTCGCTGCGTTCGCGCGTCTTCAACCAGTTAAGCGGCGGCGAACGCCAGCGCGTCAAGATTGCACTCGGCCTTGCGCAGCAGCCAAAGTTGTTGCTGCTCGATGAGCCGATGCAGCATCTGGATATCGGGCGTCAGTTCGAGATGATCGACTTGATCGACCTGCTGCTCGGCGAGGGGATTACGATTGCCGCCTCAATACACGATCTGGCGCTGATTGAAGGAACATTTTCTTCCGTGTGGCTGCTGAGCCCCGGTGAACCGATGCTGCAGGGTCCGCCTGAAGATATGTTGCGACCGGAACTTCTCGAGGTCGCATTCAATTGTCGCCCTCGTCATCGCGCCAGGCTGATGGAGCGTATGCGAAACCAAATGGAGCGAGCCCTATGACTCAAATTCAGCCCCCTCCCGCCTCTCTTGCTGGCGTTGTTGCAGGCATCGCGAATTACGACAGTCGATACATGGCTGAAGCCAAACGCCGCCTAGACAGCCTGACCAAGCCGGTCGGCAGTCTGGGCCGGTTAGAGACGATTGCAGCTCTGATGTTCGCCATTTTTTCAGGGAATATACCGCGGCCCCTGCGAAGAGCGGTTTATGTCTTCGCCGCCGATCATGGCGTCACTCAAGAAGGCGTGAGCGCTTATCCGCGAGAGGTGACGGCGCAAATGGTACGTAATTTTATTCGCGGCGGAGCCGCCATCAACGTTCTTGCGCGGTTGCACGACGTGGAACTGACGGTCGTAGACGTGGGAGTCGATGCGGAATTCGAAGACGCGCCGGGGCTGGCCAAGATGAAGGTCCGCAGTGGCAGCCGGAATCTGCTCCGTGAACCAGCTATGACACATGAAGAACTTGCCGCCGCTTTGGAAGCCGGTATCCGCCTGGCAGAATCCGCAAGACAAAAGGGGCAACATCTGGTGGCTGTCGGAGAGATGGGAATCGGGAACACGACAGCCGCGAGCGCGATCGCCGCCTTGCTTACGAAACGACAAATCGCTGAAGTGACAGGCTGTGGCGCAGGGCTCGACCTAGTCGGGAGAAACCGCAAGCTCCATGTCATCCGGCGATCGTTGAAGCGGCACTTCGGCGTCTCGATGGAGACCCCGGAACCGCTCGAGATCCTGCGCTGCGTCGGCGGACTGGAAATCGCAGCAATGACCGGTTTCATTCTTTCTGTCGCGTCCAATCGGTTGGCTGTGGTTTGCGATGGATTCATTTCAACCTCAGCGGCGGCGGTGGCGTACGCCATTGAGCCTGAAGTGAGTGCATATCTTCTTGCGGGACATTGCTCGGAAGAGCCTGGGCACCGTCATCTGCTTCGGCATATCGGAGTGACACCGATCCTCAACCTGGGTATGAGGCTGGGTGAAGGAACGGGCGCGGTTCTGGCAATGCCGCTGATCGAATCCTCGGTCAGATTATTTGACGAGATGGCTACCTTCTCATCTGCGGGCGTGAGCAAGGCGAGCGCATGAAAGGAATTCTCCACGACATTGCGGCGGCGTTCCAGTTTTTGACCCGCCTGCCCCTGAATCGGCTTGCCTACCAGCCAGACGCTCTATCGCGTGCAGCGAAGTTCTTCCCTCTGGTGGGCCTCGCCATTGGCGTCGCTGCCGCGGGAATCTACTACTTGCTTTCGCCGCATCTTCCGAGTGAGATCGTCGCTCTTCTTATCGTGCTCTTTTCAGCCCTGGCAACCGGTGCGATGCATGAAGACGGCCTCGCGGATACAGCCGATGCTCTCGGCGGGGGATGGGACCGGCAACAGGCCCTCGATATCATGAAGGACAGCCGGATCGGCTGCTACGGCGCCCTGGCAATTGTTTTCTCCGTCGCCGCGCGTGTGCTGCTGCTTGCCTCCATCCCTTCCGGCATCGTTGCCCAATATCTGGTCTCCGCTGAGGTTCTATGCCGCTGGACTATAGTGCCTCTCGGCGCGGCGCTCCCAGGCGCTCGGAACCATGCGAGTCAAGGAGGCCGCATTGCCGGGCGGATCTCTCGAGTCTCGTTGGCCGTGGGGACGCTGACGGCGTTCTGTGTCGTTGCCTGTCTGCTGCGCGTGTCGATGTGGAAGCCTTTTGCTGCCGCCTCTGTTGTGACGCTACTTAGCGGCTTGTACTACCGGCATCGAATTAGCGGTGTCACGGGTGATTGCTTCGGCGCAACCTGCCAGCTTACGTTGGTTGCAGTCTACCTTTGCGGAGTCTGGCACGGATGAGCACGATTGTTTTTATTCGGCATGCCGAGACCGCCATGGCCGGCAGATTCTGCGGCCACAGCGACCCTGTGCTTAATCTGGCCGGAAAGGTTCAAGCGATTCGGGTCGCGAAGGAAGCAGCGATGATGAGAATCGACCGCATCTATTCGAGCGATCTCGACCGCGCAGCGCGGACGGCGGCAGCCATCGGTCGCCGCGTCGGTCTCGATGTCCAATATCTGCCCGCACTTAGGGAGATCCATTTCGGTTTATGGGAAGGTCTCAATTGGCGGGAGATTGAAGATCAGTTTCCGGATGAAGCACGCCGATGGCTCCTTGAATTCCCCTTGCGCAGCGCCCCCGGAGGAGAACCCTATCCGGCCTTCACCGCAAGAGTCGACGCGGTTATCGCGCCGTTGCTGCGCGAATCGGCCAATGACACAACAGCCGTTGTCACGCATTGCGGCGTCATGCGCTACGTCCTCAAAAGATTCTTCGACTTCTCCGATGAGCAAGCCTGGACGTTGACTGCTCCCTACGGAGCAGTGGTAGTTGGGGATTCAAGAATTCGACAAGCCGGCGCATGCCGAGTCGTGTAAACAGGAGGACAATGAGCATTGCAACAAAACGAGGGGACGGCGGCCAGACCGGGCTTGCCGGAGGCATCCGAGTCTCGAAGGCGGATCTG
This sequence comes from Occallatibacter sp., assembly GCA_049521035.1. Taxonomy (GTDB): domain Bacteria; phylum Acidobacteriota; class Terriglobia; order Terriglobales; family Acidobacteriaceae; genus Telmatobacter. Next base: position 2,042 of record JBEKPF010000038.1, on the reverse strand, counting down.
CGCGTCGAGGCGTATGGGACGGTCGATGAGTTGAACTCAACACTGGGCTTTGCCAGGAGCATTTGCAGGAATCCGGAGATCTGTTCTGCCGTTCATGAAATTCAAAAGACGCTTTTCCGCGTCGGTTCGTCTCTGGCTACTCCTCCCGAGAGCAAAAAAGCGGCGCCGCCACTCGCTGGGGAAGACGTCGATCGACTCACCAGCGTGGTTCATGCAATTGAAGCACTGGATGGGATTCTCTCCGATTGGTCGCTGCCCGGAGCACATGCCGAGTCCGCTGCCTTCGAAGTGGCCCGCACTGTCTGCCGACGCGCTGAGCGCTGTGTCGTTCGACTGATTGAAAGCGGAGCCGTTATCCATCCACAAGCGCTTCCTTATATCAATCGCCTTTCCGATCTCATCTGGCTCTTCGCCCGGCAGATTGAACTCGAATGCGGAGTGGACTCCCGTTTGCGCGACGATCAACACGCTGGTGCGCGATGGTCGAGAGCGTGGTGACCGTTTCGAAATGCGGATTCTCTCAAGCAGAGAGGGACGCCGTGTATCGCGTGCTTCGAGAGCGACGCGATGTGCGCTCCGGGTATTTGCCACGCACATTGGAAAATACGACTCTGTGCCGGCTGTTGGATGCCGCACATTCCGCTCCATCCGTAGGGCTGATGCAGCCTTGGAGATTCATCGTTGTGCGTGATCCGGCTCAACGCGCCAGGGTGCATGAAGTCTTCTTACATGCCAACCAGACTGCCGCGATTGGATATGCAAATGAACGCAGCGAACTCTATGGGCGGCTCAAGCTGGAAGGGTTGCTGGAGGCGCCTCAGCATCTCTGCGTGGTTTGCGAGGCTACGAGCGAGCAAGGACACGGCCTGGGGCGCCGTTCGATGCCTGAGACGTCGACGTATTCCGTGGTGTGTGCGATCCAGAATCTGTGGCTGGCGGCGCGCGCGGAGGGCATCGGAGTTGGATGGGTCAGCATTGTCGATCCTCATGCAATCAAGGACCTGTTGCGAATCCCTCCCGGTGCGGAGTTGGTGGCGTATCTCTCGATTGGCTATGTGGAGGAATTCGCCGAAAGTCCCGATCTCGAACGTGCGGGGTGGGAGGTACGGGCGAGTCTGGCATCGGTCTTGCGCTCCGAATATTTCAATTCCCCATATCTGCCTGAAGAGGACGGACAATGACTGCTCGCGCCATCATGGTCCTCGGCGCCAGCTCGCATGTCGGCAAGTCGATCACGACGGCCGCATTATGCCGCATTTTCGCGCGGGCGGGTTATCGTGTGGCTCCATTCAAGGCTCAGAATATGTCGCTGAACTCGGCAGTCACACCGGACGGCTTTGAGATCGGGCGCGCTCAGGCGCTGCAGGCCGAAGCCGCGGGAATCGTTCCGTCTGTTCACATGAATCCAATTCTGATCAAGCCCAGCGGCGATACTTCTTCGCAGATTGTGGTGCGCGGAAAAGTGTGGGCCCATCTGGATGCGCTTACTTATCACAAGCGCCGGGTCCTGACGCTGCTTCCGGTCGTTGAAGAGAGTTATCGGCTGCTTGCTTCCTCCAGTGATGTCGTGGTGTTAGAAGGCGCCGGCTCGCCGGCTGAGATCAATCTGAAAGACAACGACATTGCCAACATGCGCATGGCGAAGTTGACCGATGCGCAGTGTCTGCTCGTGGGAGACATTGATCGCGGCGGCGTTTTCGCATCCCTGCTTGGCACATGTGAGCTGCTCGATGACGACGAACGCGAACGGATTCGCGGATTCGTGATCAACAGATTTCGCGGCGATCTGGCGTTGCTTGAGCCTGGCATTCGCATGATGGAGCAGCGGCTTGCGAAGCCCTGCTTGGGAGTCATTCCGTATCTTGGGCATCTGTCGTTGGACGAGGAAGACAGCGTGGGCCTCGGCCAGAGAGAGCCCGTAATGCGTACCAAAGCGAACCACGCAGAACGCCCGCGATAAGAAGTCGCTAGCTGAGGAGAGCCAACACTTCCTCCGGCGAAACAACTGCAATGCCGCTGAACCGGCGGAAATCCTTGAAATT
>JBEKPF010000037.1:0-60077 GCA_049521035.1 Occallatibacter sp. | reverse complement strand
GGCGAGGGCTGGCGACGTCCATTGACTCTGAAGCGGCGTGGCGGCAGTTAAATAGCCGCGATGGCGAGGGCGCGTTTTTCTACGCGGTGACAACGACAGGTGTGTTTTGCAGGCCGGACTGCAAGAGCCGGTTGCCGCTGAAGGAGAATGTGCGGTTTTTTGGCACGTCTGAGGAAGCGCGGGCGGCGGGGTTTCGCGCGTGCAGAAAATGCACTCCTGACGAGGGCAAACCTGCGGACAAGATCAGCGGGGGATTGGATAGGGTTCGTGCGCACATTGAGAAGCATTTGGATCGCGCGGTGCCGCTGGCGGAGCTGGGGCGGGTGGCCGGGTTGAGCCCGTTCACGGTACAGAGGATGTTCAAGCAGAGGCTGGGCGTGAGTCCTTTGCAGTATCAAAGGGCGCTGCGAGCGGGGAGCTTGCGGAGCGCGCTGAAGCAGGGGGCTAACGTGACGGATGCGATTTATGAGGCGGGGTTTGGTTCGTCGAGCCGGGGGTATGAAGGAGCAGCGCTGGGCATGACGCCGAGCCGGTTTGCACAGGGTGGGCAAGGAGAACGGATCGGGTTTACGACTGCGCGGTCTCCCTTTGGATGGGTTGTTGTGGGAGCGACGGAGCGTGGGCTTTGTTGGCTGGCGCTGGGGGCAACAGCGGCCGAGGCAGAGGCCAGTTTGCGCGAGGAGTTTCCTCTGGCGACGCTGCGGCGCGACCCGGCGCTGGCGGGGCTGGTGGAAGCGGCGGTGAGAAGTGTGGCAGGCGCGGAATCGGGTTCGGAATTAGCGCTGGATTTGCGGGGGACGGCGTTTCAGTTGAGGGTGTGGCAAGCACTGCGAGCGATTCCGCGAGGAGAGACGCGGAGTTATAGCCAGTTAGCGCGGGAGTTAGGCGAACCGAAGGCGACACGAGCTGTGGCGCGGGCTTGCGCCGTGAATCGTGTTGCGGTGGTGGTGCCGTGCCATCGGGTGGTGGGAGTTAGTGGGTCACTTACCGGATACCGGTGGGGAGTTGAAAGGAAGAAGATGTTATTAGAGGCGGAGAAGAAACCGCAAGGGAGCATAGAAAGACCTTAGATAGAGAACAAGATAATTAATTCCAGATAGGCGGAGCTTCCTCGCTTCAGGTCGCCCAGATTGACCACATCTTTGTGACGGCTACATCTTAGCTATGGCCGCATCTTAGTTATTGAATGCGGGGATCGCCGTGGTTTGCGGGCCTAGCAATTCACGACTACGGTGGAGCAGCCGGGTTTCGCTGGTCTCCATTGGACCAGGAAACTGGTGACGGCGGAGATCTCCATGCGGCGCATGGGCGCGAATTGGCCGGTTTTCTGACTATAGAGGAGCGTTCCTTTGTCGCTGAGGACGGCGAGCGCGGGGACGCCCCGGTTGAGGGGGATGTCATATTTTTCAGCAATGTCGAGATTGGCGTCATACTGTCCGACATTGACGTGGACGACGATGAAGTTGGCCTCTAGAAGTCCAATGTTGGCGGGATCGTGTAAGTAGATATCGAGAACCTGACAGTCGCCGCACCAGTTACCGCCGAAGTCGAGGAGGACGCGCTTGTGGGTTTGAGCGGCGGTCTTGAGGGCGGCGGTTAGATCGGATTTAGCCTTGGATGGGTCAGGATAGATGTCGCGCGGAGCGGAGTTGGCAGTGCCAGCGGCAAAGGTTAGCAGGGCGCCGAGAATGAGGAATCTGGCGGTCTTCAACATAAGGACCCTCCCGCATCAAGTGTGCCACAAAGGTTAGCCGGGGTTCCACTTTCGTAGCTAGACCGGGGAGCTACGGCGGTTATTCTTGAATGGGACAGAATGGCAACCCATAGCGAACTGCGGAAGCGTCTGGAATCGGCGTCGTACCCTGACCTGGGATCGATGATGGAGGGATATGCCCACGCAGCAGCGGAGCGGGCCCGGGTGGAGTTCCAGCAGAAACTGGACTTCAGCTCGGATTCGATTGATGGGCTGGACGACATCCTGGTTCTGGTGGGGGAAAGCCCGGAACTGGATGTGGATTTTGAGGTGCGGCTTTGGGGTGCTTACCTGGGCGAGGTGCTGCGGCGGCGCTATGCGGGCGGGTGGGAGATGACGCAATACCCTGGCGGCGCGGTGGCGGTTCCGGCGGTTGAGGTGCGCGGATCGCGGCTGTTTCCTCTGATGAAGGTGTACCGCAGACTCACGGTGGGCGAAGAAGAAGACTTGCGCGCGTTTTTCGCAATGGTGACAGAACGGCTGGGCAAGCCGGCGCAAGTGAATTGAATACCTGCCACCTGCGGTGGGGCAGACGCCGCTTGCGCGGCTGGAGTGCATGTCGCATTGCGGACGTGGGTACAAGAGCAAGAGATGGACAAAAGAACAAAAGACAATATAAAGACAATCGAATGGCGACGGTGGGCGTCCTATGTATACCGTGTTAGCTATAAACGATGCGGGCCAGAGTGTGCCCGATGGGGAACACAGGTTTGTGCGACAATACTTAGTGAGAATACGCGCGGGACTGGGTTTTGCGCGGAGGGTGAACGATGGGCGATCTACTTCAGCCATGGCATCTGATTGTGTTGGGCATCGTGGCGTTCCTGCTGTTCGGCGCCAAGCGGCTGCCGGAGCTGGGCAAAGGATTGGGCGAGGGATTGAAGGGCTTCAAGGAAGGTATCAAGGGCGTGTCTGATCCGCCTCCGCCACCGCCAGCACCGCCGAGTGTGCAGCAGCAAAGTGCTCCGCCTCCGCCTCTACCGGCAGCTCCGGTTGAGCCGCAGATTATTCGCAAGGACTAGTAACCTAGGTCCGGTACGGGGCCGCTTGGCAGATCCGTTTGACTGGGCGGCGATGAGTGAGTTCAGGGTATGGAGAGGCCTGTGCGGGTGCACAGGCCTTTTGTGCGTCTGGCCGCAGAGAATGCTTATACGCTGAGGAGCGCTACGGCAGCGAGGGCGAGGGCCATACCGGTCAATTGGCGGCGGGTGGGCCACTCGCGCAGGACCAGGGCGGCCAGCAGGATGGTTCCAGCGGGGTACATGGAGCAGACCAGCGCGGCCACGTCGAGTCTGCCAACGCGGCTGGCCTGGATGTAGAAGAGATTTCCGATGGTATCGAGGGTGCCAGCAACGATGCCTGTGAGCCAGAAACCACTCCATGGGACTTTGGGCGGTGCTACCGCCAGGACGATGAGCATGGCTGCGACTCCGGCTGCACGAGCGGAGGTCATGATCCAGAGGATGCCGCCGGTGCCGGCCATCTTGAAGAGAATCAACTGCGTGCCGAAGCCCAGGCCGGCTAGAGCGCCGAGGAGAAGCGCAGTTGTGGGAACAGAGGAGGTGGAAGTTGGTCGATTCCCACTCATCTCGCCAAGGGCGCGAAATGAATGGGGCACCCGATGTTCTGCCGCTGCCGGCGTTGAGGCTTGATTCGAATCGGACGTCCTGGCGGTGGGGGTGTGGGTTATTAGCCAGATGGCGGCGAGGCCCATAAGCAATCCAGCGATGGTTAGCGGGGTTGGCAAGCCTTCGCGAAAGAGGGAGAAGAGGACAGGCACCAAGGCTGTGAGCAGGCCGGTGAGGGCTGCGGTGAGTCCCATGGCTCCCATGGCCAGGGCGCGATAGAAGATGGCGAGAGCCAGAGCGCCTTCAAATCCACCGAGAGCGGAATAGAAGAGAGCGGCATGGCCCGGCAGAGCCAGATGCATGGCACGGCAAACGGCGAGGAGGACGAAGAAGGAGAAGATGTGGCCGGAGACAACTACAAGCATGGCAGGGGCACGGCGTGCGCCGACGCCGCCGATGAAGTCTGAGCCGCCCCAGGAGGCGGCTGACATCAGTCCAAAGCCAGCCGCGCTTCCTGAGCCGTTCACGATTTAGCGGGAATCCTGCGCGGAGGGGTAATAGCCAGGCTTGGCGATAATTTCGAGGCCGGGCTGATCGACACGCACATCGATCTTGCGGTACCTGCCGTCGATGAAGGGTTCGTGAGTGTAATAGCCGAGCGTGTACTGGTTGCGGGCTTCCTCGGCGATATGCTGGTAACTCTTCTCGATGCCGTTCAGGCTCGGTTCAGAGTCGAGCGTGCCACCAGTGGAGGCCGCGTAGCCATAAAGCCGATTGTCATACATTGTGAAGGGCAAGTGGATGCGACTGACAAAGCCTTCGCCCCAGCGGGCGGAGTCGCCTACCAGCGTGCCGTAGACGGCGATTTTGTTGGTCTGGAGATAGCGCACCACTTCTTTGTAGGTAGCCTTGCTGCCGTATTCCTTGCCATCAGAGATGACGTAGATAATGCGACGGCGGCCTGTGGGCCGGGTTGACAATTCCTTTGCGGCAGCCAGAATGGCGTCGTTGAGAGTGTGTATCTCTTTGGGGATGGTACCGATGCCGTTGGCGCTACCGGTCGAGAATCCTGGTTGAATGTTGGGGTCGGCGCAGTTACCGTTCACGTGAATTGGGCAGCCATACAATGGACCGACATTCGTCGGGACGACCATTTCAGTCCCCCCGGATTTAACTGCGGCAAGGATGAACGGAACTCGGGCGGTCTGACCACCGGTAAAGCCGTGTGAGCGGTCTTGCGGGCCATTGCCATACGAGAATGTGGCGATTTCGTCGTAGGGGGTGAGCGCTCCCTGGATTGCATCAAGAGAGTCATTCACCTTCTTCATGACATCGGAAGTGAGGCTCTGGTCGACGACAAAGGCGATGGAGAGCGGAAAGGCGTCCACCGTGAAGAACGAAAGGGGCTCGCGGGAGTTGTTCTCGTAGATTTTGAAGTCGCGATAAGTGAGGCCGGCTACCAAATGTCCCTTCGAATCCTTTACCGTTACCGGGACCTCGACGTAGTTGACGTTGAGGTGGATGAGTGTGGTGTCCTTTGCAACGCCCTCGCCCGCAGCGGGCAACTGCGGCGGGGTGGTTTGAACGTCATCCTTAGCCGGCGGGCTTAAGGGAGCTTCATTTCCCGGCTGCGGAGTCGAAGTGCCGGAGGACGAAGTGCCTGTGGGGGGCTCGTCTATATCCCCTTTACCTGGGGTAATGGGGGTGCCATTGGCACCGGTCAACGGTGGAGGTGCCTGAGGCGTGGGAGCATCGGGTACGGAGGATGGTTGCTGGGCGAGGGCCGCAGGAATGAAATTCGGGCTTGCAATGAGAAGCGCCGCCAGCGCCATTGCCGTAGGAACAAGCTTCACAGGTATCTCCATTGGACAGTGAGCAGTGGTCAGTGCGCGTTGCAACCAGTGAGAAAGTGACCTGGTGAAGAAGCGAAACAATTCAACCAAGCAACCAAGTGAAACAGCGAACAATCGCCCTTTTGCACTGACGAAATGCGCCACGTCCGTCGTTAGTATCCCACTTTCGGCAACTGTTTGTAAGCGGCCGAGTCAGCATCGGCTGTAAACGGCCGGCGAAAGACTGGATGGCGAAAGCGGGATGGCATTCGTCAGAGTATCAGACGCGCCAGCGTGGAACAGGTTGCCCAGCAAGGCATGAAACGGTTCAGGTATGCTTTCTTCGAGGTCCGGATTCCGTCTATATGAGCAGGATGCTTCCCCGAAAGTTAATTGCCGGATTTTTCTTCTGCCTGCCGGTCTTGTCTGCAGCGGGATGGGGACAACTTGCCCCCTCGCCGGATGCGCCCCCTGTGAGCACCGCACCAGCGCAACCTGAAGACGATCAGTCGGTGGCCACGTTCAAACTGTCTGTGAACCTGGTGGACCTGTTCTTCACGGTGAAGGATAAGCAGGGAAATCTGGTTCCGCATCTGACCAAGAACGACTGCACCTTTACCGAAGACAAAGTGCCGCAGACGCTGAAGAGCTTTGTGGCGGAGACGCAGCAACCGCTTACGCTGGGGATTCTGCTGGATACATCGGGCAGCCAGGAGCGCGTGTTGCCACTTGAACAGCAAGTGGCTGGGCAATTTTTGACTCGTGTGCTGCGGCAAAAGGATGAGGCGTTTGCGCTGTCATTCGACGTGAACGTAGACCTGCTGCAGGACTACACGAATAGCGCGAGGCTTCTGTCGCATGCACTGGACAAGGCCGAGATCAATACAGCGGGCGGCAATGGCGGAGGAATTCCAGGGGCAGGCGGAGGAACGATTCCGACGCAGGGCGGCCCGAAGGGGACGGTGCTTTACGACGCGGTGGTTCTGGCTTCGGGAAAGAAGATGAACCAGGAAGCCGGCCGGAAGGCGATGATCCTGCTGACCGATGGCGAGGATGAAGGCAGCGACCACAAGATCCGCGACGCGATTGCCGCAGCGCAGAAGTCGAATGTGCTGGTGTACACGATTCTGATTGCCGACCGGGGCTTTTACGGTGGCTTTGGGTATAGCGGCTATTCGGCCATGAAGCAGTTGACCGAGGAGACGGGCGGGCGGCTGATTGATGTGGGAAACAACGGCAATAAGCTTGAAGCGGCCTTCCAACAGATTGAGGACGAGCTACGCACGCAGTACGTGGCCACTTATACACCGAGCAACACGAAGCTGGATGGGACGTTCCGGCATATCGGCGTGACGTGCGGGGATGGCATGAAGGTGCAGGTCCGCAAAGGGTATTTCGCTTCGCCTCCTGAGGAATAGCGAGGCCCTGTAGTCAACCGCCGCCCTGGACCCGAGTCAGGATCTGATCCTGGGTTGACCCGAAGAACTTACACAGCGCAGGAAGAGATTCTCCGGTCGGAGTGTCGAGAGCCTCTAAATTCGGGGCGGTGTTGGTCGGCTGCAGACTTCAAAAATAGTATTTAAATCAGTAACTTATTGAGGTTGCCGAACTGGTCCCTGGCTTGCGCACGCTGCTTGGCAAACCATCTACAGCTTTACCGGCATCAGAGTGGGGATGCAGGCGGGCGGGATACAAATCGGTCAAGATACGAATCAGGACAATTTGAATTCATTGGAGGAGAATCCCATGAAAACCGCCAGGTTGCTCGAATTCGCGCTGGTCGCGCTGTCGAGCCTTTCCGTCGTAGCACAACAGGCAAGCGCAACCGCTCAGCAGAGCACTGCTGCCGATGTGAGCGGCGGTGGGCAGGTGAGTCAGCCAGGGGCTCAGGCTTCGGGGTCAGCCAGCCGATTTGCTGCAGTGGAGAGGGAGATGCGTCCGGTGAATACCGAACTGACGGGCAAACTGGACTCGAAAACTGCGAAGGCCGGAGACCTGGTGGTGGTGAAGACCACGGAAGCGATGAGGACCGCCGATGGAACTGCAATTCCTAAGGGGAGCCGTCTTTTGGGCCATGTGACATTCGTGCAATCGCATGGAAAGGAAAGCGAGAACTCGCAGATGGCGATCCAGTTTAACCGCGCCGAATTGAAGGGCGGTCAAAGTGTGGCGATTGTGTCAGAGATTGAATCAGTGTCGCCTTCAGCAACTGCGATGGCGATGAGTTCAACGCAGAGCGACGACAGCCTGGCAAATGTGGCAGGCGGCGGGATGGGCAGCGGTCGAATGGGTGGTGGTGCGCCTGGTGGCGGAGGGCTTGCCGGTGGTGCAGTGGGCGGGGTGACCGGAGGGTCTGCGAGAACGGCTGCCGGTACTACGGGACGGATGGGCACGGGCCTCGGCGCAACTGCGGATGACACGGTACGCGGATCAGTGGGCGCTGTGAGCAATGTGGGCATGACGGCAGGGGCGAGTGGCGGGTTCACAGCTCATGCCACTGGAATTCGCGGCGTGCTGCTTGCGGCAGATGCTACAGGTGCAACGTCGGGAATCTTGTCCGCCAGCAAACAGAATATTCATCTTGATAGCGGAAGCCAGTTGATGCTGGGAGTGACGACCGCGCGGTAAGAACAGCAGCAAAAGGAAGCACGCCGACACGCACGAGAGGACGTGAGCATGAATGGATGAGTGGAGGATTTTTTATGAATTCGAAGAAGACGTTTACATTGGCGGTGATGGCTCTCGGGAGCTTTCCGCTGATGGCGCAGCAATCGCAGACGGGCGTGCCAGAGAGCACTGCGGCGAGCACGGCGACTGAATCCGTGAAAATGCAACCAGTGAATGGCGAACTGGTGGGCAAGCTGGACTCGAAATCTGCCAAGACCGGCGACAGCGTGGTGGTGAAGACGACCCAGTCGCTGAAGACGGCCGAGGGCATGGAGATTCCCAAAGGATCAAAGCTAGTGGGCACGGTGACTGCCGTGAAGCCGCATAGCGATGCGAACCAGAATGGGCTGATGGCGATTCGATTCGATCACGCGGAACTGAAGGGTGGGCAGAGCGTGCCAATTCAGTCGGTGATTCAGTCAGTGGCGTCGTCGGAAAGTGATGCGGGAAGCAATCCGGCTGACAATGCGCCGGTGGTGCAGGGAACTCCGATGGGCGGAAGCGCATCGGGAGGTGGCAGTACGGGCGGCATGGCCGGCTCGCGGCCGAGCGCGCCGGTGGGTAACGGTGCGGCAGACCAGACTGTGAACGGAATGGGCGCTGGGCAGGGGTCGGCGACTGGGAATAGCGTGTCCTCTGGACAGGTGGTGGGCAAGCTTGGAAACGATCCCATTCGCACGACGGCGATTCCCGGGATACTGCTTGCCAGCAACACACCGGGCGAGGCGGCGAAGTTTTCCGGCGTGTTTGTGGCGCCGAAGAGCGATGTGCATCTGAGTGGCGGGACGCAGTTGGTGCTGGAGGTTTCCGCGGCGAGCGGGCAATAGCTCGCGATGGATGGGTACCGGGCTTGAGATGGCTCGGAAATGAACAGGACAGGCGGGGGGAAGGCCCCGCCTGTCCTGTTTCTGGACACTTTTCCCGAACACTTGCCTGACGCGATGAGAGTGGATATGGCGCGGGCAGTTGAAGGTGTCTAGGATCGGCTCAAAGATGGAGGTTTTCATGAGCCGATTTCATGCTTTGCTGGTCTTGGTTTTGGGATGCATTTGTACAAATGTTCATGGACAGGTTGGTGCCTCGGCTACTGCAACGAAAACGGCGGCTGAGGCGGAACGAACTCTGCACGAGAAGGACCAGGTGCTGCTGGATGCCTTTGCTCCAGGGGACAGGAAGGTGTGGGAGGCGGCACTGGCACCCAACGCCGTTTATGTGGATGAAAACGGCGAGGTGATGCAGCGAGATCGGTTTCTGAAGCAACTGACTCCATTGCCGGCTGGTAGCTCGGGACATATCAAGATCGATTCGTATCGACTTACTCTCGATGGCGATATTGCGATCGTGATTCATACCGATGCGGAAGAAGAGAACTACCATGGGCAACTGCTCAACGCCCGCTATCTAACTACGGAAACATGGAAGCAGAACGACGGGGACTGGAAGCTGCTTTGTGTGCATGCTTATGCGGTTTTGCGCGATCCGCCGGAGGTTTCATTAAGTGCCGGCGATCTGGATGGATACGCAGGAAGATATACAGCGGGGGATCTTGTGTATGTGATTCGGCGCGAGGACGATCATCTTGTGGGAGGTCGCGAGGGCAAGCAAGCTGTGCGGCTGAGTGCGGAGGTAAGGGACGTGTTGTTTGTGAAAGGCCAACCGCGCAGCCGGAAGGTATTCGAGCGCGGCCCAAGCGGACGGGTGATTGGATTCCGCGATCGTCGCGAAGGTGTGGACGTTGTGTGGAAGCGGGTCGGCGGCTCGGCTGAATAGGGAAGTGGCTCAATTTGCGACAGGCTGTCCTGTTTCTGGACACTCTTTGACGCGTTTACATTCGAAGGTAATCTGGCGTGTACAGGCTGCCATAGTTAGTATCGGCAGCAGGACAGAAGACATGAGGCCGCTGGAGAAATTATTTTAGAGGCTTTGGAGAATCCGCTCGAGGTGACTACCATGATGACCAGTTGCGCAACGCACGATGGCTTTGAGATCAGCCCGCGGTTTCGCCGCACGCTTGAAGAGCGAATGGAGCGGTTGGAACGGGATGCGGATCTAGACGAGGCGCAGGTGAAATTGCTGGTGGATGGCGATCATATTCGCAGGCACATGCGGCTGGTGGCAATGCAGCGGTTCGAGGCTATGCGGATGAGGTTGTTTCTGGACCGCGCCAGGGTGAGGCTTCCGCGGCCTTTGATTTCGCTCTGAGCACCTCGCAACGACGCGCGAGGTAAAAAAGACACGATATGAAGGGCCGCTGGATTCATGCTGCGGCCCTTCGCACTTCAGTTCAGAATTTGGAGCACCGGGCGGGAGTTGAACCCGCGAATACAGGTTTTGCAGACCTGCGCGTTAGCCACTTCGCCACCGATGCCCATCAAAACAAGTTGCTTATAGAAACAGGTTACTGATAACAAGTTAGAGATGACCGTTGGGGGAATGGTTGTACGCGGACATAACTACCTTGTGGTAACTGGGTACTTGCGCTGCAACTGAAAAACCCACCACGCCTGCGGGCGGGTGGGCTGCTGGAACCCGATACTTCTTTCCGGAGTCTAGCCCAACGAACACGCCCACAAGTGGTGGCAGCTCTGACAGCTGCGGCAACAGATTGCGGGAATGAAGATATGAGCCATTGACTCCTTTGCCTGCCGGGTACGTTTGCACGATTTGCCTGGCGAGTATTCGTAGAGTAGGGGGAGTTGGATTGGTTGTCAAGCAGGATGTGAAGAATGTGGGCGCGAGAGGCGCGAAGAGTTGACTGGTGATAGCGAGACTGATCGCTTCAATTCAAAACCGTGGCGGCATTCAGGCAAACGAGTTCGTGAGCGAGGCGAGTTCGACGGCGGGATGAATATCCTGGGTGGGGAATGATGCGGACGAAGCGGGAAGATGGCTCGGGTCGCCGTCTCCAGCTTCGAGGAAGGCGTCAAAAAGAGTGGCGAAGAGAGCCTGGCGGCCGGAGAGCTTGTTGTTGCGCGCGCGGAGAAACTCGAAGCGAAAGGATGAACACGGTTCCAGTTGGGCGAGAAATGCGGGCGAGAAAAACTGGTGAGCGTCTGCCACGGCCATGAGAATGAGCGAGCGCCAGCTCATGCGCAACAGGCTTTTCAGGCTAGGCGTACCGCTGGGCAGGTGGTCGATGCGATCGGCCACATGATGGCTGAAGTGAAGGAGCTGTATAACAAGGCTATCGAGTACGATGCTTTGTGCGACGGCGCGGGTGAAGATGGTGATGGAACCGCTGTCGAGGTCTTCCCGCACATCCTGGAGATCGTCGCCCAGCTGCAGCAGGACACCCCACTCGAAAGAGAAGGTTATCTCTTCATCATTGAGTATGGGTTGGGCAAGGCAGGCGTCGGCGAGGACGGAGGTTCCGCCCTTGGCGCAACTTATGCGCAGTAACTCGGAGTTATCGAGTGAGTTATTGGGGTGGGCGCCGGCGTTCAGTTGCGCGATACTCTGCTCCTGCGCGTGATGGATGGCGAGGAGAGAATCGAAGACCTGCGGGTAATGCTGGCGAGGATACTGATCTTCAATGAGCTGAACCAATTTCCAGATGGCCGCTTCGCGCGAGTTATGAGGGGCAGGTGCCTGACCACGCAAACGCTCACGAAAGCGTTCGCTGAAACGGAGTCTGTCGTCAGCAGAGAGACCGGGCTGGTCAAGGTAATTGTCGCTGTAGGGATACAGAAGGCTGTAGGCCAAGATGGAGGGAGTGAGTTCCATTGGCTGGCCGAGAAGGGGTTGCAGGCCGCAGCAGGTCCAGGCATTGCGGCTGGCCTGGATGGTATCGGCCATGCTGAGGGTTGGATCAAAGCTGCGCGCCCAGCGAGCGAGTTGAGTGCCCATGGGCAAGAAGCTGCGGGTGAGAAGCTGAATTGCTTCGCTTTCGAGACCGAGCGCGGTGGCCGCAAAGCCGGGAAAGAGAGCGACGATGCGCTGCTGGATCTGGAGGCGCTCGGCTGAAGTACGCGGCACTCGCCGGGCTTCACGCTGGACGGCGCGCAAGCCTTTGTCATAGGCCTTTTCGCGCTTGCGCTGCTCACGCGGGGTGTAGCGAGGAGAATAGGGGAGGAATGGCAAGGCGCAAAGGTTCCAGAGCGCGATGGCTTCCTGGACCCGCGCTTCAACCCGTGGCCAGCTGTAAAGGTCTCGCATGTTGCTGAGGAATACGTGAATGCGAGCCTGAGGGTTCCATGATGAAACTGGAAGGCGCGCTTCGCGTTGAGCAAAATGCTACAGAGACGCAGATCAAGAGGCGATTGTCTTGTTATTCTCTATGACGACACCCATAGGAGCAAACCGGATGGAACTGGACTATTTCGTGGTGGACGTTTTCACTGAGACGGGGTTGGCGGGCAATCCGCTGGCGGTGGTGATGAACACTGTGAACCTGAATTCGGAAAAAATGCAGGCGATTGCGCGCGAGTTCAATCTTTCCGAGACGACGTTTGTGGCGCGGCGGCTGCCCGCGGTGGAACGGGTGGACGGCGTGCGGGTGCGCATCTTCACGACCGTGGAGGAGCTGCCATTTGCAGGGCATCCTACGCTGGGGTCGGCCTGCGTGATTAAGATGCACGCTCCTGAGGCGGTGTCAGGAGACCTGTTGACGCTTTCACTGAATGTGGGCCAGGTGCCGGTGCGCTTTAGCGAGGCGCCGAGCGGCTCCGGCGCGCTGTTTGGCGAGATGACGCAGCGGGACGCGGAGTTTGGTGAGGAACTGGAAGCAAAAGAAGCGGCGTGGCTGCTTGGGCTGCTCGCGGAGGATTTGGACCCGGCACTGCCGCCGCAAATTGTCTCCACTGGGACGGCATTTGCGATTGTCGCGTTGCGCTCTTATGAAGCGTTGGAGCGACTGCAGGTGAGCCAGCGCGAGGCCACACGATGGCTGCGTGAACGCGGCGCGCGATGGTTCTACGTGTTGGGACCAACGAGCGACAAAGAGCCCGCGTGGCGGGCACGCATGCAGTTTAATGGCGGCGAGGATCCGGCGACGGGATCAGCGGCGGGCTGTGCTATCGCTTACCTGGTGAAGCGCGGCGCAGTGGCTTCGGGTGAGCGGATTCTGCTTCGACAGGGTGTGGAGATCGGCAGGCCGAGCGAACTGTATGTCTCCGCCGAGATCGAGGGCGGTGCAGAAACGGGAGAACCGCCGAAGGTGACTAGAATTCGCGTGGCGGGGAGCACCGTTCTTGTGGCAAAAGGCAAGCTCAAATTGCAGTGATGCACATGCTTTCAACAGGCATTCATCATTGCAAGTGCAGGTGTGTGTTAGTCGTAGCCGGTTTTTGCTTGTTACAGGGAGATTTTCAGAGTGGATTTCGCTTTGCTTTCTCTCTTCACAGGGGAGTGAAACCCTCGTAGTCTTGGCAAGCATTGGAGCAACTTAACCGGTCATCTTTTCCGGTCTGAACCCCCGGTATTGACTGCAATCTTACCGCAAGCGAAGGCAAGACTCCTGTTGAGTCGAATGCCGGACGCAATCCGCGTGAACTCCGCCTCCCAAGCGGGTGTTCAGTATGGAAATGCAATCCGCGCCCAACGACCAACGAAGGATGTATTGGCTCGATTCCGGTAGCCGTTGTTGATCCGAAATAATCCTCAAGTGCCATTGCAGCAGGCGAGGAAGACGTGCGTCCAAAAATGGACCGCGAAGAGCTTGAACAAATTTGAACCAAGGAGCAGTTCCCTAAACCATGCGGCCAAAGAAAGTGATTCTCTGCGTAGACGATAACGAACAAGAGCTTTCCGTGCTTAAGTTCATGCTGGCAACCAACGGATATCGAGTGGTCTCGGCGGTGACCGGGCAGGAGGCGATCGGCATTTTTGCCGAGACCCCGGTGGACCTGGTGCTGGCGGATTTTGCCATGCCGCAGATGAATGGTGGTCAGCTGGTGGACCGGTTGAAGCAGATTGCGTCGCACGTGCCGATGTTGCTGCTGGGCGATCCGCAGAAGATGGGCGCAGAGATGCACGCGGCCGACGCACAGATGGCGAAGAAAAACTGCACATCGCAGGAACTGCTGGAAAAGATCAAGGTGATGAGTGCGCGGAAACGCGGGCCGCGCAAGGGATCGCTGCGGGTGACGGCGCCGGTGGAGCTGGCGGCGGCGTCGTAGGCGACGCAGAGCGCGGGCCGGGGCTGCGGTGGATTTGCGGCCTCGGCCTCGGGCACCCACGATGGTCGCGGAGAGGACACGAGTAGACTCTGGTCATGATCCGTCAGAGCATGATTCGTCGGATTGCACCGCAGTTTTTCACTACTGACATTCCGGGCACGCTCGCCTACTACCAAGACAAGCTTGGCTTCGCGTGTGTGGGAACGTGGGGAGAACCTGCGGGACATTCCCCGATTTACGCCATCGTGGAGCGCGACCGGCAGGCGATTCACTTTCGCTGCGCGGAACCGCCTACGGCTAATCCTGAGAAATATGCGGAGGAGCTGCTGGACGCATACCTGCTGATTGAGGATGCGGACGCGCTTTATGCCGAGTATGCGGGCAAGGGTGTGGAGTTTGCGCGGGAACTTGGCGATATGCCGTGGGGCTCGCGGGAGTTTGTCGTCAAGGATTGCGATGGGCGGCTGCTGGCGTTTGGGGCGAATCTGTAGGGCGAACCCAGGGCTCGGAGGCGAGACCTGGGGCACGCGTCGAACCCTTACGCCTTGACAGCCCGGTGGATGAGCAGGCTTTCCGCTACAACAATTGCGCCACGAAAGACAATCCGTTGACCGATGCAGACCGCTTCGCGCTGGCGCTGTCTCAGATCGTCAACAAACGGCTGACCTATGCAGAACTCACGGGCAAGGTAGAGGAAAGACCGGAAGCCTTCTTAAGAAGGGCGCAAAGTGGATGCGACGGCGGGGGCGGGAAAACTGACCTTGAAGAAATCAGCATAATACACTAGTTCCCCCCCCCTGTTTTTCCACATAGAAATGCAGTAGCCTGTGGAAAATCGGCGCGTAGAGTGGTAGACTGAGCATGGGTGAATTCGCTATATATTCGCCCGTGGGTTTAGAGAGGTATTTTGAGATGACCACCACACTGCAAAAACCAAACTACCTACTTGCTCAGTCCAAGGCGTTGGACCTGCTCGTCAGTGCTGGCGTTACGGTGCCTCCTGTGAATCCAGTTGACATCGCGGAGAAAATTCTGAGCGTCCCAGTTCGATTTGCCGTATTTGACTCAACTGAAAAGGATCGGATTTCTGGGTTTTACGACAGCGATGAGGATGCAATTGTCGTAAATCGGGAAGAGTTCCCGCTTCGGCAAACGTTCACCATTGCCCATGAACTGGGCCATAAGATATTGCATGAGGAATGGGCACGGTCCTCTGAATATCAAGTTCTTCTGCGTAATCCCCTAGAGCAGAATAGAGATTTTCGAGAAAAAGAGGCAGATGCATTTGCGGCTAACCTTCTGATGCCCCGATTCATGATGGACGAGTATTACGAAGAACTGGCTGCTTCTGAACTGTCGCGTTTGTTTGCGGTATCTGTTCCTGCTATCCGCGCCAGATTGTCATTTTTGTATGGCATCTGAGCGCGATAAAGCAAAAAACGCCATCACAAGTTCGGACCCAGTAGATCCGGAACTGAATGCTGCTCTCGCGGAAGCTAGACAGGAGCAGTATCGGATAACGGCTGAAAATAACCGTCATAAAGAAGCTCTACAAGCCAGCGAACTGGGAAGAATGGGGCGTTGGCTTGGCGGCGAGAAAAACTCCCCAATTGTCATTGCCGCGATAGTCGTGTTCGCCGGATTGCTCGGCGCATTTCTCTCCGGGTGCATGGCAGCTCAGAGCCAAAGACCCGATTCAGCTGACTATTGGTCCAAAATGCTGGAGCGCTCGTTGGCACTAACGGCTACTGGGTTGTCTTTTATTTTCGGCCGAACAGGAAGGCGTTAGAGGCCGCGTTAAGGACGGTTTCGATTCGGCCCACGCTTTGCATATCCGCGCTGAACTCTCTTCGCAATCCGCACAACATCGTCCTAAGCAACCCTTTGCGCCAAGTCTTCTTTCGACATACGCAGGGCGCGGGAAAGACTCTCCAGAAAATTCAGAAACGCTATTGCTGGGTTGTTTACCGAAATTGTGGAGATATGTTATTGAAAATAGGGAGGTTGGTTGTTTCGAAAAATATTAGCGTATTACGCTCATATTTTATGAATCATTTGTGCTATAGTCTCATCAGATTGATTGAGCGGCTGGGACTTGGGGTCCCGGCCCCGACCAAATTTCAGAATCCATTTGGAGGAAAAGAATCATGGCAATCACTCGTTGGGATCCGTTCCGGGAAGTTGCGGCGTTGCAGAACCGCGTGAACTCGCTGTTCCGCGAAATGAATGACGGGGACAGCCCATTGACGACTGCCAGCTTTGTGCCGGCTGTCGATATCTATGAGGACCCAAAGAAGGTGGTTTTGAAGCTGGAAGTTCCGGGGATCGAAGAGAAGGACCTGGACGTGCGCGTGGAGAACAACACGCTGACCGTGAAGGGCGAACGCAAGTTCGAGAAGGAAGAGAAGGAAGAGAACTTCCATCGCATTGAGCGGCGCTACGGGAGCTTCTATCGCGCATTTACATTGCCTTCCACCGTGGACACGGAGCACATTGGCGCCAGCTACAACGCAGGCGTGTTGAAGCTGGAACTGAGCAAGAAGGCTGAAGCGCAGCCCAAGCAGATCAAGATCAGCGTGGGCGGCGAGAAGAAAGAAGAGCAGGAATTGGTGGGAGCGAAGTAAGAAGCCAGCTGCTAGCTTTTAGCTTCTAGCCCATGTGTTGGGTTGGCAACATCGATCGCGCCGGGGTGAATGAGATTCCTGCCCCGGCGCTTGTTTTTTGTGAAACAGGAATCGAAAAGAGAAATCATTTACGTGACGGCTGGATTCTGGGGGCTGGCGGGAGCAAGCTAGTAGCTGGAAGCAGACGGCGGGAGTATACATGGCGATTCGTTGGGATAAGTTTACGGTGAAGTCGCAGGAGGCGATGCAGCAGGCGCAGTCGCGGGCTGCGGAGCTGGGGAATCCGGAGGTGCAGCCGGTGCACCTGTTGCTGGCGCTGATTGAGGATCGCGAGGGCGTGATTCCTTCGGTGTTGGGAAAGATCGGTGTGCCGACGGAACGGCTGGAGAGCGACCTGCACCAGATTGAGGAGAAACTGCCTCGTGTGGCCGGGGCTGCGAACCAGCCGGGATTGAGCCAGGCGCTGAACAAGGCACTGGAGCAGGCGTTTCGCGAGGCACAGAACTTCAAGGATGAGTACGTGTCGACAGAGCATTTGCTGCTGGGCGTGGCTCACGTGAAGGGCGATGCGGCGCGGGATGCGCTGGCGGCGGCGGGGGCGACGCGCGATGCGATTTTGCAGGCGCTGACGGCGGTGCGCGGGACGCAGCGAGTGACGGACCAGAATCCCGAGGGCAAATTCCAGGCATTGGAGAAGTATGCCAAGGACCTGACGGAGTTGGCGCGGAGGGGCAAGCTCGACCCGGTGATTGGGCGCGATGAGGAGATTCGGCGCGTGATTCAGGTGCTGAGCCGGAGGACGAAAAATAATCCGGTGCTGATTGGCGAGCCGGGTGTGGGCAAGACGGCAATTGTGGAAGGCCTGGCGCGGAGGATTGTTTCCGGCGATGTGCCGGAGAGCTTGCGCGACAAGAGGGTGATCTCGCTGGACCTGGGATCGATGCTGGCGGGGGCGAAGTATCGCGGCGAGTTTGAGGACCGGCTCAAGGCCGTGCTGAAAGAAATTGAGGAATCGAACGGCGAGATTGTGCTGTTCATCGACGAGCTGCATACGCTGGTTGGGGCGGGCGCGGCCGAGGGCGCGATTGACGCGAGCAATATGCTGAAGCCCGCGCTGGCGCGCGGGGAACTGCGGGCGATTGGCGCGACTACGTTGAACGAATATCGCAAATACATTGAGAAGGACGCGGCGCTGGAGCGGCGTTTTCAGATTGTGTATGTGGGCGAGCCGAACGTGGAGGACACGATTGCGATTTTGCGCGGGCTGAAGGAACGCTACGAGGCGCACCATAATGTGCGCATCAAGGACTCGGCGATTGTGGCGGCGGCGACGTTGTCGCACAGGTATATTAGCGACAGATTTTTGCCGGATAAGGCGATTGACCTGGTGGATGAGGCTGCGGCTTCATTGGCGATTCAGATTGGATCGGTACCGACGGAGATCGATCAACTGGAGCGCCAAACGACGTCGCTTGAGATCGAGCGCGAGGCGCTGAAGCGCGAAACGGACAAGAACAGCCGCGAACGGCTGGAGGCCGTGGAGCGCGAAGTGGCCGAGTTGCGTGAGCAGACGACGGCGCTGAGGGCGCGCTGGACTAAGGAGCGTGAGGCGATCAGCCGCATCAGCGAATTGAAGAAGCGGATTGAGGCGCTGCGCTTTGAGGCTGAAGAGCAGACGCGCAAGGGGATGCTGGAACGGGCTGCGCAGATCCAGTATGGCGAACTGCCTAAGCTGGAAGCGGAACTGAAGCAGTTGAGCGCGTTGCAGGATGGGAATGCAGGCGTGCAGCGGATGCTGAAGGAAGAAGTGGACGAGGAAGACATTGCCAAGATTGTGAGCAAGTGGACGGGGATTCCTGTTTCACGGATGCTGGAAGGCGAGGTCAAGAAACTGGTCCAGATGGAGACGCGGCTGAAGGAGCGCGTTGTGGGGCAGGATGCGGCGCTGACTGTGGTTGCCAATGCGATACGTCGTTCGCGGGCGGGGTTGAGCGATCCGAAGCGGCCGATTGGGAGCTTTATCTTTTTGGGTCCGACGGGCGTGGGCAAGACTGAAACGGCTCGGGCGCTGGCGGAGTTTTTGTTTGACGATGAGCAGGCGATGGTGCGCATCGACATGAGCGAGTACATGGAGAAGCACGCCGTGGCAAGGCTGATTGGCGCGCCTCCCGGCTATGTGGGCTACGACGAAGGCGGACAGTTGACCGAGGCGGTGCATCGCAGGCCGTATGCGGTGATCTTGTTTGATGAGATTGAGAAGGCGCATCCGGATGTGTTCAACATTCTGTTGCAGGTGATGGACGACGGGCGGCTGACGGATTCAAAAGGGCGGACGGTGGACTTCAAAAACACGGTGCTCATTATGACTTCGAACCTGGGCGCGGCGCTATTGACGGGCGACACGCTGAAGACCGAACACGACTACGACATGGCGCGGGAAAGTGTGATGCGCGTGTTGCGCGAACACTTCAGGCCGGAGTTTCTGAATCGCGTGGATGATACGGTGATCTTCCATTCGCTGGGACATGCGGAGATGGCGCACATTCTGGACCTGCGGTTGAATGAAGTGACCAAGATGCTGGAGGACCGGCAGATTTCGCTTGAGCTGACGGAGCCGGCGCGGCAACTGATTCTGGCGTCTGGCTCGGATGCGGCGTATGGTGCGCGGCCGCTGAAGAGAGCGCTGCAGAGGATGGTGCAGGATCCGCTGGCTATCAAAATACTCAACGGCGAGATACTGCATGGGTCGCACGTGCGGATTGATGTGGATCGCAAGTCGAACCAGTTGCACTTTGAGCCGATGGGCCGCGAAGCAATGGCCTAAGCACCTGCGGTGCGGCCAAACGCTCGCGCCACTTGCAGTGGGGCAGACGCTCGCGGGAGGCTCGCACGGATGTACTGCTTCCCACCCATGCGATAGGAACAATCGCATGGATGGGGCACTCGGCGAGTCAGCTAGTTGGCAGGTCAGCAAAGATAACAGGCCTCGGAGGGATGATCCTCCGAGGCCTGTTTGTTTTGAGTATGAGGTCGAGACGCTCGGCTACTTGAGAGCGGACTCGATGGCGGTGGTTACCTGGGGCGAGTCGGGGGTGACGTTGGGCTCGAAGCGGGCTACGGGGTTGCCGTTGCGGTCGAAGAGGAACTTGGTGAAGTTCCACTTGATGTCACCGGCAAACTGCGGGTCAGTGTCTTTGCCGGTGAGGTAGACGTAGAGGGGTGTCTTGTCGTCGCCGAGGACGGAAACCTTGGACATCATGGGGAAGGTGACGTTGTATTTGTTGCTGCAGAACTTCTTGATCTCCTCGTCGGTGCCCGGCTCCTGCTGAGCGAAATTGTTGGCGGGGATGCCGACGATGACGAGGCCGCGGTCTTTGTATTTCTCGTAGAGAGCTTCGAGGCCGGCGTATTGCGGGGTGAAGCCGCATTTGCTGGCTACGTTGACGAGCAGGACGACTTTGCCGTGGTAGGTTTTCAGGCTGGTTGGCTGGCCGTCAATGGATCTCATGGTGAAGTCGTAGATGCTCTTCGGCTCCGCGGACAGGCTGGCGCAGGCGACGCACAGCATGAGGATCAGGATTAGTTTGCGCATGGGACCTCCGGAATGGCTATTTTGGGATGATAGCGGATGGGGATGGGGAGAATTGTTACGGAAATGTCACTGGGTGGGTTTAGGAGTTCGTTGATCTGCTGGTGGGCTCTGCGTTTCGCAGCGCCTCGTGGATGATCATTTTGAGATAAGTCTGATAGCGCAGGCCGCGCTCGGCGGCCTGCACCCGGGCTTTAGCGATGTCGTCGGGGTCGAGGCGAATGGTCGTCGAAGGCAGAGCCGCACGCTTTGCGACCGTGCCAATGCCGACTCGCCCTTCGGCCGTCGCCTTCTTGAACTCTTCGAGCAGTTCATCCTCGTGCGACTTCCACCAGGCCGCTTCCTCTGCCTCACTCGCGAAGCTCATCTGTTTCAGTTCTTCCAACATTGCCATTCCTCTTCAGAGATAAAAAGTATCGCCGGTAGTTCCTGTTTGCTGGCCACGCCGTGACGACGCGAACTTTCTTGTCATTCATCGTCGAAACTACTACCAGAATTCGTCCGGCATCCGTCTCTCCGATGTGGGGAACTCGCTCCTCGCCATTGCGAAGTTCAGACTTGAGGTCCACTGGCCGATTAGCGATCGCCTGTTCCACTTCGACTGGTGTGATCTGATGTAGTGCTAGATGACGAATGTTCTCGTCATCCCAATCAAACTCGAGCGAGACCGCCTTGCGCCCAGAAACGCTGGGCTCATTCGAAAATTCCATGGGTCTTCTCCCTCAGCGCCGAGTTCCGCACTGAGTGGCTATGGCCTGCTCGGCGTCGGTCTCTTACGCCGGCAAGGCCGTCTTCTAGAATCAATTGTAGCTACGTTGTAGCAATTATGCAACTACTGACGCAGCTCTACGAGCGTAGCGCCTTGGCCGCCTTCGTTTTGGGGGGCTTCGGCCAACGTGGCTACGTGGGGATGGGACTTCAGGAATTCGCGGACGCCGCGGCGGAGGATGCCGGCGCCGTGGCCGTGGATGATGCGGACGCGGGGGAGGCCGGCCAGGAAGGCGCGGTCTAAATATTTCTCCAACTCTTCCGTGGCTTCGTCTACGGTGCGGCCGATCAGGTTGATCTCCATGCGCATGTCGTCAGTGTTGGCGCTGGTTACGGTGACATGGACGCCCTTCTGCTTGCGGGCGGCGTTTAGTGGGTCAGCCCTTTCACTCGTCCGAGAGTCTGCCGTGCGCAACACTTCGGAGAGCTCGTCGCGCTTGACGCGCATTTTGATGGGGCCGAGAGCGACCTCGAAGAGGTCCTTCTCGATTTCGCGCTGCACGACGGCGACTTTGTTCATGGATTTGATGAGGACCTGATCGCCGGGAGAGACGTGTTTGAGGAGGTGCGGCTGGGCGTTGGCGTCGCCTTGATCGGCGCCGGTGCGGTGGGCGACTACGGTCTGGTTGAAGCTCTCCTGGAACTCACGGCGAAGGCGCTGAATGCGGCGATCTGACTCCTTGGAAACCTTCTCCTTTGCGACTCGGTCTTCGATGGCGCGAACGGTTTCGCGCATCTGGAATTCGAAGTCTTTGAGGAGCGAGGCGAGCTTCGCTTCGAGGTCGCGGACGCGGTTGCGTAGTTCGACGTCGCCTTCGCGGGCCAGCTTGGCGCGCTCCTGATTGAGGGCGTATTGCTGCTCGCGTGCGGCTTTTTTCTGGGCTTCGAGATCGGTGAGTTCGTTGTGGAGCTTGTCGAGGAAGCGGGCGATGTCGACTTGCTGCGAGCCGAGACGCTGACGGGCAGCGGTAATGATGGCGGTGTTGAGGCCCAGGCGCTCGGCGGTCTGGATGCCGGCTGACGCGCCGGGGACGCCGAGGCGGAGCTGATAGTTGGGCGCGAGAGTGGCTTCGTCGACACCGGCGGCGGCGTTAAGAACGCCAGGGGTGTTGGCGGCGTAGACCTTGAGCGAGGTGTGGTGGGTGGAGATGAGCGACCACGCGCCGGCGGAGAGAAAGTGCGCGGCTATGGCGACGGCGAGCGCGGAGCCTTCTTCGGGATCCGTTGAAGAGCCGAGCTCGTCGAGGAGCACGAGGGAGCGTGCGTCGGCGAGGCGCGAGAGGCGGTCGAGGTTGGTGATGTGCGCGGAGAAGGTGGAGAGCGCGGCCTCAATGGATTGCGCGTCGCCGATGTCGGCGAGGAAGGCGGTGAAGACGGGGAAGCTGGCGGAGGCGGAGGGGATGGGCAGGCCGGCCTGGGCCATCATGGCGAGAAGCGCGGTGGTTTTGAGAGTGACGGTTTTGCCGCCGGTGTTGGGGCCGCTGATGATTAGCTGGCGGTTGACGGCGGTCAGTTCCAGAGTGAGAGGGACGACGCGGCCGCCGGTGGCGCGGAGATGCTTTTCGAGGAGTGGGTGTCGGGCAGCGTCGAGGCGGAGAAGATCGGGCGCGATGGTGGGGGCGACGCAGTCGTAGTCGCGGGCGAAACGGGCGCGGGCTTGCAGGCTGTCGACTAACGCGAGGACGCGGGCGCCTTCAACGAGAGCGACGGCGAAGACGCCGACCTGGCGAGTGAGGGCGACGAAGATGCGATGGATTTCGGCTTGCTCCTCTTCGAGGAGACGGACCAGCTCGTTGTTCTGCTCGATGGTCTCGAGGGGCTCGACGTAGACCGTCTGACCTGAGGAACTGGCGCCGTGGACAACCCCGGAGACGCGGCGTTTGAGTTCGCTGCGGACGGGAATGACGAAGCGATCGCCGCGGATGGTGATCAGGTCCTCCTGCGTTGAGCCGTCGCTGGAGAGCCGGCGCAGTGCTGCGCGGAGGGACTCTTCAATGATGCGCTGTTGGCGCTCCTGTTCGCGGCGGATGCGGTGGAGCTCCGGCGAGGCGTTGTCGGCGAGCGAGCCGTCGGGCTGGATGGTGCGCTCGATGGTCTCGGCTAGCGGTCGAAGTGGAGTTGTCAGGGCGGATGATAGCGCACTGAGGCCGGAGAGCTTGCCGACGAGGCGCGCGGGTGGGGATTGGAGGAGCGATTGCCAGGAGGCTACGTCGTTTGCTAGACGGGCGACTGCCTGGAGTTCGACCGCTTCAAGGGCTGCGCCGGGGATTTGGGCTTTGGCGGCGTGTTGCGTGGGGTCGAAGAGGCCGCCGCAGGGGATAGAGATTTGCTCGGCCAGGACTAAGCGGAGTTCGGCGGTGAGTTGATGCTGGTGGGTGATCCAAGGCTCGTCGATGGAGGGGCGCAGGTCGAGGATAGCCTGACGGCCTACGGGGGATGCGGCGAAGCCGGCGACCAGGGCGAGGAGCGGCTCCCACTCGAGGGTGGCGTAGTCGGCGTGTTCTACCGGAGACGGGATGGGATCGAGGAGGGGCATGTACATCGACTATCTTATTCTTCGAGTGGGAGCGTCCAAAGTTCCATGATCATTTCTGCGATTGGGGTGCCTTCTGATCACAGTGTTTTCAGAGCGAACGGAAGAGATTCGGCAGTTTCACGCTGATCCGTGGCGATTCCAGCAAATCTTTCTGACCCCTCACAAGGACCTCAGCCGGTTTGTGTCGGTCCTTCTCGCGCAGTTCTCGCTGGAGAACGGAGCCCTCAGCACGGATGAAGTTGTATTCAAACCAGAATGCCTTCTGGAGTTGATGGCCAGGCATTCGATAGAGGTGGGGAATTATTGGAGTCTCAACCTTAGTGTCGAAGGGAGGAAATCAATTGCTGAATTGCTCGAGGCTGCGCTTGGTGACGCGGTGGATTTCATTTTCCTTCCGCCTTCTGAATCGATCGTGATTTATGCCGACCATGATGGATATACGACCTTCTATTGCAAGGATCAATCAATTCTCGATAAGGTGGCATCGGGACTTGTGCAGGCAGGGTTCGAGCCAATCAGTGATTACATTAGAGGTCGCTCGGGAGGCAAGCTGCGGTAAATCCATTGGCACTGAGTTGAATTCTTCCCAGGTCCCCAATGGGGGATCTCCACCTCACGGACGAAGACCTATCCGTGGGAGTCCCGGGGATCTGAGCACCTTATGAGCGTAACGCTTCCTCGGACGAAGCCATAGTTTGCGGCCGACCGAAATCTGAAGGAGACTGTTTGGGAAGACTCCATATAGATGGGCGAACGGATTGGCGATTGACAGGCTCACGAACGACGCGCACACGGATGCGCGTGCGCAGAGCGAGGAACGGCTTTTCAATCAGATACCGGCTCATGGAGGCCAACGCCACTGCGCAGAGGATATTGAGAGGGAATGCTGTGAACGGGTTGGTGGATCCAGGTTGAAGGAAAGGCTGCTGCCAAAGGTAGAGGCTGTAGCTGATGGTTCCGACCCACACGACGGGCTTAATGTTCAGAATCCTGTACTTCGTCTGAACACAGTCGTAGATGCACAGGGCGATTCCAATATTCAACAAGCTTTGGACTACCAGTTCATTTAGTTCGGAGGGCATTTTGAGCCAAGCCAGCAGGAGCGTTCCCGTTGCGATTGGAACGATCCAGCGATGAATTGTCGCAGTCCAACGGTCGAGTTTCGGCCACAGGATGGCGAGTAAGCAGCCGGCGGCGAGAGCATCCTGAACGCTGGGGAAATAGAGACTGGGCTCGTGGTTTCCGGAAGCGCTAGCAATGATTCGGCAGATGGGTGCGAGTGCGAGAGCCCAAATGAGAATCGTCTTTCGTTTGTTAAAGAAGATCGATAAAAGGAACGGCCACAATAGATAGAACTGCTCCTCAACTGAGAGAGACCACAGGTGGACAAGAAACCTATCCTTGTGTACTAAGTTATTGATAAGAAAGGTATAGGAGCACAGGAGTTCGAGACGAGGAATTGAGTTCCAAAAGAGAACGGTTACGACCAGAAGATAGGTATAGGCAGCAGGGAGGATTCGATATGCACGGCGGATATAGAAACCGCGACAGGAGATTCTTCCGCTCTTCTCTCTTTCCTTGAGGAGGAGAGTGGTTATAAGGAATCCAGAGACGACAAAAAAGATGCGAACTCCGAAAGTGGCATGGATCAGGAATCCGAGGTAGCTCGGGAATCCTGGCGTCAGAGCCGCATGACCCATGACAACAAAGAGGATCGATAAGGCTCGAATTCCATCCAGCGACGGTATTCTCTTGTCTTCCATCAGGCCATCATCAACGGGATGCATCGGATTTGATCGAACCGATCATAGCACCGCGTTGGCGAAAGAGCCCTAACACGAAAGAGTTACAGAGCTTATAGGGGTTTTCCACAATTTCCTGGGGTACTTCTGGGGGATGCTTTTGGCGGAAACTGAATGGAACAACGGGCGATGAAAAGCGGAAGCGGGCTCCTGCCACGGCGGGCAGGCTTTCGGCTCCCTGCGCTTCTCCACCCCACCGACGAAGAGGTGACCGGGACCCCAGGGTTCGGTCGAGTGGGTCAGGATGACAGCTCTTGCGATGAGGGGAGTTCCTGGGGGATTTGCAGTTCGCCTTCCCAGCGGGCTACTACGGCGGCGGCCAGGCAGTTGCCGACTACATTCATGGCGGTGCGGCCCATGTCCATTAAGGTGTCGATGCCCAGGAGCATGAGGACGGCGGTGGCCGGGATCTGGAAGGTGCTGGCGACGGCCATCAGAATCACGATCACGGCGCGGGGAACGCCGGCGATGCCCTTGCTGGTGAGCATGAGTGTGGCCAGCAAGACGATTTGCTGGGTTAGCGAGAGATGGAGTCCTGCGGCCTGGGCGGCGAAGAGAGCTGCCATGGATAGATAAATGCTAGAGCCGGTCATGTTGAAGCTGTAGCCAGTGGGGATGACGAAGGAGACGATCCAGCGTGGGACGCCGAACTCTTCCATGCGCTCCATGGCCAGGGGCAGTGCGGCTTCAGAGGATGTGGTGGCGAAGCCGAGGGCGGCTGGCTCGGCAATGGCGGTGGCGAAGCGGCCGATCGGGATGCGCGCGAAGAGGAGAATGAGTGCGAGTACCACGAGGAAGATGGCGAGCGTGACGTAGCAGGTGACGAGGAGTTTGGCGAGGGGAAGAAGCGTTTGCAGTCCCATGCTGCCGACGGTGTAGGCGAGCGCGGCTCCGGCGGCTACGGGCGCGACGACCATGATGATGCGGGTTAGGCGGAACATGGTGTCTGTAAGCGATTGCAGAACACTGAGCATTGGCGCGCGTTTGGGTTCTGGCAGCATGGCCAGTGCGGTGCCGAAGAGGAGAGCGAAGACGGCAACCTGGAGGATTTGGTTTTCAGCAACGGCCTTGGCGATGTTCTCTGGAAAGATGTTGAGAAGGATCTGCTGCCAGGTCTCTGGACGGGCGTTGGTCGCAGCGGCTTGGATCACGGCGGGTAGTGTGACGCCGGCGCCGGCCTGCGTGATGTTGATGGCGATGGCGCCAAGAACGAGGCCGAAGGTGGTGACGACTTCAAAGAAGATGAGAGATTTGAGAGCGACACGGCCCACGCTGCGGAGTTCGTTGTGGCCGGCGATGCCGGTGACGATTCCGCCGAAGATGAGGGGGGCAACGATCATGCGGATGAGGCGGAGAAAGATTTCGGCGAGGAAATGGGTTTGGGTGGCGAACTGAGGTACGTCAATGCCTAGCCCAACGCCGACGAGCATAGCGAAGAAGGTCCAAAGCAGAAGCGAGCGGCGGCGAATCAGGAGAGGGATCAAGATAACGAGTGGGGCGCAGCGAAGGCCCAGCCCAACACGAAGGTAGAAGAGGGCGGCAATTAGTCCAGCGGCAAAGAGGAGGACGGCTGCGACGCCTATAGGGTCGGCAAACATGCGGGGGGATTTGGGCGGAGTGAGCGGATTGTCCTGGGTCATGGATAGGCCTTGAGAGTGCGAGGTCTCCATTATCCTATGGCTATGCTTGGCGGCGGGGATCGAGTGTGCCGATCAATACAGGATCGGGGAATAAATATACCGATGCTATAGGGGCGCGGCTCAGGCAGGACGGCGCGGCGAAGAGCGACGTTTAAGTGGATGAACCTGACGATGAGCTTGACGGGGTGCTGGGTGAGGCTGCGGGCGTGGAAGCAGATGCGCTGGATGTGCTTTCGCTAGACTTGGAATCGGATTTGGTTTCCGAGGATGCGGACTCTTTCTTCGAATCGGTTTTCGAATCGGATTTGGAATCAGACGAGGATTCGGATGGGGAACTCTTGCTGGCGTAGTCGTTTACATACCAGCCGGCGCCTTTGAAGTTAAGGCGTGGGGCGGTCAGCGGGCGCTCAAGAACGCCGTGACACTTGGGGCACTCTGTCTCAGGCTCAGCTGAGAAGTTCTGGATTTTTTCGAAGCGATGACCGCACTTGGTACAGCGATATGCATATAGTGGCAAAGTAAGTATGCCTCCCTTAGGGAATTAACCAACTTCTATTGTATCGGCAGGGCGTCCACTCGCCGTAATCTGGATCGGATTTGGGTTGGTCCGCTGCCCGGGAGCGCCGATTTTGGGGTATGGAAAGCGGGAAGACTTCGTATGAAGTATGTTCGCTTTTGATCTCTTGTTCGTCGAATAAACAACTCAAGGAGAGTGCATGCATAAACATTGGAAGGCCTTTCTCGTTTCTTTCAGTTTCGTCTCTCTCGGTCCATTTGCTGTATTGGGGGCAACCGTCCGCGCAAGCGGCGACAGCATTGATGCTTCCAAATGTCTTGATACCGGAATGGAGGTATCGCAGGAAATTGGGAATGTTTTCTCGAGAACCATATCTTTTCAGATAAACGGCTTCGACCCTTTTGTAAGAAGGGTAAGCGGAACCGGGATCTACAAGGTGCAGCAGGCCACGCCTCAGCAGATTGTGATGAATTCAAGCTTTCTATATGATGGCACCCCCGCCAGCGCAGGAGAAACGACCATCAAGGATAGCGGTCGAACGATCTGCTGGAAAGGCAAATGCTCACCGGCTACAGATGCAAGTGGCGTGTCGATCAATCCGCTTTTATGGGGAGCGCCAAAGGGGAAGCTTCACGTCGGGCAAAGCTGGGATGTTGAGATTGCCGATGCGTGGGAGCTCGGTCCCGCGGGCAAACAAGTGGTGAAGGTTATCTCCGTCGATCCTGCGAATGACACCATTACGCTTGAACGAGAGGGAGCGGGAGATGGCGACGCGGTGAATGAGATCAAGAAATTGACGCTGGTGAAAGATAAAAAGAGTTATTCCGTGGAGGTTGTCCCAGGCAAGGTGAAGTGGAGTGGGTACACTACGTTCCGTCGCGGAGTCATCATGAGCGATGTGTTGCTTGCTGAGAGACAAGTCACAGTCACATCGCCAGAGATGGGCCAGAGTAGCGGTACGGAACGGCAATACATCTTGCTGAACGCGGCGCCGCCGGAACTACTGCGGAATTGAGAGAATTAAAGAGTCGGTTATTCTATAGCCGCTTAGTCATTCAAGAGGAATGGGTATTGGATCACGTGGACAGTGACCCAATACCCATTCCGTGCCTGATTCATTACCCACGAGGCAAAGTGGACCCTAGTGAACGGTATAGTGAACCGTGCCGATGTGGTTTTCCCAGGCGAGCGAGATGGTTCCCTTGGAGCCGGGGCCGGTGATGGTGTATGTGAGATTCTCGACAGTTTCTGCGGGCTTGCTCATGGTCATCGGTACGCGGCCGAGGTCCTTAGTCTTGTCGTATTTCGTTCCCCACTGCCCGGTCTGCGTGTTGACGACGAGGATCCAGTTATCAGGATCGGAGACATCGACGTAAAGGGTGTAGTCGCCCTTTGGGACGGACAGGCTGCCGATGCTGAGATCACTATCAGTGTGCAGAGCGGTGGCGGAATTGGCGCCGGCGCGCCAGACGGGATAGGTGGGGTCGTGGCCGATTTGGCCATCTTTGCCGAAGAGATGGCCGGCGCGGCCATTGACCCTGGGCGAGCTGTAGGTGATGGTGATGGATTTGCCTGCGTTGTTGACGGAAGCGGTAGCGGCGGGGCTCTTGGGCGGGGGCTTGGGTGCGGGAGTCTGGGCGGAGACGACGGCTGCTGCGAGGAGCAGCCCGGTACAGACGAGAAGGGATTTCATGACGATGGTTCTCCTTTGGGGCTATGTCGCGTGTTTAAGATGGACGCGGCAACGGAATGATTGTCGCACCGCGCGGGTGGGTTGTGAAACCGGGAAAGCTGAATTGGGAAGGCTTGGCGTTGTGGCTGTTATGATGCGGCGCAAGGGCATTGCATGCAGCGGATACGTGAAAGTGTTTCGGCGGGATTAAGATTTCGCGCGGCGGTGAGGGACGAAAAGCCGCTGCAGGTGGCGGGCGCCATCAACGCGTATACGGCGCGGATGGCGGAGGCTACGGGGTTCAAGGCGCTGTATCTCTCAGGCGGCGGGGTGGCGGCAAATTCGCTGGGAATGCCGGATTTGGGGATCAGCACGATGGACGATGTGCTGACGGATGTGCGGCGGATTACGGATGCGAGCGGGCTGCCGTTGCTGGTGGACATCGATACGGGATGGGGCGGGGCGTTCAACATTGCGCGGACGATCCGGCAGATGGAGAAAGCGGGCGCGGCGGCGGTGCATATCGAGGACCAGGTGGGCGCGAAACGCTGCGGGCACAGGCCGGGCAAAGAGCTGGTTGCGGCTGGCGAGATGGTGGACCGCATCAAGGCCGCGGTGGATGCGAGGACGGACGAGCAATTTGTGATCATGGCGCGGACGGATGCGCTGGCGAACGAAGGGCTGGCTGCGGCGATTGAGCGGGCGCAGGCGTATGTGGCTGCGGGTGCGGATATGATTTTCGCCGAGGCGGTGACCGAGCTGAGCGCGTATACGGAATTTCGTAAGGCTGTGGGTGTGCCGATTCTGGCGAACATCACGGAGTTTGGGCAGACTCCGCTGTTTACTCGCGATGAGTTGAAGGACGCGGGGGTGGACATTGTTTTGTATTGCTGCGCGGCCTACCGGGCGATGAATGCGGCGGCGCTGAAGGTGTATGAGGCGATTCGCGCGGAGGGGACGCAGAAGAACGTGGTGCCGTTAATGCAGACGCGGGCGGAGCTTTATAGATTTTTGGACTATCACGCGTATGAGAAGAAGCTGGATGAGTTGTTTGCTAAGGGGAAAGAGTAGGGGAGAGGCAAAAGCAGATCCTTCGACTCACCACCCCCAGTCTGAAATACGCCTGGGGCCCCGTTCGCTCAGGATGACAGCTCATCTTTGATAACGGCTTTGGAGACATCGCACCAGGATCCGCTAAACGCAACTTGGAGGCACCTATGAAGGAAGAGTCTGTTCTTTCTCCCGCACCTACGTTCAAACCGAAGAAGTCGGTGGCGTTGTCGGGGACGCCGGCGGGGAATACGGCGCTGTGCACGGTGGGGCATAGCGGGAACGATCTGCACTACCGCGGGTACGACATCAAGGACCTGGCGGCGCATTGCGAGTATGAGGAAGTGGCGCACCTGCTGGTGCATGGGAAGCTGCCGAATGCGGCGGAACTGGCTGCTTACAAGGCGAGTCTGCGGCCGCTGCGGAGTTTGCCGGCGGCGGTGAAGCAGGCGCTGGAATTGCTGCCGCCGTCGACGCATCCGATGGACGTGCTGCGGACGGGCGTGTCGGTGCTGGGGTGCGTGCTGCCGGAGGGGGCGGCGCATGAGGATGCGGGAGCGCGGGCGATTGCAGATACGCTGCTGGCGAGCCTTAGCTCGATGCTGCTGTATTGGCACCACTATGCGCGAAATGGACGGCGGATCGAGGTTGAACGATTCGAGGATTCACCACCCCAGCGACGAGGACCTGTCGCCGGGGACCCCGACTCGATTGCGGCGCATTTTTTGCATCTGCTGCATGGAGAAACGCCGCGGGCGGAGTGGGTGGCGGCGATGCAGACTTCGCTGATTTTGTATGCGGAGCACGAGTTCAATGCGTCGACATTTACGGCGCGGGTGATTGCGGGGACGGGATCGGATTTGTACTCGTGCATTGCGGGGGCGATTGGTGCTCTGAAGGGGCCGAAGCACGGCGGTGCAAACGAAGTGGCGCTGGAGATTCAGGAACGCTACGATTCGGTCGATGCGGCAGAGACGGATATTCGGCGGCGTGTGAGTGAGCGCGAGGTGATTATCGGGTTTGGGCATCCGGTGTATACGATCAGCGATCCGCGGAGCGAGATTGTGAAAGAAGTGGCGCGGGGGCTGGCGGTTGCCGGTGGCGATACGCGGCTGTTCGATGTTGCGGAGCGGATTGAAGACGTGATGATGGGCGCGAAGAAGATGTTTCCGAATCTGGATTGGTACTCGGCGGTTGCTTATCATCAGATGGGGATCCCGATCGATTTGTTTACGCCGCTGTTTGTGATTGCGCGAACGGCTGGATGGTGTGCACACGTGATTGAGCAGAGGCAGGATGGAAAGATCATTCGGCCTTCGGCTAGTTATACGGGGCCGGAGGATTTGAAGTTTGTGGCGATTGAAGATAGGGCGTAGGCAAAGTCCTTTGTCAGTGAGGAAGGATTCAACGATGGTACACTCGGCCATTCGTCGTAGTGCTGTTGTGTCGATGATCTTCGCGACTTTAGCGTTTGCGCACGCGACCGATGCGGACGAACCAAAATGTTGGCAACCTCAAGCCGTGGTTGATCCGATCTATAAGTCTGGGCAGGTTTGGAGCTACAAAACCCGGCCAGGTGAAGAATCATCAACGATCACAATCTTGCGCGTCGAATCGACGCCCAAGCTCGGCGTTATTGTTCATGTGAGAATTGATGGCTTTCAATTCAAGGATTGTGAGGGCGCTCCGGGACCGACAAAGATGGAGCATGCTCCTTTCGCGAAGGCTGCGATCGACAAGAGTGTTTTGCGGCTGCTGAGAACCGAGTCCAAGGTTCCGGACTACACAGATGGTTATGGCGATTGGCTGTCACATTGCGGCGGTGTCTATACCATCAGCGTCGCTGAGATGCTAACGGCAACTAATGAGGCGTTCAAGTCTGGTTCCGGCTGCCACTCATGATGAGCCTTGAGACAATCTGACGTTCCCGGATGCTCACATAGGGAATCTGAAGGTAATCCGCGTAAAAGGAGATTGAGTGTCATCGCATATTGGTAATGAACGGCCGGCGGCGGATAAGGTATTAGTCGATATTGCAGACTATGCGCTTCAGTTTGAAGTTACCAGCGAGTTAGCTTACTCGACGGCACAGTATTGCTTGATGGATACACTGGGATGCGGGCTGGAAGCGCTGGAGTACCCGGCGTGCACTAAGCTGCTGGGGCCGATTGTGCCGGGGACGGTGGTTCCGAACGGGGCAAAGGTGCCGGGGACGGCGTATCAACTTGACCCGGTGCAGGCGGCGTTCAATATCGGCGCGATGATTCGCTGGCTGGACTTCAACGACACGTGGCTGGCGGCGGAGTGGGGACATCCTTCGGACAACCTGGGCGGGATTCTGGCGACGGCGGATTGGTTGTCGCGCACATCGATTGCCGAGGGAAGGCCGCCGCTGACGATGTGCGATGTTCTGACGGCGATGATCAAGGCGCACGAGATACAAGGCTGCATCGCTCTCGAGAACTCATTCAACAAAGTGGGACTGGATCATGTGGTGCTGGTGAAGGTGGCTTCGACCGCGGTGGTGAGCCAGTTACTGGGGTTGAGCCGAGAGCAGACGATTGCCGCACTGTCATTGGCCTGGGTAGATGGGCAGAGCTTGCGGACTTATCGTCATGCGCCGAATACGGGGTCGCGCAAGAGCTGGGCGGCGGGCGACGCGACGAGCCGGGCGGTGCGGCTGGCGCTGATGGCAAAGGCGGGCGAGATGGGGTACCCGTCTGTTCTGACTGCGAAGACGTGGGGATTCTACGATGTTTCATTCAAGGGGCAGGAGTTCAAGTTTCAGCGGAGTTATGGCAGTTATGTGATGGAAAACGTGCTGTTCAAGATCAGTTATCCGGCGGAGTTTCATGCGCAGACGGCGGTGGAAGCGGCGATGACGGTACATGCCAAGCTGGCGGCGCGCGGACTGAATGCGGCATCGATCCGGTCCATTCATCTGCGCACGCATGAAGCATGCCTGCGGATCATCGACAAAAAGGGACCCCTGGCGAATCCGGCGGACCGCGACCATTGCGTGCAGTACATGATCGCGGTGCCCCTGCTGTTTGGACGGCTCACGGCTGCGGATTACGAAGATGCGGTGGCGCTTGATCCGGTGTGGGGCAAGCGGATTGATGCTGTGCGGGCGGCGATTGAGTGCGAAGAGGAGCCTCAGTTCACACGCGATTATCACGACCCTGAGAAGCGATCGATTGCGAACTCGTTGCGCGTGGAATTAGACGATGGGACGGTGCTGGAAGAGACAGTCGAGTATCCCATTGGGCACAGGCGACGGCGCGAGGAGGGATTGCCGCTGCTGGTGGAAAAATTCAAAACGAATTTGCGGCGGCGATTCGGCGAAGAGCAGCAGACAAAGATTCTGGATGCGTCGCTGGACAGAGTGCGGCTTGAATCGATGGCGGTTAATGAGTACGTGGATCTTTACGCTATCTGAGGGCAGCTAGTGAAGCGGAGGGTGCGGTATACTCCGATACGCAGCAGGAAAGAGAGATTGAAATATGCGGCACAACGGAGTTTTGAAGATGGTGGCGGCCGGAATGATGGTCGCGGCGATGATAGCGGCACCGCTGGCGGCGATGGCGCAGGGCGATACGGTTCTGAAGCCCGCGGACACGCAGAAACTGCTGCCCGCGAGCGTGTACTATAAGGGGCAGTCGGCGACCACGCAACTGCGTAACTCAGGCGGCGTGAAGTTTGCAGATGGGTACATTGTGCTGGCTACGCTGGTGGACACGAGCGGCTACGCTACCGATGTGGCATCGAAATACCAGGCCTATTTCATCACCGAGGTTCCGATCAAGTTTGGTGGGCAGAGCCTACCTGCCGGCGTGTATGGTGTGGGATTTGTTGCGGACAATAAGGTTGTGGTAACCGATGTTGGCGCGCATGATGTACTAATGGTGAATTCGGCCGGGGATGCGGGGCTCAAGCGGCCCATGCCTCTCCAGGTGACGGCCGATCCAGCCGGTGGATTCAGGCTCTATGCGCAACGGCGGTACGTGACCTTCAGCAGATAGCTGAGGGGCAGTGAAGATTTGAACAGTATCCCGGAGACCCGGGTTCCCAAGTCAGCAGGTTGCGAGACACTTGGGACCCGGGTTTCGTCTATTATGGACAGGTATTCACGCTTGCGCGGAGTCGCGCTGCGGCACTATTCTTCTCTTGCCAGTTGGGTCTTCCCTTGCCAGCTTGCCGGGCATCGCTCGATCGGGGTCAACACACAACAATTCACGGTAAACCTTTCGCGAACAATGGAGTAAACACCATGGCGCTGAAGCTGACGGTCAACAACGTGGCCACGACGGTGGACGTTTCGCCAGATACGCCACTGCTCTGGGTGTTGCGGGACGTGCTGAACTACAAAGGCACCAAGTACGGCTGCGGAATGGGGTTGTGCGGCGCCTGCACGGTTCTGCTGGACGGCAAGGCGGTTCGCTCCTGCATGACGCACGTGAGCAGCGCGGCGGGGATGTCGATCACGACGATCGAAGGACTTTCACCGGATGGACTGCATCCGGTGCAGGTGGCGTGGGAAGCAATAGACGTGCCGCAATGCGGCTATTGCCAGGCTGGGCAGATCATGTCGGCGGCGGCGTTGCTGTCGCGTACACCTCATCCCACGGATGCAGAGATTGATACGGCCATGAGCGGGAATATATGCCGCTGCGGGACGTATCCGCGGATTCGCCAGGCCATACATGAAGCAGCCAATGCGGGTGCGGCGGCGCGAAGCGAAGGAGGGTCCTCCGATGCGCGTAGATCGTAGATCGTTTTTGCAGTTGAGCGCCCTGGCGGGCGGCGGGTTTGCACTGAATCTTTATCGCTCTCCGCTGGCTGCGGCGCAGGGGCCGGGGAAGCCACCGGAGTTGACGCCGCAGGCGTTCATCCAAATTGCGCCGGACGGCGTGGTCACTATCATGGCGCGCGCCTCGGAAACCGGACAGGGCATGCGCAACATGCTGCCCATGCTGATTGCCGAGGAATTGGACGTGGAGTGGAAAGACGTTCGCGTGCAGCAGGCCGATCTGAATGAGAAGAAATACGGAACGCAATTCTCAGGCGGCTCAGCGAACACGCCGGAGGGCTGGGAGCCGATGCGGCGCGTGGGTGCAGCCGGTCGCGAGTTGCTAATAACCGCTGCCGCGCAGACCTGGGGCGTACCGGTGGCCGAGTGTACGACACAACCTGGCCGCGTAGTGCACGCGGGCTCTGATCTTGCGCTTCAAGCGACCTCGGGTGGGGCACTGCAAGCAGGTTCTGGGCGCGTTCTGCACGTTGCATCTGGCCGCTCAGCGGGCTACGGTGAACTGGCATCCAAGGCCGCTGCCCTGCCCCCGCCCGCGCTGAATAGCGTGAAGCTCAAAGACCCGAAGGAGTACCGCATTATTGGGCACTCGCAGGCAGGTGTGGATACACACTCGATTGTGACGGGCAAGCCGCTGTTTGGCATCGACGTGATGGTGCCGGGAATGCTGTATGCATCGATTGAGAAGGCTCCTGTATTCGCGGGGAAGGTGAAGAGCGCGAACGTCGACCAAGTGAAGGCGCTGCCGGGTGTGCGGCATGTGCTGGTGATTGAGGGCGGCATCACCCCGGCAGCTTTCACGCCGTGGGAACCGGGCATGGAACCGGGGATTGCGATTGTTGCCGACACCTGGTGGCAAGCGCAGCAGGCGCGCAAGCAACTCAAGGTTGATTGGGACCTGGGGCCAGCCGCCACACAAAGCACGGAAGGATTCAAGAAGCGGGCCGCAGAACTGCTTGCTGCACCGCCTGCGAACACAGTCCGCAAATATGGCGACGTGGATGCGGCGTTGAAATCTTCGGCCAAGGTGATCGAGGCGACGTATGAATTTCCGTTCATTGCGCACGGCACTCTTGAACCGCAGGGTTGCACTGCGCATTGGAAAGACGGCAAGCTTGAGATGTGGACTACCAGTACGCTGCCTGGTAACGGTCAAGAACTGATCGCAAAGTCGCTGGGAATCAAGGAAAGCGACATTACCACGCACATTGTGCGTGGAGGTGGGAGCTTTGGCCGGCGGCTGCAAAATGATTACGGTGTCGAGGCTGCGTGGATTGCGAAACAGATTGACGCGCCAGTGAAGCTGCTGTGGTCGCGCGAAGACGATGTTACGCACGATCCATTTCGTCCCGGCGGAACGATGGGCCTCAAAGGTGGGCTGGATGCGCAGGGCAAGCTCACTGCATGGCGGCAGCACTTTGTGACCTATGGCGATGGGAAGCACGCGACTTCAGGAGGCGGTATAGGCGGCGAGGCGTACCCTGCGGATTTCCCGCCGGCTTACGCGATGTACACCTCAATGCAGCCGCTGATGCTGCGCACCGGAGCGCTGCGTGCGCCGGGTGACAATGCGTACTGCTGGGTGGCACAGTCGTTTCTGGATGAACTGGCGCACGAGGCCGGGCGCGATCCGCTGGAGTTCCAACTTGCGCTGTTGAGCAACACGAAAGCAGCCTGGAAATCGAGCGAAGGCGATGCCGTGGGCGACCACGAGCCGACGGGGCCGTCTGTGCTGATCCCGGAGCGATACAAGGGCGTGCTGGAGTTGGTGGCGGAGAAATCCGGATGGGCGAAGCGCACTAAAGAGCCGGGGCGTGGGATGGGAATTGCCGCATGGTTCTGCCACCTGGGCTACTTTGCCGAAGTGGCGGACGTGAGTGTGGACGCTAGCAACAAGGTCACCGTACATCGTGTGTGGGCGGCGGGGGACGTGGGCAGCCAGATCATCAATCCTCAAGCGGCTGAGAACATAGCCTTCGGCGGGGTGATTGATGGGATGAGTGAAATGGGACAGGAGATCACGCTGGTGGATGGCAAGGTGCAGCAGACCAATTTTCACCAGCATCCGATTATGCGCATGCGGCAGATTCCGCCGATTGAAGTGTATTGGCGGAAGACGGATTACGCGCCTACCGGGCTGGGCGAGCCGACGCTGCCTCCCATATTGCCGGCGGTGGGGAACGCGATATTTGCGGCGACGGGGAAGCGGATTCGCACGCTACCGCTGCAGAAGAGCGGGTTCAGCTGGGCTTGATTCCGGGGCTGCGAGGCGTCACAAGTGGAGTTCCCGAATGGGGACCGAGGATAAAAACACGGCGCAAAGTGGGTCCACCTTGGCAGAAATGCAGTCGTCAATGCAACCTTCGGGTGAGATTCGGCTCTAATAACTGCAGGAGTCGATATATGCCTGATCGCGTTGTGAGCTTACCCCCCGATATGGAAGACTTTGTCCTGTCCTCGGTTGAGAGTGGACGGTTTGAGAGCACGAATGAAGTGGTACGCGCCGCCCTGCTGGCTTTGCATCGCGAAGAGAAGGCGGCTGCGAGCAGACAGCTTGTGTCGGTGATTTCCGAGGGCGATGTCTTTCGGAAGCTGTGGGATGTTTCCGCCGAGTCGGCATTTTCGCCGTCGCGGCGGTAGAACCGGAATCTCCAGTCACGGCTCTTGCAGTTGAATTCAGGCCTTGGCTTTGATAGCGCCGAGGCGGACGAGGCTTTCGCCGGTGGCGACGACCGACTCGTCGAATGATCGCGGAGCCCAGCCCAGGATGCGACAGGCTTTCTCGCTGGTCGCATTCTTCTTCTTGCCCAACTCGGGCAAAATCTGCTTGATCCTCGGATCAAATATCGACAATGTGCGCAGAAGCCAGTTGGGCAGTTCCCTTGTGGGGACGCGGCCGGCCGCTGGGCCGAGGTGCTGCTTCAGCGCCTTCGCTATGTCGAGCATGGAGACGAAATCGCCTGCGACGGCGAGGAAGCGTTCACTTTTGGCGGCGGGATTTGTCATCGCGCGGAGATGCAGATCGGCCACGTCGCGCACATCGACGCAGCCAAATACGAGACGCGGGCAGCCGGGCATGGATCCGTCCATGAGCTTTTCAACGATGAGGATGGACGTGGAGTAGTCGGGGCCGAGGGCCGGACCGAAGACGCCGACAGGGTTGACGACGGAGAGCTCGAGCGCGCCGCCTTCGCGGGCGATGAAGTCCCAGGCGGCGCGCTCGGCGATGGTCTTGGATTTCACGTAGGGGGTGAGGCCCTCGCCGTTGAGATCAGTCCAGCTGGTCTCGTCGAATGGCGCGGATTGCGGAGCGTGGCCGTAGCCGATGGCCGCGAAGGACGAAGTGAGCACTACGCGCTTGACGCCGGCATCACGCGAGGCGCTGAGAACGCGGAGAGCGCCCTCGCGCGCGGGGATGATGAGGTCGTCTTCATGCTTGGGCAGGCCGGCGGGGAAGGGCGAGGCTACGTGCAAGACGTAGTCGCAGCCGGCGACGGCTTGCGGCCAGCCTGAATCTTTCTCGAGATCGGCGGCAAAGAAGTGGAGACGACTGCCTGGGTTGGCACCGCCTTGCTTGAGCATGGCGCGGACATCCGGCTCGCGGTTCAGGTTGCGGACGGTGGTGCGGACTTCGTGGCCAGCGGCGAGAAGCTGCAGAATGCAATGGGCGCCGATGAAGCCGGAACCCCCGGTTACCAGAACTTCACTCATTGGATCTCCCCGTATTCGATGCATGACGGAGAGGAGCGATGCTTTAGGTGAAGTGCGGCTCGAAATGATCGCTTATGAGGTTGCGCGAACCGGCCAGATGTTCGCCCGAGGGGTTAGACGGGGATAGTGTCGAGTCAATTAGTATTCTCGCAGTCGTTTCGCAAGGAGAAACAATGACTGAGAATCGGATCATGATAGCGGCACTCGCTATCATCCTCGCAGCCGGCGTCTCAACAGCCAGACTGCACGCCGCGCCCCTGCTGCAACCGCAAGCATACGGACAGGACCGCGATTGGCAGGTTCCGCCGGGCGAGTTCAACGAGGTCCAGCGTCGCGGATTTCACGATGGACTGGAAGGAGCTCGGAGAGACTTCGAGAACCACCGCAGGCCGGACGTAGACAATCGCGATGAGTACCGCAATCCGCAGATTGAGCCTGGGTTGCGCGAAGCTTACCGAGCCGGATTCCGCCGGGGCTACGAAGTAGGTGTCTCGCATCTGTGGGGCGCTCCACCACCTCCGCCTCCACCGCCGGTCGCACCGCCTCCGCCGGAACGCCCGGGCTGGGAGACTTGGGCTATGCGTGGGCTGCAGAGCGATGCGGAGCACCAGGGCTATCGCGACGGGGCCGACCATGCGCGCAAGGATTTCAGCATGCAGCGCCGTCCCGATCCAGATGATCATCAGGAATTTCGCAATCCACCTGTGCCGCCTGGATTGGCGGATGAGTATCGTGAAGCATTCATGCGCGGCTACGAGGTAACCATCTCGCAGCTTTCCGGTGAGCCTTCATGGCAGAACGGTGGGGGAGGTGGGCAATGGGCTCCGCCACAGCAATTCACCGAGATGCA
This sequence comes from Occallatibacter sp., assembly GCA_049521035.1. GTDB lineage: Bacteria > Acidobacteriota > Terriglobia > Terriglobales > Acidobacteriaceae > Telmatobacter. The sequence goes on along the minus strand of JBEKPF010000037.1, from coordinate 20,572 downwards.
GCGGCGCGGATTCCACGACGGCATTGAGGGCGCGCATCACGACTTTGACAACCACCGCCGGCCCAGCGTCTTCAATCGGGACGAGTACCGGGCGCCTCGGCTTCCGAACGAATTCTGGCATGACTACCGCGAGGGATTCAGACGGGGGTATGAGATGGCGGCTACGCAGTTGTGGGGTGAGAGATAGAGAGGCCGACTCAGAGGTTGTGCGATCCCAGGTCCCCAAAAGACCTGGGATCGCACGGCTCGAAATGATCGCTTATGTGGTCGCGCGAATTGGCTAGATGTTCGCCCGGAGGGTTCTGAAAAGCGGCGAATGTTCGTTGGGAAGGTTGTATTTCTTTGAGGGGTTAACCTTCTGGGCCCCTGTGAATCGCGATTTGGCTGCTGAGAATTTTCCATTTTGGAGCAAGGGGTTGTTGAGAATTGAACGCTGTTTTTTGAGAACAGGATTATTGGGTCTGCAAATGGCGAATTTGGCGCGACCTGCGGGCTGAAGAGTGCAGAGGCGGCCTGCGAGGTGCGGAATTGGGGTGTGATTTTCGCGCTGGGTGCTACTGTGGAGTTGGGCCGAGGATTCCTTCGCCATTTTCCAATCTTTCGTAAACGGCTATGATGATCCAGATGGGGTTCATTCGGGCGCTTTGATCCCTGAGAAGGGTGCGAATGGCATGAAAGAGATCGTCTTTGAAGTCGCGCAGGAGACTGACGGGGGATTCACCGCCGAAGCGCTTGGCGAGAGCATCTTTACGCAGGCCGACACTTGGGATGAGTTGCGTGCCAATGTCCGCGAGGCGGTGCGAGCGTACTACTTCGACTCCGCGGCACCTGCTTCGATCCGGTTGCGGCTGGTTCGCGATGAAGTGCTGGCTGTGGCATGAAGCTACCGCGGAACCTGAGCGGTGAAGCGCTGATCAAGCATCTTTGCAAACACTGGGGATACCAGCGAGTGCATCAGGTCGGAAGTCACGTCATATTGCAAACACAAGAGCCAACGTCCCATCGGATCGCAGTTCCCGCGCATACAGCTTTACGTATCGGGACGCTGAACGCGATTCTCGCCGTAATTGCTGCGCACAAGAATGTGGCCAAAGAGGATGTTCTCAAGGACCTTTGACTGCGCTCGGTTTCCGGATGGTTAGGGTTCGTGCTATCGCAAGTCCCAAGAGCGGGAACTGGGCACCCCATCTTCTTGCTTGAATTGGACTTCTCGAAATCTGGGCCGACCGCCCGATGATTTGGTGTCCGGTCTACCACCATTCGCTAGAAAAGAGCGAAGGAAGGGGCACCTGGTCGGGGTGGTAGCCTGGCTTGCAGGTAACCTGACTCGCCTGCATGACTTCTTTCTATAAATCGAACGTGGGAGAATTCCTTGCGCAACCCGACGAGTACCTGCTCGCTCGTCTGGGAACAGCTTATGCAGGTTATGGCTATACCAGTCTCTTTTCGGACCAGACTCTTACTTGGGAGCGAGATATTGGCCTTCTTCGGACGGCTCTAGAACGCAGCATTGCAAGATCGGAGTCTGTCAGATCCTGGGGACTGCTGTTGGAGTTTTCGATTCCTCGGAAGGAATTGCGGATCGATATCGTGCTGTTGATTCGAGAAGTTGTTGTTGTGCTGGAAGCTAAGACCGCACTAATTGTGTCACAAGCGAAGCGGCAGGTTGAGGAATATTGCCTCCTTCTACATTACTTTCACAAAGCTTCAGCGGAGCGGCGGATTGTGCCGTTGATCGTCTCACATGAGGCAGTGGAGGCGAACTATGATCCAATCAATCAGCGCGAGCTATTTCCGCAAATGCCCGGGTATCTTGTGGCAGCCGTGTCGCGGAGTTCGTGGGAAGGGCTTCCTGATCTGCTGTTGGAAGTTGAGCGGTCCTCGTCTGGTTCTGGGCAGATTGAGGTCGAGCTGTGGGATAGAAGTCCTTACTTTCCCGTGCCTAATATCATCGAAGCGGCGTTGGCCTTAAAGAGTGGTTTGTCTATTCGAGAGATCGCACATTCCGAAGCCTCGGAACACGAGATCGAAAGTGTGCAGGGAGCAATCCAAGGATACGTAGACAGGGCGCGTGCCGAGAGTTGCCATGCAATTTGCTTTTTAACAGGAGTTCCTGGTTCGGGAAAGACACTTGTTGGGCTGAGCCTTGCGCATTCCGGCGAGAACAGGTCGGATGCAATTCACTTTATGAGCGGGAATGGGCCGCTCGTAAAAGTGCTCCAGCATTTGTTTACGCACGAGAGCATGAAGAAAGGTGCTGGAGCGGCACAGGCTCGAGCGGAGGCGAAGACGCTCATTGAGAATGTACACGTCTTTGCTCGCTACCACACAGAAGATAATCTTGGGTCTCCCTCAAACCATGCGATCATCTTCGACGAAGCGCAGCGGGCCTGGAACCGCGTGCAGCACATGAAGAAATTCAATCGTGACTACTCCGAGCCCGAGATGCTGCTACGCATCATGGAACGACATGAAGATTGGGCCGTGGTTGTTGCGCTAGTTGGTGGTGGTCAGGAGATCAACGACGGCGAAGCCGGGCTGGAGGAATGGGGGCGAGCGCTCATTGGTGCCGCGAAGGACTGGGTGATTTACGCTTCGCCTGAGGTGCTCGAGGGTGGGCCCTCCACGGCAGGCCACCGATTGTTCAACGGCCCGGCACAGAAAGACATCGAAACGAGCACGGCGTTGCATCTCAGGACTTCCAACCGCAGCTTGCGCGCGGAAAAGTTGGCAACTTGGGTCAATTGTGTGTTGGATGGAGATTCGGATGGGGCAGCTTCTTTGCGAATTGCGGAGAGGTTTCCAATCTTGCTTTCGCGGGATTTAAGCGAAACCCGGTTGAAACTAGGGGAACAGGGGATTGGTGTAAATCGTTACGGCCTGGTTGGTTCTTCGGGGGCTGCGCGGTTGCGTGCGGTGGGTTTGGAACCGAGTTCGACGTTCCACGCGGAGTATCCGTGGGAGCATTGGTATCTCGGCGAGAAGACTGATGTGCGATCGAGTTTTCGGTGCGAGGTATTCGCAACGGAGTTTGAGATTCAAGGCTTGGAGTTGGATTGGATCGGTCTTTGTTGGGGCGGGGACCTTATTTGGGACGAAGAGCGAGGCTGGCTTCTACGTGCATTGAGGCCAAGCGCGCAAAGCAAATGGACCTTGATCAAGAATCAGGACAAGCAAACTTATCGAAAGAATGCGTATCGCGTTTTGTTGACTCGGGCGAGAATGGGGATGGTTATTTTCGTTCCCAAGGGTGATGTTGACGACCCAACAAATTCGCCGGAAGAGTTCGAATCGACTGCACAATATCTCATTCGATGTGGCGTTACGCCGTTGAGCTAGGCTTCCACGAACGAAGAACCAATGCAGGTCCTTCGGCTCCGCTGAAGTACGCTTCGCTCAGGATGACCACTTCTTACTCATTCCTCAAGAGGTAAGTTTATCGCTCAGGATGACTACTTCGTCTTGTATGCGGAAATGAGGGGTGACTTCTTAGTGCAGATGCAGAACGCGGACCCTTGGGTCCGCGTTCGTGGTTTGAGAGTGAGTTATTGAGTTAGGCTTTAGCTAACACGCCGCCACTTACTCTTTCGTTCAGGATTTCGCGGGCGTGGGTTAGGAATTCTTCCATGGGAATTTTGCCTGCTTCTACGTCCGCTAAGATCGCCTTTTGCGCGGCGTATTCCTTGTTGACTATGCCTGCTTTGGATTGCAACATGCGCCATGCTTTTCTGCGCTCTACGCAGAACATGACTAATTGGCGACTCAGTGCGCGGTACTCTACCTTGCCGCTTTCTTCCCAGGTGATGTAGACGCCGAAGTCGGGAATGAAGGCGCGGTGACCGGGGGTTAGATAGCGGCGATAGACTACATCCTGCTGCGTGATGCGCACCAGCATGTTGTCAATGTGGATGAGCTTCGCGGCCGCCTCAGGCTTGATCTTCTTGAGGTGGTTGCGGAAGCGGGCCTCGGTGGTGCACCAGTGAGCTACGGTGTAGCGCTGCGGCTCGCCGGTGAGCTTGGACTTGGTCTCGTACCAGTCCAAATCAATCGACGGGTTTCCCTTGATGTCGAGGGCTTCCTGGTAGGTCTCGCCCTTGCGGGGATCGAAGACAAACTCGGGAACGCCGCGGCTATCGCGCACGCGCTGTGCCTGGTGGAGCGCCATGTCGTCAGGGACGCCGTGCTCGGGCTGGCAGGTGGTGAAGGCCTGGAGGAACATGGTGCCGCGATACTCGAGGCCATCGAGAATGGCGCGGTAGAGCTTGGGCGCGTTGGCCATGGAAACCTGCGCGACGAATGGAGAACCGTGACCGGCGAGGAAGGTTTCTGCGACCGTCTTCTTCTCAGTGTTCTTGCCCTGCGTGGCTGCGCCGAAGGTGTTCATGTCGCCGCCGCCGAGCATGGGGGTTGAATCGCTGTTCTGGCCGCCGGTGTTGGAGTAGACCTGCGTATCGAGCATGAGGGCTTTGACGTTGGGCCGGTTCTGCAGGATGACTTTGGACATGTTCTGGTAGCCGATGTCGCCCATGCCGCCGTCGCCGCCGACGACCCAGACCTTGGGCAGTTCGACGATCTCCTGATCGGTCATCAACGCATCGGTGAAGTGGCTGAGGTGGTAGTAGAGCTCATCATTGATGACATCCGAGTCCTTGGTGAGGAGGATGTCGGCGAGGCGCTCAGGGATGACGGAGCGACGGGCGTGGTCGACGATGAAGCTCTCACCCATGAGCCATCCGACGGTGATGCCGTCCTGGAAGAGCGAGTTCATCCACGGGTAGGGGTGGGGGTTGTTGGGCGATGTCGATCCGTAGACGGTGTTGCAGCCGGTGTGTGCGGCCATGGCCATGACACTCATGCCGTTTGCGAGGCGGCCGTCGACGGGTTGCAGCGACTTGTGGTTGAAAGCCTCAGTGAGCAGGACCGCGGCGATGGCCTCGATGAGCTCAGCATCGGAGATGGGGCCGTGCTTCTTTTCGTATTCGGCGATGCGGGCCTTGGTGTCGTTTACGTCTTCGCCGCCGAGGCCGAGGACGAGGTGCGCTATGGCCTGACGGAGCAGATCGTATTCCTGAAGATTGCGTGTCTTGAGAACGGCGAGACGGGCTACGCCGTTCTTCTCAAGCTGGCCGGCTTTGGCGACGAAACGATCGCTCTTGGCGTGGTAGACGGGGCGCATGTACGCCTCGGTGACAGCGGCGATGGAACGGAGGACGGATTTTTCACCGCAGCCGGCGCAGGCGCCGTCACCGGCTACGAGGGCATCGTAGTTGGTGCGAACCATGAGCATGTTGCGGAGGGTCGCAGTCTTGGAGTCGGCGGGGTTGGCGCCGTTGTACAGGCCGAGATACTTTTGCGATGTGTCAGGCAGCAGGTTGAGGAAGCCAGTGCCGGTTTCGTGCTCGGCGTTGACTTCTTCAGTTTCGGCAACCATGCGGAGGGCGTTGTGATCGCCGCAGGCAGTGACGCAGGCGGCGCAACCTTTGCAGAGATCGCTGACGAAGATGCTGAATACACCGCCGGAACCGGGGGTTTTGCGCTCGGGTGAGGAGAAGATGGCGTTGACCTTTTGATAGGCCATCGGCACCTTGGCGATGATGTCAAAAAATTGCTGCTTGGATTGCGCGGAGAATCCGTCGACTGTATCGACGACTTCGCGGAGGATGGTGGGCAGCGGAGTTCCGGTCTTGATCTCAGACAGCATGCGCTGGCGAGTGAGCTTCTCGATTTCAGGAAGCGTCTTGAGCATCTTGGTGCGCTGAACGGGGTCGGCGATGTAGTAAGAGACGGCCGTGGTAAGCAGCGTGCTGAGGTCCTGTGAGGTGTTGGGCAGCGCGGTGTCAGGGCAGACCGAGATGCACTCCATGCACTGGGTGCAGTTTTCAGGGATGTAGAGCGGGGTTTCGCGACGGGCTACGTACTTGGAAGCTGTGTCGCCGGTGGCTGCGGCGATGACGCCCATGGCACTGAGTGGCGTGGCTGGTTGGTCATAGCCGAAGGTGGAGCGGAACTCAGCGTCGAAGGCGGCGATGGAGTCGATGGGCGGACGCACGGCCTGGCCAGCAGGGAGCGGCGTGGTGCGGCAGCCGGTGCTGCAACCGCCGGCGGTGGCGAGTTCAAGAATGGGCAGCAGAGCCTGACCGCGGAGGGTGGAGCGGTCAGCGGCGGAGAGCACGCCGATCTTGATTTCCTTGACCTGCTCGAAGCCCTGGGTCATGACTTCCATGTTGGACTGGACGACGGCGTCGCCGAGCTTGCCGAACTTTTTGACGTACTGTTTGTGGACTACTTCGCGATACTGCTCCGGGGTGATGCCGAACTCCTGAAGCAGACTGCTGACGGCGAAGAATGCGCCGAGGAAGGCGTTGCCTTGCATGCGGAGTTGAAGGTCGCCGCGGTCTGTGGCCTTTTTGGCGATGGCGAAGCCGGGGAGGGTGAAGACGCGAATATTGTTATCGATGATTTGCTTGCGGGCCCAGAGAGGCAAACGCTCCCATGCCTGCTCGCCTTCTTCATCGGACTCCCATACAAGAGAGCCGCCGGGCTGAATGCCGTCGAGGGGATTGGTGTGGGTGAAGGCCTTGGGGTCGCAGCAGAGAACGACGGTGACGTGGCGCAGATCGCAGTTGACGCGAATGCGGTCTTTGGCGGCGACCATGAAGTAGCTGGTGGGCGCGCCCTTCTTCTCAGAGCCGTACTTGGGATTGGCGCTGACGTGGATGACTTCCTTGGGATTGCCGAGGGAGTCGCGCTCGCCGTCGCGCTCAAAGATGAGGTCGTTGAGATCGCCGAGGATGGCGCCGAGGTTTTTGCCGGTGGTGATGGCGCCCCATCCACCGATGGAGTGGAAGCGGACGGCTACTGCACCTTCAGGGAGCAGCGATGGAGTCTCTTCGCCGATGACCGCGTAGGGGTGGTCGATGCCGAGGACGAAGAAACTGACGCCGTCGGCCGCGGTCTTGCCGTCTTTGCGGGCGCGGTTGGCGGTGGCGAACTCGTATGCGCCGATGATGTGCTCGGGGCGGAAGTCGCGCGAGCCGAGGCCGTAGGTGCCGGCGAAGATGCGGGGCACGTCACTCAGCGAGAGGGTGGGAAGGCCCTCTTGCGCAGGGCGGCCCTTAGTCTCTGACCCCACGGACGAAGACCCGTCCGCGGGGGCCCCCGTTCGAATGGCCTTGTAGATGGCGGTGCGGATGTCTTTGCCGAGCGGGTTGTCGGGCGAGAGAGCTTCGTCGGTGCGCTCCAATATGATGACGTTCTTCTTGCCCTTGAGCGCCTCAACTATGGCGGCTTCCGGGAAAGGGCGGATGACATTAACGTGGATGGAGCCGACTTTGACGCCGCGGGTCTGGCGGAGGTAGTCGACAGCGGCTTCGATATTTTCAGCGGCCGATCCGAGCGAGACGAAGACGGTGTCCGTGTCGTCAGTCTTGTACTTGGTGATGAGGCCGTAGTAGCGACCGGTGAGATCGCCGAAGTCCTTGTAGGCGTCTTCGAGGAATTGCAGGATCGGCTCGGCGAAGTTATTGCGGCGCGCGACGATGCCCTGCATGTAGTGTTCCTGATTCTGGACAGGACCGAGAAGGATGGGGTTGGCGAGATCCATCATCTTGGGAACACGGCGGCGAGTGGCCCCGAAGAGCACGCGCTGGGCTTCCGTGGGGCATTCGATGATGTCTTCCGGCGAGCCGAGGTATTCGCGGATCAGCTCCGACTCGTGCTTATAGAAGGTGCGCTCGAGGTGGGTGGTGAGGAAGCCATCCATGATGTTCATGCCGGGGGTGAGTGAGAGCTCAGTGACGCGACGCAGGATGAGGGCCTGGTCGGCGGCCTGCTGCGCGTCTTTGCCCATGATCATGATCCAACCGGTGTCGAGTGCGCCGTAGATGTCGTCGTGGCCGCAGTGGACGTTAAGGGCGTGCTTGGTGAGGGCGCGGGCGCCGACTTCGAGAACCATGGTGCTACCCTTGCCGGGCGCGTGGTAATACTGTTCGACGCCGTAGACGACGCCTTGACCGGAGGTGAAGTTGACGACACGCTTTCCGCAAACCGAGTGGGCGATGGCGCCACCTTGGGCAGCATGCTCGCCTTCAGTTTCAATCGCAATCGTATTGTGGCCGAAGACGTTCAGATGGCCTTCAGCGTAGGCCTGCTGGAAGAGCTCGCCGCCTTCGGTGGAAGGCGTGATGGGATAGAATACGCCGGCGTCGGCGATGCGTGTCTCAGTGTGGTAAGAGACAAGCTGGTTTCCGTTTGCTGTGATGCGAATGCCAGGATAGCGAGCAGCAGCTTTCATTTAACCCTCTCAGTGAGCCCAGTTTGTGCGACGAACTCTTCCGTTACGCGATGGAACTTCATTTTATTCGCGGCCTGCGAGCCAAGCAATGAGCGTGCGGCGCGCCCGCTTCTTCTGATTCTTACGTGCTTTCGGGGCGGCATCTCTACCGCTTTCTACTCACACCGTTCGAGCGGGGCCCAGGGCGACAACCCCCGTCGAGTCCGCGCAGCATTCGTTCCATTGGGGATCGGGCCGCCGATTGAAACGGTCCTGATCCAATTCCCCTGTAACGCTAGAGTGGCCAAGGTAAATGACAGGAACCCAAGGGGAGGGTATTCCTGAGAAAAACAACCTATGCACCAGTATGCACCTCTTTATGGGAGACGGTGTATCAAATTGTGGTACACCGTTTTGAGTTGGGTCTGAATAACCAAAACGAAGGGGTTACGGGTGGGGTTGCGCGCCCTAAACTGAACGGGAAAGAGGCCATGAGCGCTGCGATTGAATTTCGGAATGTGAGCTTCGCGGTTTCGCAAGGGCGGCTGCTGCTGGACGATATTTCGCTTGTCGTGGAGGAGGCGACGACGACGGCGATTCTGGGACGTAGCGGCTCGGGAAAGACGACGCTGCTGCGGACCGTGAATCGGATGGTGGAACCGACCGGCGGCGAGGTGCTGGCGCACGGGAAAAACGTGCGCGAAGGGGACGTGATTGCGCTGCGGCGGTCGATGGGGTACGTGATCCAGGAGACGGGGCTGTTTCCACACTTCAATATTGAGAGGAATGTGGGCTTGGTGCTGGAGGCGGAGGGACGGTCGCGTCCAGAACGCATTCGACGGAGCCATGAACTGCTGAAGGCTGTGGGACTGGAGCCGGAGGGGTTTGTGGAGCGGTATCCGCACCAGCTTTCAGGCGGGCAGCGGCAACGGGTGGGACTGGCGCGGGCACTGGCTGCCGAGCCGGGGATTCTGTTGATGGATGAGCCCTTTGGCGCGCTGGATCCCCTGACGCGTGCGGAGATGCAGGACATGGTGCGCGGGCTTATGGAGAGGCTGAAGAAGACGGTACTGCTGGTGACACACGATCTGGATGAGGCGCTGTACCTGGCGCATCGGATTGTGCTGCTGAGCGAGGGCAAGGTGATTGCCGATTGCGCGCCGGCGGAGTTTCTGGAGTCGGATGAGCCAGAGATTGAGGCTTATGTGCGGGCATTTCGACGGGGCGAGTGGCGCGGGGACCCAACGATTGAGGATTTGGAGGCGCGACGATGAACTCCGGGTTCTTTGCACAGTATGGTAGCGAGATTGCGATGCTTACTCTGGAACATTTGTGGCTCACGGGAGCCGCGATGCTGCTGGCTGCGGCGATTGCGGTGCCGGCTGGCGTTTGGCTTACGCGGAGCAGGCGATGGGCGAGGCCGGTGATTGGGGCGGCGAATATTTTGCAGACGATTCCTTCGCTGGCGCTGTTTGGATTTCTGCTGCCGGTGCCGTGGCTCGGTGATCGGGCGGCGCGCATCGCGATTGTGGCGTTGACGGCTTATGCGCTGCTGCCGATTTTGCGGAATACGTACGCTGGGATTCGTGGGATTGATCCGGCGGTGATTGAGGTGGCGCGGGCGATGGGGCTTACCGATGCGCAGAGGCTGTTCAAGGTGGAACTGCCATTGGCGGCAAGCTTCATTCTTGCGGGGCTGAGGACGGCTACGGTTGCGTGCGTGGGGATTGCGACGATTGCGGCGGCGGTGGGCGCGGGCGGATTGGGCGAGCTGATTTTTCGCGGGGTGGCATCCGTGGATAACAGGCTGGTGCTGGCGGGGGCGATTCCGGCGGCGCTGCTGGCGCTGGGTGCGGATGGGGCGCTGGGGCTGGTGGAACGGCGTTTCAGGGTGCCGGGGAAATGACGGCAGAGAGGCTAAATGAAAGTTGGAAAAACCCGATGGCCTGCGGTTGGCTTTTCTGGTTTCCCACCCATCGAGCAAAAGGCGCTCGATGGATAGGGCACGGAGCATTTGTGGGACATCTGAGGTTTTGTCCTGCCGTGGGTCGACGAAGCTGGCGAATGTCTGACAAATCCAGGCTGGGCGCGCTGGTTGCGGTTGCGGTCGTGATGTTAATGGCGGGATGTGCGCCACCGCGGGCTGATCATCCTGTGATTGGGGCGAAGAATTTTACTGAGCAGGTGGTGCTGGGCGAGCTGCTGGCGCAGGAGATTGAGGCTAAGTCGAATCTCAAGGTGGAGCGGCGATTTTATCTTGCGGGAAGTTACATTTGCCAGCAGGCGCTGGTGGCGGGGCGCATCGATGCATATGTGGAGTACACGGGGACGGCGCTGACGGCGGTGTTGAAGCAGCCGGTGGACCGCGATCCGGAACGGGTGCTGGAGACGGTGCGGCGGCTCTATGCCTCGCGGTACAACATTGTGGCTGCGCAGCCGCTGGGATTTGAGAATACATTCGCGATGGTGATTCGCGGGGACGATGCACGCAGGCTGCATTTGACGACGCTGAGCGCAGCGGCCAAGTATACGCCGGAGTGGCGGCTGGGGGTGGGGTATGAATTTGAGCAGAGGCCGGATGGGTTGCCGGGACTGAGCGCGGCGTATGGGATGAAGTTTGCCGCGGCGCCGAGGACGATGGATCTTGGTCTGCTGTATCGCGCGCTCGAAGCGCACCAAGTGGATATGATTGCAGCGAATTCGACCGATGGGCCGATTGAGGCGCTGGGACTGGTTGCGCTGGAAGACGACAAGCACTACTTTCCGCCTTACCAGGCTGTGCCGCTGGTGCGCGCGGAGGCGCTGAAGCGGTGGCCGCAGATGCAGACGGCGCTGGGTGCGCTGGCGGGGAAGATTACCGCGGAAGATATGCGGGCGATGAATGAGGCAGTCGACGGAGAGCATCGCGATCCGGCTGAGGTGGTGCGGGCGTTTCGGATGAGCAAGGGATTATGAGCGGAAAGAGCCGGAGCCGCTTGGATGTCGCGACTCCGGCTCGGTTAGAAGATTGATGACCGATTGATTTCGTTCCGTGAGGTTTGTGCTTTCCCACCCATTTCGCAAAAAAGTGCGAAATGGATGGGGCACGGAGCTGTCTTCCCACAGGGGTTAAAACCCTCGTTAATCCGAGCCATTTTCGGCACGACTCAAGTCGTGCCCTGATACAAAGCAGGTTTGTAAAACAAGCGCTAGCTCGCTCTTCCTGACCTCTGGCTTCTACTTCTTACCAACGATCGTGATCTTCGGGAGCAAATGCTACTCCGCGGAAGACTTCGCGGGCCTGGGCGCTACGAACTGTTTCGAAATGGCCCAACCAACCGCCGGTGGGCAACGTTGTGTCGCTCACGCGGTCGGTGACCTTCACCAGTTTGTTGGGGTCAGCACCGGTGTCGCCATTGGCACTGATGGTGGATGTGATGGCGAAGATGGTGACGGTTCCATCATTGTTGTGGCGCCCTGTGATATTACGGCAGCCGCCGGTGGCCGGATTGATCGAAGTTGGATAGAAGGGGATGCTGTAGGGCACGCCGATGTTCAATCCATCCTGGAGGATGTACTGAAGTACCCAGGTGCCATTGATGAGGCGGTATTTCTGAAGGCCGGCAGTGGCGAGGGATTGGGCGTCGGCTACATTGCCATTGACTGCGGGCGTGACCAGCGTTCCGTCGCCTTCATCGCAAACATAGAGAGTGCTGGCGTCGGCGAACCAGATGCCGAAGGGAAACGCGGTAGTTGTGCTGGCGGCTGTGTTGGGGAATCCAGGCAGGATGGTGATGGGCACCGTTGCGAGGTCCGCAGCGGAACCGGTGGGCAATGTGCCCGCGGTGCCGACCTGATACACAGTGTTGATGCCGTTACCGCCGCTCCCTTTGGCGACATAGAGTGTGTTGTTGAAGATGGTGATGCCGCGGAAGTTGGTGTCCTTGCCGGGCTTGTCGGTTCCGAATTCAAGACGGCCGATCATGTCGATGTTCGGTGAGGTGGGCGGAGTCATACCAGGGAAAAGCAATTCGGCTCCCGTTGAATTGACAAGATCGACCCCATCGATTGTTGTTGACATCTGCTTCTTGGAAAGGTTGCCGGAGTTGTCGTTGCCGACCATGTAGTAGAGGCCGTCGCCGCCCTTGATGGCTGCGCGACCGTTGTCGCCGCTGTAGGCATTTCCATCGGTGATGCGAATGCGGCCGTCGCCATCGACTTCAGCAACCGCACGGTAGTACGCGGCGGGCACAAGAGGATCACTGACGAATGTGGTGAAGACGGGGTTGGTCGGATCGCAAACACCGGGTGTGTTGGACTGAGAGACATCAAGCAAATTGATCTCAGTGGGAGAGACTGCGGAGCCGCCGCAGCCGATGCCGCCCCGATAGCCCATGAAGGTGAGGGACTGGCCGTCCACGGAGAGGTTCAGGGCCAGTTCGGACTTTGAAGTGAAGCTGGTGACAATTTGATTGGTGGGGATGGGGAGCGTGCCGAGAGGCCACCCATCGGTGGTCAGGTAGTCGAGGAAGATGGGCGAGGTGACGCCGAAGCTGCCGTCGGTATTGGCGTTGTTCCAGACGTTGTGTGTGTCGAACAGATTCGGATATTCGCCGTTGTCGGATGCAATGCCGCAGGGGACCGCTACGGGGGTTGTACCGCCCGCCGTCAAGGGCACATTGACGGTCAAGCCGGTTGAGCCGCCCTGACAACCCAACGGCAGCGCCTCGCCGATGGTGACGGTTGAGGCCTTTCCTTCATAGACGCTGCGGCTGAGGACGAGAGTATCCGCTTGAGAGCGGGAATCGTGGTCATCGCCATCGTGATGGCCAAATTGAGCCACTAATCCTGCCGGGAGCACGAGCGTTGCGGCAAGAGAAAGAGAGAGTGTGATCGGGGAAATTTTCATGCGTGTACCTCCGAGCCGTACGTTTACATATCCAGCTTGGCCGTGAGGTCAATAACGCGAGAAAGGTTTATGAATGGAATGTTAAAGAGGCGGGCCAGCGGACTCATGTACGGACGGTATGTGCCGCACAGAAAGAGTCATGTGCCTAGTGGACTGTGATGCTGACAATGTAATTGATGTACTCGATTTTCATATTGAATCCGGGTGCTTCGTTGACCAGTACATGAGACTCGATTTGCCGCGCGGTTTTGCCGTCGCAGAACCAATAGACGAATTCATAATCCTTGGCGCCGGCCACGAGAGATGCCTTCTGGTTGCCGGCGCCGGTGACGTGGCGCCTCAGCCGATCGAACACCGACACTGAGGAGACGCCGATATAGACCGGCTTCCCCTTGTACAGGATCTGGTAGAGGCCGGGCTGTTTGAGCTGAGGGCCCAATCTCATGATCTCGGCAAAGTTGAAGGGGACCGGGCCAAACCATTCCCGAAAGTACTTATCTCGATACATCTGAGGTGCTCCAATTGGTTGAGTCGGTTTGCCGCTTGCAAGGGCAAAGATACATGGCGGACGGCGAGTGCGCAATGATCATGCGAGCGCGGTGACGGTAGGATTTCCCAAGAAGAATTGCAGGGGATGTGAAGCCGCTTTAGCTTGCTAGATGCTGCAGTTCCATATGCACAGCCGATGCGCTGGAAACTGGCGCGGCAGGGCTTGGGTCGATGAAGGCGGACGCGATGGAATCAGGCGCAGTTTCGGGTTCCCAGAGGGGGTGCACTTCCACGCGGTTGCGGCCAAGCTGTTTGGCGCGATAGAGAGCCTCGTCGGCGCGGCAGAGCAGCGTCTCAAGCGGCAGATCGCGCGCGGCTTGCAGCGAGGCGATGCCTATGCTGAGGCTTACCGTGCTGCTTTCAGTTTCAAATTTGTGCGCACTGAAGAGGATGCGCAGTTCTTCGGCCAAAGCGGATACTTTCTGAGGACCTACATCCGGCAGCAGCAGCGCGAACTCGTCTCCGCCGAGGCGGGCGCAATGGCTGCCTGGGACGCCGGCCGCAAGAGTTTCCAGGTTTCTGGCCAGGGCGATGAGTACATTGTCGCCGTGAAGATGACCGTGGAAGTCGTTTGCCTGCTTGAAGCAATCGATATCTGTCAGCAGAAGCGAGAGTTTTTCGCCGCCGGCCTGGGCCTGCAGCCGGCTATAGACCTCGGCGAGTGAGCGCCTGTTCCCGATGCCAGTGAGGTGATCGCGGATTGCCAAGCCCTCAAGCTGCTCATTGCGGCTCCGCAGATTTGCGTGATCCTTGATGGCTTGTGCCTGCAGCAGTCCGGTGCGTACCACGTAGCAAACGAGAGAGAGCGAGACGGCGATGGCCGCCAACTTTACTGAGATCTGCAATAGAAAGAGGCCGAGCATCAGATTGACGAAGGCGAGGAACGACGGCATGAGGCTGCGGACGATAAGACTAGAGGCAATGGGCGCAGTGTCTTCTGCCTTGCTGTTTGCCGAGGGACTGGTGAAGACCATGTACACTGCGAAGCCCACGAGCAGTGCGGTTCCGGGCACATCCCACAGGCTGCAGTAGAGGTGGTGCGACCAAATGTAGGAGACCTGATCTGACAGAAAATAGCCGATGAAACGAAAGCCCAGGAACCAGGAAAGCGCGCGCAGGAAGTAAAGTTCGGCGCGCGAGGCCGCGCCCAGGCGACCGACCATGGGGACCAGGAACAAGAAGAACGCCATGAACTGAGCGACGAGCAAGTGATTGGCGGTGAAGTGGTCGCGCGTGACTGGCGAGTAGATGAGGATGAAGCGCAAGACGAAGAACAGCAGCAATTGCAATGTATCGGCAATAACGGCAGAGCGGGCAACGCCGGCAAAGAAAAGCAGGGCCGCCAGCATGAGCAGAGCCTCACTGGCATTGAAGCAGGCGGTCTGGAAAACTCTTTCGGACGGTGTTCTAAAGACGAATTCAGTAAAGGAAGGCAGATAGGCGATGGCATCCGTCAATGCGGCAGCGGAAACAAGTAGCCAGCGGATTTGCAGGTCACCCGTGGCGATGCGCGCGCGAGTCCAAATGGACGCGGCACAGGCGAACAAAGCCAGCGAGAAACTGAGATAGCCGATGCCACCAGCGGTGGGAGTGTTCTCTGGTGCCATTGCGGCGAAGATGCAGCAGACGAGCACGGCGGCAGCCATGATGAGATTCAAGAGGATCGGCTGCGGCAACCGCTGCGTTGTTCCCCGCCCGGAGTTGGTGACAGCCGGTCCAATAGGTACGGGTTCGGTGCGTCCCGGTCCGAAAGGATCTTTCATAAGCCGACTTTCAAGGCAATACGGTTCAAAGGAGATCAAAAGGCCCCGGCAAAACCTGAGCCCCCCTGGAGAAGAGATCGTTGCCAGTTACTTTAATGCAAGTTGTGAAGTAGGAAAAATGACACTAATGGTGTATTGCGAAGCGGCGGGCGGTGTATGAACGGTTTTAGGCCGGGAAAAGGTTGTTAGGGCGGGGGCGATGGAGTTGCGGCTCGATCGCCTTCCACTCTTCGCTGAAAAAGGCGAAGAATGGAGCATACGGCGCACAGGCGGCTAAAGGGAGGGTGGACGCAACTGTGTCTGCGCCCACCACCACCGTCGATCACTATTCATTGAACTTGAGATTCACCGGGGTTGGGGATAGCGCAGGTTTTTGGCCAGGCTTGGCACCGGTGGTTTCGACGTCCTGGCCGACAACCTCGAACGTCACATGGTTCATCCAGACCTCTCCCGACCCCGACAGTAGGACTCCAAACGAAACGCTTGTCGCATCCGGTGGAACATCCAGAACCACGTCGGAAGTACGCCAAGGTTGTGTTCCTTTTATGGCGCGGTCCTGCATGTTATCGAATCCAACCATCGTCTGTTCTTTATCAACTCTCATCCAAATTCCTGCCCAATCGGCGACGTCCTGCGATTTGAGGAATGCCCGCAAGCGAACCCGCTTTCCCGCGTAGTTCGTGGCGCTGACGGATTGCATCAGAGTTCCAAATCCCTCGGTGGTGGGCACAGCGGCCACCAGAAAAGCGCTTGGCTCGCCATCGTTCATCGCGGCTTGATCGACACCAGTGCGGTAGTTTCCCGGTTTGCTTCCGGCCATGAACCATCCGGCCGGGGCGCGGTCTGTCTGACTGGAAATCTGCGCATGGATGGGGTTGAGTCCAAAGGTTGCACTGAATATGCAACCTGCCACGACAACGCTCGCGATAAGCGCCACAGAGACAAAGAGTCTTAGCCGAGGTTGTTTCGATTTTCTTTCAATCAGGTTCATGATTCGCTTCTCCATGATTTCTCCCTCGAAGATTCCGAGAGCGCAACTTGGTTGAGGCATGTCTGCCGTTGAGCGCATCTTTTGCGTGAGCTGCAACAGCTGGCGCGCGTAGATGTTTCTTCCGGCCATTCGATCGGCCGCCATGTCGTCGCAGGCCAGTTCACGCGTCTCCTGGATCCTGCGGCGCATCCAGTGGAGTGCGGGATGAAAGAAGATCAGAACTCCGAACAATTCATAGAAGATGTTGTAGAGGAAGTCCCTCCGCCGGATATGAGCCAACTCATGGCAAAAGGCGGCGGCCAATTCTTCGGCCTGTACATCGTGCAGGTCCACGGGCAAAATTACGATCGGACCAGGCCAGCTTATGGTTGCCGGGCTCGATAACCGGTGTGAACACAACAGCTTCACCCGCTTTTCTCCAAACGTTGCCAAGCAGGACTTCCAGTTTTCTTCAAACTCTGGTTCGAGAACCGCGGGTTTTGCGCCTTGCAACAGGGCATGCGTTCGCCACAGACTCCACCCCAATCGAATCGAAGCAAAGACGATCGATGCGATATAGAGGAAGCAAATAGACCGCGAGAACATGTGGGAGAGATGAAGCGGATGTTCCGCGGTCCACGCCGGGCTCCCTGACCATAGACCGGACAAGGAGGGCTGCAGGGGGACGGAAGATTGACCTTTAGGCGCGGACGCCACATGAGGCAGTTTCCCTTGCGGATTGGTTACAAGGTCGTTGAATGCGCGTGCCTGATCATGCAGAAGAGGCAGGCAGGGTGAAGCGAGAGACAGAAACAGGCAACCCAACCAGACGCGGTGAATGACCTTTGCGCGTAGTCCTCTAAGAAGTCGCACGGCGGCTTCAGCCGCCAGCACGAGGAGCGGGAGTTGCCATAGCGCGTTGAGTGCATAGGCAAACAGAATGCTAGTGAGTGTGTGCATCGGTGTCTCCTTCCGCTTTGGCAACCTTCTTAGCCAGCTCTGCCAGCTTGGCTGCATTGACCTGCTTGGTTCGGAGCATGTTCATGAGGAGATCTTCCACAGAGCCGTCGAACATTCGATTCAGCAAATCGCGGACGGCGCTCCCGAGAGCTACTTCGCGAGTTTCAATCGATCGATATTCGTAGGCGCGTCCGACAAGGGTCCGCTTGACATGACCTTTTCGTTCCAGAACGTTCAGCATGGTCTGTACTGTCGTGTAAGCCAGGTCGTCGCCGAGCTGTTGCTGTACCAGTTGGACTGTGGAAGGCCCGACCGACCAGAGTGCCTGCATGATTCTGAGCTCAAGTGGAGTGAACTGTCCTTTTGGTTTGCGCTTTTGCGGCACGGCATCTCCTAAACATCTAGGACTATATTGAGCGACGTCATTTCTGTCAACTAAAACTTTAGGAGTTGAGGTCGTGATTTTGTTTCCGGGTTCTATTGGTTGGGGGTTGCGTCGTCTTTCGCGGCGTCGACAATTGATCCTCAGGTTGTATAGTTGGGGCGAATGTGGTGGATGCGCCGGACGAACTTTTGCGGTGCGGGAGGGTGAAGTTGGAGAAGGCAAAAGAGCGGAAGCTCCGGTCGCAGGCTTGGTTTGGCGGGGACGATAAGGACGGGTTTATTCACCGGAGCTGGATGCGGAATCAAGGATTCCCCGGCGACGTGTTTGACGGGCGGCCGGTGATTGGGATTTGCAATACGTGGAGCGAACTGACACCGTGCAATGCGCACTTTCGCGAGTTGGCGCAGAGGGTGAAGAACGGCGTGTGGGAGGCAGGCGGGTTCCCGCTGGAGTTTCCGGTGACGTCGTTGGGCGAGACGAATATGCGGCCGACGGCGGCGATGTTTCGCAACCTGGTGAGCATGGACGTGGAGGAATCGATCAGGGCCAATCCGCTGGACGGCGTCGTGCTGATGTGCGGGTGCGACAAGACGACTCCGAGCCTGGTGATGGGCGCTGCGAGCTGCGATGTGCCGACGATTGTGCTGAGCGGCGGGCCGATGCTGAATGGACGGTATCGCGGCGAAGCGATTGGGTCAGGGACGGTTGTGTGGCAGTTCAGCGAGGCGGTGAAGGCGGGCAAGATGACGCAGCAGGAATTCATGGACGCCGAGAGCTGCATGAGCCGGAGCGCGGGGCACTGCATGACGATGGGGACGGCTTCGACGATGGCGTGCATGGTTGAGTCGCTAGGGCTGTCATTGCCGGGGAATGCGGCGATTCCGGCGGTGGACTCGCGACGCAAGGTGATTGCGCACGAGACGGGGCGGCGGATTGTGGCGATGGTGCACGAGGATTTGCGTATCTCGAAAATTTTGACGCGCGAGGCATTTCAGAATGCAATTCGCGCGAATGCGGCGGTGGGCGGGTCGACGAATGCGGTGATTCATCTGATTGCGTTTGCGGGGCGGGTGGGCGTGCCGCTGACGCTGGACGATTGGGACAAGTATGGACGCGATGTGCGGACGATCTTGGACATTCAGCCTTCGGGACGATTTTTGATGGAGGAGTTTTATTACGCGGGCGGATTGCCGGCGGTGATGAAGAAGCTGGCGGAGCATGGGCAGCTAGATAAGGACGCGCTGACGGTGAACGGGCGGACGATGGGCGAGAACGTAAAGGACGCACCAGTGTGGGGGACGGAAGTGATTCGCGAGTACGAGAATCCATTGGTTGAGTCTGGCGGAATTGCTGTGCTTAAGGGGAATCTTTGTCCAGATGGCGCGGTGCTGAAGCCTTCGGCGGCGTCGCCGGAGTTGATGAAGCATCGCGGGCGGGCGGTGGTGTTCGAGAGCATTGAGGAGTACAAGGCGCGGATCGAAGACCCGGCGCTGGAGATTGACGAGACGAGCGTGATGGTGCTGAAGAATTGCGGACCGCGAGGCTACCCAGGGATGGCGGAGGTGGGCAACATGGGGCTGCCGCCGAAGTTGCTGGAGCGCGGGATTACGGACATGGTGCGGATTAGCGATGCGCGGATGAGCGGGACTGCTTATGGGTCTGTGGTGCTGCATGTGTGTCCCGAAGCGGCCGTGGGTGGGCCGCTGGCACTGGTGCGCGAGGGCGACTGGATTGAGCTGGATGTGGAGGCGAGGCGGCTGCATCTGGATGTGGACGATGCGGAGTTGGTAAGGCGACGGGCGGAGTGGGTTGCTCCGGAACCGGCGTTCAAGAGCGGGTACCAGGCGCTGTATGTGGAGCACGTGATGCAGGCCGATAAGGGGATGGACTTCGATTTTCTGCTGGGGTGCCGGGGGCATGGGGTGCCTCGGGAGTCACATTGATCTGCATGGAGATTGCCAGCCTTTCGCAGTGATAAGGTGGGGCCGTGAACACTTCCCGAGGTAGCTTGATCATTCGTGCTATCCAGGCAGTCGCCGGGGGCGTTTTGGCGTACCGGATGATTTTCGTTACGCACAACTACGCTCTCGCCGTTTTAGCGGGGGCATTCGTCTTCGTTTGGTCTTGCCGGCTCTATTTTGAATTTCGGGCGCGCAATTCAAACTGAAACACTATCGGCACCTGGTGTGATGGGGAAGGTCGAGTATGCTGGACGGGGATGCGTCGTTTGCGCGGTATCCGAGTCTTGAGGGGCGGGCCGTGCTGGTTACTGGCGGCGCCAGCGGGATTGGCGAATGCATTGTGACGCACTTTGCGCGGCAGGGGGCGCGGGTGGCGTTCTTCGACATCCAGGATGAGGCGGGGCGGAAGCTGGTGGATGGGCTTGCGGCGGAAGGTCGCATTGCGCCGGTTTATGTTCATTGCGATTTGACGGATATTGGGGCTTTGCGGTGGGCTGTGGAGGAAGTGATCGCGGCGCTGGGTACGGTTGATGTGCTGGTGAATAACGCGGCCAACGATCAGCGGCACACGATTGAGGAAGTTACGCCGGAATACTGGAATCAGTCGATGGCGGTGAATTTGAGGCCGCAGTTCTTCATGATTCAGGCGGTGCTGCCGGCGATGCGACGGGCGGGGCGCGGATCGATTATCAATATGAGTTCGATTTCGTGGATGATTCCGTCGACCGGGCTGCCGCTTTACATTACGGCGAAGGCGGCGATTGTGGGGATGACTCGGACGCTGGCGCATGAGCTGGGTGCGGATAATATTCGCGTGAATGCGG
>JBEKPF010000036.1:0-60291 GCA_049521035.1 Occallatibacter sp. | reverse complement strand
TCGCTTATAACGGGTGGTCGGGCAGTGTCACTTTTACGTTGCCGCCGCCGCCCACAGGCACCAACTGGTACCGAGTCACTGATACTTGTAACTGGAACGACGGACCCAACACCTTCGTTACACCTGGCAATGAAGCTTTGATCGGTGGCGGGGGAAGCAGCTACAGCCAGTGCGGCGAGTCTCTGCTGTTGCTGATCTCAAAGTAAGTTCAGCGAGGCACACGAGGGTGCTCTATAAAGCTGTCACTCGGAAGACGGACTGGAACTGAACAAAGTACGACAGGGCTACCTCGGAGTCCACTGTGGATGACTGGTAAAAAGCCCACCGAGAAAACCAAGCTGGTAGACCAGGAAAGTACCGAAACAAAGGCTCGCCATTCCCGATGCAACTCCGAAGTAGCGATTGAGCCTGGTAAAGCGATGCCCCCCAAATGCAAATGGAACCGCGATTGCAGCGGTCATGCACATCATGCCAATTGTGGTTCCTGTGCCGAAGATGAGCAGATAGACCGTGGCCCAGACGGGGTTGTGAATTGTTGACAGGACTAGTAACGCGATAGCCGCGGACCCGGCGAGCCCATGAACAAGGCCGATGATGAGAGGCCTCAAGCATTGATAGAGGCCGAATCGGCCAATCGAATTGTCGAGCCACTTATCCATCGTCGATTTCGTTCGGTTCGCCTGTGGCGAATCGGGAGTGTTCGTGCGTCCCGCAATCAGCGGAGTCAAGTAGCTCGTCATCTTCTGCATGATGCCGCTCAAGTTCAGGACGCCGAGAAGAATGAGCATGATTGCGACGCTGAACTCCATCGATAATCCCAAGCGCGGCGGAATCTCTACACCGAAGAGAATGATGAGCGAACCGACGATGAAGATTGTGATGGTGTGGCCCAATCCCCAGATGGAACCGATGAAGGCCGCACCGCGGATACTCTGTTGCTTGCTGACGATGGTTGAAACGGCAACCACGTGATCGGCATCGGTGGAATGTCTCATGCCGAGGATCAAGCCCAGACCAGTAACGAACAAGAGTGGTCCTAGCCGCTCTCTGGAAATCAGGTACATGCCGAGGTGTACCGATGAAAGAGCTTGAATTGTGAGCAACAGACCAAGGACTGATATGAATGCGGCGGACGCGGCGGGGAGCCAACGCTTGGTGAGTGGTCCGTCGATCTGAAGGCGAGCGATGAAGCGGCGCGAGTACACCGCCAACATGCCGAATCCAATGAGGACGGTGGCAAGCCCGGCACTGAAGGCCACAATCAAGAAGAAACCCAGTCCGATTCTGTGCAATGCGAATGCGCTCAATAGCACTATCAGTGCGGCGGGACATGGGATGATTCCGCCGGTGATTCCCAAAGTAAGGAGTTGGGTCATGCTTACAGACCGTGTCGGAGTTGTGGTGTTTTGTGCAGGAGTACTTATTGCGGTAGCCCCGGCAGAACGTCGCCAAAACCTCCAGTCACCGTGAGATGAGCCGGAAGCGTGAGAATGATCGGTGCCTGTGCCAGTCAAGCGGCGTAGCAGTATGTAGCAACCGAGCCCTGTAATCGTCATGCCGGATAGTGCGCTGAGCCACGGATAGAGTTGCTCGGGCACAATGTAACGCGACGCGTACAACGTAATCGCTCCGAGAGCGAATACGCCGGCGGTGTGCGACGCGGTGACAATGATGCCCAACAGAACCGCGTGACGCGCTGTGCCCTTGGAACCGACGAGATAGGCGGCGACGATCGTTTTGCCGTGGCCTGGCTCCAATGCGTGAAGCCCTCCCAGACAGATGGCGATGAGAGTCGCGGTGAACAGGAACCACGCGCTCAGGTGCTCAGTTTGAATCAGTTCCGTAAATCTGCTCCGTGGCGTCAATTGCCGATTGGCCTGGAGATGCATGGCAGTCAATGCCGATGCAGTTTGTGAAGACTCATTCGACGTTGAGGCAGGCGGAGTTACAGTTTTCTTCGGTGCGATTCCGACTGGTCCCGATGTATGACTAGATAAGGTTGTCCGGGCAAGTGAGGGATCCGTTATTGGAGGCATTGTGCGGGCTGACTGCTTAATCGAGACGATTGCTGGAAACGGAGGCAGTGTCGCTACCAGAGAGGCATCGATCACTTGCGGCGGACTGGTTAGTAAATCGGTTGGATAGTTGCTCAACTCACAGCTGCGGTCTGTCGTCGGTACCGAGCTTTGAAGCAACGAACCTGCTGATGCCAGTGCGACGATCTCCTTCCATCCGGAATGGCCTGGGTAGTTGTTGTCCGCATATTGAAGACTGAGATACTGCCGGTTGAAACTAGCTGGAGTCGACGAATAGGCCGCCTGGTAGACAAAACCCATTTTCATTGTGGGCAAACCGCCCGCGCCGGGAGGAAAGATGACGCCGCTGGAGATCAGGCGAAGAGGAGTGGGTTTACCTGCCACATCGAGAGTCAGGCCCTGACCCAGTTCCAGGCCTCGGGCTGAAACGTAACGAAGGACCGCTGCTGAATTGGGATCGATTGCAGTTGCTGAAATATTCGCCTGCTGCAATTCCTGGTAGGTGGGAATTTCTGCCAAGTCGATGAAGTAGTCGACGCGGATCCGGTCACTCTCCACAGTGATTTTGGAGTAGTGGTTGACGCTGAAATTGCCCATGGGATGAGCTGAAGCCAGACGACAGAGGCTCAACAAGAAGAGCAATGAGAAGAATCTGCCCGACCTTCTAGCGAAGTTGAGCATTCGAGCCTCCTTTTGATGCGATTTGCGGCTCGAGTGCGCGAAGTTTTTGTTGCGCCGCATCTGCGTAGATCAGATGGAAGTGTGGGTTGATCTGGAGGGACTCCCTCAGTTCATTGCGCGCCTGTTCTGTCTTCCCTATGCGATCGGCAATCATTGCTGCGTGAAATAGGAGGAGCGAGTCTCGCGTGCCGAATTGCATCGCTTTCTCGCTTGCCTTGGCGGCGTCAACGAACTTGCCGTTTTTATAGAGCGCCCACGCAAGCGTATCCCATGTGTATACGTCGCGCCTGACTTCCAGCTCTTTCTGCGCAAGATCCAGCGACTCGGCGAGCTTCATATCGTGATCGGCGTAGGAGAACGCCAGATCGCGATTGTGTAGTACCTGATTGATGTGCCCAAGCAGTCCGATGTACTCAACCAGAGCGTACTGCTTCTGCGCTTCCACCTGATTCCCGGACTTTGCATAGAGATCCCCAAGCTCTGCAATAGCGATAGGCATGGGCACAACGGCTATGGCCTTCTGATAAAGCAGAACCGCTTCAGCGTATCGGCCATTGTTTCCCCTGAGCTTGGCGAGTGCGGCCAAGACGCGATAGTCCCCGGGGTGGGTGTTGAGCGCCGCGAGATATGCCGCATCGGCGGAGGCGGGGTCGCCTGCCTGCGTTTCGTATTCTCCCAACTCGTAATATAACCACGCGAGATTCTCGCTTGGGAGTTGAGCCTCAACTCCCTCCGTGACCGCGGTGTTCATGAGATCGATGGCCGCGCGCGTGTCTCCGGCAATGAACTTGAGATACGAGAGACGGCTGTCTCGCGCATAGGCAGCTCGCGGTGAAAGAGTCATATCGCGAGGAGTCAGCCGGCCATATGCGAGACCGGCTTTGTCGTACTCGCCCATATCCGCGTATGCATCGCCGACGATGGCGAAGGGCGAGACGTCGCCGGTGCCGAGAGAGAGCGCCCTCTGCGCGTAGCTGAGTGCGTCTGTAAAGCGATGCTCACCCATGCATACTTCCGCCATCGACTCCAGCGCAGCGTCTGCCGAAAAATCTGCGGAATCGAGATCGAGCGACTTGTTGAGCGATTCTTCAGCGAGCTGATAGTCGCTTACGTCGCCGGTCTCCCTGGCGCGCTGGAAATACGCGGCGCCCAATGCCGCATATCCTTGAGCGTCCTTCGGATTGCGTGCCACTATGACCTGTGCTGAATGGATGAGGTGGTCGGTTCCAGTCTGTTGAGGTGTAAGCAGAGCCTCAGGTACGGGAGCGAAGGCCGGTGCGATTCTCGATATTTCAACAATGTTCGACGCTGCCGGGGGATCAGATTGATTCGCAGCGCTCGAAGATGGATGAAGTGAGGAGATCGGAGATTGGGTACTCCCAGGCTCGAACTGAGATGCCTTGCGCTCATGGTTGTCTGCGTCTGCTTCTAAGCCGACGGACCTGCGCGCATCCACAGAATATTCAGAGAGAGAATCTGTCTGTACGGCAAGCTGGAAATACTTGGTAGCGTCTGCAGCGTGGTTGAGTTTCTGCGCAATGTGGCCCGCATGATTGAAGAGCCGGGCGTTTTGGATTCCAACTGCGAGTGCTTTCTGTTCCGCGGCGTCTGCGTCCTGGTACTTACCGTTGGCGTAGAGCGCCCACGCGTACGCATCCAGCGTCCACACATCGTGAAGCTCCGCAATCCGTTGTTGCGCAAGTGTCAGTGCTTTAGGTGCAGTTGCAGGGTCTTCCGCGTACATCGAGATGAGATCTAGCTTCGAGTCGTCAGTGGCAGTTTCAGACGCACTCGCCCGTCTTTCGAATTCGGCATATGTGGCACGAGCGTCCGTCGTCAGTCCGGCCGCTTCCTGCACTATTGCCAATTCATAAAGGACGTGCGGATCGCGATCAATGCGCGCGGCCTGCATCCACAGTTGAATTGCGTCGTTCGCGCGATTTTGGTCCATGCGGACGCGAGCGAGATTCTCCATGGTGTAAACATAGCCAGGGTAGACCTGTTGGGACTGCTGCAGAGTCTGCGCTGCCGCATCATTTTGGCCGGAATCAATCTGAATTGAAGCGATCTGGTTGGCAATCCATGCGAGGTCTTCGACTTCAGTTGGAGATGTCTGCGAATATGCCCGGTTCAGAAAATCAATCGCGCCGCGTAGATCCCCGTATACCGTTCGCAACGAAGCCCCGACCAAGAGTGCCGGAGTATTATTGGGCCGCATGTTCATCATCCACTGCGCATTCGTTTCAGCTTCCTGATAGTTTCCGAGGGCGATGTTTGCTTCGGCGAGATAGCCATAGGTCATCACATCGTCTGGCGTGCGACGGTGGAGAGCCGCGGCACGCTCCATTGCTTGAGCGAATTCATGCCGACTCAACATGAGGGCGACCTGAGTTTTCTGTAACTGGAAATCAGTTGCATCTAACTTCAATCCCTCAGCGAGAGCGGCGTCCGCATCCGTCAGAAAGCTGGGGTCTGCGGTTTCGCGAGCTCGCCGTATAAAGCCGATCGCCAGTTCGTTGTGGGCCTGCACCCTTTTCGGATCAGCCTTGATCTGCCGCTGTGCCGCTGCGATTCGCTGTAGTGCGGGGCTCTCTTCCTGAGCGACTGACTCGCTGGACGGGCTCTGCCGATCTGCAACAGCCGAAGCCGCTAGCTGGGTGAGTGCCGGCCTGGAGAAGAATATGCAGAGAGTGACGAGTGCTACGTAGATCGATTTCATAAAGGTCCCATTCACCAGAGGTCTTTCTACGTGGTTCTCTGCGCAGAGAGAAGAACTCTGCGCAGAGAACTGGGTTGTGTTCAAGAGACCCTATTGGGTCTTGTTAAACGTTGATGGAGACTAGTTGACGGGGCAAGGTGCGGGACCACCCTGGTTTGCCGGCGGAGCATCTGCGTTCTGCGCGCTCAAAGAATTCGGCTGGTCTCCGCAGCCCGTGGGATCGCCGGGGCTGATATGGCGGCTGTCGCGTCCACTGTATGCGAAGTGCACATACGGGAACGTCTCTTGAGGAGGAACATCGGGAGCGTTGACGCCATCGCCGAGCAAATTGTTCGGCGCGACATCAAAGCCAGAGGCGAGAATGCCGCCGA
The DNA here is from genome assembly GCA_049521035.1 of Occallatibacter sp. Classification (GTDB taxonomy): domain Bacteria; phylum Acidobacteriota; class Terriglobia; order Terriglobales; family Acidobacteriaceae; genus Telmatobacter. Next base: position 54,484 of record JBEKPF010000036.1, on the reverse strand, counting down.
TGGCCACACGCTCCGTGATGTCGACGACATCGTCCGTGAGACGGCGGCCGTTTGGATAGCCGGCGGGATCGCCTGCGATAAGGCCCAGACGCTTTCGCTGAGCCATCGGCGTGGGAGGCACACCGGTGTTGAGCCGCATAAGGTCTGCGATTGGTCCGGCTGGGGTGCCCTTGGGTGCGATCGGCGCCGCATAAGTGACCAGAGGCAGAAGATCAGTGCGAGGTGGAGTGGGGATGTTGAATCCATAGACGGTGTTGAACACTCTTGCAATAAGGGGATCCAAATCGAAGTTAGCGAACTGGCTGTCATTGACCGGATCCGACATGCTCCAGAAATCCTTGCTGCCCGTGCCAATGACCAGTTCGTTGATCAGTGGATTGCCAAAGCGTTGAATCTGGGCCAGGCGGCCAAAGTTTTCAACGGGGCCATGGTTTGTACGAATGGTGACTTCTGGCCTTGAGGTTGTCGCCCAGACGCCGATGGTTCCCTTCGGGTCTGTGGCGGAGTGTACAGCGCCATCGCTGGTCAACAGGGTGATGGGGACCTCGATAGCTATGGTGTTGACGTTGAAACCGGCCACGGAATTCGGCGCGGAATTGAGCTGATCGTCGGCGTCCTGTTCAGCAGTGAGAGCTTCAACGCCAGTACCCGCGCGGTAGTTGAGGCTATCGAACGTTGCGCCCAGGTCAATGAAGAAAGGATCCGCTGCCGTACCGGCGAAGACCCGGATATCGGAAGCACCGTCCCTGCCTTCAAGGTTGTAAATTCCTTGAGCGGCCAGTTTGTCATAGTTCGGCATGGTGCGCGGACCCACATTGCTGGGAACAGCGATCAGCGGGCTGCCGGTGGAATTTGTCAAAGCGATGTTGCGATCGCCCTTGATCATGTTCACGGTGAAAGTCTGTTGCAAGCTCAAACCCGCGGCGCCCGCGCCCGTGAGAGAAGTAATCGCGGGTGGCACGATCGGCGTTCCGGGCTTGATTGGCGATGGCGAGTTTGCCGGTGCGTCGATCCCGTTGCCCGCCCCTGCGAGACCAACAGGGAGACCGGCATCGAGAATGTGGGTCTGAAAACGGAACTGGAAGACGACGTCTGCCCGCGCGTCATGATCGTTGTCAACCTTGATCTGATACACGAGCGACGGGTCGAAGGGGAAGTAATTCGGACCATTGCTCGGCTGCAGAAACGGATCGACGTTCAAGACGAAGGTGACCCGATCCGGATGGTCGTAGCTAACAAACGCGTAGAAATCCGTGATGTCAGCGGTGTGATCCAGGGCGGTGACAGGCGCTTCGCGATGGCTCGACGCGAACGCGCCGGGTGGAACGGCTAGCAGCAGACTCAACGCCAGTCCGACTGCGGACTTGAGTTTGGACATGTGGCTCTCCTAATTCACTTGGTTGTGTTGGGGAACGGGACGACCTTAGCCAAGAGAAAGCAGATTGCTGACGGCTCAGGGTTTCGCCGCTCGTTTCATTGAGTACGCTGCGGCCTCGGACTTGGATTGCACAAGCAACGAAAAATAAAGTTCCCTCGACTCCCGCAATCCAGAGACGCAGTCCATGCGTACTCACAGAGACGGAGAAAGAATACGTAAGCAGTAGCATGAATTATGCATTCGTGCTACGATGATTCTTCCCCGTGAAAACTCAGTTGTTTGGGCAGAGGTGTACGTGATATCGCGTATACCGGTTACAGGGTGAGTGATGTTGAAAGCTGGTAGCACGAATATGAGACTCGTAATACTGGCGATTCTCATCTTGGTCTGCGCTCGTGCGGCGGTTGCGGATGCGACCAACAGCCACGTCACTGGAACTGTCCTCGATCCAGCCGGTCACCCGCTGGCGGGGGCATACATCGAGTTCGCCGCCGCCTCAGGAGCGCGGCTGACCTGCACATCCCGGAGCGATGGCGGATTTACCATCGCGCTGCCTGCGTGGGGCGCCTTCACCGTGCGCGTGGGAGCTGTCGGTTTTGTGCCGTTAACACGCAAGGTGGATTTAAACGCCTCGAATACAAACATCCAGTTGCAGCTGGAGCAAATATCGGCAGTAGCTGAAGAGGTTGTTGTCACGGCAAACTTGAGCGAGATCGCGCTCACCTCGCCCGATCCCTCACAGAAAGTTCTTGTTCGGGAAGAGTTGCTGGATGCCAATCCAGGACGGCCGGGAGCGCCGATCTCGATTCCCGGTCTTCCCATCGAAACCGCGTCTGGTGGAATCAAGGCGCCGCAGTACTTTGTCCCAGGCGTGGCAGGTGATCACGGCGAACCGATTGCACAGTACATCGCGGTGGGCGGCTACCTGGTGACAAACAACCTCTCCGCCAACGCGCACGGCAATGGCTACGCCGATCCGAATATATATGTCTCCGGAGCGCTGGGAAGCGTAACGACCGATGGCGGCGCTTTCAACGTTCTCGAAGGCAATCATGCGCTGAACTTGGCGGCCACCTATGGCCTGCGCCCGCAACTGAATCGTTTCCTCACCCTCACAGGGGACTACCGAGATGCGGATTTGGCGGCAGGCTTTGCGCCTGAAAACCCAGCGAAGAAAGAGTGGCTGGCCTTTGAAGTGAACTATGGCAATGGCCTGATGCAGCGATTGGAACACCGCAAGCAATTTAAGTGGAATGCGCTGCGCGTTTTCGATCCAGGCAAGCACGAGATCACGCTTTTCAGTCTAGGATACTGGGGTAAGTCGCATGAGGGAAATCTGGTTCCGGTGGGATATGGACTTGAGTTGGGAGACACGGTCGATCGACGTCAGTTTGATCAGACGCACTCTTCGATCCTGGCAGTCGACGACATTTGGAAGCTCAGACCGAGCGACGAGGTCGCCTTCTCAGGATTCTTCCGCACGTACAATCTGGCACTCTATTCGAACTTCGGTGAGGGGCTGATTCGGCAGAGCGAGTTCCGCACAGTGGAAGGCGCGGAGGCACGAGAGACACATACGTTTGGGTCCATTTTGAAAACAAGCGGGCTCCAGGCGATGGCCGGTCTGGACTACCACGAAGACGACATTCACCGAGACAACCTGGACCACTATCTATCTGATATAGCGACGGTCTACGGTCCGTTTATCAAAGTGTTGTCTAGCAACGTGACCATCCGCGATGTAACTCCCTATGTAGCGTTGCATGGAGACCTCGGTAAACATCTGCACTTTTATGCTGGCCTGAGACCAGACACGATCGAGTTGAAAAATAGCGACATACTGAATTCTGCTTTTTCATTCGACGAGTGGAAGACCTTCCTGGCCCCCAAGGCCACGCTGGCGTGGACGCCAGGATCAGGTGCCGCGCACTGGCTTCCTTCCGCTTCATTCAGCATCGGGCAGGCTTTTTTCACGCAGGATCCGCGCATCTCCGTAGCCCAGGAGCAGGCTGGCTCAAGCAAAGGACTGACCGGCTCTACCAAGCTGCCTTCTCCGTTCGAGCGCTCGCACTCTGAGCAGCTGGTGCTCGAAAAACAATTCTCTGCAACCGATGTGCGACTGACAATAGGAGGGATCACGAACACGGAAACCACTGGGAAGATCGATCCCGACAACGGTACGCCGGATGAATTGGGACCGGGCACGCTAAAGTTTCTCACCGCCAGTGTACGCCATCAATTCAGCACGTTCGGAACCCTGCAAGCAGTGTTCTCGAAAGCGGACGCACGCCTCCTTGGCGCGACTATCGATGGCACTCCGATTCCCGCGCAGATTACTCCTGATGCGCCACGTACAATTTTCGATGCCCTTGCAACACTTGACCGGCTTCCTCTGGGCCTGCATGGACGCGGCGAGTACGAGTACGTGGGTCACAAGCAATTGGACCTGGGCGGATTCGAAGCGATTCCGGTGGGCGAGACGCGGTTGGCGATCGTGCGTCCTTTCTTGAATAGCCGACTGGAGCTAGGCGTGAACGGAATGCTGGCTCGCGGTTACACCGGCCAGACTACCGAATCGTTCAATCCCGGTTGGCAGTTGGGTACGATTCCGTACTGCGCACCTGCGTCTGGTCCGAGCGGTGCTCAAAACGACTTCGCCTGCGGGACGAACGAGCAAAGCGTTGGCATACGCATGGTGTCATGGGTGGGCGGGTCAATTTCCTGGCGGTTTCGCTCAGAGAAGTAACGCCGGTCTTTACGATGATCACTCCGTAGTTGCCGATCAACTGCGTAGAGGTGATCAGCTGTCGAGAAGGTCATCGGCGATGATACGCGCGTTGATCTGAAAAGCAGGCACACTGGGTTTCGGCGAGGTATGCGACCTGATTCGGAAGAGTGTCAGCATAGGGGTAGACAGTCTTCATCCATGGCCGTAGAATGTCTACAGTCAAGTGACGGAGACTCCGAAATACCAGAATCGTATTGAGCTTCTGCAGGGAACGCTGGACATGCTCGTCTTAAAGGCTCTGCTGCGTGAGCCAATGCACGGCTATGCCATTGCACAATTGATCCGCAGCCGGTCCAGCGAAGTGCTCACCGTGGAGACCGGTTCTCTGTACCCGGCTCTGCATCGTCTCGAACGACAGAAATGGGTAAAGTCGAATTGGAAACTGAGCGAAAGCAAACAGCGCGCAAAGTACTACCAACTCACCGCTCTCGGGAAAAAGCAGCTCACTGCTGATCACAATTGCTGGCTCCAGATGGTTTGTGCTTTTGGTGCTGTGATGGAGCCGGAGGTGCAGCCGTGATGCATTGGCCGTGGGAACGAGCAAAGGAGAACCTATCCGAAGAGCTCGAATCGCACCTGGAAATGGCGATCGCTGAGCGTGTTGCTGATGGTGAGGACCCGGCGCAGGCCCGCGCAGCTGCAGTGCGTGAACTCGGCAACTTGCCCCTTATCGAGGACGTGACGCGTGAACGCTGGGGGTGGCTATGGCTGGAAAATTGTCTTCATGATACCCGCTATGCGCTCCGCCAGCTTCGTCGCGCTCCTGCGTTCACGGCAACGGCGCTGCTCACGCTGGCCTTCGGCATCGGCGCGAATCTTGGCGTGTTTCAGCTACTCTATGCAGTGATTCTGGCCGAGTTGCCTGTTCCTCATCCGGAAGAGGTTGTCAGAATCCACGCTGCGCGCAGCCCCTTCGATCAGAGCTGGACGGTTTCTTATCCCGCGTACCAGCGCCTTCGCGCTTCCACTCCCGATGTTCCTTTGATGGCGTCCGCTTATGCACAGGATGCCACGCTTGAGCTTCCCAACCGCACGCCGATAAAGGCCGCCTGTACGCTTGTCTCTGACAACTACTTCGGCGGGCTTGGCATTGCGCCTGCAGTGGGGCGGTTGTTCGTGCAGGCCGATGAACGCATGGGCCAGAGTGAGTGGCCTGTGGTGCTTCGCTACGATTTTGCGCGCAACACGTTCGGCTCTGCGCAGCAGGCCGTGGGCCAGCACGTTCTTCTCAATGACCGCGCAGTTGTTGTCATTGGCGTAGCGCACCAGAGGTTCCTCGGCGACAGAACGGGCTATGCTCCCGACATCTGGTTACCTCTTGCTCTGCAAAGCACCGGCGCATTGGCCGTTCCATGGGACTCGCTTGGGCCAGGCCATGATGTATCGCTCAACAAGCCCTGGTATAACCAGCCCACGATCTTCTGGCTTGTGCTCATGGCACGCATTCCGCCAGAACGCCGCTCCGCGGTGCTTTCGCATTGGGATCAGGCTTTTCGCAACGATCGTGAGGTGATGACGGAAGCGACTGCTGATCCGGTTGTGAAAGCCGCGCTCCTGAATGTGAAGACCGAAGTAGCGCCGCTCAGCGAGAACGGCATGAGAAAAAGATTCACGGCTCCTTTGACGTTCCTCATGGCGCTTTCAGCTTCCATCTTTTTAGTGGGCTGTCTGAATCTAGCGAACCTTCAGCTTGCGCGGCTCCATGCGCGTGCGCATGAACTCAGCGTGCGTATGGCGCTTGGAGCCAACAGAAGCAGGCTTATTCGTCAGATTGTTCTTGAGGATGCGCTGCTAGTTGCTGCCGGCTCTGTGTGCGCGTTTGTGCTGGGCCGCGCGGCCAGCGGCATTCTTGTCCGCTGGGCTTCTAATCGCAATGCTCTTTTCACGTTCGACCTGCATCCGAGCTTGGCTGTTGCGGCCCTCGGCGTAGGGCTTATGCTGCTGTCGCTGCTGTGCTTCAGCATTCTTCCGGCGGTCATCTTCATCCGTACCGGCGTTGCGCAGACGGCAGGATCGCGCGCTAAAGTTGCTGGTATTTCCCAAACCTCACGCCAGCGCGTGCATTCCAATGTGCTGCTTTGCACGCAGGTAAGTCTTTCGCTTTTGCTTTCCACCATGTCGGGATGTTTCGCTGCGACGCTGGTGCACTGGGAAACTGTAGATGTGGGCATGGATCGTGAGCATGTGCTGATTGTGCGCCCGGAGCTGCATCAGCCGAGGTACACCGATCATAGCGAAATGCTGCCCGAGCTTTATAGCCAGATACAGGAGCGCCTGCAGGCACTTCCGGGTGTGCGCAGCGCAGCCGTAGAAATGTGCGGTGGCATCCACTGCGGCTGGATTACAGCGCTCTACGTGCATGGACGTAACAATCTTACGGATGCGCAGGTGCATGGGCAAGAAGATCATGTAGGCCTCGGCTTCTTTTCCACGCTCGGCATTCCAATTCTGCGCGGGCGCGATTTCTCTTCGAGTGATACGGACAAGACGCAGCGTGTGGCGATCATCAGCCATGCGTACGCGCGCCAATTGTTTGGAGATGCGGACCCGGTTGGCCAGTGGGTTGGTTATGTGCCGGCACCAGATGATCACAAGTTTCTGATTGTGGGTGAGGTGGCGGATGCGCGCGTGAATGGTGCGGAGCGCGAGGCTCCGCCAGTGGTTTACATGAGCATCAATCAGAACCCTGCACCGGTAAATAGCATTCGAGTTCGGGCCGTGGGTGATCCGCGCCAGTTATCGGATAGTGTGCGTCACGCGCTGTATGAAGTTGATCCCACTCTGCCTATCAGCGAAATCGTGCCCTTGGTTACAGAGCTGAACGGCGACCTTGGCACAGAAAAGCTCCTTGCCCGGCTCGCAGGAATCTATGCGAGCCTCACGCTGTTGCTCGTCGCCATAGGTTTCTACGGTGTCATGTCGTCCCGCACAGCGCGCCGGAAGAGCGAGTTCGGCATACGCCTGGCACTTGGAGCCACTCGTCGCCACATTCAGATGCTCATTGTCGGTCAGACTGCGCGTATCCTGCTCGCCGGCATCCTGCCCGGGGCAATTCTATCGGTTCTCGCGGTGCGCGCTGCAGGTCACTTCCTGTACGGATCTGTCGGAGTGAATTCGCTCGCAATCATCATGGCAAGTCTCGTACTCGTATCTACCGGCTCTATCGCCGCGCTCATCCCCGCTCGCCGCGCGGCGTTTGCTGACCCATTGGAAACGCTCCGAGGAGAATGACGTCGCACTTCGCAATGCGTGTTCCGTTGGATATCTGGGGCTTGAGCCAATGGAGCAGCTGCCCTGACGTGGAGATGAATTCGGACAGAATGGCGACGAGCTTCCGTTTATGGAGGGTGATTGCGGATGCCTTTCCGACGCTTGATGTCCTGCCTTTACTGTCTTCCTGGCTTGAAGTGGTATCACGAAGCATATGCAAAGATGGACCTTTATTGCGGCCAGTGCAACAGGATATCTTTTCGTTGCCATGAGAATTGAAAACCGCACACCCGGCACACTTCTCCGATCGACTCGGGTCATTTTAGCGATGCTCGCTATCTGCCTGACCGCAGCGTCGCAGCAGCCTGCCCCGACGAAACCGGCTTCGCCCCAGACGACGGCCTCGATGGCGGAAGCGCAGCTGGGCATGGTCGGGCGGCGGTTCGTTGCGGCGGCCGAGGCTATGCCGGAAGACAAATACTCATTTGCGCCCGCCGGCGCCAACTTTACGGGGGTAAGGACCTTCGCGCTCGAAGTTCGGCACGCAGCTACGGCAAACCTCGTCATGTACAGTGCAATCCTCGGGCAGGATCCGCCTGCAGGTGTCACGGTGGACGGGGCTGCAAATGGTGCTGAAAATTTGCAGACGAAGGAGCAGATCGTTCAATATCTCAAAGGATCTTTCGTGCTGGGTCACAAAGCTATGGCGACGCTCAACAGTGGCAATGCGTTCACACCGCTGGATAAGTTGCCGATCACGATCCCATCTCTCAATACGCGCCTGGCTCTGGCCATTTTCAGCTTGTTGCATGCCTCGGACCATTACGGACAAATGGTGGAGTGCCTTCGCATGAACGGCATTGTTCCGCCTGCAAGCGCGGGTCAGCCACCGGCGAATCCTTCGACGAAATAGGCTGGAATGAGCTGGAGCCCGATCCGCTGTGAAGTGTCTACAAGACTCCGGCTAACAGGCGAATCCCTTTCTGAATTTCAGCTTCGCTCAATGTTGTGTAACCAAGCATGAAGCCTGTGCGGGATGCCTTTTTCAAATAGTATTGAGAAATGCGATAAAGTCCCACGCTTTGTGAAACTGCCTTAGCGATTACCTCGTCCTCCGAAACACGTTTTTTGGGCCAGAGAATTACATGCGTTCCGGAGCCGTCCCCGCTCACTTCCACGCGATCTCTTAAGTGCTCGCGAATTGCTATGAGCAAAGCCTCGCGGCGATCTGCGTTCCTGCGGCGCAGACGACGTAAATGACGCTCGTAGAGGCCAGAGGTGATGAATTCCGCCAGCGTTTGTTGCTCCAGAACAGCTGAGTGCTGGTCCGCAAGCCATTTGGCCGTCGTAAACGTCATTGCTAGTGATTTGGGAACGACCATGAAGCCAATGCGAAGAGCGGGGAAGATTGTGCGCGAGAACGTTCCGATGTAAACAGTCCGGCCTTCCGCGTCGAGTCCCTGAAGCGATTCCAATGGCCCTCCCTCGTAGTGGAATTCTCCGTCATAGTCGTTTTCAATGATGACGGCATTTTTGCGGCAAGCCCATTCGATGAGCTCGATACGCCGGTTGAGTGGAAGGATCGCACCAGTTGGAAACTGATGCGATGGAGTGACAAAGATGGCTTTGGCCCGGTCGGGGAGTTTAGTTGGATCCAAACCGCTCCGGTCGACAGGCACCGGTAACAGACGCGCGCCAGCGGCACGAAGTACCTCTCTAGTTCCCTGGTACTGAGGATCTTCGATTGCCACGGAAGCACCTCGTTCAACAAGCACTCGGACTACCAGATCGAGGGCTTGTTGAGCCCCGCTGACGATAATCACTTCGGACGAGTCGCACACCACGGCTCTTGAGCGCCGCAAATGAAGGCAGATCGCTTCGCGTAATGTCGGCAGCCCCGCAGGCGAGCCGTAATCCACTTCGCGAATCGATGTTTTCGATGCGTGTCGCATTAAGATGCGCCGCCAGGCTTCGAAGGGAAAGATCGACATGTCGCTGCGGCCAAACGCGAAGTCATATCGAAGCCGTGAGGGTGGCCGATTGGGGAAGTCAAGTTTGTTTGCTGCTTTGGCCACAGCCTTACCAAAACGCGAAAGTGATAAATTCGGGGACTTTTTGAATGATCCAGTTGTATTTCGGCTCAGGCTGGAAGAGACATACGTACCCGATCCGCGACGCCCTTCGACGAATCCTTCAGCAAGCAAATGATCGTAAGCCAAAAGCACTACCGTGCGGGAAATGCCAAGTTGTTCGGCCAAATCGCGCGTTGAGGGTAGTCGTTCTCCGGCGGACAGGCTGCCGGTTAAGATGGCCTTCCGCATGCCGAGGTAGACCTGTCGAAAGAGAGGTTCGCTATTTTCGGAAAGTGGTATCGTGAATTCCAATCGTAAAGTGGCTCTTTGAAAATACCACGCTGCGCTTGATCTTTATAAGTGTGGCGGATTCGTTATTCGCCAGCAAGCTGCGATCGATGGCGGCTCCCACTCGCACCGAAGGACGGATCATGATTGAGAAGAAGGCTCTGAGCCCTGTTCGGAAGATCAGAAGAATTTCCCCTACGAGTCTGCTCGTTGGATGTTTGCTCTCAATGAACGCGCTTGTCCAAGTTGTGGCAGCAACGCCTGAGCAGCCAGCGTCCAGTGAGTTGCGGGACGGGCAGCACGATTTCGATTTCAATATAGGGACATGGAAGACTCATATTCGGCGACTCTTGCATCCACTTACCGGCTCCAGCGACTGGGTGGACCTGAATGGAACTGTGCACGTCCGAAAAGTTTGGAATGGGCGCGCGCAGTTGGAGGAGATCGAGGCCGATGGTTCGACCGGACATTTCGAAGGCCTCACACTGTTTTTATATAATCCGCAGGCGCATCAGTGGGGTCAGTACTTTGTCGACAGCGCAGCGGGCGTAATGAATCAACCTCAGATCGGAGAGTTCAAGAACGGCCATGGCGAACTCTTCGACCAGGAATCATTCAACGGGCGGACCATATTTGTTCGTTTCGTGTGGTCGAACATTACTCCAGATTTCCACCACGTTGAACAATCTTTTTCCGATGACGGCGGCAAAACCTGGGAGCCGAATTTCATAGCCACACTGACGCGCGAGGAAGGGACATCGAGTGGCGATGAAATTACCTCACCTCCCGGCTCGGGTACGGAAGATGGCGCGCACGATTTCGATTTCAACTTTGGCGTATGGAAGACCCATATCCGGCGCCTGCAAAAACCTCTCACTGGTTCGAACACCTGGACCGACTACGACGGTACTTCCGAAGTCAGCAGAATCTGGGGAGGGCGCGCGAGCCTTCTCGAGCTTGAAGCGAGCGGCCCGGCGGGGCACATCGAAGGTGTTGGATTGCGGCTCTTCAACCCGCAATCGCATCAATGGAGCCTGAACTGGGCAAACGGCGCAGACCCCGTCCTGACAACTCCCATGGTTGGCAGGTTTGTGCTCGGAGAGGGGAAGTTCTACGACCAGGAAGAATTCCAGGGAAGAGTCATTATGGCCCGCAATGGGTTTTCCGCCCTTACCCAGAGCTCGAGCCGCTTCGAACAGGCGTTCTCCGACGATGCTGGCAAGACCTGGGAGACAAATTGGATCATGACTTTCACACGATAAATCTTGTTCATCCCCAGTCCGATGCTAACGATACGCGAGGCCATCCCGGAAGATGCCGCTCTCCGGACGTGACACGCGAACTTTTGCGGGACGATTAAGTTTGAAAACTCGATTGAGAAGAAACTCGTTCGGGATACTTCCTCCTGCCCCTACTCCGCAGCCATGTCGACACTCGTCCGTACCGTGGTGACGCTTCTCGATTTTGCGCCGGACACATCCGTCAGAGGACGATCTGGCATTTGAGTGTCAGAGAGAACGGAGCTTCAGCGGCGCATCTTGGGCGTGGTTGCGTTGCGCTCGGCTTGACGCCGGCGAATGTCCGCTATGAGTTCCTTCATCAGGTCATCTAGCTGCTTTTTTGCTCTATCGGTGAGTACTGTGAATTGAAAGCCGATCGTCCTGTCGGATCGAATTGCTTTGACCTGGCCGCGCACTCGAAAGGGGAGATGGTGGATATTGAAAGTGAGTTCCACCAGTGTGTCCTCCGGCAGTTGGTGCGGCTGGCGCAATACGATCCGGCATCCGCCTGCACTTAAATCGACGATGGTGGCCGGAATGAACGGCTCACCGGCCACGACCTGGACGGCGGCGGGACCTGTGCATCCGAGACGGGGATGACGCCGCTTTTCCCGGTAACCGCTGGGCGCGCTTCTGGTTGGAAGGCACTCGACGAGGTTGCCGACCAGCTCCTGAAGCCGCTGTCTGAGAGTGTCGCTGAGCGATGGAAATTGAAAGCCGATGGCGGTGTCCGATCGCTTTGCTTTCACCTGGCCCGGCGCTCGGAATTCATCGAGATTATTGATTCTGAAGGTCAGTTCAACGATGGTGTCTTGCGAGAGCGGGAGCGGCTCCTTCAATACGAGCAGGCACCCACCTGCGCTGAGATTCACGATGTCTGCGGGCAAAGGCGGCTCATTGGCGACGACCTTGACATCGGCAGTGCCGGAACACTCAATACGAGGGTATTTTCGTTGCTCCCTGATCATGTTTGGCTACCTCGTCCGCTTCGAACCGGACCGGCAGCCTTCTGAACGCCGGTTTTCAACGCCGAATTGCTCCCCATGGTTAGCTTGCACGACTACTATCGGCATTTTTGCGTCGGCAGATAAGGGCGTGGCAGGGATTTTTGGATTTTGGGGGCGCCAAAGACGAGATTGGGGTGCATAGCGGGATGGGATGAATAGGGCTCTGGCCTACGAGTGGTGGGATTGGGCTGCCGATTCTGGGGCCTGAAGGTTGCTGGACGATCCGTTTTGAGCGTTCGAGTCGTACGAATTTACGGGGACCGGCGCTCAGTGCGCAAGGTTGGTTTCATTGCCGAGGATGCGGTAGAGGGTGGAGCGGCTAATACCCAACTGGCGGGCGGCGCGGAGTTTGTTGCCCCGGTTTAGGTCGAGTACGGATTGGACATGACGGTGGATGACATTGTCCAGATTGAGGTTATCGGCATGAAGCTGGGATGGGTCGCAGATTCCAAAAGCAGGAGCTGGCCCACCTGGGCCAGACTCCCAGGTCTCAGAAGCGAGGCTCGGCCCACCTGGCCAAGTCCCATAAAGGGGAGCTACGGCGCCCGACGCTTCAAGACCGGTAGGCAAGGCTAAGTCGAGGGCGCGGATAACGCCGTTGTCGGCTTCGAGGAGCGCGGTTTCGAGGACGGAGGCCAGTTCGCGGACGTTGCCGGGCCAGGTGTGCTGGAGCAGGCGGGCGAGCGCGCCGGGACCGAGGACGACAGGACGCTGCTGGTAGCGGGCACAGATGCGGTCGAGGAGGCACTGGGCAAGAGGGGCGATGTCTTCGCGGCGCATGCGTAAGGGAGGAATGGCGAAGCGAACGGCGGTGAGGCGGAAGGCAAGATCGGGCATGAGGAGGCCCTGACCGGCCATCTGGCGCAGCGAGGTTTGTGAGGAAGCGAGCAGGACGGCGCGCCCGATGGGACGATCCTGGAGCGCCTTGAGAACACGAAGAAGCAGGCCTTGTCCGAGAGGGGCGAGGAGGTCGACGCGATCGAGATAAGTGAAGCCGCCGAGAGATGCGGGATCAGCTTCAGAGACGAGCCACTCGCGGGCGTCGCGGCTCTGAAAGCTAGAGCCTGAGAGTGGGGAATGACTGTAAAGATAGTGGGCCAGGGTTTGCTTGCCTGAGCCGTGCTCACCTTCAATGGCTGCGACGTGGATGTGAGGGGCAGCCATTTCAGCCTGCGTGAGGAGCTTGCGCCAGGCGGCACTGACTCCGACGACCTGGAGACCAGGCTGTGTTTCCGTTTCAACCAGGGTTAGGCCAGAGACGGGAGGGGTGAGTCCGGAGACTGGAATGTTGAAGCCAGAGGCGGGGAGTTGAGCCGGGAATTGAGCGGCGGTCTGCATGGATCTCAAGGCGCCAAACCTCCTTGGCCGGAGCAAATGGTAGTGGGCCAACAGATGTTTTATCGGCGATGCGAAATAAAACATGAACCGGCCACGTGCGGCGGGGCAGACGCTGCCGGGGAGGCATGAAACCTGATCTGCTGTCTCCGCGAGGGAGGAGGAAGAGACGCCATTTTGCGATTGACTTCGACTCTGAACCAAGAAGGAGATTCAGACGGAGGGACACCCAAAAGGCTGTACCTTTCAAATTCTTCATCGTGCTCCGTGCGGTTATCTCAAAAGAGGGGGGACCTATGTATCTAAAGAACGAGGCTTTGGCAATTTTAGTGGTGACCATGACTGCTTTGCCAGCAGCCTTCGCACGGAATGGCGTTGCGGCGGCGGCACTGAGGCAGGATGACGCGGGCATCGTGCTTGGGCAGCCTTTTGGTGGCCATTGAGAAAACTGTAGCCGAGAGACCTTTGGCGAACGGCGCGACGATTACCAAGCGCACCGAGGAGAGGAAGTGGCGGGATGCGCACGGACGATTCCGCAAGGAAGTGACCGAGGTCCCGGAGGGCGGTGAGGCGGTTTATCAAAGGGCTACGATTATCGATCCGGTGAACAACACGGTGACGACGCTGGATTTGGATGGCAAGACCGCGACCGTGATTCATTTGCCGGAGCAGGGACCGGGGATGCTGCATCCTTATCTCGATTTGTTCTACAAGCCGATGGAGGGATGCCTGGGATGGAGGTGAAGTTTGAGGAGCTCCGGGGGAAGGAGTTTGCGGGGGGTGCCTGCAATTGGCCGGCGCGTGACGCGGACGAGACCGCCGGGCACGATCGGCAACGACCGGACGATTGTGAGCGTGAGCGAGCGGTGGTGGTCACCGGACTTAAAGATACTGGTTTACAGCTCGATGGACGACCCGCGCGAGAAGCTGACGCGGGAAGTGGCCCGGCTGGAGCGAACCGAGCCTGATCCCGGTCTGTTTACAATTCCGTCGGACTTCGAAGTGAAAAGACGTTCCCGTACTTCAAGCGCAGAAATAGGACGAGCTAGCGGGCGCGCTTGGAGGGGGTGTCAGAGAAGATCTGGCCGTCGCGGATGTGAACGATGCGATGGGCGTACTCGGCGATGTCAGGTTCGTGAGTGACGAGGACGATGGTATTGCCGCTGGCGTGGAGCGTGTCAAAGAGGGCCATGATCTCGTCTCCGGTTTTGGAGTCGAGGTTGCCGGTGGGCTCGTCGGCGAGGATGATGGAGGGCCGGTTGACGAGGGCTCGGGCGATGGCGACGCGCTGGCGTTGTCCGCCGGAGAGCTCGTTGGGCTTGTGGTTCATGCGCGACTCGAGGCCGACGTCGGTGAGAGACTCCTTGGCGCGGGCGATGCGCTCGGCGGTTGGGGTGCCGTTGTAGATGAGCGGCAGTTCGACGTTGTGGAGCGAAGATGCGCGGGCGAGCAGGTTGAAGGTCTGGAAGACGAAGCCGATTTCCTTATTGCGGATGCGGGCGAGTTGATCGTCGTCGAGTTCGCTGACGAGCTGGCCGTTGAGCCAGTACTTGCCTTTGGAGGGCGTGTCGAGGCAGCCGATGAGATTCATGAGGGTCGACTTACCGGAACCGGAAGGGCCCATGATGGCGACGTACTCGTTGTGCTTGATGCGCATGGAGATGCCGCGCAGAGCCTGAACCTGCTGCTCGGAGCCCATGTCGTAGGTGCGCCAAAGGTCTTCGACGACGATTACGTCGCCGGTGGGCCTCGCGGTGGTTTGCGCAACTGCTTCCGTGCTGATGCTTTCCAGAGCCATCCGAATCTCATCCTTTGCCTGGCGGTTGCTGATCCAGTTCCGGCCATCATGTGTAACGGCGTCAAGTGATGGACGTTGCCCGCGTGTGCTGGGCTCGCTTGAAACTTAGGTACGACGATTACGAGGACGAACCGGATGCCGGCGTTGCCGGTTTTTCGGTGTCGCGCTTGACCAGCGAATTAGACTTCAGGACGCGCAGGGTCTTGAAGGGACCGGTTACGATCTCCTGGCCTTCCTTGAGGCCAGAGAGAACTTCGATGTCTGTGGCGCCGGTGATTCCGGTGGTGACGGGAACGAACTTGGCGCGGAGTTTGCCACCTTTGTCCGTCTCGATGACGTAGACGCCCTGAATCGGTGTGCTCTTGGGGGCCGAAGTGGAGGCGGCCTGCACTCCACCGGCGCTCTTGGGCTTGTCGTCGTCGGGGTTGTGCATGGTCAGGGCCTGAATGGGCAACGAAAGTACATTTGCCTTGTGAGCGGTGGTGATTTTGGCGGTGGTGGAAAGGCCGGGACGCAACTCGTTGGACGGATTGTCAAGGGTAACGACGACTTTGAAGTCCTTGGCCTCTTCCGTCCCGGTGGTGGACTGTGAGGTGGCAACGCCGGTGGAACGCAGCAGGGCCTGATCGCCTACCAGGGTTACGTGTCCCTTGAAGATTTTGCCGGGTACGGCGTCGACTGTGACGTCAGCGGGCTGACCGAGCTGGATATTGACGATGTCGGTCTCGTCGACCTTGACTTCGGCGGTGACGACGCTCATGTCGGCGATGGTCATGATGGTGGAGCCTTCGGTGTTCTGAATACCTTCAACCACGGTTTCGCCCTCACGGAGCGGCTCGTTGGTCACGATGCCGTCAAATGGGGCGATGGCACTGGTCAGTTCGAGCATATTTTGTTGGCCGCGCAGAGTAGCGATGGCGGTTCCCAAATGTCCGCGGGCGGAGTCGGTTTGTGCCTTGGCCTGGTTGAGCTGGGCAACGGACTGGGCTACTGAGGCGACATCGAGGTCGTAGGCCGCCTTCTTGGCGTCGTAGTCCTGCTTGGCCATGATGCCGTCTTTATAGAGGGCCTGGGCGCGGTCCCAATCGAGCTTTTTCTGCTCGAGGTCGGCCTTGGCATGATCGACGTTGGCTTCGGCGGTTTTTTCCGCAGCAACATAGGAGGCGATGTCGGTCCTGGCGGCTGCAATGGCAGCTTGCTGTCCTTCGACGCTTGCCTCCTGTTGAACGTGCTCGATGGTGGCTACGGTCTCGCCTTTTTTCACGGTTTCACCCTCCTTGACGTAAAGGTGGGTGATGCGGCCCATGGCCGTGGCGCCGAGATTGACATAGTATTTGGCCTTGATCTGGCCGGTTCCGCTGACAACGGTGGAAAGGTCCTGCTTGACCAGTTTGGCGGTCAGGACCTTGGTGTAACCCGATTGTTGCCTATAAACAAAGAAGGCCACAAGTCCAGCGGCCACCAGAACGGCGAGAACTATGAAAATGATCTTTTTCATTTGTGTGCGTGCTCCAGGTGTCCCCGTCTCAGTGTACGCAATTTTATCCGGTATGGTTCCCAAGGCTAGAAAATCGATACCCGGTTGGCTCTGAGCGGCGGCGAATGGCCCAAGTGCCGGACGCCGCGCGAGAGGGCTTATGGACAAGAAACCGGGAACGGGGCGCGCTGAAGACTCAAACGCCGGTTGGCGGTACTACGTCCAGAATCGAGGCTGCGGAAGATCTAGCGATTCTCGCCGTGCGGCGAAGTTGAGTCGACGATTGTGTAGCCGGGCGGAATTCGAAATAAACTCTGGTCTGGTTCGGTCCGCTCCAAGCTCTTGATCTCCCGGACAGATGCGCCAAATCGCGAATCGCTAACGCGCGTGGTTAGGGCGATCTGGAGATCTGAGGAGTACCAACGCTCTTCGGTGACTAGCTCATCGTTTCGTGTGGCAAGAATGCCCTGTGCATCCGTACCAAGGATATGGCTTGTCCCGAGGTTCTGAATGCTGAACTCGCCAGTGTCATAGCCAGAATCCGGCCCGAATGTGGCACAGAGCGGCACAATCCAAATCTTCTTTCCAAACGGCGATTTTCGCAGTCTCTCATGCACCTCGGGAGAATTGACCCCAGCGCTGTGGAACACAGTCACAACTTTATCCCCTTCAAACCAACCGTATGTAGTCCCGCTTACGGGATCCTCCACCGAGAAGGATCTATTTGGCTGCCCTTTCTGTGGCCGGTTTTGGGTCTCTCTGTATACCTTGCCGGATGAATCTCTCGCCATTTTGACGAGAGACACCATAGGAGCCGAATCTGCGCCATCTGCGCGGGTCTGAATCGTAGTGGTGGTCCAACTCGCCACGAATGGCTTGCTGATGGTGTACAACGACTGCTGGTCCCCAAAATCCTCCATGCAGGGAACTCTTGCGGGATCACTGAGCGGCGCAGAGGTTTGTCCAGCCATCGCCCCGCTGATGCCGGTAATTGACACCAGGAGTATGCACGATCGAACAGAGCGATTCATAGAGTAGAATCCTCCGGCTACTGCAAAGATGGGACCGCCAACCAACCCATTCTTGTTGTAATTTCATGGTGCAGTCAAGACGGGGGACGCCGCTGAGCTATTGGTCATCGCGGGGAACTGATGAATAGCCAGGCGCCAGCGGCAACCGGGAACTGGATCGTTCATTCTGAATAAATGAACAACCCCCGCGGACGAAGACATGTCCCCGGGGATGATTTGGCTTAGGCTAAAGCTCAGTGCCGGCGGTCGTCGTGATGGATCTCGTGCCGTTCCACGCGCGGGCCGGGACCGTGCACAAATGGGCGCGCATAAGAATGGACATAGTAGCGCCGATTCACCCATGTCCGGTTCCACGGGGTGTGGTCGATGAAGATGGCGTGCGCACCCCATCCGAACCCGACAGTGCCCCAGCCCCACGGTGCGAACGCGCCGCCCACCACGATCGCCGGACCGAACCGGATCGCCACTCCAAACCCCGGCCGCGGCGCCACAAACACCACCCCGGGGTTATAGTACGGCACGTAAATATACGCCGGATTCACGGGGAGAATCTCCACGTATTCGCCGTTATAAACAACCTGGTCATACGGGTTCGTCCTGAGATAGCCGTAGTTGTACGCTTCCTGCCGGTCGCGCTGCACGGCATCCATCACGTCCCCCCGCTGCGCCAACACCGCGCCGCCCAGTTGCTGCGTCCAACCGGGATCCTGCGCCATCATGTCCAGTACCTGGGGAAATGGCAGTAGCGCCAAGACGCTCGGATCCCACTGCAGGTTGTCGGCTCTTATGGCATCGGCCAGTGCATCGCCATGGAGGTTGGCGTGCTGGTCGGCCCAGCCGGCTGCCTCGGGAATCTCTTCCCATACCGAGGACGCCGTGAGCGTCTGCGCCAGCAGAGAGTCAGGATAGAGCGCGATGCGCTGCACGACTTGATCGAGCTGTTGTGGCGGCAAATACGGAGCAGGAGCCTGCGGCGGCTCCGCTGTTCCTTGCAGTGGATAGCCCTGATCTGGACCTTGGCCTGGTGGCGGCGGTGGTGGCGGCGGCGCCTGCATAGGTTGAGCAGGCGGCTGGTCTTGGGCCATTGCGTGTGTCACACCAGCCGAGGCAATCAACGCAAGCGCCATCGCTAGAGACACCGGTCGCAGCCAGTACGCGCGCCTGAAACCAAATCCGAACGAAATTCTGGAAGTGCGCATGAACGAATCTCCTTGTACGAGCAGCTCGATCAATTGAGGGTTCTTCTTCGAGACTCACCCTCCATTGGATGCAACCCAGGATGGGACGGGATGTTGCCCGAAGCCTTAACTGATGCCGTTCTTCAACTCTGGTTTGAGGTGAAAAAGAGCGGTCCATTTCCGGCCTAAACAATTCATTTTCGGGGTTGATTCAATGAGATTGATCGGAAAAGGAGATTCCGGCGAAGCTGACGACGCTCTTTTCATCGATGTTCCATTGTTCGTAGTGGCGCAGCGTTCCGCGCGCTTGCGGGACGGCCTTCATGAACGAATAGATGGCGGACGATCCACACCACTTCAGATCGTCGTCTTGGTTCTCTCGAACCAGGCTCCAAAAGCCTCGGGCATCGGACGTAATCACACGCTCGATCCTGAGTTGGTCCCGCTCTCGCACGAAGGTCATCTCCTGTTGATCGGCGAGGGCCGTGAAGCTGTCTCCGTAGCGCATGCCCATGTGCGCCATATCGACACCTAGCACCCAGATAAGACGGCCCTTTTCTCTGTCGGCGATTTCTCCGAGTGCGCCAAGAAATCGATTCACATCGTCGTTATCTTCGGGGAATTCGCCTTCGCCGACGTGCCTTCCGAACGATCCGCAGAGGATGGGAAGAACGCGAACCTCCGGTCCGTAGATGGCCTGCAGGAAGAGCACTTGAAATTCGATGGAGTGCTCGACGGCATGGCAATAGTCCTCCATCAGCACTGCGGGTTGGGGCGCAAGTTGGGTGATCAGGCTGTCGCTTGTGGTAGTGGTTCCGAAGGGAGTGTTGAATGGCTTGCGCGTCAAGCCGAACTTGTCTGGTTGTCCATAATGCGAGGTTCCGAGAACAACGAAGGTGCGGTCGCGCAGATCGGGAGTGAGTGTTGCGTAGGCTGCCCGGTACGATTGCCAGCCGCCTTCCGGACTGACATGGGGAGCGGCAATCCCGATCACGCTCTCCTGCACAGATTCCGTTGAACCCAGATAGCGCTGCATCACGCTTTGTAAGGGAGCGAGTTCAGCCGGATAGGCGGAGCCCGCATGCACTGCTTCGCGCACCGGACATTCCGCAAAGGCGAGGTGCCTTGCATCTTTGAGCCTGGCATAGGTCTCGTCCACGAGGAAACCGGCGTTGCTCAGGGATTCGATCAACCGCCCGGCAAGGTGATTGACTTCGGGATTGTTGAGCAAGCGGGTGAGCTCTGCCTGAAGGTTCTGGTCAGTCCTTGTGCCATCGAAGAAGGTAAGACTGTTGATCAAGGGTGGGGGAATGACGAGTATGTAGTCGGAATACCGAAATGAGTCTCGAATCAAGAGGCCCGGTTGGTTGGTGTCTGGCGAGAGCATGAAGTCCAGGTCAGTCCGGAGCCTAGGCAGAATCATTTTCCAAGACTAGCATCGCGAGGTTTCGAAACCAGTGATCGCGAGAAGCTTCCTCTTGCCCTGATTCGCACAGGGATTGTGCTGCAACTTTGGTGGGGCTGAAAAGGGAGATGGAGGACCCAAAAACTACTTCTGAAGGAGATTTCAGGGGTGAAGTGAGCTTTTCTGTCTGCCAGAATGGGTTACCTTGGGGCGGTTCGCGCGTCCAACGGAAGTCCAGCTCCAAACGGAATCTTGCCCAGCGTCTCTGGGACCCGTAGAATAAAGGTTCGCAGGAGTTTTTGAAGGCAATGACGTATAACGGACGGACTCTTCTCATATTCGCACTCGGTTGCGGACTGGTGTTCATTCCCGGCCGCAGGGCAGCCGCCCAACAGACGTCGACCCCGACCCCAGCAGCCACCCAGCAGGATCAGGAACCCGATCCACTGAAACGCGAACGCACCGACAAGGAGAAGTTCCAGGCACAGAAGGCACTGAAGGGCGAACTTCACGGCGCCTACAAGACCTGGCTGGAGCAGGACGTTCCGTACATCATCACCGACGAAGAGCGCCGGGCTTTCAAGAACCTGAGCAACGACGAGGAACGCGACGCCTTCATTGAGAACTTCTGGCTGCGGCGCAATCCGACGCCGGATTCTCCAGAGAACGAGTTCAGGGAAGAGCACTACCGGCGCATTGCCTACGCCAACGAACATTTTGCGGCCGGCAAGCCCGGCTGGAAGACAGACCGCGGTCATATCTATATTGCATACGGCAAGCCGGACTCGATCGACTCGCACCCTTCAGGCGGCGCTTATCAGCGGCCCATGGAAGAAGGCGGCGGTGAGACATCGACCTTCCCGTTTGAAGTGTGGCACTACCGGTATCTGGAAGGCATTGGCGAGAACATCGACCTTGAATTTGTGGATACCTGCCAGTGCGGCGACTACCACTTCACCATCGACCGCAGCGAAAAGGACGCGCTGTTGCGGGTTCCGGGCGCGGGGTTGACGCAGTCAGAAGAGATGGGCCAGTCGAAAAAGGCCGACCGCTTCAAGGGAGGCATGGAGTCGCTGGGCGCGGGCCCGATGTCGTCACAGAACGCATCGAAGGAGTTCGACCGCATCGATCTGGCTGCCAAGATTTTTGCTCCGCCGCCAATCAAGTTTGCCGACCTTGATGCCTTCATTTCGGAACACAAGATTCTCAGCGGACCGGTCTTCCCGTTCGATGTGCGCACGGATTTTGTGAAGGTGACGGATAGCACGGTCCTGGTTCCGATCACGATTCAGTTGAAGAATCGGGACATCACCTTCGTGACCAAAGACGGCGTGTCGAAGGGCTTTGTGAACATCCTGGTGAAGGTGACTACGCTCACGCACAAGACGGTTCAGAGTCAGGAAGATACTGTTCAGGTAGAAGAGCCTTCGGAATTGCTGGAGAAGACTCTGGACCGGAAGTCGGTTTACTGGAAGGCGTTGCCGCTGCTGCCCGGGCTGTACCGGCTGGATATTGCCATCAAGGATGTGAATAACCCGGACCATCTGGGGTATTATGGCCGCGGATTTGAAGTGCCTACCTTCCACGATGAGAAGTTGGCCACTTCGTCGCTGATTCTGGGTGACGAGATGAATATCGTTTCGTCGCGCGAGATTGGCGCCGGCAGCTGCGTGATTGGGAATACGCATATTTGCCCACGGGTGAGCCCGAATCCGGCCACTCCGATCAACTTCAAACGCAGCCAGGAACTGAACTTCTGGATGCAGGTGTATAACCTGGGCATTGACGAAGCCACCAAGAGCAACGCCGCTACGGTGACGTACCAGATTATTGACTCCGCTAGCAACGCGGTGATCTTTGAGAAGGAACTGACGTCAAAGGACCTGGGAGCACATAGCGACCAACTGACTGTGGAAAAGTCGTTGCCCATGGCAGGGCTTCAACCAGGGAAGTACAAGGTGACGATCAAAATAAACGACACAATCTCAAAACAAGAGATTGCGCAATCGGCGCCTTTTGTCGTGGAATAGGAAGTATCCCCGCGCAGATGAGTTATCGGACTCAAGATCACGAGGCTCGCGCGGATTCAATTCGCAGGACAATTGCCAGGGCGCCGCACTTAGTCACCCAACTGTGATCATGCGCAGGCTCCATCTCGTTGTTTCAGTCGTGCTGATAGGCATGGGCTCGTCGGCCGTCCACGGGGCTGCTCCCGGATCGGTTGCGGGCTTTGTGCGCGACTCGGCCGGCGTTCCGCAAATGGGCGCCGTGGTGGAGTTGCTGCGCCCGGATCTGACGGTGATTGCCAGCGTTTATACAGACAGCGAGGGCCGCTTCAAGATTCCGTCGGTGGCTCCGGGCCGGTACGCCGTGAAGGCGATGAATACATCGTTCCTTCCTTCACTGCGCGAGAATGTGCGGGTGCTGCGCTCGAGCGCCGTGGTCAATATGACCTTGAGCACTCTGTATGAAGTGATGCAGTGGCTACCTTCAGAGCCGCGCGCGGTGAGCACACAACAGGACGATTGGAAATGGACGCTGCGGTCGGCGGCGAACCGCCCTCTGCTGCGCTGGCTTGAAGATGGGCCGCTGGTGGTGGTTTCAGACGGTTCCGGATCGGCGCCCAAGCTGAAGGCGCGCCTGATGGCAACCGGGCAAGAAGGGACATTTGGCGAGAGCGGCGAGCGCTTTGCGGCGACGGTTGAAGATACGCCGTCAGATAGCCGTGAGTTGCTGGCCCGGGTAGACTTTGCACCCGATAGCAATGCAGGGATGGAATCGATGCTGGGATTCCGTCAGGACTTAGGCTTTGCCGGATCGGTACAATCTGTGGCGGCTGTCGCCGTTCACCCGGAGATTGATGATCCGGAAGCCGAAGGGACGAGCGGGGCTGAGGGCAGTGCAGGAGCTTCTGGATTGGACGAGGCAGCTGTTCGTAGCTGGGAGGACCTGAACCTGGGCGATGCGCTGGAAGCCGAAGTGGGTTCCACACAGGTGATGGCGCGCTTCTCGGATCACTCCCCCAACACCGTGACTGCTGCGCTTCCTTTTGCAATGGTGGGGTGGCGCGACGGCAACTCGACGATCCATTACAAAATGTCGACCATGATGCCGGGCGGCGAGAATGCGGATGAAACGGAGGCTCACGAATGGATGCCGAGGGTTTCTGTTCGTAATGGCGAACTAGTGATGGAGCATGGGCTGCACCAGGAGATCGGGTGGGAGCGGCAGACGGACCGCAGCGACCTGGCGGTGGTGGTGTATGCCGACAGGATCGATAACCCTATGCTGGATGCAAGGGGCCATTTTGCCGGCAACGACGGTGCCGCGGCTGCGGGCTCCGGCTCTGCACTGCTGGACACTGCAAGCGGGATGTTGCGCGCGGCGGGACCGAACTTCTCCAGCACTGGAATGATGGCAACGTTTGTGCGCCAGTTGCCTGGCGGCAACCTGATCCGCTTGAGCTACGCGAACGGCGATGCGCTTGCCATGACGGCGACCTCAGGAGCTGGTTCGACGGGATCTGGCACGTTGGATCAGGTGATTGCGACTGCCCGTCCGCGGCGCGCGCAGACGTATGCACTCTCGCTCTCCGGCACTCTTGAAGGAACGAGGACGCACTGGCGTGCGAGTTATCGATGGCAGCCGGAAGACACCGTCACTAGCGTTGCGCCGTACTCGACAGACGCAGTGCAGCCCTATATGAACCTGCACATTCGTCAACCGATTCACATGCGGCACGATGGATCGAGCGGATTTGAAGCGTTGCTGGATTTGCGCAATCTGCTGGCGCAGGGTTACAGGCCTTACCTGCTGGGCGACGGATCAGTATTGGTCTTCGCGCAGGAGCAGCGCGGTGTGCAAGGTGGACTGGCCTTCACGTTCTAGCCGTTCCGCCGCGGTTTCTCTACTTCAAACTTTTAATTTGAAGAGACGCCGATGAGCCGGCTGCGGACGGTTAGCGCATCCTGGGAATCCACTACCCTTTGTGCTATATTCTTCAAGGGCAGTGAAGATGTTTCGCCTGCTCAATCCCGTGTGCAAAACTTCCGCTGCACGGCGAATCCAGATTACGTGGACGCGTAGCTCAACTGGCAGAGCATTCGGCTCTTAACCGACAGGTTGTAGGTTCGATTCCTACCGCGTCCACCATAGAATCAACAACTTAGATTCCTTCTTGCTCTGCTTGCGCTCCGTTTCTCTGAAACGCAAGCTCAGCTACCTTTATTCCCGCCGTGCTCATCTCATCCGTTACCACGTCACCGTATACGTCCTGAATCCGCGTATCGACCCATTTCGGCAGGACGTGATTCTTCAGGAAAGAGCGATACACACGTGCCGTGGAAGCCCGTGAGGGCATCCGTTCTGCTTCGTACCGTGCAGTTACGCTGCGCACCGTATCCCCCGTGACTTCGCTCTGTGTTTTTGGTTGGATTTCAAGGCTTTCAACTTCCTTCCATGCGGCTGCCTTGGTTGGAAATTCTCATTTAGTTCCAATTCGCTTTGACCTGCGAACCGGGCCGTCATAAAAAAGGTAATTCCAGGTCTTGCGCCGTTTGTCGTAACGCACAGACCCGCTTGTGTGTCGCTGGACCCTCATTACTGCCTCCCCTCAGCAGGGTCAGCGGATGACGGCATCAGCATAGCATCCAGCTCCTCTTTTCGGAATCTCCAGACGCAGCGGCGGATAAGCAATGAGACACGCCCATGTTTGCTCCAACGCTCTTGCGATGACGATAAATCGCCATAAGCGTTACCTTGCATCAGCGAGAGTTGATGTCAGCGTTCCGTGAGTGTGAGAAGTTCGTCGGAGAGTGGGGCAACCCCGTCGTCCTCTAAGAAGCTGTCCGCAAACTGTAGATTGAATCAAGTCAGTCATACGCGTGGGTGAAAGGTAGTTTTAATTTTGTCTCATGTATCCGAGCGACTTGAGCGATTCTCAGTGGGCGTGCCTGGAGCCGTTGCTGTGGCCGCGTCGCGGTTGCCGTCACGCCGGGGGCCGTCCTCGCAAGCATGAGTTGCGGCGGGTGGTTGACGCGCTGCTTTACGTGGTGAAGACGGGTTGTCAGTGGCGTCAATTGCCCACCAACTTTCCTGCCTGGAAGGCCGTGCACGAGCAATTCCGCCGCTGGCGGGATGCCGGACTCTGGGAGCGCGTGGGCCAGGCGTTGCATGAAGAAGGCCGCCGCGCGGTGGGGCGCAATGCGAGGCCAACAGTGGCCATCATCGATTCGCAATCGGCCAGGAGGGCCGGTAAAGGAGGCGCGTGGCTACGACGCAGGCAAGAAAATCAAAGGCCGTAAGCGGCACATCGCCGTCGACACGCAAGGCAACCTGCTAACAGCGGTCGTGCATTCGGCCGGGATTCAGGATCGGGTGGGTGCCCGCGCCGTGCTGATGCGCTTGTTTTGCCGCTTGGAGACGATCTTCAAAGTATTCGTAGACGGCGGTTACACGGGCACATTGATCGACTGGGCAAAAGAGATGTTCGGTTTCGATGTGGAAGTGGTCAAACGCAATGAATTACACACCTTCAAGGTTCTGCCCAAACGTTGGATCGTGGAGAGGAGCTTCGCATGGATGGGATGGTCGAGAAGACTGAGTAAAGATTACGAACTTTCCCCAACCACCTCGGAAACCATGATCTGGATCAGCTTTACCCATACGCTGTTGGGGACAACCTAGTTTGTGGACAGGCTCTTAGAGTTTTGTGTGTTACATTTTCGCCATGGTAGTTAAGGGTTTAGCCACGTTCGCATTGTTGTTTGCAATCGTACAATCAATTCCATTATCCTCGAGACAGGGAACCGTTCATCAATCGCCCGCACCCGTGTCAGGGCAGGGAACCGCGCATCCTGCAGTCCGCCCCACTTCATCCAACTCAGCTTCTACCAGGACGACCCCGCCAAGCGCCGCCAGCCAGGTCCCGCCTGCCGATTCCGGAGATTTTCCTAACGACGACCAGACGCCACCGCATATCATCACCATTCCCGCCCCCGCGCCAGCGGCCGCACCTTGGCTCATGCACGACCGGGTTACATGGGGAGCTGAACTGGTCCTCGTGGTGTTTGGATATGTCGGTATCATGATGGCGCTTTCGACACTTAAGAAGATCGATCGCCAAACCAAATCAGTAGAGGCCGCGGCCATAGCCGCTGCGGAAAGCGCGCATGCAGCCTTGTTGAATGCCCAGGCGATCATGGATTCCGGTAGACCTTGGCTGCTGACCACGGTCAAACCATCGCCGGATGTCGAAAACAGCTTCGCTGTGATCGCAACGAATCATGGTCGCTCCCCGGCCCGGATCGTGGGCACCATGGAGCAGATTACGTTTGCGGTTGATGAAACCCACCTCCCCAGAACCCCCGAGTATTTAAGCAGTGAACTGACAGCTCCGCTTGTGCCAATCATTCTGCTGCCCGGCGAATCCGCCGAGATCAAGCCATTCAGCCGGGACGATCTAAACACAATCTGCGACTCGGAAGAAAGGTTGAGGAGTGTCGAAAACTGGGAGGAAAAGGTCTACATCTACGGCAAGGTCGCCTATCGGGACCTGACTGCCCCTCCCGACAAGATGACTCATGAAACAGCCTGGTGCTGCTGGTACATTCATGGGCGCCAGAAGAGCGGGCTGGTCTTTGCAGGGCCTGCAGAGTACAACGCGCACACATAGCATCGCGCACCGGATGCGCCACACTTTGGGCTTAATCGGGGTGCTTCCCTGCGGCGTTCCGACCTCAGGCAGTGACCGATTGCCTGAGGTCCTGTTCGAACAGTGGGTCGGGTTCGGCAAGCCGGATCAAGCGGTGCAGATAAGCCCGCGAGATACAAAGACTCCGTGCGGCCAACGTCTTGTTCCCATTGTGTTCACGAACAGCTTGCACCGCCAGCTTAATCTTATAGTCGCGAATCTGCCGCTCAAATGAGCCGGCGGGATTGTAATCGCCGATGTCCACAACATCGCCGATCTCGCTAATCTCATCGTCCTGACTGTTGAGAGTCAAATCATCCGCGTGCACCACTTGGCCGGAGGCGAGAATGATGGCTCTCTGCATCACGTTTTCGAGTTCGCGCACATTGCCCGGCCATGCGTAGCTTTGCAGCATAGACATTGCTTCAGGCTCAATTTCATCCATCGGCTTCTGGAAGACCTGCGCGTAATGACGCAGAAAATGCGTTGCGATGGAGGGAATATCCTCCGGATGTTCGTTCAGAGCGGGTGTTTCAATCCGCATTACATTGATGCGGTAATAGAGATCCTGCCGGAACTTCCCTTCGGCCACCAGTTTGTCCAGATCCTGGTGAGTAGCAAAGATCAGACGCGCCCGAAGCGGGATGAGCCGAGTGCTACCCAGTCGGCTGAATTCCATCTGTTGCAGAACGCGAAGGAGTTTTACCTGTGTGAACAGGCTCAAGTCGCCGATTTCATCCAGGAACAGCGTGCCATCGCCGGCCTGCTCAAAGTAACCCTCCCGCGCCCCAACCGTCCCCGTAAACGCACCCTTTTCATGCCCAAAGAGCTCGGCCTCGATCAGGGTCTCAGGTATGGCGCCGCAGGAGACCGCCACGAATGGACGCCGCGACCGCGATCCCAGGTTGTGAATCGCACGGGCAATCAGTTCCTTGCCGGTCCCGCTCTCGCCTGTCACTAGCACCGTAGCGTTCAAATTTGTGACTCGATGTACCAGTTGATACACCCGCTGCATCTGCGAGCTCGATCCAATCAGTTGGTCACAGCTGCCAGGCTCTTCTATACGATGTTGCACAGTCTGGAGCTGATGCTTCAGCGAGGAGGTTTCGTATGCCCGGCTAAGGATTGTTTTCAAATCGCGAATCGAGGGGGGTCTGCGACAGTATCCGAATGCACCCGTTCGAACAAGCTCAAATGCGGTCGAGCGCAGGCCGTCGTCGGCCATTACAACCGAGGGAACATTTGTTGTTATTAGACGGCGTGAGAACTCGATACGTTCCGGCAGAGAGCCGTGATTCGAATTCAGATCCAGAATCATGGCGTCGCAATCGCCCGCGACCAGAAGCTTGTTCATTCCTTCCTCGTCGGATTCCAGAAGTACCTGGAACTCTTTGCCCAGCGCGGAGGAAAGAAGAGGGTGTAACGTGCGATCTTCCGAATACAGCCCGATTTTGATCGTCATTGAACAGACTCTCTTAAGGTTTGCATCCAGGCCGCCCGAACTTGAAACGGCGAGATGTTTTCATGTTCTTAAATGCCGCCCACTATGCCAATGCCTGTTTCGTTCAAAGCCTATGACCCGTTGGTACCATGCTTGGTGGCTCACGGAAACGAGAAGGCGGTTGCCGGACTTCCTGCAGCGTTAAAAACACACCAATATTGTTGCAGCGACAAAACCCAAATACGGTTTAAAGCCCAAAGCACTGGCAAAAATGATGTTTGAACTCATGAATGACCCTAGTCACTGGAACCGTGGCCGTCAATGCCACATTGGTAACCGGCACGCGAAGTGCGACGAGCAAGAGTTAAGCTTAACTGCCTGCACAAGGCCAGGAATTGAGCTCACAGTAGGCTCAAATGACGCCGCCTCTTTAATTGCAAATTCTTCTGTAAGCCTATTAATTTAAACAAGTTAAGGAAAGTTGTTAAAGTGTTAGTGATAAACATGCCGCCATCCTCCTTTGAAATCGGCAATTCAAGCGAGTTTTGCGTTTGCGGCAAATCTTCCTAGGCGAGGGTAATGAACGCAAATTACTTAAATAAACAGTTTTTCTCTGAGTCACCGATTTCTTTGCCGCGAAGGATCCGGTTCGGTGCGTCAATTGCAAAAAGACCGCGAGAGGTCTCAACATTTGTTCACTAGGCTGCAGGGCTGCATTGTTACCTTCGGGGTTGACTCCGCCATAGAGCGGAACGGGTTTAATTAGAACTTGCGCCATGGCGCTGGGTCGACTGCCTCTTCCCGCGTCGGCGCAGAATTCCTTGGCATCAAGCAGTCGAATCTGAGCGGTTCTGATAAAGCCGAAGGCTGGCATAAGGGCTGTTTCACCCGCGGGGTGTATACGAAGCGATTCACCCACATGAACCTCCCGTAAACAGCCGTGTACACCAAAGAGGGTAGAGTGCCGTTAACTATCAGAATACAAATAGGTTTCTCCTTCAGTGATTTGGTTGGACAATTGCACTGATTCCGGTGTTTCCTAGATTCCAGGGGGAGGAGGAGCTGGGCATGCACTCGTTCGCGTGGTGGCCAACTGTGTTTGTTCTCACCGTGGCGACTTTCACGGACCTGCGCAGTCGTCGCATCCCAAACTGGCTTGTGTTTCCATTCCTCCTGGCGGGGATAGTAACTTCGCCGTGGCGCTCTGACTGGGGTCTCAATGGTAACGGGTTTGGCTGGCACGGTCTTGGACAGAGCTTTGCCGGCCTGGGGCTCGGTCTGCTGATTTACGGGGTCATGTTCTGGATGGGAGGCATGGGGGCGGGCGACGTTAAACTTTGTGCAGCCATCGGAGCCTGGATTGGACCCTCCCAATTGCTGTTTGGACTGGTCGTCACGGGCCTTGCCGGGGGAATCATGGTTTTTGTTTGGGCCATCGCGGGCGGTTTTTTGAAGGATCTCTTCAGGGGGCCTGGAAAGGAAAGCGGAGTGGCTGGAGAGTCGACCCAGATTCGATCGAATCCCCTGAAACGCAAAATGCCTTATGCACCGGCCATTGCACTGGGAACACTCTTTTCCTTCTTTTCTCTTCCGCGCTGACGACTGGACTAATTATCATGGAATTCACTACGACAGACGATCGGCATGCAGCGAGCCCGCAAGGAGTGTTGCACGCAACAGGGGGCGCTAACTTCGTGAAACCAGACTTTTCCCCAAATCTCGATACCCAGTTTTCGGATTCATTGGGTTCCGATACCCTTTCTATTGCTCTGATTGGTCCGGACGAGGAACGGCGTAAAGCAGCAGCGCTTGCTGTGGCAGAATGTCAGGGAGGCAATTTCCGCGAATTCTCTTCCTATCCGCCCAGTCTCGACGATGTGCCCAGGCTGCTGGAACACAATTACGACGTAATTATTATCGACCTCGATTGCAATCCCGAATATGCCCTCGAACTTGTGGAGAGCATCTGCGCCAATGGCGCGGCGACCGTAATGATCTATTCGGAAAAAGCTGATCCGGATCTATTGGTTCGCTGCATGCGCGCTGGCGCTCGGGAATTTCTCACTCTACCATTCGCGCAAAGCACCGTGGCCGAAGCTCTAGTCCGTGCATCGGCCCGCAGGCCCGCAGTTCGCACGACCAAAAAGGCAGGCGGCCGGCTTCTGGTCTTTTTCGGAGCCAAGGGTGGTTCTGGCGTCACCACCATCGCATGTAACTTTGCCGTGGCTCTTGCCCAGGAGCCTTCCGAAACTACGCTGCTGATCGATCTCGATCTTCCCTTGGGCGATGCAGCGCTCAACCTGGGTATCACGGCTGAGTACTCGACCATCAACGCGCTTCAGAATACCGGTCGACTGGATGCGAGCTTTCTCTCCAAGCTCCTTACCAAGCATAGTTCGGGTGTTTCAGTCCTTGCGGCTCCCGGCAAATTTCCGGGCTTCGAGGCCACAGATGAGGCCATCGACAAGCTTGTTGGAGTCGCACGTACCGAATTTGACAACATCGTGGTCGATGCGGGATCGAGGCTCGATCTCACCAATACAGCTCTCTTTAGGGAAGCCACCACGGTCTACCTGGTCACGCAGGCCGGTATCCCGGAACTGCGCAATTCCAATCGTCTCATCAGCCAGTACTTTACTGGCGGTCGTCCTAAACTCGACATCATCATTAACCGGTACGAGCCGCGCTCTCTTGGAATGGCTGATGAGCACATCACCAAGGCGCTCACCAGGCCTGCAACCTGGAAGATTCCCAACGATTACTCCGCTGTGCGGCGCATGCAGAACACTGCTACTCCGCTGGTGCTGGAAGACTCGCCCATTTCGCGCCTGATCCACGAAATGGCACGCTCGGCGAACGGCAAGCCCGCGCCTGCGCCCGCAAAGAAGAAGGGCTTCAGTCTCTTCGGTTCATGATCCGGAGAATGACCATTTTGTATTGACGGAAGGAATAACGTGGAACTGCTGAATCTGGAAAAGTACAAAGCGGAAATTCACCGGACATTGATCTCCAAGCTCGATTTGGAGAAGTTGTCGCGTGTCAATTCAAGTCAAGCCCGCCAGGCGGTCTCAGGCATTGTGAAAGAGATCATAGCCGACCAGCGCGTGCCGCTGAACTTTGACGAACAGGAGAAAATTCAGGCCGACCTGCTCGATGAAGTTTTTGGACTAGGGCCCCTGGAACCTCTGCTACGCGATCCAAAGATTTCCGACATTCTGGTCAATGACAAGGATCATGTCTTTGTTGAAAAGGGCGGGCTTCTTCAAAAGGTCAATACGACCTTTCGTGATGATCGCCATCTTTTGCAGATCATTGACCGCATCGTATCGCGGGTCGGGCGCCGAGTGGACGAGTCTTCGCCTATGGTCGATGCGCGCCTTCCTGACGGTTCCCGTGTGAACGCCATCATTCCTCCGCTGGCTCTCGACGGCCCTTCCTTATCGATTCGCCGTTTCGGCACAGGCCCCATCGCGGCCAACCAGCTGGTGACGCTGAAAAGCATTTCCGCCGAGATGATGGAGGTTCTGGCCTCGGCGGTAAAGGCCAAGATCAGCATCGTCATCGCCGGCGGTACCGGCGCCGGCAAGACTACGTTCCTGAATATCTTGTCGCAGTACATCCCCAACAGTGAACGCCTGGTCACCATCGAAGACGCCGCCGAACTCCGTCTGGCTCAGGAGAATATTGTGCGCCTGGAAACGCGTCCGCCCAACATTGAAGGTCAGGGTGCGATCCGTCAGCGACAGTTGCTTATCAACTGCCTTCGTATGCGCCCTGACCGCATCATCATGGGCGAGGTCCGCGGCGACGAAGCGTTCGACATGTTGCAGGCAATGAATACCGGTCACGAAGGCTCCATGACCACCATTCACGCCAATACGCCCCGCGATGCAATAGCCCGTCTGGAATCGATGGTAGCCATGGGTAACATGAACATGCCGGAAAAGTCTGTTCGCCAGCAGATTGCCGCGGCTATCACCATCGTGGTTCAAGCTTCTCGTATGACGGACGGTACCCGCAAAGTGACAAGCATCTCTGAGATCACGGGCATGGAAGAGAACGTCATCAGCATGCAGGAGATTTTTAGCTTCAGCAAGAAGGGAATTGGTCCGGATGGTCGGGTGATCGGTGTTTTCCAGCCCAGCCACATCCGTCCTCGGTTCCTGGAACGGCTCAAGGTTTCGGGCATTCTTCTGCCGCCAAGCCTCTTCGAGCGCGAAACGCTGGTTAACTGACCGGAAAGGAGGGCTAGCTGATATGGGAATCATTGTTGTACTGGTATTCCTGGGAGTGTTTGCGGTCGTTGCTCTTCTGATGATGGCGACCTCATCCGGGTCCGAACGAGAGGCCAAGCAGGTTATCGCCACTCTCGACTCTGCGCTCGCCACTGAAACCCCGGAGGCGCGGGAAGCGATTGTTGATCTCCGCAAAGACGAGGTCTTCAGCGGTATTCCCTGGCTGAACAAGAAACTGCTCAACTTCCAACTCGCCCCGGCCCTCTATCGGCTGTTGAATCAGGCCGACCTGAAATGGACCATTGGTGCGCTCATGGCCATGTGCTTGGCATGTTTCACATTCCCCGCATATGCAGTCTGGCTCAAGAGCAGATCGGTCCTTATTGCCTTGGGCGTTGGACTCTTGATGGGGTTCATCCCCATTGGCTATGCAAGATGGAAGAGAAGCAAGCGATTCAACAAGTTTCTCGAAGGCCTGCCGGAGGCCCTTGATCTCATGGTGAGCGCGCTCCGGGCCGGACATAGTCTCATTGCCGCGATGGGCTTGGTGGCTCGTGAGTTGAACCCACCGGTAGGCGCCGAATTCAAGATCTGCTTTGAAGAACAGAACTACGGTCTTGAGATCAAAACGGCTCTCGACAACATGATCGAGCGTGTGCCTCTCCAGGATCTCAGAATTGTCGCAACCGCGATCATGATTCAAAAGGAGAGCGGCGGCAACCTTGCCGAAGTGCTCGATAAGACCGGTCATGTCATTCGCGAACGATTTCGCCTGAAACGCCAGATCATGGTGCACACGGCACAGGGCCGCCTCACTGGGTGGATTCTCACCTGCCTGCCTATCTTCCTTGGGATCGCACTGTATTTCCTTAACCCCGATATGATGAGCCTCCTGTGGACCAGGCCGCTTGGCATCAAGCTTATCTGGACAGCTTGCGGCATGATCGTTTTGGGTGGTTTGATCATCCGCCAAATAGTCAACATGGATGTTTATTAAGGGGAATTATGGGATTTGCACTAATCATGTTCCTGGCCGTCTTTCTGCTCATTGCGAGCGGAGGGCTGATCCTGTTCTATCGCGAGGCGATGCTCGAGCGCATCTCCGAAGTGATCAACCCTAAGGCCAAGAAGACCAGCCTGATTTCAGCAATTCAGGAAAGCGGCTTTTCTCTTGGCGGCATGGTCGATCACTTCGAAAGTGTTCTGCCTAAAAGTCAGGCCGAACAATCCATTGTCAGGCAGCGTCTCATTCGGGCCGGTTACCGCAATGAAGGAGCGATTAAGACGTTCTACGGTGCCAAGGTGTTGGTCCCCTTGGTTCTCTGCGCCCTCGCCGCTGTCTCTGGAATTGCGCACTTGGTCGGTGCGTTCTTCGTCTATGTCCTTTGTCTCGGCGTTGGGTTTCTCTCACCTGACTTTTGGCTGGGAAACCGGATCAAGAAACGACAAGGCAGAATTTCGCGCGGACTTCCTGATGTGCTCGACCTTCTGGTGATCTGCATTGAGGCTGGCCTCAGCCTCGATCAAGCGACCGCGCGCGCGTCCACTGAATTGAAACATGCGCAACCGGAACTGTGCGATGAACTGAACGTCGTAGTGCTCGAACAGCGCGCCGGACGGCCTCGTAGCGATACATGGAAGCATATGGCCGAGCGTACCGGTGAAGAGAATGTACGCAACCTGGTTTCCATGCTGGTGCAGGCGGAACAGTTCGGAACCAGCATCGCGAAGACATTGCGCATCCATTCTGACACTCTCAGAACCAAGCGCGTTCAAGAAGTCGAGGAGGCGGCGGCGAAAACCACCATCAAGCTGTTGTTTCCGCTGGTGTTTTTCATCTTTCCGGCGCTCTTCCTCGTAGTTCTGGGTCCAGCCGTCATTATGATGATGGAGAATTTTAAGAATCTGTTTGGTGGCAAATAAAGGCCCACCGGGGAAGGAGAGGCAAAATGGATACCACCACAATCATTCAGATCGTAGCCGGCGTATTGTTTGTCGTCGTGCTGATCGTCCTGATTCAACGTCGCCGCACCAAGGTTCAGTAATGCTGGTATTACCGGTTGGTTGAAGGTGGCCGGAGAATCTGCCGGGCACCACTCACCGTCTCCTCGGGACCGCGGAACTGGCGCTGGCCTCTAAGCGCCAGCCGTTCTCCACGGCATGTTTAGACCGAGGAGCGCAATAAGTTGTTGAGGGATGAAGAGGAAATTCCAATGGACACTACCGTTGTGATCCAAGTAGTTGCCGGGGTGCTGTTCGTCATCGTTTTGATTGTGCTCATTCAGCGCCGTCGCACGCGGGTCAGGTAGGTCGGGTCTTTGCATAAAAACTGGTGGAGCACCCGGTTGTCAGGTGCTCTGCCGGAGAATTTGAATGTCTCGCTGATCGGGGTCCTGCCTGCAAGGGGAGGATTGACGCTTGATCTCGGCTTTAAGCGAGAAAAGGGAATTGTTGTCTCGTTGTACCCTTCGGGCGGACCGCCTCATTGCCAGGAGACGATGCAGGCTTTTGCCGAACAGCGAAGGAAGAGCACGGGTGCTAAGTGAGGATCGCTGATGAAAGAGGTATAGAAATGACAACTGGGGCCTCTAAGCTCGACCCGGTTGCAGAGGACTCGCCTACGGCGGGAGGCAACATGGAATCACGGAAACTCTGCGCATACAACCAAACTCGCGAATGCTTTCTCGGCCTGGAGGTAGTCGAAGCCGATGTCTCCTTTGAACGACTCAGAGACATCTTGGTGAATCTGTCTCTCCAGTCCGGCGAGGGTCTCTGGATGTCGCCTTTCCGAGGAATTCCCGACCGGGGAATCAGCAGCCCGCTCGACCTGGTCTACCTTGATGCCGAGTGCCGTGTTCTTGAAGTCGTCGAATCTTTTCCCACTTTCCGTGGTACACCTTTGAGCCCCCAAGCAGCGAGTGTCCTTGCCTTGCCAACTCACTCCATCTACTCCTCGCAGACCCAGACGGGAGATCAACTCATGCTGTGCGCTGCTGAGGAAATGGAGCGCCGCCTGGAGCGCGTCTCCAGCAACCCGGCACCAGAGGCAGTGCAGAACGCCGTTCTACTGAGGGAAAAGCCCCTCTGGAGTGGCGGACCCGGTCTTTTGCAATTAAAGGACCGTTCCATTGAGGAACGCCCGGAAAAACCACTGACTCATGAAATGCAACTTGTAGAACCTGGAATGAAGGAAGCTCGGCCGCCCAAGAGCTGGCTTGAACGTTGGTGGTCGCCTGATCCCAGGAAATCGCCTCGCATCGATGCTCCGGGGCTCGCCGCCTACTATTGGACCGGCGCTGCTCCGCAGGCACGCGATATTAAGGACATTAGTACCACTGGGCTCTATGTGGTCACTGAGGAGCGCTGGTACCCCGGCACCCTCGTTTTGATGACTCTTCAGCGAACAGAGGTTGGCGAAGCCAAAATGGAGCGTTCCATTTCCGTGCATTCCAGGGCAGTTCGTTGGGGCAATGACGGCGTGGGCCTGCAGTTCATCCTCAAGAGTGCGGTGTCTTTGGGGCAGGGGAGAGGCGCTCTCGTAGATGCTGTGGACAAGAAAGAACTGGAGAGGTTCTTGGGCGACCTCAAACGGGGCAGATACTAAGGCTGACCGGGTGCAATAGGCGCCATCATCATTACCTTTGTAATGTCTCGTAATGCTAACGGGGTATTGCATTGTTGGGGCTCACTGCCACAATAGCGGAAGGACAATTATGAAGATTTTTAGCTGCATGCGATCTAAGATCGTCGCGCCTACATCCACTTCGCAAGTTCATGCAGGGCCGCTCAGCAGCTCGAGGAAGTCCCGCTTCAAACGAAGCCGGATTTTCAATCGGTGTATTGCCGATCAAGAGGGAAGTACCATAGTTGAAACTGCTTTGGTGATGTCTTTCATATTGATTCCAACTTTGCTCGGGATATTTTCAGTTTGCATGGCTCTCTTTACCTACGAGAGAGTTGGTTATGCTGCCTTCGCCGCCGCGCAGACGGTTGGCGCCAGCCGCGGCATAATTTCCGATCCATGCGCTCAGGTCGTTACGTCAGTGAAAACCGTGTTGCCCACTTATGCTCAAAACAATTTCACTTACAAAATGTTTATTACTCAAAAAAATGCAGATAACTCAACCACGCAAATGCCATTCGGCCCAATGACGGGAGCTGGGTTTAGTTGCAGCGGTATGTCTACGGGCCAGGGCGGGTATGTGTTGAACAGCGCGCAGTTTGAACCAGTCACTGTGCAGATCAGTTATTCGTACAGCTGGTTTGGGATCATCTCAAAAGGGATTAAGGGCACATTGTTTTTGAGCCAATCGGTGTTAGTCAGTTAAGAGGGGAGATCGACATATGAAGTTGCGCGGAGCATCTTTGTTACGCAGAATGCGTCAGCACGGGCGTGGCTGCGGCGAGTCTCACTCTATCTGGAGCGGGATCCTCGCCTTCCTCCGCTCAGACAGCGACGGCGGGGCGATTGTTGAGACCGCTCTGATCATGCCCATCTATCTATTAATCCTTACCGGTATGCTTTCCACTGTGATGGCACTCTATGCCTATCAGCAGCTTGACCTTGCCACCTTTACGGCCGCGCAAAACGTTGGAATAAGCCGGGTTTCAAACGCCCCCGACCCCTGCCAGGTGGCCGTCCAATCGGTGACCACCGGATTAGCGGGTTACAATACCGCCAATATTACCTACTCGCTTTGGATTGTTCAGCTCCTCAACGGAAATACTACAAGAGTAGGCCCCTTTACCGGCCAAGGATCTTCATTTTCGTGCTCCGGTACAGCGGAAGGTGACGGTGCGTTTGCGTTGAGCCTTGCCAAGGGCCAGCCCCTCACCTTGCAGCTCAGCTACCCATACACTTGGCTTCCGATCTGGATGAGTCAAAAAACGGGCACTTTTACCACCATTGAAACAATTTATGTGAATTAAGAGGGAGATAGGCCTATGCGAATGCGCAGAGCTTCATTGTTACTCAGATTGACTCGGGAAGAAAGTGGACAGTCGATGGCTATCCTGGGCTTCGGAGTTTTCCTGCTGCTCGGACTTGCCGGCATTTCCATTGAAATCGGGCATGGTTACTATGCTCTGGAGTTGCTCCAGGCGTCCACAGATTCGGCCGCGCTGGCGGCAGCACAGGGCCTTCCCAATGCCACGACCGCACAATCGAACGCCACCACGTTCAGCGCCGAGGCGTTTCAATGGAACAGAAACAACATAATGCAGGTTACCAGTCTCACAGTGACTCCCTATTGCTCGACCACTGTGGCGAACCCAACTGCGTCGCTCGGCTACAACACACCTTGTATACCTGCCGTTCTCGACGGTACACCTTATAACGCCGTTACGGTGACTCAGACGGCGCAATTCGCCACGTGGTTCGGAAATATCGGTCCCATCCATGCTCCACTCTTCCACCTGTCGGCAACCGCATCCGCCGCAATGGCCGGCGGGAACCTGCCGCCGTATAACATCGCCCTCATCATAGACACAACGGGGACGATGAAAGATATTGACAAATCCGGGGATTGCGGTACCGGCACATACACGGCGGAGGATTGTGCGTTGGAGGGAGTCCAAACGCTGCTGTTGGACTCGAACCCCTGCGGCACGCTCCAAACCTGCACCTCC
The DNA here is from genome assembly GCA_049521035.1 of Occallatibacter sp. Taxonomy (GTDB): domain Bacteria; phylum Acidobacteriota; class Terriglobia; order Terriglobales; family Acidobacteriaceae; genus Telmatobacter. The sequence continues at coordinate 16,242 of JBEKPF010000036.1, read as the reverse complement.
AGCGGCGCTACGCCGGTCGACGCTTACTCCTTGTTTGTCTTTCCCATGGTTACGGGTGCTACGGCAGCCGATGACTCCAATTGCGGTTCAGCCGACCCGACAACGGCTCCGTATACGGTGCCTACTCACCCCACGGCAACCTGGGATTCCAACGGCGTCCTCAACGGCGGCTCTGGCTACGAGGTTCTTAATTTTGCGGCCGGCCTCACCTACAAAACCAGTGATCTCTCCACCACGCTGAACACCGGCGATAGACTTGTGAATGCGTCTTCAGATGGCTGTACCGGGAAGGGGATAAAGCCGGTTGGCGGCAAAGGCACTTACCTGGCGCAGCTCATTTATGAAGCCGGGGCAGCGCTCCAGGCTGCGCAGGCCACGCGGCCTGGTTCCGATAACGCCATGATTATCCTCAGCGATGGAAACATGGACGCAACCATGCAATACACCACATCTGGTTCGACGATCACGGGGCTGGCTGGTCCCACTGCCGGTACACCGGCCGAACTCCAGCCCACAAACGGCGTCCTCTCCGGCGGCTCATATAGCCAAGTCAACGGAACCAAAGTCCCCGGATGGAGTAGTCAGGCAAACACTTACACCTATCCTTCTGCTGTCGGGCAATGCGGACAGTCGGTTCAGGCAGCCTACGATGTCGCAAAAAAAACATCAGTAACCTACTCCACCCCTGACGGCACCAGTACCACCTACACCCTCAACAATGGCGACCCGACCAGGTATACCCAGGTCTTCACCATTGCCTATCAGTCGCCGAACTCCTCGATGGGCGCGGGAAATAGCTCCTCCTATGGCGGCCAGGGTCCAGAGTACCCCGGGACCGCATCAGTTCCTCAGAATCAGGCTTGCTTTTCGGATCTTCCGTACGATGTAAACAACAATTGGTGGACTTCCTGCACCGCCGCCACCTGTACGGTGACGCTCACCACGGGCGGAGGCAACTGGCCCGCAGGTGAGTCGGGATTCAGCCAGACGGGCGGCACCGAAACAATCGTGGCTACTAGCCCCTGCGCCTCACTTGCGGCCATGGCCAGCAACCCCCAATACTTCTTTTCCGATGAGGGCGGTGGCTGTCCCGTAACCGTATCAGGTAACATCCCCCAACCACCGGGCACCACCACCAACGGCCTCAACACCATGCAATCAATCTTCGGCCATATCTTCAGCGCCCTGACTGTTCCGAAGCTGATACCCAACGGCACAGTCTAGGTCATCGCAATAGAACTAGTAAATGCCCTGACTAACCATCCGTCCCGGCGAGTTATCCAGATAACTCGCCGGGATGTTTATTTATTGCTCTTCTTCAGGAATGATTAGCAGAATCTCCACTCGCACGCTCTGCCCATTTTGTGAAGCAGGCCGAAACTCCCACTGTCGCAACGATTCCAGCATTAACTCTGCCTCGGCATAATCGGGAGGCAAAAGAATAGTCAGGTTTTCGAAGCGCCCGGCCTTATTCACATAGCCATGGATCATCAGGGCATCGGCATCCAACTCACCAGCGCCGTTGGCCGGTCGCACAATGTTATACGGCCATGGCGCATTAAGCCGGTCGTTGAAACCTGCCGCCGCAGCATCCGCTGCTCGCGGAAGTGAGTATTGCAGAATCCAACTCTTCGTCAAACCCACATGCAGATACACGGTGTAGGCTAGACGTCCTGTCCACAGAGGCCCAATTTCCGGGTACTTCTCCTTCAGTGAATCTCCCACAACTACTGACCCGAAGACGCCTGTCTTTGGCAGCACGATATGGGCGGGGGAACCATGACCGCCCTGGCCTGAGCCATTAATTCCAGCCTTATCACCATTCGCCTTGTCTTTTGAATCGCCTATTCCGTGCCCCGTTGTGGTTCCGCCTTTGCCGTCGACATTGTGCATCGTGGATTGAGAATCGTCCTGAGACTGCCCCTTGCCGTCAGCCAGTGTCCCCTGTGAGTTAGAAGACGCCGACATGTTTGCCGGCGGCAGCACTACGGTTCCTTGCTTCATCTGCACGTCGGAGAGCGAAACCACCGTGGTCGATGTCGGATCTGCCGTGCTGTTTGTAACTGTCTGAGGCGCCTTCTGCGGTAGATCCGGACCGCGAACGACCACCGGCGAGGTCGTGCTCGGCACAAGCGGTATTTTCGACTGCGCCAGGTCTGTAGCGGATAACCGAATATCCGCTAGAGTCGTTTCTTTATTGGGCAAATCTAGCTTAGGAGGAGCCAGGGCGATCGTAGGCGGCGTAGGCTTGGGAGCCACGATGGCCTTAGTCGGAACCGTTTCCGGAGTCAGTAAGACTACAGTCGGAAGTGGGGTGTCCTTTGGTAACTGTGGAGCTTTTGGTTGCATCAGCGTCTGAAGGCTCTTGACGGCTGGAGTTATCTCCTGCAACTCCGCTGGCTCGTCAGCTGGCTTACCGGCCGGTGCAGCCTTATGCGGGGACGGGTGAGGGCCCGGGTAGAACTTTCCGTTCATCTCTGAATAAGCCTTCACAGGATCGGGCATGTCGAGATTCAGATGGCGGACAGTTAATCGGTCGGCAATTGTTCTTTGCCTGATTTGCGGCCCATATAGCACAACATATGCAACTACGCCGATCACTGCGCCATGTAAGAAGACGGAGACAATAATCGAGCCCGACCCCTGACTTACGTCAGCCCGGTCGTTAAACAAACTGATCAATTGGGAAGACTTCATGACCGGATGAACTCCTACCCTCGCACGGTCTCATTATTATGACTGAGCTGGACCCATTCCACTGACACAATGAGTCTGGTTGAACACCAGCGAAGCAGCTATGATTGACGTTAGAATCCCATTGTAATCTGTTTCAGATTCGCTTATCGTTGGGTTTGCTGATTGCTACTTTGATACCCCACAAAAGTGACCGCTTTGTCGTGCTTGGCTTGTGTTCTAATTTATCCAATCTCGGTGAGAAAAAACGGTGTACACTTATCACACGCCTGAATTTGTACATCTTGCTGTAAACGCAACCTCCGAGGGGTTCGGCGCGAAACAGGAACTTGTCTTCTTGGACGCAGTTATGCACCCAGGGTGACAGTAAGGCGGTACCGGCGCATTAGCCGGTTCAAGCAGGCACACATATGAATCGAAGAGTCCTGACTATTCTTCTACTCGCATTCGTGATTGCAGGCGGATGCGCATTTGTGGTTTACCATCTGGTGGTCAACCGGATGTCGGCGACTAAAGCAGTTGCCTCCACGCGCGTCGTGGCCGCAGCCACAGACATTAAGCTTGGAGCGGTTCTGAACTCTGCCGACTTAGCAACGGTTGAGATCGTTGGACCGCTTCCCACAGGCGCCATCCTCGAGAAGGACAAGGGCAATGCCATTGGACGGGGTGTGCTTGAGGACATTTACAAGGGTGAGGCCATTCTGGACGCTCGCCTGGCTCCCATCGGATCAGGCGGCGGCTTGGCAGCTACTATTCCTCAGGGGATGAGAGCGGCAGCCGTCAGGGTGGACGATATCATCGGCGTGTCCGGCTTCGCGACTCCGGGCATGCGCGTAGATGTTCTTATCTCCGGCCTTCCGCCAGGGGTTAACGGTCAGGCCGTACAGGCGGAAAAGGGTACCTTGGTCAAGACTCTGCTTCAGGATATTCAAGTCTTGTCAGCCGGAACCGACATCCAAAAGGACGCCGAAGGCAAGGCTCATCCGGTCCAGGTGGTCAATCTTCTCGTCACCCCGGAACAGGCGGAAACCCTGAGCTTGGCCACCAGTCAAGCAAAAATTCAGTTAGTGCTGCGGAATCCTCTCGACACAAAAACGGATCCAGTCCCCGGAACGGCAATGGTCAATCTCTTCGCGGATCAGCTAGCAGTCGCACCCAGGCAGCACGTAGTTCAGAAAGCTGCGAAGCCCAAGGCGCCCGCGCCTTTTGCAATTGAAGTGATCAATGGAACAAAGCATAGCGAAGAAAAATTTAGTACTCCCGGGGGGCAGCAGTGAGACAGAATGCTTTTGCACCTATCGCATGTTTCAGTGCTTTAACCATTCTTATTCTTGCTGAGTTAGGACTTCAGGCTCAAACTGCACCACCGATGGCCCCTGTGCCTCCGCCTTCTGGAGCTTCGCTGCAAGATTCGGCAAACGAGCTTTCTGTCGCTGTTGGCAAGACCGTTCTAGTCGACACGGCGCTTCCCATTACGAGGGTAGCTCTAGGTCTGGGTGATATCGCCGAAGTTAACGCCACAAGCCCAACTGAAGTCATGGTCAGCGGCAAAGCTGCTGGAGAAACTAGCCTGATTATCTGGGACACAAAGGGCGGAAGGCAGTTTTTCAACGTCACCGTAAGGGCAAGCTCAGCCATCTCCGACGACAACCTTGAGGGAGTCCGCCGCGAACTCAGAACTGAGCTTCCCGGACAGACAATCAAACTTAGCGCGGAGAATGGCACCCTCTTTCTGCGTGGCACGGTCAAAAACCTTGACGGTAACGATCGTGCGGTCAAGATTGCCTCCACTGCGGGCAAGGTGGTCAATCTCCTCAATGTGGAAGTGCCCGCTTCTCAACCCCAGATTTTGCTCAAGGTGCGCTTTGAAAGTGTAGACCGCACCAAGGAATTGCAATTAGGCATCAATCTGTTCAGCAACGGCTTTGGGAATACTCTTGCCGGCATCACTACCGGGCAGTTCTCTCCGCCAGGGGTTACTCCCGGCACTTCTGTAGGTGCTCCATCCACACTCAATGTAGCCCAGGATCTGAACCTCTTCGCTTTCGTGCCCGGTTTGAATTTGGGTGCAACTCTCGAAGCGCTCGAGAACAACTCGATTGCTCAGGTTCTTGCGCAGCCAAACATTGTTGCCGCAAACGGTAAGCAGGCCAGTTTCCTGGCGGGCGGAGAATTCCCGTATCCAGTTGTCCAGGGAACCGCGGCAGGAGGAGCCGGAGCAGTCTCCATTCAGTTCAAGGAGTTCGGTGTTCGTCTCAACTTCATTCCCACCATCACTCCGCGCGGAACCATCCGGCTGCAGGTAGCTCCGGAAGTTAGCACGCTTGACTTCTCCCAGGGCATCGAGATCGGCGGATTTGATGTTCCGGGCCTCGACACCAGGAGAGTAAACACCGAGGTCGAACTGGGAGATGGGCAAAGTTTTGCCATCGGTGGACTGCTCAACAATACGGACAACGAAACTTACGCAAAGATCCCGTTTCTTGGGGACATTCCGATTCTGGGCAAGTTCTTCCAGTCGATGACAAAGACCAGAGTCAACAGCGAGCTTATCGTCATTGTTACACCCGAGATCGTAGCTCCAATCCAAGCCGGCGCTACCATGCCCGAGATTAAGTTCCCCAAGAAGTTCCTGCCGCCCAACACTGGGATTCCGATGAACAACCCGGATGCGAAGACGGCAGAAAACACTCTGGCACCTGCTCCACCAGTTCTTCCCGTCGAGAAGTTGATTGACAGTATGAGGCCTGAGAAACCGCTGGTCATCGATAGCGGTTCCGGGACCTTTGGCGGGGGCGGGGGGCTGGGCGGAGCAAGCGGATTGGCTACCCCCATGCCTGGCGGATCAACCTCGCCCAGCGAGCCTTGAGGCTCTCGGTTGTCCTTCAGATGGCCGGAGCCTTTGCGACAAACTTGATTGCTCATCTTGGGAATCGTTTTGAAGGGCGCTCTTATCGCGCCCTTCAATTTGCTTGAAATCTGAAGCGCAATAAGTTCGTGATCTTGGCTGAAAAAGCGAATGATTCTGAGGCACTGGGATGGATCCGTTGAGCTGGACAAAGGGGTGGTCGGGTCGCGCCACGCCGAGTGATCAGCCAATCCCGAACGATCGCCTGCGCGTTCTGAACCTTACTCGCCACACTTTGCTCGCAACGTCACTAGAGCTTGCTGACACCGGCTCAAAGCGGAATAAGGGGCTGCTTGGGCGCAAGGGCCTGCCACCGGGGGGCGGCCTATGGATTGTACCCTGCGAGTCCGTTCATACCTTCTGGATGCAATTCCCCCTCGACCTTATCTATCTTGACCGCAAGAAGAGTATCAAAAAGCTCAAGAGTGATGTACCTCCCTGGCGGCTCTCCGCCTGCCTCTCAGCGCACTCTGTGCTTGAGCTCCCTTCAGGCACTATTGAAAGGACACTTGCTCAAGTCGGCGACGAACTCGAGTTCGTCCCTGCGTCTTTAGGTGACCCCGCAGAGTGAGACCAGTAAACGCAAAGGCGCGACGCGACGGCTTGTATTTACTACTGCTGGGCGGCACCGCGTTCATTTTGCTGGGTGGCGCACTCGGCTACACCTACCCAGTGACGATGGTGGACTTCAGGGTTCTCTACCAGCCCGCGCGATGCCTTCTTCGGCATGCGGACCCCTACAACGAAAATGAGGTGCTGCGCATATCCCAGGCTGAACGCGGGAGCCGCCCGCCGGATACTGAGAAGGTTCGCCAGGTAGTGACGCAGTACATCTATCCTCCGACCACATTTTCATTCACAGTCCCCTTCGCCATGTTTCCTTGGGGAATTGCCCGCCTGTTATGGTTGATGCTCACCGTTGGGAGCCTACTCTTTGCCTCGTTTCTGATTTGGAGTCTCGGCGCAGGATATGCCCCGGTTCTCTCCGGAGCCCTGGTTGGCTTCTTGCTGGCCAACAGTGAATTGCTAGTTATTACTGGCAACGTGGCAGGGATCGCCATAAGCCTCTGCGTGGTGGCGGTCTGGTGCTTCGTTCGAGAGCGGTTCGTTCCGTGGGGCATTCTCTGCCTTGCGGTTGGCCTCGCAGTCAAGCCGCACGATACGGGCTTGGTCTGGCTCTATTTCCTGTTGGCTGGAGGAGTCTACCGGAAGCGTGCGTGGCAGACCCTTCTTGCGATGGTGGTCTTCTGCCTCCCGGCGGTTCTTTGGGTCTGGTATGTCTCGCCAAACTGGATACAGGAGCTGCAAACCAACGTAGCGGCGTTTTCAGTTCGCGGCGGTATGAACGACCCGGGACTGAATTCAACGGGCGCACATGGACTTGGTATGCTGGTCAGCCTGCAGGCGCTTTTCGGCATCGTCTGGGATGCCCCCCGCATTTACAATCCCGCAAGCTATCTTGCATTTGCGCCCCCCTTCTTTGCATGGCTGTTCGTTACCCTCAGATCGCCGCAATCGAAGGCCAGAACCTGGCTGGCAATTGCGGCTATCGCTGCTCTTTCCATGCTTCCCGTCTATCATCGGCAGCAGGACACCAAACTACTGCTGCTTACGGTTCCCGCTTGTGCCATGCTCTGGTCCGAGGGAGGCTTGACCGCGTGGCTTGCGCTCTTGGTAAATTCCGCTGGGTTTGTGTTGGCCGGAGACATTCCATGGGCGATTTTTTTCGGTCTCGTCAGTAAGCTGCACCCGTCCACGTCGGGATTCGGCGGCAAGGTTCTCATTGGGATGCAGGTCCTTCCAGTTCCGCTCATTCTGCTGATCTTGGGAATCTTTTACCTGTGTGTTTATATGCGGCGCAGCGATGCCCATGCTTCATCCAACGCACAATAGGTTCATCTGAGCGGCCCAAGAGCCAAAACAAGCCCTGTGCATCGCAAATTCACCGTCATCAAGTATTCGTGTACAGCGGTTCCACAATCGCCGTACCCGAAGCAGGGCGCCAAGGGGGTTTTTCCTCAAGAAAAACCACCCTCCACAACGTCAGAGAGGGTATACACATTGTGGAGCCCCTCTGAGTTCATGGAAGATGGTCGAGAGCGGTACTTCAACCACCCCGGGGAAAATGGAAAGAAAGTGCCAGAATGACGAATGCGAGGCTTGATGGTCTTTATCTACTGTTCCTGGGGATCGCGGCATTTCTGCTGCTCGGAATGGTTCTAGGAAGTGCTTCTCCCGTCTCAATGGAGGATTTCAGCGGGCAGTATTTTCCTGCAAAGTGCTTATTGCAACACTGCGATCCCTACAATGTAAGCGAAGTCTTGCGCGTTGCGCGGGAAGCAGGTCGCGATGCCCCTTGGAATATTGGGCATTCTGACCATTTTGCGATGTTCATTTATCCTCCAACGGTGTTCGCTTTAACGACATGATACAGGCCTGATCTGGCTCTATTTCTTGCTTGCCGGCGGAGTTTTCCGCAAGAGGGCACTGCAGATCCTCCTCGTGACGATTGTCCTGAGTTTGCCGCCGCTTCTGTGGGTTTGGCAGGTCTCTTCACACTGGATGCAAGAGCGGAACTCCAATATTGCGGCGTTTGCTGTCCACGGCGGCACGAGCGATCCTGCGCTTGCTTCAGTTGGCATCGTCGGCATGAATCTGGTGATAAGCCTGCAATCGATTTTCTCGGCATTCTGGAACGACCCACATGTGTATAACCTTGCCGCCTTCCTCACCTTCATCCCCATTCTGTTGGTCTGGGCGTTCGTAACTCTGCGTTCCCGCCCTTCGACCAGGAGCGCTTTGCTGGCGCTGGCATCCATTGCGGCGCTCTCGATGCTGCCTGTCTACCATCGCCAACACGACGCCAAACTTCTACTTCTCACTGTTCCCGCCTGTGCCATGCTATGGGCCGAAGGCGGGCTGATCGGGCGGCTCGCACTCCTCGTAAATGGCTTTGCCTTCTTGTTGACCGCGGACTTGTTGTGGACCATTCCCGTTGGCCTCAACGCAAGCTTGCATCCCTCCGCGACTGGCATCCTTGGAAAAACTCTGACGGCCGCACAGATTTTTCCAGTCCCAATCATTTTGCTGGTGTTGGGGATCTTCTATTTGTGGGTTTACGCGCAGCGTTATTCCCCGCAAGATTTGACAGTAGTAACGTAGCATCATGCCAGCAGACGAAGTACAAGAGATTGCCGAGCACATTCTTACACTGCGGCCTTCTTACTACGATTGAAGCTGGCCAACACTGGATCTGTTCTCAGCGCGGTCCGCAAACAAATACCACGCCAGCCAAGCGGGTGCCGTCCACAGAAAGAGAATAGAGCCCATCTTGACGTTTGCAACCAGTTCAATGTCGATCAAGACACTGATGAAAGCCAACACAGTCAAAAGAATCCGGGAGCGGGTAACATAGGCGCCATGCAAGAGCGCCGGCACGGCCACCGATTGATCGAACATCCAGCAATAAGGCGCCAACAGAATTGAAGCAAGCATCAGCGGGCTGCCGTGTTTCAACCAATCCCACACCTGCCGGCGAGCCCAGAAATAGCTTAGCGCCCAAAGACATCCCAATGCCGGAGGTACGTACGGAATCCACATTGCGTTTGGCTTCAGCCAAACGCGAAGCGCGACGCTTAGACAGGGAATGTACTCCGCCTGGATTCCCGAGTTGCGAATCATCTGAAAATACTGTGTCCATGCCATCGGGTCGATCCAATAGACAAGCGTGCAACTGGCTGCCATGGCTGCCACCCCCCCGGCCAGGATCTTGTAACTCCTTGAAGTGATCATCCACGTCAGCAGTACAAGCCCGAACGGCAGAAACAGGTGAGGCTTCAAGGCGCAGAGCCAGAGGGAGAACCCTGCAATGAATGGGCGCGTTTGATGGAACCTTAGAAACAACACGAGCCCAAGAAGCGTGAAGAGGGAAGTCTGCCCCGCAAAGAGACAGATCATAGCCGGTGCGAAGGAATAGCCAAGCCAGTGCAGGCGATTCTGCGGTCTTCCGTGCATCACCCAAAGCAGCCGCACTGAAGCCGCGAGGCAACCAGCAAGGAGAAGAGACCACAAAAGTGCCCCAATCCGCAATCCGATGAACCCCAGGGGAAGCGTTAGGATCAGATCCCACGGTGGATTCCGCATGTACAGAACGTTGTATTGGGTGGGGAGCCCTGCTGCACGTTCAATATGCATCAATGCGTCGCTGTCGTAGGGGTTGGCATGTTGAGCAAGCTGTTGGCCCGTAGCCCAATAGACGACAAAGTCGCGTCCGCTTGCCACCTTGCCTGTCAAAGGTACAACGCATAGAAACAAGGCAATCAGCGCAAGCGCAAGCCCGCCAACACATGCAATCGATAATTCCGCGTGGTCGAAGGCTGGCTTTGACGCGGGAGTATTGGCCTTACTCGCCATAGAATGCATTCTATCCCTCGGATTCACCGCCGCAGCTTTACGCTTCGCGAATCGAAGGCACTCCCATTAGCTTTTCCTGACGAATCGCTCGGTAAAGGATATAAAGCTGCGCCAATCCGAAAACTGCGATTGCTATCGACAGTAATTGAACCCGATGGTCTCTCGCGATCTCGTATGAGACCCAGGAGACCGCGAAGATCAATATCGAAAGTGATCCAATCCAGTCCACGGCAGCGCTCCATTTAAGTTCCTTCACCGCGCCGAGAGTCAGTACAATTGCGACAATCACCAAAACAGAGTCATACATCGGAACATAGAGATTCAGGAGCAATGTCCAGGTAATAGTGACCGCCCAGGCCAGAGATTGCACGGGCCTGCTGCTTCTCGAGGACATCCAAAGCAAGACCACCAGCATCGTTCCGATCGATATCGTTACCACCCCAAGGATTGCCATCTCGCGCGTAGATCGGCCTCCGCAAACGGCCTGCAGGAACGAACTGAGGTCAACGAACTTATAGAGCAATAGCGATGATTGCGCATCCATTCCTGTGATTTGGCTGAATAGCTTTAGGAATTGCACGTACACTGACCAGATCTGTATCCCCCCGAAGAGCGTCCCCGCCAGCATCAACGCAGCCGCGCCAGTCGTGAATCCTGCAAGCGTCCTGAACCTGCGCGTCACAAATAGCATTGGAACCAAAAGTAGCAACAGCGTCGGCTTATAAGTCAGGATCGAAAGCACCAGCCCGCTCTGAAATAGTTCTGTTCGTCTTTCTAAATAAGCTGCCAACCCAACCGTGCAAACTGCCACCGCCGTCAATTGTCCGTTTACCAGGATGCCCCAAAAGAATGGATAAAAGGCCACCGCGAAGCAGAGGATGAGAGAGACTTTCGCCCGGTCGCCAGTGAAGAAACCCCTCGCGACGACGATGATGCCCACCCCGTAGAGAATCAGCGAGCACGCGGACCATAGAAAAAAGGCTACCCGGAATGAGGTTCGTGCAAAGACGCTGAAAAACGGGGCTACAAAGGGCGGATAGGGGCTCGGCCCGTACGCGCGCGTTGGCGGTTGGTAGATATCGTTGAACGTTTTCAATTGCAGGCCATAGTCATAAAGACGTGCAGCCGGATAGTCCTTTGCAATACGCCCTATTCCGTAAAAATAGACAAAATCGTTAGGGAAAAGGGGAATTGAACCTCTGCCGGCTCGGTACTGAACCCAGACTGGTATGCAAAACCGCATCACAAATAACATCGCGAGTAGGCTCCAGCAAGCTAGGTTGATCTCTTTCAATCCGGGTGCGGGGCCGAGGATCCTGGCTGGCCAGCGCAAGAGCCTCCTTCCGCTGCTTGGCCCGCGAACCGCTCCATTGCCGCCGTACATGCGATCTCCTGTGCATACGATACACCAGCATTTTGTTCGCGACAGGTCACTTCCGATTAGCGATAGATCTTCCGCAGTCGGCCTCGTTGTATATCTCGCTGGACCAGACTCAGAGCTAGTGCTTAAACATCCATAAGCTTTTGCCCAAAGAGGCTCGCGGTGCGCTTCTAGTTGCGCCGCGTGATATTGCATGGGATCCAGAGCTGGCACATCCGTTTGAGCCTACAAGCGAGTTTCGAAACTCCTTGCTTCGAGTCAATGAAGCGCAACATGCCTACCGTGTCGGCAACGCTCTGGTGCAAGGTCACCCTGTTGATCGATGGTTCAGCTTCCGATGTTCCGCGTTGATCCCGGGCGCCGAAACGCCCACGGAGGTGAACATTGAGTTTGACTCCAGCGACAAAGTACCGGGAAGAGCGGTTTGTCGGAATGCTGAGGGTATACTTAGTGCCTCAGTCCCGGGTTAGCTTGGCGGAAATACTCGCTTCTTTTAAGATTTCACTCGAGAGGGTAGTTCACGGAGTCTTAACCTTTGGGTCATGCCGGTTACACTTTCGGGTCATGTATACGAGGCCAGTCTCCTTGGTCCCAGCTGTATACATATGTTTACAGCAGGGTATCTCTACCTAGAGTCTCGATTCACTTAAGTTGTTGATTTATATTAGTAAACAGTCGCATTTAAGATTGGAACTTCAGTTGCTCAGATTAAGGTGCCTGGCCTGAGGCTGGGGAAACCATATTACGGAGAGAACACACATATGAACACTATGCTTTTGAAGCTTTACGTGAAGTTCCAGGACCTGATGAACCGTGAAGAAGGTCAGGATCTGGTTGAGTATGCTCTGGTCGTTGCCCTTATCGCCCTCGGTGCTACCGCTGGCATGAAGGCTTTGGCTGGTGGCATCAACGGCGCTTTTGATTCCGTTAGCGTCGCCCTCGCAACCGACATCTAGTCCTTGCCGTAGCAATGTTTGTTTCAACCATCCCAGCCCCTTTGCTCTGTGCGGGAGAGCTACGCGCGTTCAATCAGGCGCATGATCGTACTCTCCCGGCAAAGGCCACTGGGGTGTTGATTTTCGGTGAAAGAGTCGCATCAAAGAGAAAATAGGGCGCAGACTCTTGCGGTTCGTTGGAAAACTTCGTTCCCTGATCATTAGAGGAGAGCGGCCAGGATCTTGTGGAATACGCCTTGGTTATCGCCCTGATCGCGCTTGCTGCTACAGTCGGTATGAAGAGTTTGGCCGGCGGTATCAACAAGGCTTCGATTCAGTCAGCGTATCGCTCGCCATGGACATTTGATTCGACCCCAAAGAGGGTTAATCGCTGAACTGTCAGCTTTCCGACTTTTGCAGGAAAGATCTACTGACCAAACCGGGCAGGAAAGTGAATTTTTCACGCGGGATCTGACCCATTCCACCCAAAGCGAGGCTGGCGTATGAGGCAACGATTCTGGTTTCTATTTTTTAAATTGCAGCAGATGATGACCGCGGAAGACGGTCAGGATCTGGTTGAATATGTTCTTATCGCTGGTTTGATTGCGACTGCCTGCGTTGCATCCACAAACGCATTCGCTCGGCTGCTCCTCAGCTCGTACACCAGCCTCACTGCTACGTTCAACAGCAATATTTAGCTTGAGAAAACGTGTATGGGCGCACAACACGCAGCTTTCTTCTAGTCGAAGTTTCACGCAAATAACCTCTGGGATCGCTGGCCTCTTCTTTCTTTGATCCCTCCGGTTCAGCATTCAGTCGTGTTCCTATTCATCACATAGCCGGCTCGGAAGTAGATCGGGACTTTGGTCATAACCTAAACTCCCCGCCAGCATCCCCATCCTGAACGGTATGCTATAACTCCAAGATGCTCCTGATTGCTGCATCGCAAGGCGGCGCTTCGATCTCGCTGATCGAAGGCTGTCTTACCACAATTGCGGTTGCGGTTGCATTTGCCTGGCCCCGCCTGGGGGCAAATTGGTTCTCCCGCTTCGAACAGGCGTTCGATCTTCTGGCACGCAATCAGTGTCTCGCTGTTGTTACTGTTGGGATAACTACACTAGTTCTGCGGCTCGCTATTCTCCCCTTTATTCTCATACCTCTGCCCTTTCTCCCAGACGATTTCAGCTTCCTGCTCGCAGCAGACACATTCGCCCATGGCCGTTTGACCAACCCAACCCCTGCAATGTGGACCCATTTTGAATCGTTCCACATCTCCATGCAGCCCACTTACCAGTCCATGTACTTTCCAGGACAGGCGCTGCTTCTCGCTGTGGGAAAACTCCTTTTTGGCAACCCTTGGTTTGGTGTCCTCATCTGCAGTGCGCTAATGTGCGCCGCCATCTGCTGGATGCTGCAAGCTTGGCTGCCGTCTGGCTGGGCGCTGCTCGGCGGATTCCTGGCAATGCTGCGCCTTGGACTTTTCAGCTACTGGGTGAATACTTACACCGGCGGAGCCCTGATCACGGCCTTGGGTGGAGCACTGGTTCTGGGTGCTCTTCCGCGCTTGAAATGGACCGCTCGTTTTCGTTACGGCCTGCTCATGGCAGTCGGCATCGCGCTTCTCGGGCTGACGCGTCCCTATGAAGGCCTGTTGCTATGCCTTCCGGTTGCTGTCGCTCTTCTCCACTGGATACTCTTCGGAAAAAATCGCCCCAACCCCGCCATCCTGCTGCGTCGAGCCGCATTACCCCTTGTTCTAATCGTCGTGGCTGGTGCCTGGTTGGGCTTTTACGATTACCGGGCATTCGGAAGCCCGAAGATTCTGCCCTACAGTGTCAATCGTGCAGAATATGCTGTGGCTCCTTACTTTGTGTGGCAATCGCGCCATCCCGAACCGGTCTACCGGCACGAACTCATGCGCAATTTCTATACGGAGTTCGAGATTCAGCAATACGCGAAAATTCATTCGGTCTCCGGTTTTTTCACCCAGACGTTGCTTAAAGTGGTCGAGGTACTCTCGTTTTTCGCTGCGTTCGCGCTACTCCCTCCGCTTATCATGATGCGGCGCGCCCTCTTCGACCGTCGCATCCGTTTCCTCGTACTCTGCCTTCTGGTTGTCATGGTTGGCATGGGGATCGAAATTTATTTCATCCCCCACTATGTGGCCACTTTCACCGTCCTCTTCTACGCAGTCGGCCTACAGGCCATGCGCCACCTGCGAATGATGGGAACAGTGGAGCGTCCCGCAGGTACGGCGATCGTTCGCCTTACCGTTGTAGTCTGCGTTCTTATGGCGGGCGTGCGGCTATTTGACGTGCCCCTTAAGATCGCTCCCGAAGAGTGGCCGGTCAGTCACTGGGTTTGGCAATGGTATGGCCCTGATCACTTTGGTACGGAGCGCGCCCGGATTCAGGCAGAGCTTGAGCAACTCCCAGGCAATCAGATGGTAATCGTCCGGTACGCTCCTACCCATTACATTCTTGACGAATGGGTCTACAATAGAGCGGATATCGATCACTCCAAAGTCGTATGGGCAAGAGAGATGGATGCCACCAATAATGAGAAATTGATCAATTATTACCGCGACAGGAAGGTCTGGCTTGTCGAACCCGACACTTCACCGGCGAGAGTTTCTCCATATCCATCGTCTGTGCAGCCACATACCGGCCAACCCTGAGTCGAATCGAGTTCTCTGACCGAAGAAAGTAGATTGCAACAGGAGCTGAAACTATGATCAATGGGAAGCGAATTGCGGTTGTCATGCCGGCCTACAATGCGGAAAAGACTCTCGAAATGACGGTCCGGGAACTGTCCGACGTTGTGGACATCAAGATCCTCGTCGACGACTCAAGCAAGGATCAGACCGCAGCGCTTTCCCGCCAGCTTGGAGTTGAAACCTTCGTGCATGACGCCAATTACGGTTATGGCCGCAATCAACAAACCTGTTACCGCGAGGCGCTCGCCGCCGGTGCGGACATTGTGGTCATGGTTCATCCGGATTACCAATACACACCCTCCCTTGTTCCTGCCATGGCTGGTATGGTCGCCAGCGGCGTATATGACATGGTTCTCGGTTCGCGAATCCTCGGAGCGGGAGCGCTCAAAGGTGGAATGCCTCTCTATAAATACATTGCCAATCGATTCCTCACCGCATTCCAAAACGTGCTTCTAGGAGTCAAGTTATCCGAGTATCACACCGGATTCCGGGCTTTTTCGCGCAAACTTCTGGAGACCCTTCCGCTGCTCGAAAACTCCGACGATTTCGTCTTCGACAACCAGATGATCGCCCAAGCCGTGATGTTCGGCTTTCGGATCGGAGAGATATCCTGCCCCACGAAGTACTTCAAGGAAGCCTCTTCCATCAACTTCAAGCGCAGCGTGAAGTACGGCTTCGGAGTACTCGCCACCACCTTCCGTTTTGTAGCTCACAAGGCGGGAATCATCCATTCTCCGGCCTTCGGCGCAACCGGCAGAAAGATAACTCAGCAGTATTACTCCCACGTCGAGAAGGGCTCGTAACTTCGCGCGCCGCCCGCGCTCCGGATCGAAGCGCTCTATTCCCACGATAGACTCGTTGATCTGCCTGTGAATGAAGAAGGGCCTATGACTCAATCAGTTGAACGCGCTTCCTGCCCAAGGATAACTCTTGTGGTTCCTTGCCACAACGAAGAGCAGGTGCTGTCTGAAACCGCGTCCCGTCTTGCAATCTTGCTCGACAAACTAACTCAAGAGAGCTTAGTTGTCGAGCCGTCTATCTTCTTCGTGGACGATGGCTCGGCCGACGGCACCTGGCGAGTTATCGAACGCCTGGCGAGCGAGGACGCCCGCATCCACGGTTTGAAGCTGTCACGGAACTTCGGCCAGCAGAGTGCAATTCTAGCCGGATTGCTTACGGCTCCGGGCGATGCGTT
>JBEKPF010000035.1:0-62241 GCA_049521035.1 Occallatibacter sp. | reverse complement strand
GCATCAGATCAGGAAGGAGCATGGAAGAGATCGCCCGGGATTGGACAACACCCAAGAACAAACACCAGCGCCAAACAAACCTATTCGACAAAATGTAAGCTCATCGAGCCTTCAGCACCTGAGCAAATCCAACCATCACACGTCAATAGGGAAAGACCAAACGCTTACGAACCTCGTCAGGCAATACCCAACAGAAATTTGTGGGTAATTGAAAGAACTCCGAACACTTATTTTGAACCTCGTCATTAAGGCGCTTTTAGCGTCAAACAACGTCAAGAATGCGCTATTTCCGTTTGTTCTGCGCTTCTAATCTCACTTTTGCCTGCGCTTATAGGTACACGCACCGCTGCGTTTACAAGCCCTACTTCCGCTGGTAAATGGTCAGGGAACCGACGATCATGACCACGATGACAGAGGCGGGAGTGACTTGTCAGTTTCTCTTTTCAAACTCTCCGGTTGCGGGACCACTCGCACGAACCGTACCGTCTCCGTCAAAGCTGCAAGCGATCAATGCGCAGCCAACGCTTCGATCATCGAGGCAAAAATCTTCCATCCATCTTCTGACCCGAGCAGTTGCTCGCTCGACCGATCGGGATGGGGCATCATTCCCAGGACATTCCTCTTTGCGTTCAGGATGCCTGCAATGTTGTCCAAAGAACCGTTCGGATTTGCTTCCGGGGTAATGTCGCCCTTGGGCGTGGCATACCGGAAAGCGATTCGATCCTCGGCCTGAAGGGAGTGCAACTCTTCCGGCGTACAGAAGTAATTGCCTTCCATGTGTCCAATCGGGATCTTGAGAACCCGGCCTTTCGCAAGCTGATTCGTGAAAGGACTATCGGCAGTTTCGGTGCGAAGATAGACCTGTTTGCAGATGTACTTTAGCCCGGCGTTGCGCATAAGCGCGCCGGGAAGCAAGCCAGCCTCAGTGAGGATCTGGAAGCCGTTGCAGATGCCCAGGACGAGCCCGCCGCCGACGGCAAAGCGTTTAACAGATTGCATCACCGGAGAGAAGCGCGCGATGGCGCCCGTGCGCAGGTAATCGCCGTAGGCGAAGCCGCCTGGAACCAGGACGGCATCAACCCCTCCAAGGTCTTCGGAGTCGTGCCAGAGGAAAGTGACGGGCTGATGAGCCACTTCGGCAATCACGTTATAGGTGTCGTGGTCGCAGTTGGAGCCGGGAAAGACGAGAACCCCGAATTTCATGCTTTCAGGGTAACAGCTTCGCGAGCGTGAGAGAGTGGGAGACGTTGATTCGGGTGGTTACATGGACGGGCGAAAGCAAGCTGGTCCTCTGCCGGTTTCTCAGTTGGGGTAGGGCCGTCTCCCCTCAACTCAGTATGTCAGTTGCAGTTCAAATCCCTTACCTTCCTCAGGCACAAGTGCGGTGATGCGGTGGTGTTCCGGATCAAAGCTACTGGAGACTTTGGCGCCTGCAGTAGTGGTCGATGTGGCCGGCTTGGAAGCGCCATAGATCTCGACTGCGACTCGATTCCACCAAGGGGTGAAGCTGCCTTGATGAGGACCAACAGACACGGTGAGTCCCCGCGCAGTGGCTCGGCAGGTGAACTCCATGCGCAGGAAGTCGCCCTTCTCAAAGGCATAGCTGGTACCGTCGTCGAGATAGAGACTACCCACGCAACTGTTGCCGGGCTCGGTTGGAGGGTAGACGCGGAGGGTCAATGGCCCTTGCGGCGTTTCATCGGTGCTCTGAACGAGTGGCTGTTCGGGCACGATGGCTCCGGCGCGGACAAAGACGGGGACCGTATCGACGCGGTTGTGGAGGTGGACTTCCGGCTGGGTGACACTGGTGTTATCGATGGCTTTTCGGCCGGTGCTGCCTTGGATCGGCGCCCCGGTCCAATAGTCGTACCAGCCCACGGGCGGAAGCGTCACTGTGTAGTCGTCCACTTCATCGGGGTAGGGACTCTGGGCTACTAGCAGGTCGGGCCCGAGCAGGAACGAGTTACTGTCACTCAGGTCGAGGGGCTGGCCGTCGCCGCCGCCATCCGGGAACTCCAGGAAGATCGGACGCATGATGGGCAAGCCGGTGCGGCTCATCTCTTCCGCGGTTGTGTAGATATAGGGAAGCAGATGATAGCGCTCTTCAATGTAACGTCGACGCAGATTCAGATCTTCTTTTGTGCCATTTTCCCACGGCTCCTGGGGGTGGGTGTTAATCGCAGTGTGATCGCGGTCAATGGGATGAAAGGCCGCAACCTCAAGCCAACGCGTGAGCAGTTCTGCTTGCGGAGAGCCCGCAAACCCTCCCACATCGGCACCGCTCATGGCGAACCCGCTGAGTCCGAGATTGATGAGCTGCGGTGTGGTTTGGCGAAGATGATTCCATGTGCTGGAGTTGTCGCCGGTCCATGTGGCGGCATAGCGTTGGCCGCCGGCATAGCTGGCGCGGGTCATCACAAACGGGCGCGTACCGGGTTCAAGCTTGCGCAAACCTTCAAAAGTGCCGCGGCTGTTCTGCATGCCGAAGACGTTGTGAACCTCAAGGTGAGTGGTTGTTCGCGTCGTAAATCCAGGTTCCTCGATGCGGTGCTGCACGTCGTCGGGCATCGTTTTCGATGGTACTTCGAAGATGGCAGGCTCGTTCATATCGTTCCAGAATCCGGCGATGCCTTTCTTGACGAAATCTGCGTAGAGCGTGCCCCACCAGTCGCGCGAAGACTTTTGCGTGAAGTCAGGGAAGACGGCCTTTCCGGGCCACACAACGCCAACATAAGTTGAGCCGTCAGGATTCTTGACGAAGTGGTCGCCGGCTGTGCCTTCGTCATAGGGTTTGTATCCGGAGTTGGGCAGATCCGCGATGTGCAGGTCGGTAATCACCACGGTATGCAGATGCTCGACCTTCAGGTCCTTGATCATTTGGTCGAAGTGCGGAAAACGCTCCGGGTCGACGGTGAAGGGCCGGTTCTTAAGCTGGAAGTCGATATCGAGCCAGATCACATCGGCCGGAATGCGTTCGCTGCGCAGTTTGGAAGCGATGCGACGGACTTCCGCCTCGGGATAGTAGCTGTAGCGCGACTGCTGATAGCCAAGCGACCACAAAGGTGGAAGTGGCGTGGTTCCGACCAGCCAGGCCCAGTCTCTCATCACCGCCTTGGGATCAGGACCGTAGATCATGTAGTAGTCGAGCGGGCCGCCTTCGGATCCAAATGAATAGCCGTCGCGATATTCCTTATTGAAATCGAAGCTGGCACGCCAAGTGTTGTCGAGGAATGTGGCGGCGGCAACGCCATTGCGGAAAGTCATAAAGTAGGGGATCGACTTGTAGATGGGGTCCGTGGACTCCTGCCAGCCAAAGGCGTCGGTGTTCCAGTCGACGAAAACCTCATTGCGGCGATCGAGCGGACCCGGCTTGTCACCCAGGCCGAAGTAGTGCTCGTCGATAGGCGATTTGCGGAAGACACGGAAGGACGCGCCGTTGAATTCAACCGGTCTGCCTGGAAGATCCTCAGAGATGACGTGACCTTCAAGATCAGTCACTTTCAGCGAAAGAGGATTCTTCTGGATGGAGACTACGAGTTTGGCGGTCTTGAAGCCGACAGCACTTTCGCTGGACTCAGGGGTAACAGCCACCGACGCGGTGCGGGCGGAAGGCAGCACGGCCCAGGATGCATCTTCAGGGAGCTGACCGGCAGCGCCTATGCGGACGCGAAGGACATCGTCGCGCAGCGCGGTTATCAGCATTACGGCGTGGCCGGAGCTGATCTCGATTCCATTGGTGGTTGCCCGGGAAGCGGTGACCCGGTCCAGCCGGACAAAGCCCGAGTTCTGCGTGGCTTCGACCGTCGTGCTCGCTTGCGATATTGCGGCTAAAAACAGAAAACCAAATACAACAAACAGGAAACGTACTACCCGCTGCACTCAGCACCTCATGGGGCCAAATTGTAGGTTGTCAAGAAGCATAACCTGCAAACGGGTAGATGGCTAATCGGCTGCTGAAGTTTCAATGGCCGGATCGGCGTCGCCGGGCTCGGAGTCCTCCAGCTTTTCCTTGACCAGTTCGATGAAAGCAGCCATGGCCGGGGAGATCCACTTATCTTTGTGCCAGAGGATGTGCGTGGAAATGTCCATGGATGGCCCTGCCCAATGAAGGGCCTTGAGCTGGTGTTGCCGCAGTTCGCGGGCTACCACGATGGCGGGCAGAAGGCCAAGTCCCATGCCAGCCAGCACACACTGCTTGATCGCCTCAACACTTGAGAACTCAGTCACGTTTCCTGGACGAATGTTCTGCAACGTCATTTGCCGGTCGAGTTTGAGCCGATAGCCGCAACCCCCTTCCGTGAGCAGCAATGTCTGGCCCGCCAGATCCACTACCTTGACGGTCCTGCGCAAGGCCAGAGGGTGGCTGGGATGCGCAAGCAGAAAGATTCTCTCCGTGCGAAGACGAGTGGACTTGATGGTGTCGTTGGGGCTGGCTTCAATCATGCAGACGGCCATATCGAGTTTTCCCGTTTCGAGCATGGCGGGCAGCGCCTCGTCGTACTGAGGTCGGAAGATCAACTCCACGTGGGGAAAGCGTCGGTGGAAAGTGCGTAATACCTGAGGCAATCGATAGGCGAGCATGCTCTCTGGAATCCCGATTCGCAGCGGACCGCTGGGCTCTGCGCCGGTCTGGACGGCGCGCTGACCCTGTTCCATGGCGGTGAGAGCTTGCCCGGCGAAGGGCAAAAAACTCCGTCCCGCATCGGTCAAAGTGACGCGCCGGCCCAGACGATCAAAGAGCGGCACGCCGAGTTCTTCTTCCAGCGCCTTGATCTGAGCGGTCACGTTGGATTGCACGGTATGCACTTTCTCGGCTGTGCGCGTGAAGTTTAACTCATCGGCGAGAGTGCGAAAGATCTGCAGCTGGCGGACTTCCATAGGTCATCTCTCCTTGAGATGCAGTCTATCCCTTCAATCTATTGGACGGATAGGAGAATTGGAGACAGACTCCCTCCATGAGATTTGTCATGGGCACATGCAAAACTCAGAATTCCATTCAAGACGCGGGTAGCGCTTTGGCCCGCAGACTGATAACGATCAGGACTATGAATGATCGATTTCATCGCGAGCGAGCTGGGTGGGGGCTTATCGGCGGGGAGAGCCGGGTTGCGAACACACGCAATGTGAATTTCCCGCATCCAAAACGATGTGACGCAAGTCATTGCCGGTCGTATTTAGACGGCCTCACCATGACAGCCGTGCATCCGAAGTTCCATCTCGCGCGAGCAAGAGACTGCTCAACATTTTCCTGGCTGGCAGTTTTCGTTCTGACGTTTCTAATCCCGGCGATGGGATGGGCGTTTGACGTAGAAAAGGCGCAGCGGCGCGACCCATCGACGACGCGGACGACGGTCGTGGTCTTTGCAGATCGCCCCATGGGACAGGTGCAATGGGATGCTCTGTTTAGCGCTCTGCGCGTCGGTGTCGCGAATGGAGGCGCGGAGACGGCCCTTCTGGACGCAGAAGCGGAGTTCGTACGCGGCG
The DNA here is from genome assembly GCA_049521035.1 of Occallatibacter sp. Lineage (GTDB taxonomy): Bacteria > Acidobacteriota > Terriglobia > Terriglobales > Acidobacteriaceae > Telmatobacter. The sequence continues at coordinate 56,757 of JBEKPF010000035.1, read as the reverse complement.
ATTCCATTGTCGCCGGAGTCCAAGTTGAAAAGGCAATCGTGGTGTTTCTGCACGGGGACTGCAGCCTGGCCCCAGCAGGCAGGAGGACTGCCTTTGGCGTGCCGCTGGGATGGGTCTGGCGGAGACATGGCCTCATCGAGCCCTTCGCACATGTGGACTGCACGCGTATTGGGCAAGTGCTTGGGCCGCAAGCGCTGAGAATGAGTCAGGATCAACGGAACCGAGCGATGGCGGGGGCAATTGCACGGGTGATTGTGCATGAGTGGATTCATATCGCGACGCAGAATCCAGAGCACGCGGAACGCGGAGTGCGGAAGGCGCAGTTTGGTGTCGCAGATTTAATGGCCGGCGGCGATTAGAGGAATTCGGGGTTGAATTTTCGCTGACGCGGAGCGGCTAACTTGTTTCCTATGTGTTCACTGGATGCCTTCCACCGGTTTGAACCTACGGGCCAGAATAGATTCTAAGGTGATCCCCGAACTTACTTTGGTACTGGTTGAAGATCGATCCCTGCTCTACGCCTCCCGAGGCCTGCGAGGTTGATAAGAATGGGGTTATCTGGGGCGGTAAGTCTCCGTTCCAAATACGACTTTGACATTAACTTGATATAACTCTTTAGGGTTAACCCGTCTGGTCCCCATACTGAGACGCTTCACAAACAAAGTGACTATAATCACATGGGTGCAGGAGAGACTGAGGCATTATAAGGAGTCTTTCCACAAACTACGGAGGGAACCCGCCAAATGGCGACTGGGAACCTTGCCCTGGGACAAGAACTGGGCGCATTAGCCGCGCGAGAGCGCGTCACGAACGACTTCAGCATCAACGTAGCAACGGTGAACGGGTCCGGCTCGCAATCCGCCAATAGCGTGCTGTTGAAGAGCATCTTCGGAATGGGCGTTCCCGTAAGCGGAAAGAACCTCTTCCCGTCGAATATCGCCGGACTTCCCACCTGGTACACCATTCGCGCCAGCAAGGACAGCTATGTGGCGCGTACTCGCGGCGCAGAGGTCCTGGTGGCGCTGAATCCCGACACGGCAAAACAGGATGCTTTAGCTCTGCCTGTTGGGGGGGTGGCCATCTACGAGGAGAAGCTAAACCTCAAGCAGTACCGTGACGATGTGATTTTCTATCCCGTGCCGTTCGACGGGATCACAGCGGGCATCTGTCCTGAGCCCAAGCTACGCAAACTCGTCAAGAACATGGTCTATGTGGGGGCTATTGCGCAGATTCTCCACATCGATCTGGCCGTTGTCGAGGGCGGGCTGCGCAAGCAGTTTGCGAAGAAGCAGAAGGTATTCGATCTAAACTTCGGTGCGGTCAAGGCCGGGTTTGATTACGCAGCAGAGAAGCTGCCCAAGCAAGATCCTTACTTCATTGAACGGTCGAATCAGACGACGGGCAAGATCATCATCGACGGCAACGCGGCCTGCGGTATGGGCGCTGTGTTTGCTGGCGTGACGGTGGTTGCGTGGTATCCCATTACACCATCCACCTCAGTGGTTGAGGCGACAACCGATCTGCTGAAGAAGTTGCGTGTGACCCCGGAAGGCAAGGCGACTTACGCCGTGGTGCAGGCTGAGGACGAACTGGCTGCAATCGGCATGGTGCTGGGCGCGGGCTGGGCCGGAGCGCGATCAATGACCGCGACTTCAGGCCCCGGAATTTCTCTAATGGCGGAATTCTCCGGTTTGGGTTACTACGCTGAGATTCCGGGCGTTATCTTTGACGTTCAGCGAACGGGACCCTCGACGGGCATGCCGACCCGCACTTCGCAGGCTGATCTGCTGCCAGTGGCCTTCCTTTCGCATGGCGACACCAAGCACATCGTTTTGCTGCCGGGAAATGTGAAGGAGTGCTTTGAACTGGGATACGCGGCTTTCGACTTGGCCGAGCGTTTGCAGACTCCGGTCTTTGTACTCAGCGATCTCGATCTGGGCATGAATAACTGGATGTCGGATCCGTTTGTCTATCCGGATAAGCCACTGGATCGCGGCAAGGTGCTAACGAAAGAACAACTGGACAAGCTGGGCGGATTTGCCCGCTACCGCGATGTGGATGGCGATGCAATTGGCTGGCGCACGCTTCCGGGGACGGATCATCCTAAGGCCGCTTACTTTACCCGCGGTTCGGGACACAACGATGCTGCGGGTTACACAGAGAGGCCGGATGAGTACGTCGAGGTGATGGAGCGGCTGTCGCGCAAGTTTGAGAATGCGCGCAAGCTTGTTCCGGGGCCAGTGGCAGTGAAGGACGGGACGTCGAAGATCGGTGTCCTGGCGTACGGCAGTACCGACTTTGCGCTGCGGGAGAGCCTGGATCAGATCAAGAAGGAATACGGGAAAGATGTGGACTACATGCGCATCCGGGCCTATCCGTTTGCACACGAGATCCATGACTTTGTGGCTTCGCACGAGCGTATCTACATTGTGGAGCAGGACCGCGACGCGCAACTGGCCAGTTTGCTGAAGCTGGATCTTCCAGCCGAGCAAGTGGTGAAGCTGCGCAGCATTCTGCACTACAACGGATTGCCCATTGACGCCCAGACCATCACAGAAGAGTTTGCGACCAAGGAGGGCCTCTAAATGGCAACCGCAACCCCCACAGCGCCCGGCCCGAAGGTCAATCACATTGGGCTTCCTGTACTTGAATATCGCGGTGGCAAGACGACGTTGTGCGCTGGCTGCGGCCACAACGCCATCTCTGAGCGAATTATCGACGCGATGTGGGAGATGGGCGTTCAGCCGGAACGGGTGATGAAGATGAGCGGCATCGGCTGCTCGTCGAAGAGCCCGGCTTACTTCATGAACCGGTCGTTCAGCTTCAACAGCGTGCATGGGCGCATGCCTTCGGTTTCTACGGGGGCGATTCTGGCCCAACACCAGATGAAGATGCTGGGCGTCTCCGGTGACGGCGACACAGCTTCCATCGGCATGGGGCAATTTGTTCACCTGCTGCGCCGGAATCTGCCGATGATTTACATCATTGAAGACAACGGCGTGTATGGGCTGACCAAGGGACAGTTCTCGGCAACCGCGGATATTGGCTCAAAGCTGAAGACGGGTGTCATCAACGACCTGCCGGCTATCGACACCTGCGCGCTGGCGATTCAGTTAGGCGCAACGTTTGTGGGCCGTTCGTTCTCCGGCGACAAAAAGCAACTGCTCTCAATGCTGAAGGCGGCGATAGCGCACAAGGGCACGGTCATGCTGGACGTGATCAGTCCCTGTGTCACCTTCAACGACCACGAAGGATCGACCAAGAGCTACAAATTCATGCAGGAGAACGACGAGCCGATTAACGAGATTGGCTTCGTGGCCAGCTTTGAAGACATCGAAGTCGACTATGAATCTGGCGCGGTCTTCGACGTTGAGATGCACGACGGCTCCAGCCTCCATTTGCGCAAGCTGCACGAGGACTACGATCCCACCGATAAGGCGAACGCAGTGCGGACCTTGATGGAGTCAACCGCTAACGAAGAAATCCTCACCGGCGTTTTCTATATCGACACGCAGAAGCCGACCTTCATCGACCTGCTGAACGTGGTGGATGAGCCGCTGGCGACATTGCCTGAATCGGTGACGCGGCCTCCAAAGTCGGCGTTAGATGCGCTGATGACGAGCTTGCAGTAGCGCAATATCAGTCCCTCTGACTGATTTGAGAAGTGACCGAAATCCTCCTTTGTGTGTTCCGCACAAAGGAGGATTTTCGCATTTGGGCAGCACTTGCAGCGTTGCCGGCGATTCCCCCGGCGTGGGACTTCCCATTCTCCGCATGCGCTGGTTATTGTAGAAGTCGTCGCACGACGAATAAACGACAATCTGCCTGCGAATGGAGATGCAAATGTCTGAAACATCGAAGTCGACCTTTACACGTTGGGCGGATGTCGAAGTTGAGAGGCTGAGTTCGTTGATCGGACGCCAGTTTCTTGTGGGCACCGACACGATGTTGGCCCGCGTCCTGCTGAAGAAGGGCGCGCATGTGCCCTTGCATAGTCACCATAACGAACAGATCACATACGTCCTTGAAGGCACGCTCAAGTTTGCGATCGAAGGCAATGAAGTCGTGGTGCGTGCGGGCGAGGTGCTGTGCATTCCTCCACATGTGCCCCATGAGGCGTTTGCCCTCGAAGACACCGTAGACTTGGATATCTTTAATCCGCCGCGCCAGGATTGGATTGACCGGGACGACGCTTATCTGAGAAGGGAAAATGCGGCGCTGCTGACCGAAAAAGGGTGAGATTGTGAATCTTGGGTTGAAGGATCGCAGCGTAATTGTTTGCGCCTCGAGCGAGGGTATTGTACGCGCCGCCGCGGAGAAATTTGCAGAAGAGGGTGCGCGCGTCGCGATGTGTTCACGCGACGCCGGGAAACTGAATGCGGCCGCGGATGAGATTCGAGGTCGGTACGCGGTCGAGGTTTTCGCCGAGCCGCTCGACGTAACGGACGTTGCTGCGGTGGAGCAGTTTGTCGCTCATGTCGCAGAGAAGTTCGATGGTGTGGATGTTTGTGTGACGAACGCCGGCGGGCCTCCGCCGCGCACGTTTCTTGCCACGAATACTGAGGAATGGCATCGCGCGGTTGAACTGAACTTTATGAGCGTGGTGTATTTTGCGCGTGCCGTGTTGCCCCACATGCAGAAGAAGCGCTGGGGACGGCTGGTCACGCTGACCTCAGTCTCGGTGCGCCAGCCGGTTTCCGACTTGATTTATTCGAACGCCGTGCGGGCCGGCGTACTTGGACTGGTCAAGAGCCTGTCGAATGAGTTTGGCAGGGACGGCATTACAGTGAACAATGTTGCGCCGGGTTATACCGTTACTGAGCGATTGAAACAACTGGCACGCAAGCGAGCAGCGGAGGCCGGCGAGAGTGAAGACGCGTATATGGCGGGGTTGGGCGGGCAGACCGCTTTGCAGCGTGTGGGGCGGGCTGAGGAAGTTGCAGACGCAATTGTCTGGCTTGCGTCTGACTGCGCTTCCTATATCACTGGCCAGACGCTGCTGGTGGACGGCGGCTTATTCAAAGGCGTGTGACCGCGTTTGCGGCAACACCTTGCTGGCAGTTATTCTCAGTGTGCGGCTGCGATGCGCACACCCATGCCATTCAGCTTGCTGCGCGCCTGAGAGGCCTCAGGCGTTTGAGGATGGCGCTGGATGAGCTGACGCAGTTCGTGGATGCCGGCATCTTTCTTGCCAAGCTCTATCAAGGCGAATCCCTTCCGCAGTTGCGCCGCGGGTGCCTTTGGGCTTCCGCTGAAGCCTTCAAGGACGGCGTTGTACGACTTTACCGCAGCGGCGTAGTCCTGCTGGTGATAAGAGATTTCCCCCAGGTAAAACTCCGCTGAGCCAGCCAGATCGTCCAGGGGATAGTACTGGAGCACGGCCTGAAACTCGCCGGTTGCTACGCCATATCGAGCAGCGTTGTAGTCACGAACGCCAGCCTGAAAAGTCTCTTTAAGCGGTGGTGCTTGTGAGGCTGCTGGAGACACTGCGGCCGGAGCACCGGAACCGAGCGCGGCACTGCCATCAGGTGGGGGCCCAGCCGGAGAGCTGTTCGGAGCTCCGGGGGCCGCGGTCGGAGGCGGATTCTGGACGTTCTGCAATTGAGTCTGCATTTCCTGGAGCGACTTGTCGAGCTTGGCGATGCGGGACTTCAACTCGTCCACCGAATCGTTCAGCGACTGGATCTGACCAGAAACACCGTCCAGTTTTCCGTTAGCAGCATCATTTTGGGCATTGATCTTCTGCTGCAGGGTATTGACGGTTGCGCTCATCTGCGTAGCGTTGTCAGAGGTCTGTTGCGCGAGGTTCTGCAGCACGCCAAAGCGAGTATCCATCGTGGACTGGAGCCGTTGCACCATGTCCAGCAGTTGCTGGACCTGTGTCTGCAACGCGATCATCTCCTTGGAGGCCGCATGCGCGGGCATCGCGACGGAGATCAAAACTGCGACAAGAACAGCCGCAGGGAGCAGACGGTTACGAAGTTTCCTTATCATCAGCTTTTCTCACCAATAAAGAAGAGCGAACTGCCGACGGTCGATAACCGCGTTGTCAGTAAGTCAGCATCGCCTTGTTAAATCTCGGGGTACCTCAGGCCCCCAAAATCGGGACTTGAGGCACCCAGGTTTTGCGGTATTCCGCTCAATCCAATTCTAAATACTAGCGGTCAAGCGTGAAGCCTGCACGGCGGTTTTGCTGCCAGCACTCTTCGGTCGACTCGGAGCAGAACGGCTTCTCCTTGCCATAGCTGATCACGCGGATGCGGCTTGCGGCCACTCCGGCAGTCACCAGGGCGTTCTTGGCGGCATCGGCGCGATTTTGGCCCAGTGCCAGGTTGTATTCGTTGGAGCCGCGCTCGTCGCAGTAGCCGCCGATGACGATCTTTACATCGGAATGGCTGACCAAATAGCTCGCGTCCTTCGAGAGTATGGCCTGGGCATCGGCCCGGATATCGTAGGTGTCGTAGTCAAAGAAAATGTCCTGGACGTTGGCCTTGAATTCTTCTTCGGCGCTCATGGTGTTCACAGGTACCGAGACAGCAGGAGGAGCGCTGACAGTCACATGCGCGGTCGCGTCGGCCGATCCACCTTCGCCGCGAGCCACTAGGTGGTAAGTGGTCGTCGTGGACGGAGTGACAGTCTTGACGCCCGTGGTGGGTACGTCGCCGATTCCGTCGATGGTGACGGTGGTGGCGTCTGTAGTGCGCCAGGAGAGCTGTATCTGGTCTCCGGCCGAGACGACGGTGGGCGTCGCGGTGAGCTGCGCGGTGGGTGCGGGTGCCGCTGCCGCGGGTGGAGCCGTCGCCGCGGGTGCAGGTGCCTCCTTTTTCTTACAACCTGCAACAGTAACCAGGGCTACAAATAGCACAACCGGGACAAGAATCTGCTTGCGATTGATCAATGGACTGCTCCTTCCCAAAAAAATGGTGTGCGCCAGAGGACGTTTCGTTGAGGTAGGCGTCTTGAACCCGGTTGGGTTCAAGACGCGAGCCGAGCGTTTCAGTAGGCCGCAACCTTCCAGAATTTATGATGCTGGGGTTTCGGCAACGAATCCATCATAGTTCAAATATCGCCTAGGTGTGCGCTAACAAGCACACTCAAAACCGGTTCCGCCCCTCCCAAGGTCACTTCCAGCTCCAGTTGGGCATAAAGTTGTTGCCTGTGGTGGTCAACTGATGCTGTTGCGTCCCGTCGGCCAGCATGGTCCAGATCTCAGTTTTTCCACCAATCTTCCGCTCGAAGACCAGATGACGGCCGTCCGGAGCCCAGGAGGGGTAGTCGTTGCTACCCGACTCGTGAGTGAGCTGAAGATATTGCTTGCTGGCGATGTCGATGACGTGGATGTCCACTCCACCAGGATCGCCGGGACCGTACTTGCGATTCCAACTGAAGGCAAGCAGTTGCCCATTGGGGGACCAGGAGGGGGAAACAGCATAGCCGCCATCCGTGATGCGCTGGATGTTGCCGCCGTCCAAATCCATGGTGTAGATCTGCGGGAGTCCAGTTCGCCCGCTGACCCAGGCCAACTGCGCGTTGGTGCGAGGATTGAAGGTGGGCGCGACGTCGGGTCCGCGGAAAGCCGTAAGCCTGCGGAGATTTCCACCGCTGGGGTCTGAGACCCAGATTTCAGGATCGCCCGTCCGCGCCGAGGAGAATGCGATTTTGGAACCGTCAGCCGACCACGCTGGCGAGAGATTGCTTCCACCAGCGGTTCCTGCTGGATAAGCGACCATCCGATTCAGCTCCAGAGAGAACATGCGGATTGACCATCCCTCGCGACCCATTGAAGCAAATGCGAGACGAGTGTTGTCCGGGGAAATGCGAGGCGAGAGTGAGATGGTGCCCAAGTGAGTGACGGCGTGCTGATTCTGTCCGTCGTAGTCCATTGCCCAAATCTCTTTTGATCCGGTGCGGGAACTGACAAAGTAGATCTTGGTTTCGGCAATACCGTTGATGCCGCCGCCGAGGCGAAGAATGATCTCGTCTGCAAAACGGTGAGCGATAGTCCGAGCCGAATCCTGGCTTGCCACTTCGTTGTACTGCTTGCCCAGTACCTGGGGGTTGGCCGTGTTGTGGGTGTCGAAGAGCCAGCCATAAACCATCATCTGACCGTTATTGGTCGCAACCGAGCCAAAGGCTACCATGGCGGCGCTGGCAGGGGCTTCAGACCACTGTCCAAGATGGATCTCCTGGGGAGTGCCAGGAGATTCCTGCGGGGACATGCTCTTGGAGACGAGGTCGAAGATGCCGGCGTTGCCCAGGTCGCTGAACAGGGTGGCGTCGAAGGTCGCTTTCAACTGCGGGGTCTGGGGATCGGCGCTCGCGGGTTTGAAGTCCGCTACGGCGATGCGGATACGGTCGTTGCCGAGGTTGGTGGAGACGTGGACCCAGTCCTGGGCAGATGATTGGAGAGCCGCAATAGTAAACAGGAGAAAGCCTGAGAGGGAAAAGATCCGAACGTGAGTCTTCATGCGATGAGAGGTCCTTCCTCGGGTGGGTGGAAGAGGCCCGCTTGAGATCAGCGTGCCAGGACTCAATAAACACAATCATAAGTGACGTCGAGGTATTGAAGGTTGGAATCACTCGGCAGGTTCCCAAATGTGTCAACTCGTTGCGTCGCACGCAGGCAGGATTGATCCAGCGAACTGCTGCCACTCGGCTTGTTGATTTTGAAGTTTGAGGGCAATCCCTGGCGACTGATCCGGAAATAAATCTCGGTGGTTGTTCCCTTCGCAGTGTTTTGATCCACTTCGTACCGGTTCCAGTTCTGGCTCACTTTTCGCTTGATGATATCCACGTACCACCCGAAGCGGCTGCCGAAGTCGCCGTTGGTGATGCTCACTGGTCCGTTGGATGCAGTGTTTTGCGCCATGGTGGCGCGGGGCATTGCAGAGCCAGACTGTTCGCCAAATTGAGCCAAATTGTTCTGCTTGGGCGGAGGCTGGTGCTGCTGGGTCTTGCGCGCCGGTTCCTGCTTGGGCTTCGTTTCCTTGCCGGAAATGGGAATGGCCTTTTCATCCACCGCTGCTTTGGCCTTTGGTTCAGGCGGTGCAGGAGCCTTGCTGGGGGTTTCAGTCATCAGCACATTCTGGTTCTGCTCTTCGTGAGGCAGGGGAATGGCATTGGAGACGAGACTCACCTGAATAGCTCCGCCCTCGCCCGGATTACCCCACAGATTGTGATGAAAGAGGCCAGCCAAGACGCCATAGAACAGGAGTAAGCCGAAAAGCGTGCCATGGAGAACAAACGATCCCGCGGCTGACGCTGCAACCGGTTCGCGCTTCGCCTCAAGAACGAGTACGTGCTCTCGGTGCGCTTCGCCTGGTTCGGGATTATTGAGCAGACTTATCATGACTTGCTCTTCTATGGCTATTGAGAACCGGCTGTCGATGCCTTGGTTTCCAACGGTTGCGTCACAATGGAGATGTTGGTGATGCCTGTCTGTTTCACCGCGTCCATCACGGCGGCAAAGGCCCCAAAGGGGACCTGCTCGTCGGCCCGCAGGTAGATTACTTGCTTGACTGGATCCTGACTGGGTGTATTGCTGCCCGCTTGGAGCAACTTCTGACCCAGATCGTGGATGCTGACCGGCTGATCGCCGAGAAAAATCTCCTGATTGCGATTGATGGTGAGCACCAGGTGCTGCTCAGTAATCTGTTTCACGGTGCGCGTTTTGGGCACAGAAACTTCAATGCCCGACTGCAGAACCGGTGCGGTGATCATGAAAATGACCAGCAGCACCAGTACCACGTCAACCAACGGCGTGATGTTGATCTCCGCCAGAGAGGAACGCGTTTGGCCGTTGCTACTTGTAAAGGCCACGCTGGGCCTCCCGCGGAAACGGTGGTTCCTGAGTGGGGCTGGGAGCAGGTTCGGGAGGGCGCGGTGCGGGCGCACGGACCGGAATCTCCTCGAGCGAGTTCAACAGTTCTCTTGAAAAGTCGTCGACGGCTGAAGCAAATACTCGGATGCGCGCACTGAACTGGTTGTAAGCGACGACCGCCGGCACGGCGACGAACAGGCCGGCTGCCGTGGTGATGAGCGCTTCAGAGATGCCTGGAGCGACCGCGCGCAGAGTTGCCGCGCCTTCAGTACCAAGGCCATGGAAAGCGTCCACGACGCCCATCACTGTGCCGAAAAGCCCAACGAACGGACTGGCGGAGGCGATGGTAGCAAGCCAGGTCATTCGGCGCTCCAAACTGGTGATGGCGGTGCTGGCAGCGGTCTGTGCCGAACGCTCAAGTGTGTTCAGATTGCGCGGTGGTCCGGAACCGCCAGTCTGGCGCTTGTAGGTCTCATAGACATCTTCAAAGACCTGGGCGAGCGGACTGTATTTGTAGTCGCCGGTAATGGACGCAATCTCCTGCAGGCGGGTCGCTTTACGGAAGGCCCGAATAAAGTTGCGGCTTTCTTTGGTGGCTCTGCTGAAAAGGGACATTTTGCCCAGGATCACGGTCCACGAATAGAGGCTCGCGATGAGCAACAGGCCGAGCACAGCGATGGCTATGGGGCCAATATTGCTCAGCAAATCAGTCAGCGCAGACGAGCCCTGGGTCAGTGAGCGCGCAAACGACTGCGCTGCAGGGGCCGCGCCACTGTCAGTCTGCAGTACAAGGAGCAGGGCAGCAGTAAGAATCGGCATTCACCTCAATATCAACGGTATCAGACAGGATAGCTGTGTCCAAGTTATCGATTGGATGCGCCCCGGCCCACACAGGCTGTGCCCGCGGCCCGTGACGGCCTCGTTCATGCTATGCTGCGCACGGATTGTCATGGCTGAAGCGCTGACCTACCATGGTGCTGGCCGCTGATTTGGTTCCAAGAGGAACGCCCAAGAATGCTCGTCGAATTGCGCGCGGAAAACTACGCCGTCATCGATCACGCCATTGCTGTCTTTGGCCCGGGTCTCAATCTTTTGACTGGCGAAACCGGCGCCGGCAAATCCATCCTGGTGGACGCGCTAGCGTTGCTTATGGGAGGCAAGGCCTCTGCTGAGGTGGTTCGCCATGGCGCGGATAGGGCCGTGGTCGCCTGCGTCTTCGAGTCCACTCCGGGCGCGGAAGCTGTGTTGGAAGAAAACGGCATCGACGCGGAAGGGAACGAGATCATCCTCCGTCGCGAGATTCTTTCCACCGGCAAGGGCCGCGTCTTTGCGAACAACCAACCGGCGACAGTTGCGGTGCTGAAGCAACTAGCGCCGGAATTGGCCTTGGTTCATGCGCAAACTGAGACGCTGACCAGCTTCGACCAGACACAACAGCGCATCCTGCTGGATCGCTTTGGCGGAATCTCGACTGAAGCCGTGGCTGAGGCTTACACGCGCTGGCGAGACGCGGCAACCAAGCTCGACGAACTACAGCGGGGCGAGCAGGATCGCCTGCGCATGGTGGATCTGTGGAGCTATCAGCGCAAAGAGATCGAAGGGGCTCGCCTGGAGGCAGGCGAAGACGAGGCTCTTGAGACGGAAAAGCGGGTTCTGGCGAATGCGGAGAAGCTCTACGCCGCGGCAATGGGCGCTTTCGATCAGCTTTACGAGGGTGGCGCGTCCGCCGAAGTAGCGCTGCGAGCAGCGCTGCGCAATGTGGAAGAATTGGCCCGCTACGACGGCCGGTTTACTGAGGCAGTGCAGCAGCTGGAATCAGTGCGCGCGACGTTGGGAGATGTGAGTGCCAGTTTGCGTGATTATGCAGAGGGAATCAACGCATCGCCCGAGCGGCTGGCTGAGATTGAAGACCGGTTGGCGCTGCTCGACAGGCTCAAGCGTAAATACGGCAAGACTGTGGCCGAGGTCATTGCGTTTGGTGCAGAGGTCTCCGGCAAGCTGGCCGAAGTAGAAGACCGGGACGGGATTCTTGCAGAACTTCGTGCGGAGTTGGATATTGCAGCGACCGCCTATCGCGCGGCCGCATCTGCACTCAGCGATTGCCGCAAATCCGCTGCGACCAAGCTTGCCAAGCTGGCGGAAACACAAATCAACTCGCTCGCAATGAAGGTGCGATTCGAGGTGGCAGTCGCTCGAAATGAGCAGCAAACGGGCTGGAGTTCAAACGGGTGGGATGAGGTGGAGTACAGAATTGCGACCAACCCTGGCGAGCCGATGAAGCCTTTGGCCGAGATTGCCTCAGGCGGCGAGATGAGTCGCGTGATGCTGGCACTGAAAGTAAGTGTGGAAGAGAGTGCGGTAAAGCCGAAGAAGAAGTTCCCCGCACCACGCACGCTGGTGTTCGATGAAATCGACATCGGAATCGGCGGGCGCGCAGCCGAGGCTGTGGGCCAGAAACTCAAATCGCTGAGCCGCGGGCAACAAGTACTCTGCGTGACGCACCTTCCGCAGATCGCCGCATTTGCCGATCAGCACTTGGTTGTGGAGAAGCGCGAGTCGGCAGGTCGAACGAAGATGCAGGTGAGGCTGCTGGATGATCGCGCCCGCACGCATGAGGTGGCGCGCATGTTGTCGGGCGCCACCGTGACAGATACCAGCCTGCAGCACGCAGCACAAATGATTGCGGGAAGCCGATAGCGCTCCACATGCGGGCCACCACTTGACGATGCCGCCAAATCAGGGAACGTTCTCCTGATGTTGCGGTTACCATTCCATTCATTGTTCGTACAGAAATCGCTCAGCCGAGGAGATTGAATTAACGGCTGGAGAATACGAATTCATTCCCGTCAGGGTCCTTGAATTTGGCCATGGTTCCCCAAATTTCCTTTTTCGGCTCTTCGGCCAATTCCACCCCTTTGGACTTGAGGAGCGTTGCGGTTGCGAAGACGTCATCGCACCAAAACGTCATTGGTTGAAATCCGCCGACGCGGCTCTCGTGTCCTGGCGGTGTGAAGAGGGCAAGGTTCACGTCGGAACCTGGGATCAGGAGTTCGATCCATCGCTGACCGGGTCCAAAATGCTGATCCGTTGCGACCTTGAATCCCATCTTTTCGGTATAGAACTTCAACGAAGCATCCTGGTCACTGACTGGGATGCTAACAAGCTTGATTCCGCGAATCATCATGTGGGGCCTCCGGTTTGAGATTCCCGGACTATATCCGGCCTGATTTTCGAATGCAATCTGGTAGAGATTGCTATACTTTTTATAGGTATAGCTATGATAGAAATTGACCATTATGTGATCGATGTACTTATGCGCGACCTAGTGGGTCACGACAAGAAGCCGGTATGCTTTCTTGTCTATTTGTGGCTTGTTGCCGAACAGCAGAGGCGAGGCACGGAAGTCCAGATCAGCTATCAGGAACTAGCGGAGTCAATTGGCGCGTCGAAGAGTTCGGCGCAATCGGCCGTCGGCTGGCTGGTGAGGCGGAAGCTGCTAGGTGTGAGCAAAGCCACCATCACAGCCACCCCGATTTACAAAGTGCAGAGTCCATGGCGAACCCACTGGACTCCGGCCAGCTGAGATCCCCGCAATTAAGCCAAGTCGCGGCTCGCAGTACCCTTGGATTAAAACAATGGCGGGGAAGCCACCGGTCGCGAAATACCGATGCCTCGGAAACTACTAATTGGTATACTGAAACACGTGACCACAACTCTGCTTGATTCCATCTCGAACGGTACCAACGCCGAGACTTCCCCCAATCAAAAACGGGTGTTGTTGCTGAAGCCACGCGGCTTTTGCGCCGGCGTGGTGCGCGCGATTGACATTGTGAAGATCGCCTTAGAAACCTTTGGCGCGCCTATCTACGTGCGTCGAGAGATTGTACATAACCGCTATGTTGTGAACGAATTAGCTGAAAAGGGTGCGATTTTTGTTCATGAAATCGACGACGTGCCAGATGGCCAGCGCGTGATCTATTCAGCACATGGAGTTTCGCCCGCGGTGCGGGAGCGGAGCAAGGGCCGCGGTCTCAAGGTGATTGACGCCACCTGCCCGCTGGTGACCAAGGTCCATATCGAGGCCGTGAAGTTTGCCAAGCAGGGCTACTCACTGGTGTTAATTGGGCATCGCGACCACGACGAGATTGAAGGTACGCTGGGTGAAGCGCCGGATGTGACCCAGGTGGTTTCAAACGTCGCGGAGGTCGCAGCACTTAATGTCCCTGATCCCAACCGAGTGGCATATCTGACACAGACCACGCTGAGCCTAGACGAGGCGCGTGACATTATTCACGCGCTGAGGGAGAAGTTTCCGAATATCGCCGGTCCGCACTCGCAGGACATCTGCTACGCTACCGAGAATCGCCAGGTGGCGGTGCGCAACGTGGCTCACAATGCCGAACTGGTGCTGGTGGTCGGTTCGACCAATAGTTCCAACTCGAACCGATTGGTCGAAGTTTCACGCAACTTGGGTACTATTGGTTACTTGATTGACAACTCCCACGCCATCGATCCGAAATGGCTGGAAGGCGTGACGAATGTTGCGGTTACGGCGGGAGCGTCAGCCCCTGAGGTGCTGGTGGAGGACGTTGTTAATTATTTGCGACAAAACGGATTTGGGAGCGTCGAAGAAGTGGAAGTGATGCCAGAGAACGTCCGATTCGGTCTGCCGCCGGAGATCATCCAGGCGATCGGTGGTGCAAGCGGAACAGAAGTCGTGCCGGTACGGTGATCGAGGGGATCAAAGATCAGGGCCTGGGGATGTTTGAGATAGTTTTCCGTATCTCAATGGCTCGGCCTTAGGCAATCCCAAGCGCGGCCTGTTAGTTAGAGGTGACATCCGCTCTGGATGGCGCTTTCAGGAGTACGATCCGAGGCGTTCTAATTCGAATGAGCATACAAAGAGGGAAGACGCTGTCCACGGCACCTATTTCCGCAGCACCGCGCTTTGGCCGGCTGGACGCTGACCTAGCCGAGGTGCAGGCGGGAATTGAGCGGTCGCGGAATTACCTTCTTTCGCGACAGCACGCGGATGGATACTGGTGCGGGGAGTTGGAAGCGGACTCCATGCTGGAGGCCGACTATATCTTCCTGCATACGCTCTTGGAGTCGGGCGATCCGGAGCGTCTGAAGCGTGCGCTCGCTGAGATGATGCGCTATCAGAACGAAGATGGGAGCTGGAGTCTTTATCCCGGTGGACCGGGAAATATCTCGCTCTCCGTGAAGTGCTACTCGTCTGCAAAGTTGATGGGGATTGGCGCGGATGATCCGCGGCTGGCGAAATGCCGCAAATGGGTTCTGGCGCACGGCGGCGTTGTCGCGACGAACACTTTTACCAAGATGTATCTGTGCGCACTGGGCGAGTACGACTACGACGCAGTTCCTGCCATTCCACCCGAAATTGTTCTGTTTCCGAATTGGTTCTACTTCAATATCTACGAGATTTCTTCCTGGTCGCGATCGATTCTTGTGCCGCTGGCGATCATTTACGCCAAGAAGCCATTTAAGAAAATTCCTCCAGAACACGGGATAGATGAATTGTTTGTTGGTGGACGAGCGGCGTCCAAACTTCGCCTGCGCATGGATCGCAAGTCGATGGTTTCCTGGCGGAACTTTTTCATCATTCTGGACAGGATTCTCCATTTCTCAGAGGCGATTCACATTCGTCCCTTGCGCAAATTGGCGCTGAAGCGGGCAGAAAAATGGATGCTGGAGCGGCTGGAGATGACGGACGGGCTGGGCGCCATCTATCCGGCCATGCTGAACGCGATTATTGCGCTACGCTGCCTGGGCTATTCGGAAGATGACCCGCAAGTGATTCGAGCTCGGGATGAGTTTGAGAAGTTGGGCGTTGAGCAGCCGGCTACTGCGGAGATGCCGGAGCCAACATTCCGCATGACGCCTTGCGCATCGCCGGTTTGGGATACAGCACAGGCTGTTTATGCCTTAGGCGAGGCAGGCGTACCACCCAACGATCCGCGCATGATCAAAGCGGCTGATTGGATGCTCTCGAAGGAAGTTCGCAATAAAGGGGATTGGGCGGTGAAGGTGCCCAACACAGAGCCCGGCGGTTGGTACTTCGAGTACAACAACGAGTTCTATCCAGACACCGACGACACGGCACAGGTATTGCTGGCTCTGAAGCAGGTGGAAAATCCTCGCGAGCGCTATCAGCACCAGGTGGCACAGAGGGCCATCGAGTGGGAATTCGCCATGCAGTGCAAAAACGGTGGCTGGGGAAGCTTCGACAAAGACAACACCAAAATGATCTTCCAGTACATTCCGTTTGCAGATCACAACGCGATGCTCGATCCGCCGACAGTAGACATTACAGGACGAATTCTGGAGATGCTGGCCAGCTACGGCTACACACGCGACGACGGACGCGTCCAGAAGGCGATTCGCTTCATCCTCAAGGAGCAGGAACCGGATGGAAGCTGGTTCGGTCGCTGGGGCGTGAACTACATTTACGGGACTTTCCTGGTGCTGCGTGGACTGGACGCGATTGGGTTCGACCACAATGAACCACAGGTTCAGCAGGCGGCTGAGTGGATCAGGATGGTGCAGAATCCGGACGGCGGCTGGGGCGAAACCTGCGGCAGCTACGACGATCCGGATACCCGCGGAGTGGGTACTAGCACGCCATCGCAAACGGCTTGGGCGCTGCTCGGGTTGCTGGCAGCAGGGGACGATCGGTCCGATTCAATTGCAAAGGGTGTGCGCTGGCTATTGACTCGCCAGATGCCAGATGGCAGCTGGGACGAGTCCATGGGGGAGGGAATCACGCGACAGGGTATCATTACTGGAACCGGCTTCCCCAAGGTCTTCTATCTGGCTTACACCTTGTACCGCCAATATTTCCCGCTGCTGGCATTGACCGCTTACAGCCGGGCTATGCAACGCGCCCTTATGGGCGCCGGAGGGTAACGAGAATATGGCTATACCTATCTCCCAGGTGTGGACGGTTGCCACATACGTGTGGAAGCAACGACTCAAGGGCAACAAGAAGTATCCGTTGGTGCTCATGCTGGAGCCGCTGTTCCGCTGCAACCTGGCGTGCGCGGGATGCGGCAAGGTGCAATACCCACCGCATATCCTGAAGAAGCAGCTTACGCCCGAAGAGTGTTTCGCCGCGGTGGAAGAGAGCGGCGTGCCCATGGTGTCGATACCGGGGGGCGAGCCGCTGTTGCATCCGCAGATCGTCGAGATCGTCAACGGCCTCGTCGCACGTAAGAAATACATCTACCTCTGCACCAATGCGCTGGAATTGAAGCGACGGCTGCCTGAGTTCACACCGTCGAAGTATCTGACCTTCTCCGTCCACCTCGATGGGCAGCGCGAGCATCACGACTTCAGCGTTTGCCGCGAAGGCGGCTGGGATATTGCGGTCGAAGGCATCAAGGAAGCCGTGAAGCGCGGATTCCGCGTTACGCCTAACTCAACATTCTTCGACGGCGTGGATCCGAATAGCGTTCGTGCCTATTTTGATGAGGTCATGGCAATGGGCGTCGAGGGCATCGTGCTTTCGCCGGGCTACAGCTACGACAAGGCACCGGACCAACACCACTTCATGGGCCGCGCCAAGGTGCGCCGGCTTTTTCGCGGCATCCTGTCGAATCGCAAAAAGTCTTGGAAGTTCAATATGTCGCCGCTGTTCCTCGAATTCCTGATGGGCGAGCGCGATTACGAATGCACGCCATGGGGTTCGCCGGCTTATAGCATCTTCGGTTGGCAGAGGCCCTGCTATTTGCTCCAGGACGGTTATACAGAGACCTTCAAGGAGCTGATCGAGACGACAAATTGGGAAGAATATGGCGTCGCCAGCGGGAACCCCAAATGCGCCAATTGCATGGTCAGTTGCGGCTACGAGCCCTCAGCAGTCGCAGATGGCTTCTTGTCACTGAAAGGTTTCTGGGGCATGGTTAAGGGCAACTTCAGTTCGTACCAAGACCCGCATGCGATGAAGGTGCTGAACGACTTTAAAACTGAAAGCCACGCGTCACTGGTTCAGATCGCAGGCGCAGACCGCGTCATGGAGGAAACCAACGCATGAGCGCCGAAGTGCTGAAATATACACGCGAACAGGTAGATGCTCTTGAAGTCGCTCCGGGCTTTGAGCGCGCGAATCTGGAGGGTTGGATTCCGGAGTTTGACGGCGACGAAGACGTGCGCCAGGCTCTCGAAAAGGCCTTCGATTATCGAGGCGATGTGACTTTGACGCTGAAGAACGGCGAACGCATTGAGGCGTACATTTTCAATCGACTAGGTGGCAAAACGCTGGCTGATTCCTATGTGCAATACTTCACCCCGAAAGCTCCGGAAAAGCGCAAGGTCAGCTACGCCGATATTGCCCGCATCGAGTTCAGCGGCAAAGATCGCGCGGCCGGCAAGCACTGGGAAGATTGGGTCAAGGCCTACAACGAGAAGAAGGCCGCGGGCGAGAAGAACATAGCGCTTGTGCCGGAGAAACTGGATTAGCAGATCAGCCAGTCGACAAGCCAACGGTGAGGGCCTGCATCGACACAAATTATTCGATCGGTCAATAGTTCTCGCGCCGCTTTTCCGTCCCGCACTTGATACGATGCAAACAGAAAGCAAAGTACGAGTTTGACCAAAGAACCTGCTGACTCGCCAACTTGCTGACCTGCTGATTCGCTTCCTATGAAAGTCTTCCTGACAGGCGCCACCGGGTTTGTAGGCCATCATGTGGCGCGAGAACTAGCCGCCGAGGGCGCAGACCTGCGCCTGCTGGTGCGCAAGACCAGCAATCTGGCCAATCTGGAAAGCATCCGCGGCGAGACCCACGTTGGCGACCTGCTCGAGCCTGAGTCGCTAAGATCGGCGTTAGTCGGATGCGACGCCGTCCTGCATGTCGCGGCCGACTATCGGCTCTGGATTCCGGACCCTCGGACGATGTACCGCGCCAATGTGGACGGAACGCGGGAATTGCTCCAGATGGCGCGGGAGGCTGGCGTTCCTCGGTTTGTTTATACCTCCAGTGTGGCGACCATGCACTTCAGAACCGATGGCCTGGTCATCAATGAAGACACCCCGGTTTCGCTCAAGGACATGGTCGGTCACTACAAGCGATCGAAGTTTCTGGCCGAGCAGGCAGTCATCAAGGCGGCGCAAGGCGGGCAGAAGGTGATAATCCTGAATCCCACCACTCCGATTGGGCCAAACGACACCAAGCCCACGCCTACGGGACGCATCTTTGTAGATTTTCTCAAAGGCAAATTTCCTGCATACATGGATACCGGTCTCAATCTGGTGGATGTGGCGGAGGTAGCGCGCACCCATGTGTCGGCCTTGACGATGGGAACGCCGGGGAAGCGATACATCTTGGGCGGAGAAAACCTGACGCTCAAGCAGATTCTTGATAAGATGTCGGCAATTACAGGCATCCCTTCGCCCACGGTGAAGATTCCTTTTGTGGTCGCAGCTACATATGCATTCTTTGAAGAATGGATCAAGGGAAGGATCCGTGGGCTCGAGCCGCGCGCCACACTGGAGGAGGTGCGGATGGGGCGCAAGAAAATGTTCGCGTCGAGCGCGCATGCGCAACAGGAGCTGGGGTTTCGCATCTTGCCAGTGTACCCGGCGATGCGGGCAGCAATTGAGTGGTTTCGGACGCACGGATATACACCATAGGGGCAGTGAATGAGCAGAGTCGCGATCATTGCAGCGATGGCCGGCGAATTGGAACCCTTGGTGCGTGGCTGGTTGTACGAGCGTCGTGACGGCGTGGAGCTGTGGCGTTGGAAGTTCGCCCGCGGTCAGTGGGTAGCGGCCTGCGCAGGTGCTGGCGTGAATCAGGCTACTAAGGCATTAGCCGAAGTCGAAAAGGATGGGGACGTTGGCCTGGTGATCTCTGTCGGGTTTGCAGGCGCTTTGAGCGATGAGTTCGAGCCGGGCAAGGCGTATCGAGCGTCTGGCGTGGTGGATGCGCGAACAGGGGAACGGTTTCCTATTGAAGAGGGGAATAAGGGATCTCTGGCCTGGACTGATCCCTGGGTCGTGACCAGCCCGAGAATCGCTGATGGGGCGGAAAAACAGCGGCTTGCAAGTGCTTACGGAGCTGGGTTAGTGGAGATGGAGGCGGCTGCTCTGGCCCGGTTGGCTGCGATGCGCGGGATTACGTTCCGTTGTGTGAAAGGAGTCAGCGATGGATTCAGAGATCAATTACCCGATTTCAATCGGTTTATCGGCGAAAATGGGCAATTCCGAATCGCCGGGTTTATCCTTTATGCGCTGATAAGACCACAGTGCTGGCCTGCACTGGTGCGAATGCGCGAGAATAGCAGAGAGGCCGCTGAGAGAATGGCAGAGGCGCTGCTGGATTTGCTGGACGAGCGAGGAGCAATCAGGAAACAGAATGGCTACCCAGATCTCAAACATTGAAAGCCAGCCGGGAGCCGCGAATGGCGCGGCCAAGACTCCTGCCACCATGCGTGCCGTGGTCTATCGCGGCGTCAACGACATGCGGGTGGAGACTGTGCCGGTGCCCGTGATCGGGCCTGGGGAGTTGCTGGTGAAGGTGGCGACGTGTGGCGTTTGCGGGACAGACCTGAAGAAGATTCATAGTGGTTCCCACTCCGCGCCGCGCATCTTCGGCCATGAGATGGCGGGAACCATCGTCGAAGTGGGCGAGGGCGTGACCCGCTATGAGGCAGGCGAGCGGGTGATGGTTTTCCATCACGTTCCATGCGGAAGCTGCTACTACTGTAGAAAGGCCACTCCGGCGCAGTGCCCGCTTTATAAGCAAACAGGCGTCACCGCCGGTTTTGCGCCGTCAGGCGGCGGATTCGCAGAGTATATCCGGGTGTTCGATTTTGTGGTGGCCAACCGCGGCGTAGTGCGGATCCCCGAGGGTGTTCCATTTGAGCAGGCAGCATTTGTCGAACCGGTAAATACAGTTTTGAAGGGTGTGAAACTGCTCAATCTAGCCCCTGACGATACGGTGCTGGTCATCGGCCAGGGACCGATCGGGTTGATGCATGCGGTGTTGGCTCGCAGGACTGGGGCGCGCGTGCTGACTTCGGATCTGTTTCCGGAGCGTCATGCGATTGCGGCTCGATTCGGGTTGGATAATCCGATTCATGCTGGCACGGAAAATGTGGTACAGCGTGTCTTTGAGGAGACGGAAGGGCGGGGAGCGGACGCTGTGGTCCTGGCGGTGGGCGGGAATGCGCTTATAAGGACAGCCATGGACGCGGTCCGGCCAGGCGGTAGGGTGATGCTATTTGCGCAGACGCAGCACGGCGAGGCGACCTTTGACCCAGGCGCCGTATGTGTGGACGAGAAGACGCTGTTAGGGTCCTACTCGTCTTCGTTTCCCATTCTGGACGAGGTAACGGAGCTGGTTTTTGGCGGCTACTGCAATGGATTCGATTTGACCCAATTGATTTCGCATCGCTTTCCGCTTGAAGAGGCGGTAGCGGCCATTGAAATCGCTTCGCACCCCAAGGCCGATTCAATGAAGATTATGATCGAGCCAGTGCCGGGCGGAGGAACAGATTAGGAGAGACCCGATGGCGACGACGATGAAAGCCGCAGTCCTCCATGGCCGCGAAGACATTCGCATCGAGCGAGTCCCTGTGCCCGAGGCCGCGTCGGGCGAGCTGGTTGTCCGCGTGGGAGCGGCGCTGACCTGCGGAACGGATCTGAAAGTCTTTCGCCGCGGCTACCATGCGCGCATGATTGTGCCGCCGGCGCTGTTTGGACATGAACTGGCAGGGACAGTGGTTGAGGTGGGCGAAGGCGTGGTGGACTTTGTCCCAGGTGACAGAGTGGTGGCGCTCAACTCAGCTCCGTGCGGGCATTGCTACTTTTGCGAGCGGGGCCAGGAGAATCTCTGCGACGACTTGCTGTTTAATAACGGTGCGTATGCCGAATTCATTCGCATTCCGGAGCGCATTGTGGCGAAAAACACACTGCGTGTGCCGGACCACGTGCCGCTGGAGCACGCTGCGCTCACCGAGCCCCTGGCCTGCGCGGTTCATGGGTTTGAGGACTCGCGACCGCGCGCGGGTGACACGGTGGCAGTGATCGGCGGAGGTCCCCTGGGGTTGATGATCCTGCATGTGGCCGCGCTGGCCGGATGCCAGACGATTGCCATTGTGAAACACGACGGGCAGATGGAAGCCGCGAGACAACTGGGAGCGGCGCATGTGGTGCAGGCGACCAGCATTCGCAAGGCTATTCGCGAGACACGCGAGCTTACTGAGAAAAACCGTGGAGTGGATATCGCAATTGAAGCGGTCGGCGTGCCCGAGGCCTGGCAGGAAGCGGTGGAGCTGGTACGCAAGGGCGGCACAGTGAACTTCTTCGGTGGCTGCGCCGTGGGTACGCACGTTACTTTGGACACCAACCGAATCCACTACAGCGACATTACACTAAGGGCGACGTTTCATCACACGCCGGCCATTTGCCGCAAGGCGCTGGATCTGATTGCCGGCGGGCGTTTTCAGGCAGGTGCATTTATTACTGGGCATGCCCACCTGTACGAACTTAACCGGGTCTTTGAGAAGCTGATGAAGCGCAGCAGCGAGATCAAAACAGCTATCGTGCCCTGAGGTAAAACAATGACGCTGGCAACCAAGCTACCAGGTAACGGAACAGAGAATCTGGATCAGGATGGGCTGATCGCACGTGGATGGGCCGCATTGCCGGCGAACTACCGCATCCCCGATGTTGCGCCCACGCTGGAAGAAGCGCGCGCCTGGTGCAGGAATCTGGCGAATTCGCACTACGAGAATTTTCACGTTGCGTCGTGGTTTCTACCTAAGGCTCTGGGTCCGCACTTTCACGCCATCTACGCCTACTGCAGAGTTTCAGACGATCTGGGTGACGAGGTTGGCGACCCTGCACAGTCCCTGGCGCTGCTTGACCTGTGGGGCAGGGAGTTGGATGCCTGCTACGAGGGCCAGGTGCGGCATCCGGTGTTCGTGGCGCTGGCAGAGACGATTCGCGCATGTTCGATTCCCAAAGAACCGTTTGCAGACCTGCTCATGGCCTTTCGTCAGGATCAAACGGTAACTCGTTTTGAAACCATGCTGGATTTGCTCGAGTACTGCAGGTATTCCGCCAACCCGGTGGGCCGGCTGGTGCTCTATGCATGCGGTGAAGTGGACGCGGAGAAATTCAGGCTTTCCGATGCGACCTGCTCCGCGCTGCAGCTGGCCAACTTCTGGCAGGATGTGCGCGTGGACTATGCCAAGGGGCGCATCTACATTCCACAACAGGACATGGGGTTCTATGGGGTGAACGACGAGACCATCGCCCGAGGCGTGGCAACTCCGGAGTTTCGCGACCTGATGCGCCTGGAAGTGGATTTTGCGCGGGGAAGGTTCGAGGAAGGGCTCACTTTGATCCCTATGGTCGACCGCGAACTGGCAGTGGATCTGGACCTGTTCAGCCGCGGAGGATTGGAGATTCTGCGGGCGATTGAGCGGCAGGATTATGACGTACTGAGTTCGCGGCCCGCAATCTCGAAGGCCACCAAGCTCAATCTCGCATTCAGAGCCGTGGGCGGAAAACTTTTCCCGTTTCTGAGCCTCAACGGACGCGGCTCGAACTGAGAGAAGGCGGATTGACGCACAGCGGAACAACGGACCGAGACACTTTGGCCAATATTGCGCTGGACGATGCTTATGCCATCTCTCGGGCAATTGCCAAACGCGAAGCAAAAAACTTCTATTACGCATTTGTCGCGCTGCCTGCACCGCGGCGGAACGCGATCTGCGCCATTTATGCGTTCATGCGGAAGGCTGACGATCTTGCCGACGATGAGAGTGTGCCGATGCAAGAGAGGCGGGCGCGGCTTGATGCGTGGATAGCGGCATGGCGGGCCGCGAGCGCCGGCGGCTCGACGAACGACCCAGTGTTTATTGCGGTTCGCGATGCGACGGTGCGATTCCAGATTCCGCTTGCGCTGCTGGATGAGTTGGTTGCCGGCGTGACGATGGATCTGGATTCAGCGCAGGGGGACGCGCCGGATACATACGCAACCTTCGATGATCTATATCGATATTGCTACCTGGTAGCGTCGGTGGTGGGGCTGGTGTGTATTCGTATATTTGGTTACACGGACCCTCACGCCGAAAAGTTAGCTGAGGAAACCGGCATTGCCTTTCAGTTGACGAATATTCTGCGCGATGTGGCCGAGGATGCGGAACGGAACCGTGTATATCTTCCGTTGCAGGATCTAAAGGCGCATGGGGTTGCGCTGGATGGGCTGTTGAAGCGGGTGAAAGGCTCCGCGCCGACTCCGAATGAGCGGGCGCTGCTCAAGGGCGTTGGTGAGAGGGCGGAGATATATTACGCTTCGGCGCAGGCCCTGATGCCGCTGATCGACAAGGAAAGCCGCCCGGCGCTGGGTGTGCTGGTGGACATCTATCATGCATTGCTGAAGCGAATCGAGCGGACGGAGTTCGATGTGTTTTCGCAGCGCGCTAGCGTACCCACTGTCGAGAAGCTGCGGATTCTGGCGGGCGGAATGGCGAAGATGGCCTGGGTGAGGATCTCGGGTTGAGCGGCGCAGCAAGTCAATCAGGAAAAACCGTCACTGTGATTGGCGGAGGCGTGGCTGGCATGAGCGCGGCATGCGCGCTGGCTGAAGCTGGCTTTCGCGTGCAATTGGTGGAGCGACGAAGCTATCTTGGTGGAAGAGCAAGTTCGTATCTGCATCCGGGTGTGGGCGAGGTCATCGACAACTGCCAGCACGTGCTGTTTGGTTGCTGCACGAACCTGCGAGGCTTCTATCGGCGTGTCGGTGTTGCGGACAAGATCCATTGGACAACCGATATGACCATGATCGAGCCGGGAGGACGCCGGTCCCGCTTGGGGCCGTTTCAATTCGGTCCGATTCGACTGCCTGCGCCGTTGCATGGCGCGCCCAGTTTTCTGAGTGTGAAGGCTTTCAACTTTTCAGACAAATTGGCTCTGGGTCGCGCGATGCGGGCCATGATGCGTCCGGATGCGATGGTGGAAACAGGACGGACACTGGGCGATTGGCTCAAGCTGCATCGGCAGACTGAGGGAGCGGTGAATCGTTTCTGGCGGCTGGTGATTGCGAGTGCGATGAATGCGGAGATTGACGAGATTGCTGTTCCGTACGCCGCCAAGGTGATCCGCGAACTGTTTCTGAATTCAGCTGAAGCGGGGAGCATGGGGATGAGTACCGTGCCTCTGAGCGAACTGTATGCCCCTCTAACAGAGTTTCTGCAAAAGCGCGGCGGGAACGTGCAATTGAATACGAATGTAGAAGGTGCCGCGTGGGATGAGGAGACATCACAGTGGACGATCCGGACACGCACAGGCGAGCTGATGTCGGATTTTGTGGTTCTTGCGCTGCCGTTTGAAGCTACGCAGAAGTTGCTTCCGCAATTGCCGCCTGCTGAAGGTGTAGACGCGCTGACGCGGCAGATTGAGCGGCACGAGCACTGGCCGCTTTGTAGCGTTCACCTGTGGTTTGACCGCGAGATTACGGAGTTAGAGCACGCGGTGCTGTTGGATCGCGAGATTCACTGGATGTACAACCAGTCGCGGCTGCAGCAGCGGAGCGGGCATTACATTGAATTGGTTGTGAGTGCCACGCGGGCGTTTGCAGCGTTGCCGCGAGATGAGGCGATTGCGCAAGCGCTTCGCGAACTGGCCGAGTTCTTTCCGCGAGTGAAAGAAGCGAAATTGGAGAAGGTGGCGTTGGTAAAGGAAATGCGCGCTACCTTTGGAGTGCCTCCGGGAATTGATGCGTCGCGGCCTTCGGCTGTTTCGCCGTGGCCGAACCTGTTTCTCGCCGGGGACTGGGTACAGACCGGATGGCCTTCGACGATGGAGAGCGGGGTGCGGAGCGGACATCTTGCGGCTGAGGCGGTTTGCTCAGCGAATTCTGCGCCACGCAGAATTCTCGATGCCGACCTGAAGCCGCAGGGGTTGATGCGATTCGTTACGAGCCAGAAATAGGCGGCGGGCGCGTGCTTAAGTGTGCGCACTGGAACGGCGCAAAAGGCTCGCGGAGAGCGCGCATATGAGCGCAGTGAAAAGTGAGATAGCTAAGGCAATTTAGCGCCAAGGGCGGTTCCAGATAGCTATGCCCAAGCGTGCAGATCGGAGTTAGGTTGGTTTTGGCGATTGTTCGCGAGCACCGACGGAGATGCCCAAGCCATTGTCCGACGATTTGCGTTGCCGGATATTGCAAGTCTATCTGCGCCGAGAGGGATCGCAGGTGGAATTATCGCGGCGCTTTGGAGTCAGCTTCGAGTATGTTCGTAAGATACGCCGGCATTGGCGGTTAAGCGGCCGGATGGAGCGCCAGACCAGTCTCGGCACGGTCGCTTGAGTCGGATCACGGCCCCGGTCAAGAAGCTATTGCGTAATTGGGTACGGGGGCAACCGGATCGCACGCTGGCCGAGTTGGTCGAACAATTGCACGCCCAGGGAATAGCGGTGAGCCGGAGCCGTGTCAGTCAGATCCTTCATCAGATGGGTCTAAGGTTGAAAAATAGTCGCTCCACGCCTTTGAGCGAGACACGGAAGCCAACCGCAAGCCCCGGGAGGGATTGCTGGCCACCGTCGCCACCATCCCGCCGGAGAAGCTTAAGTTCCTCGATGAGAGCGGCGTAACCACGCAGATGACTCGATTGTGGGATGCGCGCCGCGGGGTGAGCGAGTGACCGAGGCCACACCTGATGGCCGTTGGCAGGTGTTAACGACGCTGGGAACCATGAGTCTGCGCGGTATCGATAGCTAATAATATGTCCGGTAGTTTTAGCAAGTGAAGTGTCCGCTTAATCGGCGGCGAGGATGGAACCATGCACGAGAGCATGGAGCTTTATCCTCAGTCCGCAGCGGAGCGGGCGACGAAGTTACAGGAAGTACTGCTACGAGCCATATCGGGCAAGATCAAGTGGTGGCAGGCGGCTGAGCTGATCGGCATCAGCGATCGGCAGATGCGTCGATGGCGGAAGCGTTACGAGGAAGAAGGCTGCCCTGGCCTGCTGGATCAGCGGCGGCGTAAGCCAAGGCTCAAGTCGCCGGGGCGGAGCAGGGCATCGGTATAAAAGAGGGATCCCGCGCCAGCCAGCACCACTCCGAGCCCTATGAAGAAGGTGTGCACAAAGAAGATTTGACGAGTCAGCAGGGAGACAACTTCCAACTCTTTTTCCCAACCGAAGTAGCGATTGAAGAAAGCGTGGCTTATGCCGAGCAGCAAGAGAAGGGTGCCGACGAAATGCAGGTGAGTAGTGAGAGTCATATGGTTTTCCGCAAAATGTATACGTGCACGAAGGGCGTCATCGAGAATTTGGTGCGCAGTGAGAGGCCGGCACCGGAGGCCGTATTTTGCCATTCACGCCTCGAAAAGAAGTGCAGAAATCCGGGGCCGAAAGCCAGAAGATTCCACAAGTCCCTGGAGTGTTCCGTTAGCACGAACTCGCCGCTGGGGACCAGAACGCGTGAGATCTCTTCAAACAATCTCACCCGTTGATTGTGGCTACGTAACTCGTGCGCTGCAAAGATAGAGAAAGCCGCTTCGAACGAATTGGCGCCAAAGCCCAAATCGTAATAGCGTGCCGGCATAGCCGGGATAGCACCTCGTTTGATCTGCCGTGCTTGCCTGATGGATGTCTCCGTCATTATCCGAGCATCAAAGATGTCCACCACCTGGCCAGTTGCATCGGGGAAGATCGCCGCCAGCGGAGCGCTTGTTTCATCCAAGCCGCAATGAATGTTGATCCATCGCCGCGGCGTCTGGGATAGAGCGCGCGCAATCCAATTCAGGTCGTACAGTGGAAAGCGGTCGTAGACATAGTGGGATACAAGCAGTGACGATGCCACCCAGAATAACGTCGGCGCGGTGCCCAATAGCAGAGCCGCGCGTCCCCGAGGCGGCAGAAACGGCAAAGCCAGTAGTGCAAAACAAGCGCAGGCCACCGCTAACAGATAGGATCGCCAGTTGAATTGCAAGATCTGAAGTACGCCTTGATACGGTCGCCGAATCGGAATTGCACTCATGAGAGCCGTCTCCCGCGTTGCCACTGGTAAGGAACATCCCGTGCGTGGAAGGCATTGGCTAGAATGGGCGCGCTACGGCAGAATGGCTCGCGCTCAAGAAATGTATTCTGACGCACATCCACCGTGACCGGCTGTGGATTCCAGTTTTGCCGTATGGCGCGAATGCCGACGATCGACTGCGTTGCCGCCTCGAAATCGAAAGTGTAGGGCAACGGGCCCGCAAATCGCCTCGCATCGGCGAGAGTGCCGAAGGGAGAGCCAACTGGCAGTGGCACCGGATCACTGCGTAGGCGCGCCACGACTTCGAGATCGGCCTCGGAGTGCGGTGTCTGAACGATCCAGCGGAGTTCATCGCTACGTTCTTCAACGGTCGACTGACACAGACGATAGTTGTAATGCGTTAACCAATTACCGATGCGCACCATCCACGGACTGTCGGTATCACTTCGCAAAATCCTCAGCCCGCGCTTCGACTGCCCGCCGACGAGTTTTGTGAATATCCGGTACCCACTTAGAAAGAAATCGCGGCCCATTGAGGATGGAAGAAAGCTCGGTCGAAGATGTTTTGTTTGCACTAAAGCAACAGCCAAAAGCGCGTGCCCCCGATAGGTATCGAGCACCAGACCGGGCGGTAACAGAGGCTCAAGTATCTCCGGTCGAAACGCGTAGGTCAGTACTAGCGAGTGACAAAAGAATGCCGATATGGGAATGGGGTGCCGTTTCAATAAATGAAGCATGATCCGTCTCCTGCACGCTCAGCGGTGATGTGATCCACCTTCACAACACCCCAAAGTAACGAGCGGTCCAGAGCCGCCCAGTTGGCGGTAGTGTTCGGGTCCGGTTCCGCAAAAGTACGAGCGACAAACATAGCACCCGGAGCCGCGGCGCGTTCAATTGCGGCGCGCAATCGCCGCAAATAGTTCAATGGCGCTCCGTCTCCAATGTTGGACAATGCGAATGCATCGAACTCCGTCGGCGAGTTCTCAAGGAAATCAGCCGCATCGGCGCAAATGAATTGGATCGAAAAGACAGCCGCACCGGGTTCTGCGGGTGGTGTTCCAAGCAGTAGAACTGCGGCATACGGATTTCGTCGGTAGGCATGACGGATCCAAACTCTCTGGAGCCGCCGCCGGAGCCGCACTCCGAAGTCCCGTGGCAGCGCGTCGACAAACGGACTGGCATAGCACAGTCGTAGCAAACGCGGATTCAGCAAAGTATCTACGGTGGCGCGCCACATGGGCGTGTCGAGCCAACAATCCCAGTAATCGGATTGCTCGACGTCATCCGACAAGTTGAGAAAGTGTGCCAGTTTACCGCGACTCCATCCGACGAGTGTTGCCAAATTACGTCCGAGCGCCATCAAGCGCTCGGCGCCCCCCTTTTGTGTCGGTTCGCCCACGGCTCGCGATTCCGCGTATGCGAGTTGGTCCGGGTTGATATCCACGCCCGTCACATGATGCCCCGCCGCGGCAAGAGCGCGAGCGGTGCACCCCGCGCCAGCGATCGAGAAGATCCGACTTCGCGGTTTGAAAGCGCGAAGCTCTATGTCGGGGTCCTCGTACGTCCGCCCGAAGATCAACCCACGCGGCTGAGCTTGGAAAGGTCCGCGCCGCCAGGGATTTGATTTCGTCTCAAATTCGCACTGCATGACGACGGTCCTCCGTTGCAACCCAAATAAGAAGCAGGAATGTAAAGTTTTGCAGCACCATTCCCGCGGGATCGGGAATCAAACGAGCGGCCCAGATCAGTCCACCCGCATTCGTCGCGGCAAGCAGTGCGGTCTGAACGATTGCGGCTTGGGGCATCCACTGGTCCGACAAGATCCATACGGAGATACCGCATTCGACCAGCCCTAATGTGACCAGCGCGATGTGGCCTACTGCCGGACCAATGAACGGCATTGCCGAGATCACGGTCTCATGGCGAGGAACGCCGCCCAGAACCTTGCACCAAAAGCCCTGGTACAACCAAACCAGTGCAATGGAGAGGCGAATCAATCTTCTGCTTGGCACAGTCCAGTCATGCACGGCCTACCCTCCTTCCGCAAGAACAATGAGTTTCAAGATCTTCAACCGCAATGGCTTCAGAAACGCGAATCGGGCCGTCTTCAGAATGGAGTGCCACGTTAAGGATGTGGGCACGAAGGGCTTGGGTTTTCTCGGTCGATGTCGTTTCCAATATTGAACATGTTCGAAATAAGAATGCGCGCAGCCCCAGCCAATGTCAAGAACTATTTGAACATGTTCAATTGTAGCCTGACTTGGTCGTGTGCCGGTGTGGGTAAGTGGAAAACCATCGGTTTGATGCCATATCCGAATGGACGGCCCTCCGGTCGGGACCGCAAGTGTTCCCTAAGAAAGCGGCGTTCCAGGAGGCGATTTCTCAAGACCTTTTATGGATCGTCGAACTGAACGCGAGGAGAACAGCGGTCAGCGCCATAACCATCTTCATTTGCGATCTCTGGGCACGCGTATTCAGATGTCAACAATTGTCAGAGTCATTCCCATTGAGTGTTGCGATCTCCGCGGCCAGTCGTTCGTGCAATCGCCGGCGGTATCCGAGAGGCAATTTGAACACGCGCTCGTCGGCGGTGAGGATAAGAATGTTGTGAGTGGAATCGAGAATGGCGGAGCAGACTTCGCAGTGCTCAAGATGCTGCTGCACGATCGTACGCATTTCAGGCGAGAGGTCGTCGTCGAGAAACTCGGAGATGTGATCCCAGACGTGCTTGCAGTCGATTACCATGGGAATCTCTTCCGCTTCGGGCCTAGCCGCTTGAGTTGGGGAGCGAGACGTTTTTGCAGCATAATGCGAGCGCGGTGTAATCGCACTTTAACAGATGCGGTTGTAATGCTCAGCGCCTCCGCAGCTTCGTTGACGCTGAGCTCTTCGACATCACGAAGTAGAAACACCTCACGGTAGATGAGCGGTAGCTCTGTGACAGCATCCTGCACCAGCTGCCAGACTTCCAGCCGTTCCAGGACTTCCGACGGAACTTCGCGCCAGTCGCGTAGAAGCTCAGGGGCGACACGGTGCGGATCGTCGGGCGTGCTCTCGATTGGCTCGAAGGGAGCTGCTTGCGCGCGCCGCAATCTGGCCCGGGCCTCATTCAGGGCGATAGTGATGAGCCAGGTGCTGAACTTCGCTTCGGCCCTCCAAGTGTGAAGGTTGCGAAGAGCCTTCAGGAACGTCTCTTGGGCGACGTCTTCTGCTTCCTGCTCGTTTCGCAAGAGGCCGACGGCCATGGCATACACGGTGCGCTCATAGGGCCGGACGAGCTCGTGAAACAGATGAATATTGCCGGCAAGAACGGAAGCGATGAGTTCTGTCTCGGCATCCTGATGCTGCACTTCGCTCATGACAGATTGTTCGTCTCCGGCGCGCTTTAACGGTTGGGAAATCTCGGTGAGCCGACCCGTGAGAAGTACATGATGCACAGCGTTAGACTCGTGTAGTGTGAGAGAGGTTACAACGGATTGCGAACAATCCCGCTCGGAGATGTAGCATCCGCAGAATGCGTCTATGAGCCTCTTCTTGCAGTCGAACTAGAGGAGTTTGTGCAGTAGCAAGTGGCTTAGAGGTGGTGGAAGAGCTTCAGGTGGAGGATCTCTTCGATGGCAAGCAGGATGAGGGTGGCTACGCCGAGGGCAAGCTGCCATTGCTCCGTACGCTACTTCTTGCCCTCGATCGGGCCTACCGCCGCTGTGACGACGGCCGACTGCGCAGGCGACGGATCTGGAGGATCGCGAACAAAAAGTCCAGACCAGCCGAGCCACCGGCGCGCATGTGTAGTATCCGAGGATGAAGGCGCGAGTCGCTCATCGGATAGAGTGTGCGGTGTGGCCGAACGGCTGGCGTGGGAAGCGCCTCCAAGGAAATATCGTAACGAAAGAAGTATCCGGTACGCCGATATTCTTCCACATCGGGGAACGAGAGTTGTCACGTTGAGGGTCCTCAGAGGCTTACGCAGAATCGAAGAGGAGCGTACGAGTTCAGATTCGCCGTAACCTTCCGGGTGGTCGCGACTCCAATAATCGCGCATCTGGGAGGATCTCCAGAAATTCCCCGCAGTACTGCGCGAATCGCAGCAAAAAAAGGAGTAGTTATGGTGAATGTCATGCGTCGTCTTATGACGACCACGGTGACGCTTAGCGTTTTCGTGCCAGCGATCGTCTCAGCCGCACAAGAGCGCGCGGCTGAGACTGTGTTTGTGATGTCAAACAATGCTGAAAAAAATCAGGTGATCGCCTTTGAGCGTGAAGGGGATGGCACGTATTTCGAACGGGGCCGCTTTGATACCTTGGGGCGGGGCACGGGCGGCGTCAACGATCCGCTGGAATCGCAGGGCTCGTTAACCCTTAGCCCTGATCATACTTTCCTTTATGCAGCCAATGCCGGAAGCGGCAACATTACAGTGTTTCGTGTGGTGGGTGACGGGCTCATCATTACCGACAAGGAACCGTCGGGCGGCAGCCAGCCGGTTTCGATAACGCAGTGGGGCAACACCTTGTACGTGCTGAACTCGGGCGGTGCGGGCAGCGTGGTGGCGTTCCATATCAATTCGCTCGGCCAATTGCAGCAGATTCCGAACTCGACCGCATTTCTATCCGCGAACGCGACAGGCGGTGCATCTGTTTCGGTGAGCCCCAACGGGCAGACGGTTGCGGTGGTGGAGCGCATCGCGGATAACATCGATACGTTTCACGTCAACGCAGATGGCACGCTTGGTCCACTGGTTGTCAACCCTAGCCCTGGACCAGGCGCATTCTCAGGACGCTTCGCTCCGGACGGAAAACTGATCGTCTCGGAGACGGGGGGAACCGGCTCGGCCATTTCTTCCTACACGGTCGAGGCGAATGGAACTTTGACGGCTGTTAGCCAGAGTGTGCCGACCGATGGCGCGGCGAACTGCTGGAACGCCATCAGCCCGGACGGGACGCACGTGTACGCCTCGAATGCGGGATCGTCGACCATTGCCGGATTCACGATCGGCAACGGAGGAACGTTAACGCCGATCTCCAGCACAATCGTCGGAACCAATCCTAGCGGAAGCACTAATCTCGACATCACCATCAGCGGCGACGGGAAGTTTCTGTATTCGCTGAACGGCGAGGTAGGGACCGTTGGTGTGTTTACCATCGGCGCAGGCGGCACTCTTGAAGAATTGACGCAGATCCAGGGATTGCCTGCGGCCGTCGGGTTCAACGGTATCGCCGCACTCTAAGCACAACTCGGCGGATTTGCGTGCCTTCCCGGCGCAAATCCGCATTTCTATCGGTAGAAGGCCAGCGTCGTCGCAAGGGCTTTTCCAGTCAATGTACGCTTTGAAAGCGTAGTGGATTGACAAGCGCCAATCGTGACCCCATGATGCCGCATTCACCTTTGCGCCAGGTGTTCTAGTTGGAGGTTTTCTGTACGTACCTTGCTAATTTTGCTCTTCTGCTCGCGTGCGCATCGACCATGGGCAGGACTCATCAATTGTGCCGACCGCTAGAGCCGGCTCCGACAAAGCTGCGGATATGGCTGCAATCGTAAAGATCACTAAAGCTTATGCCGAAATACTCATGAACAACGGCGAGGCGGCTATCAATGAAATGGCTGCGGTGATGGCGGACGATTTCTATTACCATGACCGTACGCGCGGTGTGATGGGGTCAAAAGACGAGATTGTCGCGTCACTCAAGGCCAAGAACTTTGTGACTGACTCGATCAGTCTCGAACCTTACATCGTTCGAATCTTCGGTTCGACTGCTATTGCGCAGTCCATCAATAGGGTAGACGGTGTCTTTGCAGGGAAAGCCTTCAGCAGCCCTTTCGTTTCTGTCGATATCTTCACAAAGGAAAGTGGTCGCTGGATTTGGGTTGGTTCTGAAAACGACAAGATCGGCGACCAGGTCTCCGACCAGCTTCTGTGTAACGGCGAAGTCTGCAAGCCAAACCAGGCCGCTTTTGTTGTTAATTCCTCTACCGCTCCCTGCTTGACGCACGAGACGATCCCGGCCGGTGAGGCTGCGGATCGGGCTGCGATCGTAGCGATCGCGAAGAGGTTCGTGGGAATGCAGGTGACCAAAGATAAAGCGACCTTTGATGCGATCGCTGAAAGCATGGCCGATGAGTTTTATTTCTACGATCATGCCGCCGGGGGCATCGGCTCTAAGCAGCAGATCCTCTCGCCGCTTAAGTCCAGGCTCGAATCCAAGGCGGTCGTCGCACCTTCTTTCGACTTCAAGCCCTCGATTATCCGTATCTTTGGCTCGACCGGCATTGCGAAGTACAACATTACGGTAGCCCGAACGCTCGATGGAAGGGTCACTCGCAAAGCTCGGGTCACCACCGATGTTTTTGAAAAACGTGACGGTCGCTGGATCTGGATTGGTGCCGAATCCGAGGACGTTGGCGAAAGAGTATCCGAAGGAGTTCTCTGCAACGGCACGATTTGCACTGCAAATGAGCCCGGGTTTGAAGTGAAACGCTGAGTTATGAATCAGAAATGCTTACGACATCTCGCTCGATGGTAGGCTCTACCGCAGAGGGCGAATCATCGCGATGCCAACTTCCTCAAAGCCTAGCCGTTCGTACAATCGTCGAGCAGCCACGTTGTTTCGCGTAATCCCCAGCGCAATGGCTACGATTCCGTCAGGGCGCAAATCGCCTTGCGCGATGGCCGCAAACAGCGCGCTGCCGTGGCCTTGGTTTCGATGCCGTGGGACGATAAACAACTCATCGACCTCCCAAATCTCACCGCCGAGTTCATTCGACCAAAACGCAATGAGCAGAGCGTAGCCCGATGCTTTCCCTTCGATATCCAGAACGACGGCTCGACCGCAATCCGGATTTCGACGGAAGGTCGCTAGAGTATTGAGGATATTCTCCGGTGGAATCGGCGACGGCCCGGGGTCCTCAACGTACAGACCATGGCACATCTCGGCGATGCAATCATTGTCGTCAACCCGCGCTGTCCGCCACATGCTCTGTGTCATATTCTTTGCACGCCCTTTCTCCAGCTTTTCAAGATTCAAGAGCGAGCCCGTGATTCACGTCGTATGCAGACGCCGCCAAAGTGGCCCGCGAATAACCGACACTAGCTAAGATCGCCCGCTGCAGAAAAGGTTACGAGCAACTTGAGTGCGGCGCGGCAGGCAAGAGCAGGCTTGCACAAGTGTCGATCAGGTCAACCAACGCAACCTGCAGTTAGTGTTTGCTGCGCCCCGCGGGGGCCGGTGACAGCGTCTTTCGTGTTGAAGCGTATCTAGTCACTTCGCCAGTGGCCCCGATGGCCGAGACCCGAACGCTCCTCTCTATCAAAGAGCCGGTCGGCTACGGCTGGAATTCTCTCTCGCGGATCGGATTGTTTTTTTGTTTTCATCCGATTCACCCTGACGGAGGACAGACGAGTCTGTCTATACTCATCTTAAGGAAGACAGGCATGTCTGTCTTGGTGAATCAGCATTATGAAGGGCCGCGTCGCAACCGGACTGCAAATCAGTGCCCTGCCGCTATACATCGTCGGGGTTGCGGTCATGACTGCGTTATGCTTCTGCGCAATCCCAAAGGGCCAACGCATCTCCAGCCGTTTTTTTCGATTTGGGACGCCCAAGGACAGATTCGATTTGGCGGTTCGTGCTCATCCTACGTTGAGTCGGCGCACGGCGTTCGGGTGGCACCGAATCCTTCGCTGCCGCAACGTGCTGCTGCGGAAGCGGCGCAGTTCGATATGCGTAGGTGACTGGGTATCGATTAAAACGACTGGTTCGACCGCAGCATTACTGATTGCGCCGCGATGGTCGGCGCCCCACCGTTGATCGCAGGCGGAAAGAGCCAACCGTTCACTGACACGAAATCATTGATTGCGAGCCCACCGAAGTTGTCCTGGTTGAATCCCGTGTAGGTGGTTTGACTCGTTGTGAGGACGTTGTACGACGATATCGCCGAAGGCAACGGCCAGGGTGCGAAGAACGGGCCGGCAACGCTTAGTGTAAAGCTGGTTGCGTTTGAATCCATCGCAGCTATTAAACCGGTCATCTGGCTTGGCTCAAGCTCGACAGCCGAAGCGATGAAGGAGATTGATCCTGAAGGTCCGAATATCCACGGTCCATTTGATCCTTGGTTGTTCAGCGATCCGGGCTGCACGGTCACCGTTACATTTTGTCCGACGGTCAGATTGTTTCCGGAAGTGAAGCTCAGCCCAGGAGGCATGGTGAATCCACCGGCATCGATAGAGTAAGTCGCATTGCTGGGAAGGCTGACTTCGGTCATGGCTCCCAGAGGAAAGCCCGTGGCGCTGATTGGATTCGAGTGCAGGATCATCGCGAACCCCATGGGAGGTGCGCCAGCGATATTGGTGGTTGACGGGATCACCTGGATGATGGTTCCTTGAACCGTTTGGGCGCTCGCGGCTTGCACATAGGTCACCTGGCTCACGGTCAAGAGACCGCCGCTTGTATAACCGGAGATCAACGCCTGGATCACCTGGCCCTGAGCAACACATTGAATGCTCGGTGTTGTGCAGGCACTCGACGGGAAGTTGTTAAACGTTGTGCTGGTGGTGGCCTGAAGGTAGAAAGCCCCCCAGGGAGACGCCATCTCGATTTCGCCGTTACTGGGGACTACGTCTGTCACTGTGCCGGTGACAAAACCGTATTGCGGGGGCGTAGGAGTCGACGGAAGCTCCGAGACAGTGACGCCGTTGGCGGCGCTGAGATTCACTGAAAGGTCGGACTGGATCACAGTGTTGAGATGGAAATCGATCACAAAGCCCAGCGGGGACGTAGTGCTAACCGTGACAGGAAAAGGGGATGACGTGAAGGAGAGCGAGGATGAGTTGTTACTGAACGTGGGTGTGAGTTGGCAGACACTACCCACGGCGCAGGTGCTCGCGATTGAGGAATCCGACTGGTTGTAGATGACCAGTTGCGGATTGGAAAAGGTCAGATTCAGGCTGTTATAGGTTCCCGCCGCGACCCGGGCTGTGTTGAGGAACGCGGAGATTGCCTGCAGTTGTGTCACATCAATCTGGATGGGCGAATTGTTGAAGAGGAGCGAGACCGCGGAGCCGGTGGCTGGCGTCAACGTGGCGTTGGACAGGGTGACCTGAAAGAAAAGCACAGATACGCCGGCTGGCGGATCGTCGGTCATAGAGAGCGAGACAGTTCCCTGCGGAGCGACTGGGCAGTTGCATGTGCCGATTCCATTTGAACTGGAACCGCAACCCACCAGGAGCGTGGTCAACAAAGTGGGAAGAATGAGGAAGGGCAAAGGCTTGAACATCATGATTCCTCCTGATTACGAGAGGACATGGAAGCTCCGTACACTGTTTCCCGGACGGCACGACCGAAGCAGGAATCTGCGCCGGGCTCAACCCCTTTTACGTGCCCTCTTGCGAGAGCGCCGGGACGGAAAAGACACGTTCGCGGCGAACTAGTATCTGATCCGCTTCTAATAATAGACGGGGAAACCGCCCGGGGGTTATAGCGCCGGGGATTTTTGCGTCCACGCATTCGCACAGGGTGGTCAACTGTAGCCGCTGGAATAGCGCACAGTGCTCGGTACCTTGACATTGGAGCAGAACGGGTTTCTACTGAGTCGTTGGTTGTGGTGAAGGAGTTCACCCTTAACCGCTGTCCATTCCAATAGGCCGGACAGATGATAACTCCTGACAGGGAATCCTGTTGCGGAGTTGTGTCCCGGCCGAGTCCCCTGAACGACAATTAGGAGTTTGTGCTCATGGCAAACACTTGGGCTCTTTGCGCGCTCTGGGTGGGTCTGGCTCTGGCGGCAACGCTGTTGGCAATCCGGCTCAAGATTTCGACGGCACTTTCTGAAATTGTGGTGGGGACAGTGGCCCAACTGGTCATTGGAGTGTTTCTTACCGGGCTCTTTGGTTTTGCGCAGGGCAGCCTGGCCGGGAACACCCAATGGATCACTTTCCTAGCGGGAACCGGTGCAATCGTCCTGACGTTTCTTGCCGGTGCGGAACTTGACCCCGCAATATTTAAAACCAAGTGGCTTGAAGCGTCGGTCATTGGTCTCGCGGGGTTCTTTGGCCCTTTTCTCGGTTGCACGGCGGTCGTGCACTACGTGCTGCATTGGGCCGTCATGCCCAGTTGGCTTTGCGGTGTCGCACTTTCGACGACTTCAGTGGCCGTGGTGTACGCGGTCATGCTGGAGCTTGGATTCAACGTGACCGAATATGGCAAAGCGATTCTCGCTGCCTGCTTTATCAACGATCTTGGAACCGTGATTGCACTGGGGCTGATTTTTTCGCCATTCACCATCAAGACGCTGATCTTTGTAGTGGTTTCCATCGTCGTGTTTGTAGTCCTGCCATTTCTCACGCCGTGGTTCTTCAAGAAATATGGCGGGCGGGTCTCCGAATTTGAAGCCAAGTATTTACTCTTCTTCCTTTTTGCCATGGGCGGGCTCGCTGTGTGGGCTGGAAGCGAAGCGGTTCTTCCGGCGTATATGATCGGCATGGTTCTAGCGGGAACGGTCGGGAAAGACCATTCGTTGATTCGTCGCCTTCGGACTCTCACTTTTGGACTGCTTACGCCGTTCTACTTCATCCGCGCTGGATCGTTTGTTTCTGTCCCTGCACTAATGGCTGCACCTATGACGCTGCTCGTTCTGTTTGGGGCGAAGTCGCTGTTCAAGGCGGTTGCTGTGTATCCGGCGGTCAGGGTTCACAAGTATGACGGTAAAGCCGGAGCTTACTACACGCTTATGATGTCGACTGGCCTCACCTTCGGCACGATTTCTGCCTTGTTTGGCCTCAACCATCAGATCGTCACGCAGGCACAGTACTCCTACATCGTCGGCACAGTTATTGCGAGCGCAGTGATTCCGACCATGATTGCGAACTCGTTCTTTCTTCCCCGGCATCTTCTTCCCCAATCGCAAGCACGAAAGAAAGCAGAGAAGGAAGTTATGCGGCCAGTTCCCGCAGAAGAAGGTTAGGTGATCGCTATGGGAAGCCCAGTGTTTGTTGGAATTCAAAGGATACTGGTTGCGTTCGATGCGTCTCCGCACGCAGAGCATGCTTTGGATGTTGCGTTGTCGATGGCGGGAGATATGAAGGCCAAGCTCTTCATCCTCTCGGTCATTCGGCCGCCCGAACCTGCAGAGAGTGCGGAGTTCCACGCGGTGTTTGAAGACGGGCAAGAGCGCTATGAGAAGTATTTTGTTTCATTGCGTGAACGAGCGAAACAGAAAGATATCGAACTCGAAACAGATGTTATCCTCGGGCATCCGGCGGAACAGATCATTCACAAGGCGGACACTATCCAGGCGAGTCTAATCGTCATGGGCAAACGCAGCCACACGATTCTTCATCGCTGGATGCTGGGCTCGAATTCAGAGCGCGTTCTTAGGTATGCGCACTGCCCGGTGATGATCGTTCATTGATCTGGAAAGAAGGTGATGAGTATTTCGAAACACGCGAGCAGTGAGGTTCAGAACGATCGTAAGGCAGAGCAGGGAACTGTAGGTGTTGGAGTCTATCTGAGAATCGCTCAACAGAGCTGATGACTCATCGAAACTGAACAACACTTGGAGGAGTCATGCACGAACCCGTCTCCGGGATCACGAACACGCGAGTCCTTGGGGAACTGAATACTGTGCAGGGGCGGCGCCTGAGCGCTACCTGCAAATACATTGACGGATTACTGTGCGATATTCAGCATGCTCTTCATTCGCCGGAATCAAAGTCTCCTTTTCCGCACTACTTGGTGAATGTCTCTCCTGCACAGGTGCGTGAGATTGAGGATCATATTCGCCGTCTCCGCGCTCAACTGCTGAAAGCACTCGACTGGCAGCACCTGAAGCCTGAGCCGGCAGAGCTTCCGGTGTCACGATCGGTGATGACAGACCTTGGCTTTGTGGATATTGCTGTTGAGGAACTGAGACCATGCCACATGCGGGGCTGTGGCGCCGTCCCCGAGGACGTGATCGGCGGCTTGAATGAGGTCGTCAATGAGCTTCGCTCTCTGGTACACAACATAAGCCACAATATCCGCGAGGAATTGGGCTTAGATCAATATGCACGAGCCAATGAACACGAAGGAACTGGGAAGAAGGGGTAGGGTTGCAGAGGTATTTTCTTATCGCGTTCGGCGGAGCACTTGGTTCAATGACGAGGTATTGGGTAGGCTCTACGATTGCCAATCGGATGGGAACAAGATTCCCTTACGGGACGTTCGTCATCAATATTACGGCTTGCGCGGCCATCGGTTTCTCGCTTTCGTTCCTGGGAAAACGCGCGGATGTTAATCCCGCCTGGAGGTACCTGGTGCCAGTTGGTTTTATAGGCGCGTACAGTACCTTTTCGACGTATGAGTGGGAGACTGTTTCCACGATTCGAAACGGTGCTTTTCTAGTGGCCGCTCTGTATGCAGTCAGCAGCGTCATTCTTGGCTTGATCGCTGTTTGGGGTGGCGCTGTTCTTGCGGAGATTGTTTCATGAGGACACATAGAAAACTGGTTCTGTACGATTCAATACTGCAGGTACTGCAGG
The DNA here is from genome assembly GCA_049521035.1 of Occallatibacter sp. Taxonomy (GTDB): domain Bacteria; phylum Acidobacteriota; class Terriglobia; order Terriglobales; family Acidobacteriaceae; genus Telmatobacter. The sequence continues at coordinate 16,417 of JBEKPF010000035.1, read as the reverse complement.
AATCCGGATGCCGATTCTGTCGCTTTCTGAAGGAATATCAAGCAGCTTGCCTGCAGAATCATCTAAAGGGGAGCATTCACCGTCTGTGCAACTTTCACACCTGGGGTCTGGCTGCTGTTCAAGATGTTCCAGCGGCAGCGCAAGTGTTCATCAAGCTGGTCGATGAGCCGGATTTCCTCTCGAAAGCAGAATGTGACATTTGCGGTGAGGTGCTTGCGCAGGAGGATCTACGTATACTTGAGTTCGTGAGCTGTCTGTCTCAAACAGATGTGTCTCATTGGCTGCGCAGTTCCGCTGTACTGTGCATTCCGCACGGGACCAAACTGCGCCAGCAGATCCCGCCGGTGCCTGCTGCTCGAGTTGACGGCATCATTGAGAACTATCGCCAACAGATAGCGGAAGAACTACACCATATGCGCGATGAGCCAGAACGAGACAGAGCCGGCTGGGGAGTACTTGGGCGCGCCGCCGAATTTCTTGTCTCGCAGCGCGGGTTACATCCCTGAGGGAGGATGTGTGTTGAATACTGGAAAGCGGATCGCTGTATCGCGCACTGGACATTGATCCGTCATAGGCGCAGGCGCGAAAGATTGCTGCGAGAACGGAGGCTGAACCATGAAAGACCAATTTCACGCGCGGATGTTACGCATTCATTTCGGCGAGGATGACAAGTGGCAGGGCAAACCTCTGCATGAAGCAATTGTGGCTAAATGCATGGAACTAGGGATGGCTGGCGCCACCGTGTATCGAGGGATTGAAGGATATGGGGCGAGCACCAGAATTCACCATAGCAGTCATTGGAAGTTTTCCAAAGATGCACCGATTATGCTGACCATCATCGACCGTGAGGAGCAGATCGAAAAGCTGATTCCCCATCTCGATGTCATGGTTGAGGAAGGTCTCATCGCCATCTCTCGTGTCGAGGTTATTCGGTACTCACGGGCTTCAACTAACGAACCGGCGAGAGCCTAACAGGGCACAGACAGAGATGGTGGCTTACTCCGCGATGCAGGATTGCAAGGGCAGTTCGACCGTGCAAGATTACGGCAGCATTTCCACCGAGCCACCCGTATCAGTGGACGGTGACTCCCGCCTGTTGCGGCTCGGCAGATTGGCCCATGAACTTGGGGCTGAACCTGTTGCCGAGGAAGCTCGTGAACTCGCAGCGCGGGTTTCTGAAGGACGTTTCTACGTGGCCTGTGTCGGTCAGTTCAAGCGAGGCAAGTCCACCCTGCTTAATGCATTGGTCGGTTATGAAGTTGTTCCCACCGGGTTTGTTCCGGTCACGGCGGTGCCTACTGTGATTCGGTTTGGCGATGAACCTCACGCGCGTGTTCGGATGCGGGGTGGGGCTTGGCGGGACGTTGAGATGACCGACTTGAAGGAATACGTTACAGAAGAACTGAATCCAGAAAACAAAAAGGAAGTGGAAGGCGCGGAAGTATTCGTGCCCAGCCTTTTGTTGTCCTCCGGAATGTGTTTTGTGGATACGCCGGGTCTGGGTTCGGTCTTTACTGGGAATACGGCAACCACACAGGCTTTCATTCCGCATATTGATGCAGCATTGGTTGTGGTCGGAGCCGATCCGCCAATTGCGGGTGAAGAGTTGACGCTGGTGGAGACGATCGGCAAGCAGGTTCAGGACTTGATTCTGATTATCAATAAGGCCGATCGCACCAGCGATCCGGAGCGTACCGCAGCGGCTGAGTTCACGCGCGAGGTCCTGGGAAAGCGGCTGCATCGTCCGATGGGCGAGGTACTTGAGGTGAGTGCGGCCGAACGGATGGAAGGCTGCGGTCCGCTGCGGGATTGGGAAAAACTGCTGGCAAGTTTGGACCATCTCGTCGAAGACTCGGGCACAAGTCTCGTTCGCGCCGCTTGCGATCGGGGTCTCCAGCGCCTGAGCGAACAACTGCTAGTCATTATCAGTGAGGACTGTGACGCCCTTCAGCGGCCAATCGAAGAATCCGAGCGACGCATCGAGCTCATGAAGGAAACCATCGACAAGGCCGAGCGCTCGATGCGCGAGCTGGATGATCTTTTTATGGCAGAGCTACAGAGAATTTCAGACCACTTAGTTGAACGGCATAAGAGGTTTGTTCATTCCGCGTGGGCGGAATCTGAAACAGAATTTGATGAGGCGCTCCCGTCCCTATTCCTCGGCTTTGGCCCGCACTATCGGCGCCGACTGATGCGTCACGCTCAGGAGATCGCGCGCCGCAAGGTTATGCCTTGGATAAAACTTGAGCAGGAAGAGGGCGAGCGCCATTATCGCGCCGTGGCAACTCGATTTGCGGAGATGGGAAATAGCTTTCTGAAGAAGCTGTCGGACGCCGGCCTGAGCGAATTGACGCGGATGCCACATGCGCTTGACCCAGAGAAAGGCTTTCGTGTGCGTTCCAGGTTTATTTTCGAGGAATTTATCGGAACTGCGCAACCGCCATCACCGTTGCGCTGGATCGCCGACATCTTTTTGCCGCTTGTGGGTGGGCGCAAACTAATCACGAGCGATGCTCGAGAATTCCTGCTGCATCTTTTGGAAGTCAACAGTTCGCGAGTACAAAACGATGTGCTCGATCGCGTTCAGGAAAGCAGGAACCGACTGGAGGTCGAGATTCGCAAGCTACGGCATGAAGTCAGCCGGATCGCGGAACAGGCGCTTGACCGGGCGCGAAGAGTCAAAGAAGAAGGAGCTCCCGCCATACAGTTGGCAATTGAACGGCTCACACGATTGGAACGGGATGTTTCGGCACTCGTCTAGTTCCGTTCGACCAAGTGAGAGAGCCCGAACCGATGCCTTCATCTTCTGCCTAACACGAGCCGACCATTGAGTATCTGAGGTGTGTTGAGCACCAGGAAGAATTGGACCGCCTTCGGAAACAGGTCGGGATCCGCAAATCACTGCTGGTATTCGGACCCGAGGGCGTAGGCAAGTCACGTTTGCTACGCGCCTTTGTTGAAAATCAAGCTCACGCGCTGTACGTCGGCCAGATGCGATCGCCACGCGAATTCGCTCTCAAATTACTCCAGGTGTTGTATGATTCTGACGACGGAATCAAAGCTCCAGGAAATCTCTCTGCACTGTCCACATCCTCCTTGAAAGGGGTCATCCACAGAGCGCTCGATACTCATTCTTTTCTGATGGTTCTCGACCATCTCGACGCGCCCTCGCGTGTTGTGACAGGGATGATCAAGGATTTGCACTACTACGGGCGTACCCCCGTGATTTTTGCTGCACGATCTCCGCACATGAAGGATATTGGCACACTGCGGCCGCTGCGCGCAATCAAGTTGGAGAGGATCAAATTGAAGAACCTGCGACCTCAGATTGCTCTGGAGTTTGCTCGACGGGAAGCGGAAAGGGTCGAACTCTGGGCTTCCAATTTGGAAGCAACCCTGCCTTCACTTGTTGAATGGAGCGATGGCAACCCGGCGTGATTCTCCAGACGCTGAAAATGGCTCAACTTCGGCAGTACAGAGCGGGCGACCAAATCAAAGCTCACATCCTTTACATTGACTATCGCATGGGGCGCAGATAGCCAGAAAGACCAGTCCCTATCAGGTAAGTACGAGAGGCGAAAGTCGGACGCCTAACCACTCCTATTCAGGTTTCGTGCCGGAGCCGGGCCGCGATGTAGCTTACAGCGATTGCATGCAGGATGAGTTGTAGATGCGGGGCGATCCAATCTAGTGCGGTGGTTTTTCATTTGCACAGATGTGGGGATGCGGATTTGAATTGCATCAGGGCGGTCATTGGCTACGGCCGATTTGGAGGGGCTTGATGAGGTTATTGTCTAGAGGTGTTGCGGCGGCGATTATTGTATTCTGCGCTATCCAGCTCATCCGGCCTAAGATTCCGGCGAGGCCAGCTGCCGCCGAGGTGCAGGCACCCGCTGAGGTCAAACGCATATTGGAGAAGGACTGTTACAACTGCCACTCGGATGAGCGCAGGCTTTCGTGGTTCGATGAGATAGTGCCTGCGTATTGGCTGGTGAGGTACGACATCCTAACCGCACGCCAGCACTTGAACTTTTCGACGCTCGGATTGAAGCCGGCCGCGGTGCAGAAGGGTGCACTCTTTGAGGTGGCGAATATGATCCAGCTGGGCGCGATGCCCCTGCCGCAGTTTGTCCAACTGCATCCTGAAGCGAGAGTCACGGATGTAGAGCTGCAGACACTGAAAACTTATCTGGCTCCATGGAGTGTAGCACCCCCTTTGAGTAACTCTTCAGACAGTGGAAACGCGGAGCCAAACCCTGGAGCGAAGGCGAGTGTTGCGTCCGCGATATCTCTGGATTCGGTGCAACCGGAGTGGAATGGCCTCGCGTTCGATCCTCTCTTTGAAGGGTGGAAGCTGCTCAGCACAACAGATCGCGGGGACAACAATACGTTTCGCTTCATTCTCGGCAACGACATCGCAGTACGGGCAGCGCGAGAGGGAGCGATGTCCCCTTGGCCCGATGGCGCACGGTTTGCCAAAATTGCGTGGCAGCAGGAACTCGGCGCGGATGGTCTGGTGACTCCGGGTAAGTTCATCCAGGTGGAATTGATGGTGAAGGATGCAAACCGTTACAAGTCGACAGATGGATGGGGATGGGGACGCTGGCGCGGTCTGGATCTTAAACCATACGGCAATTATTCAAGGTTTACTGTCGAATGCACTGGATGCCATTTGCCTGTAGCGGGGAACGACTATGTTTATACGCTCCCGATGACATCAGCCAATGCAAAAGGAGCGGAAATCGTAAACGCCAGAGCAGCCGCGCTTCCCACGGGACTTCCGCACCAGCCACTCGGCTGGAATGCAATCACCATGTTTGTCGATCGGCGAAGGCGGACTATTTCGACGCTGTATGGAGATGATGCGGCGATTTCAGCAGTTCATTTCAGGGAGGCCGGGGCTACGGATAACTCTGGTCCGAAGTATCCTCACGGCGCCGTGCTCGCACTTGTCACCTGGGCGCAACGCGACGACCCGCATTGGTTTGGAGGACGAATTCCCGATGTTCCAATTTCAGTTGAGTTCGTTGAAGCCGCGGATGTGGATCAAGTCGGCGGCTACCGACGATTCGCCGGCGAAGGATTAGTTGAGACGACGATGTCCGCTCAGGATTCAACGCAGCGAACGACATTCATTCTTCGGTTGCCGCCCGTTCGCCTGCCGTAGCGCTTGCATCCTCATAGCGACACTTCATAATGTGCCATTCAATCGCTATCGGACGCCGCGCACGCGTTCTGAGGCAGCGTCGGGTGTAGGAGTTTCGGAGGTGGCGCGATTCGGCAGGACCCAGTTGGGCCTGATGTAGTGGCAGGTGTAACCGTTCGGATAGCGCTCCAAATAGTCCTGATGCTCTGGCTCGGCGTTCCAAAAAGCGCCCGCGGGCTTCACTTCGGTGGTAACCATACCGGGCCAGAGTCCAGAAGCGTTGACGTCGGCGATCGTCTCCTCGGCGATTCGCCTTTGTTCATCCGTCGTATAGAAAATGGCCGAACGGTAGCTGGTTCCAATGTCGTTACCCTGCCGGTTTAAGGTAGTTGGATCATGGAGCTGAAAGAAGTACTCCAGGACCTTTCGATAGCTCAGTTTCCTAGGATCGAATACGATTTCGATCGCTTCGGCGTGACCCGCGTGGTTACGGTAAGTGGCGTTCGTCACACTGCCGCCGGTGTATCCAACGCGCGTGGAGACGACGCCGGGATAGCGACGGAGCAAGTCTTGCATACCCCAGAAGCAGCCACCAGCGAGGATGGCTTTTTCGTTTGATTCTTCCATTTCACTACACTCCTTGTTGGGACTCGAATTGTACTAGAAATTAGCTGGAGCCTTTGCCCTCCGGCTCGTCGAGCGGGATAAAGCGCAAGGATGCGGGATTAATGCACTACCGCATGTTGCCATCTCATTCGTCATGTTCTATCCCGAGGCTGCCCGAGTGGCTTCGCGCCGATGCTCAAACGAAAGAAGTCGGCGACTCAATCTCTCGAGAGAGTATCTTAAGCTAGGTCTACGACGGGACTACAATCCACCAGCCCACAAGGGTTGGATGCCGGAGGTAGTTGACACGATCCATTGGGTCAAAAAACGTCCAGTGCGGTAGTCTAAGCCTCCGTAGCTTCAAAGAGGAACCATAGATAGTTGGACCTTGCGCATGGAGCATTGATGCCCGTCTCTCTGGCAAAGACCGCATTGATCTTCGGAGGCGCTAGCCGGCATCGCCACGCTGGATCCTAGAGGACCGGAGGCAGCACTTGCCGTTGTCCTCGGCCGGTTTCACAATCCACGTGCGCTCACTGCCGTCGTACGAGGTGACCTCTCTTTGAGGAAAAATTCACTTGGCACCGGCTGTCGCGGTAAAGTGATTGTAGAACCCGCTGTAATCATCAAATGGCAAGCCTTGAGAATTTCCGTCTCGTGGTCTTTCGGGCAGTCGCGGAACAACTTAGCTTCCGCAAGGCTGCAGAAGAGCTGTACCTAACGCAACCTGCCGTGAGTCTCCAGATCAAGGCGTTGGAGGAGGATCTTGGCGTTCAGCTCTTCGATCGGGCGGGAACTCACATCACACTGACGGCTGCTGGAAAGACGCTTCTGCACTATGGTGAACAGGTAAAAGCGCTTCTGGAAGAGGCCGAGCGCGATATTGCGGCCTTGAGCGGAGAACACGTTGGGCAACTGGCGCTGGGCGCTTCCACGACGATTGCACAGTACGTGTTGCCTCGGCTGCTGGGAGAATTTCGGCGAGAGAATCCGCGCGTTCATCCGACTCTGATCAGCGGTAACACGGAGCACATTGTGGAGGCGCTGGGGAAACAGAAGATCTCGTTGGGGTTCATCGAGGGGCCGGCACGAAACCGCGAGGTGAAGACGGAACCGTTTCTTGAAGACGAACTGGTGCTGATTGTGTCCACAGCCCATGAGTGGGCGGAACTCAACTCGGTTCCGTGTGCGGCGATTTCCTCTGTTCCGCTGCTCATGCGGGAGCGCGGGTCAGGAACGCGGCATGTTGTTGAAATGGCACTTGAGCGGCAAGGCGTCAAGAGGAGTTCGTTGCAGATCGTGATGGAGCTTGATTCGACCGAGGCGATCAAATCCGCTGTAGAAGCGGGACTGGGGATAGGGTTCGTCTCGCGTTGGGCGATTGCGAAGGACCTACGGCTCAATAACAGTTTCAAAATTGTCGAGGTCGAAGGATTGAGAATTGCGCGGCAGTTTCTCGTCGCATGTGCCGCAGGCCCGGAGCTGCAGGGGCTTGCCATCGAATTCCGCAGGTTTCTGATTGCACGTGCGGGCGAGCAAAGGACTGCGATGAGGGTAAAACGATCATAATTGGCGAGAGCTCATAAGATTCGCAAATAGGACATGAGTACTTCTGCTTGGACACCGAGACATTCTTCGAGAAGACTGGATGTGTGTCCAAGAATGTATTCTTCATCGGATTGATCATTGCAGCCAGCGGCCTGGTTTCGCCTCCCATCGCATTGGCTGGAGGCTTGATCTACGGATTCTCTTTTGTTCATCCATTTCATGTCGAATCGAAGAATCTATCCCGGATACTACTGCAATTGTCAGTTGTTGGTCTAGGATTTGGTATGGATTTAGGGCAGGTTCTTCAAGCGGGCCGCTCCGGGTTTGTCTATACCGCTGCCAGCATCAGCATCGCACTGCTGCTTGGTTGGGGATTGGGAAAACTTCTGCGAGTCGAAAGAGGGATCTCATTTCTGATCTCAACAGGAACGGCTGTCTGTGGGGGCAGCGCGATTGCGGCCATTGCGCCCATCAGCAACGCGACGGCGGAAGAGATTGGCGTATCGCTGGGGACGGTGTTTGTGCTGAACTCGGTGGCGCTGCTTACGTTTCCAGTGATCGGGACGTTGCTTCACATGACGCAGACCCAGTTCGGCCTCTGGTCGGCGCTTGCCATTCACGACACAAGCTCCGTTGTGGGCGCAACGGCAAAATTTGGTGCGGTAGCTCTTGCTGTAGGCACAACCGTCAAGTTGGCCAGAGCGTTGTGGATCGTGCCACTTTCGGTGGGAACTGCAATGGCCAAAAGGAGCAAGGCGCGCATCCATTGGCCGTGGTTCATTCTTTTCTTCTGCCTCGCGGCCGTTGCCAATAGCTACATTCACCAATTGCAGAGATGGTATCCAGCGCTCAAGCATCTAGGCGTCACCGGCTTAACCGTAACGCTCTACCTGATTGGAACTGGGCTCTCCATGAAGACTCTCCGCGAAGTCGGAGTTCGACCGCTTATCCAAGGAATTGCCCTCTGGATTATTGTCGCGGCCGGATCGCTCGCGCTGATCCGGGCCGGGTTCATTCATTTGTAGACATAGGCGGTTGAGCTACATCTTATCGCCTGTTACCGATCGGGCGATTGCCGCTCATCGGCGTAGAGAAATGTTGGGGGCGTGATGGAATGACACTCGCAGTAGTCGAGACCCATGGGGGAATCTCGCATACCGGACGCGAGTCTGAATTGGTCCAGTATATTGGGACTTAGGCATGCCATCAGAAACAATCCCCAAGACCGTTCTGATCCACTTCTCTGGGCCCGATGCGCCCGGGCTCACGGCCTCAATCACCGGGATCCTTGCAAAGAGCAACTTGAGTGTTCTCGACATTGGGCAGGCAGTGGTCCATGAAAACCTTGCTCTCGGGATGCTGCTCGAGGTACCTGCAGGAAGCAGCTTGACCTCGCTCAAGTCAGAGCTGCTGAACCGAGCGCATGAGCTTGGGCTCCAGGCGCGCTTCACAGTGATTCCCAAGGATGCGGTCAAACACTGGGTGCACGGCCTTCACCACGATCATTTCATCATTACCGTTCTTGGGCGTTCGATCACTGCCGAACAACTGGCGCGCGTGAGCGCCATCATTTCCGCCCACGGAATGAACATCGATCGAATCGATCGCCTCTCGGGGCAGCTCACACCAGAAATCGAGGCAGCGAACGCATGTGTGGAGTTGGCTGTCAGCGGAGACTCATCGCGCGAACTCTCGATGCGCGCGGAGTTTCTGGCGACCGCACAAGAACTCTCGATCGATATTGCATTTCAGCGCGAAAGTATTTTCCGCCGCAATCGTCGTTTGTTTGCATTCGATATGGATTCGACGCTCATCCAGGGTGAAGTGATCGATGAACTTGCAAAGATGGCTGGAGTTGGCGATCGCGTTGTCCGGATCACTGAAGCGGCGATGCGCGGGGAACTGGGATTCGACGAGAGCTTTACGAGACGCGTAGCGCTTCTCAAGGGACTTTCCGCTGAACGCGTTCATCGCCTGCTTGAGATGATTCCGCTTGCTGAAGGCGCCGAGCGGCTGGTGCAGACATTGCGGCTATTGGGTTACAAGACGGCCATCCTCTCCGGCGGCTTTACTTTTTTTGCCCGCTCGCTGCAGAAGCGTCTTGGCATTGACACTGTTCACGCCAATGAGCTGGAAATTGCAGATGGCGTTGTTACCGGCCGGGTGATTCCTCCCATCATCAACGGAACGCGCAAAGCTGAACTGTTGGCAGAGATCGCTCGCGCGGAGGGAATTTCGCTTGAACAGGTTGTCGCGGTCGGCGACGGCGCCAATGACATTCCGATGCTCAGCCTAGCAGGTATGGGTATTGCCTATCGCGCTAAGCCCGTAGTTCGCCAGAATGTCGACCAATCCATTTCATCCCTCGGACTGGATGGACTGCTCTACCTTGTTGGAGTTCGGGACCGCGACCTTCAGACCCAAGAACCGCGGATATGAATCGCTTCCGGGCAAGATGAAGCCACGGCGCATAAAAGAGAAGCTTACTTCAGAATCCATAGGCAAAGCTGCCGAGAAATGACGGTCAAGCGACGCCTTGTCCGTCGTCTATTCCTAACTTAGTTCCGCGCCCGATCCCGATATCCGTCGATATGGCGACACAGTGTCACGAGTTGGACACCTCTCTTCGGGAGGTGTTTCGCCGGTTTGCGTAGAACGACCACTTAGGCCGAAGCGGAATTTGGAGACTTGCATGCATGCGTAGTGTGGCGGAAGTCTTTGGCCAGCGCAAAAAACCTGTTCACGCGATGAGTGCGAGCATGCGAGGAGGAATCCATGGCTGACTTTGCCGGAGTTTTGGCGGCCGCAGATGAGCAATTGGGGATCCCATTTGGGGTTTATACGGTGCCTGGCCTGGGGTGGTTCGCCTGTAGCGGTGAGGAGAGGCGTGGACCCTATGGCAGCCGCGAAGTGGCGGAGAGGGAACTCATTGCGTTGTGCGCGCTGCAGTCGGGTTTGGCAGAGAACTGGACGGCACTCGCGAAAGTCGTCGGGGGCGGGCTACTGTGGACATCAGTGATTGTGATGACAGCCATGTTGTTGACGTGTGTGTTGTGGCTGGTACGCTGATGGACGGGGCTAGGCTCACAGACCTTCAAAACTTCATATTTGAGTTATGATTCAGTTCGGAGAATCAGAGAGGTTGTGGGCCTCCGGAGGTCCCACGAAGCTGGCCCTGCGGCAACCGAGAGGTGCGACCGTTCCGAAGCAAGAGCAATGAGCCGAGGTCGGCATTGACAATTCGCCGCCCTGCCCCGCGAAGTGAGAGCATTCCGAAGAGGACGGTAGATGGAGTTCGCGAGAAACCCGACTGTCTACATCATCGATGACGATATCAGCATTCGTGAATCGGTGCAGGATTTACTGAAGTCGGCGGGCTTGCGATCAGAATGTTTCGAGACGGCGGAATCGTATCTGCAAAGAGAGCCGTCGGATGGTCCAAGTTGCCTGATACTCGACGTAAGTCTTCCTGGAATAAGCGGCATCGATTTTCAACAGGAACTGCGAAATGCGGGCCGCAAGACTCCTATCGTTTTTGTTACCGGACACGGGGATATCCCGATGTCAGTGAAGGCGATGAAGTTGGGAGCGGTAGAGTTTCTGACCAAACCTTTTGGAGATCAGGCGCTGCTGGACGCGGTTCAACAGGCGCTGGCTTGCGATTTGGCCAGCCGCCAAGAGCATGCGGAGATCTCTGTTCTACAGAAGCGGAGCGACACGCTGACCCCGCGTGAGCGAGAAGTAATGAAGCTCGTAGTTTCCGGAATGCTCAATAAGGAAATTGCTTCGGAACTGGGGACACGCGAAATCACGGTCAAGGTTCATCGCGGCCGCGTAATGCAAAAGATGCAGGCTGGATCTCTGGCAGATCTGGTCAAGATGGCGGAAAAGCTCGAGCGTTTCCGCTCGTCGTGACGGTTCCCGATCTCAGCGGCATTCCCGTGTAGTCTGATGCACGAACTTTGTGCTCGTCTCACCAAATACCCCCCTCCAGGCCAATTTTTTTCCTCGGTTATACCAAAGCATAATTGCTTCTTTTTCGGGGCCGGGGCTATTGTTAGGCAGCATGACAGCCGTGAAAGAAGGCAAAGTGGTTGCGATCGTAGATGACGACGATTCGGTTCGGGAAGCTTTGGAGGCCTTGATCATGACCGCGGGCCTTCCAACACTGGCTTTTGCATCAGCAGAAGCATTTCTGGATTCTGGTCAACCGCAAAACACCGGGTGCCTGATCACGGACATCCGTATGCCGGGAATGTCAGGTCTGGAACTCCAATCAAGACTGAACGAAGATCATTATAAAATCCCCACAATCTTCATCACGGCGCACGGTGACGAGAAAGTGCGAATGCAAGCCCTGCGGGGAGGGGCAGTGGAGTTTCTGATCAAACCTTTCGACGACGAAGCGCTGCTCGACAGCGTGCGATCAGCACTGGATCGTTAAACTTCTCCGTTAGTAGCAGGAATTCCATGTGTGGGGTCATCTGTGGAATATGCGAACAGAATACCGTTAAGTGAACAGGATAGTGGAGAGCGCAGATTTGAACAGATCATCGGCGATAGCCCTTCTCTGGAATACGCGCTCGCAGAGGTGGAGCGAGTTGCGCCCACCGATACGACCGTGCTGGTTCTGGGAGAAACCGGAACAGGCAAGGAACTGATCTCCCGCGCCATTCATAATGTAAGTCCACGCTGTGGGCGCCCATTCGTAAAACTGAATTGCGCTGCCATCCCCTTCGACTTGCTGGAGAGCGAGCTCTTTGGCCATGAGAAGGGCGCATTCACCGGAGCTATTGCGCAGAAGGTCGGCCGATTTGAAATGGCGCACACGGGCACACTTTTTCTGGATGAAATAGGGGATCTCCCGCTGGCTTTACAACCCAAATTGCTACGGGTACTGCAAGACCAGGAGTTCGAACGGCTTGGCAGTGGCCGGACGCACCGTGTAAACGTTCGCCTGGTTGCGGCGACTCACCGGAATCTGGGGGAGATGGTCAACAGGAACGAATTCCGCAGCGATCTCTACTACCGTCTCAATGTGTTTCCCATCGCAGTTCCGCCTTTGCGGGAACGTCGCCAGGATATTGCTCAATTGGTCAGGCATTTTGTGGAGTTTTTCTCCCGGCGCATGGGCAAGCGGATCGAACATATACCTGCGGAAACACTCGCGGCGTTTAGCGCATATTCCTGGCCGGGAAACGTGCGGGAACTGCAGAACCTAGTGGAACGCGCGGTGATCCGGTCGAACGACGGCGTGCTCTCAAATCCTTTGCCGGCGAGCGCCGGGGACACATTTGTGGCTGCTGCTGTTCGGCAGACGCCGAGGGATACCGGGCGAGACCACTTGCCCGTTTCGATCTCAACTTCGGCTACGATTCCTGGACCGGGTACGCTGAGGGAATCTGAGCGATCTTTGATTTTGCGGACATTGGAGGCGACGGGTTGGGTGAACGGAGGAGCGGACGGGGCTGCCGCACGGCTGGGACTTAAGCGGACTACTCTTATTGCGAAAATGAAAAAGCTCGGGATTTCACGACCGCTCGACGGACTTGGCGAGAATTGGGAAGGCGAACGGGTGTGGCAATCAGCAGGCGAATGATTTCCTTTCAGACCGGTAGGTAGAGAGGCTGAATTCAATTCTGCATGGGGCGGATGGGGTTTGTGAATTGGCGCCGTGGCCGAGGGCGTTGGCGTAGCAACCTGCGATCCTGTTGTCCTATCTCCCAAGCACGCCTTGATGGCGTTTCTTTTCGAAGACAATGAAACTGAAACCACTCCAGCATTCTCTAAGGAGTGGTGCGCACATTTTCGCACCTCCAAATTCACGATGCTGTAGACTGTTGCTCAAATCGATTCCATCAGGGATCGAACGACTCGACGGCGACCCCCTCCGGTAGAGAGGCAATCATTTGAAGCGCTTGAAAGACTGGTCCTGGAGACCCCGATTGCAGTTGCTGCTCTGCGGACTTTGTGTGCTCCCGGTGCTTGTGGACGGCTGCGGGCACAAAGACAAGAGCGCAGCTGGAGCATCGATCACGTTCACGCACGTGCCTCCGTCGGATCCAGGCGGACCTCAGAGAATGGACTACATCGAGGGGAAGGCACAAGTCAGCGCGCCGGGGCAGCAAGTCGTGCTCTACGCTCACAGCGGCGTCTGGTGGGTGCAGCCATTCGCAAACAACCCATTCTCACAGGTTCAGACCGACTCAACGTGGAAGAACACAACTCACCTGGGAACGGAGTATGCGGCGCTGCTTGTGAATCCGGGATACAATCCGCCGGCAAGACTACAGAACATTCCTCCGGTGGGCGGCGGCGTGGCGGCGGTTGCGGTGAGCAGCCCTGGCCCCCAAGCGAAGGTGACTACCAAGACGATTCAATTCAGTGGCTACGACTGGACGGTGAGAACCGCAGGCAGTGACCGGGGCGGGGCACCGCGATTCTATGATTCCGACAATGCCTGGACGGACGCAAAGGGTTTTCTTCATCTCAAGATGGTGCAGCGCGATGGTGAGTGGCATTGTGCCGAAGTCGCGCTGAAACGAAATCTCGGATACGGGACGTACCGGTTTGTCGTGGAGGATATGTCGCGCATTGGCAATGCCGCCGCGGTGGAGCTGTTCACTTTCAATGACGACAGCATTGATGCGACCCGCAATGAGCTTGATGTGGACTTGAGCCGGTGGGGCAATCCGGATCGTGAGAATACGCAGTATGTTGTGCAACCATATTTTGTTCCGCAGAATGAGTTCCGCTTTAACGCTCCTCCCGGAACGCTGACCTATTCCTTCCGGTGGCAGAGCGACAGCGCGGCGTTCAAGACGACACGCGGTGCAGGCGGAGAGACGGTGAGCCAGCATACGTTTACGTCTGGCATCCCGAGCGCTACCGGTCAGACTGCTCACATCGATCTCTTCGACTACCATTACTCGAAAAACTCAGTGCACGAACCCGCCGAGGTTGTCATTGAGAAGTTCGAGTATCTCCCATGACCCGGATGTCAGGCGCCGCTATTCGTGGATGGTTTCTAGGATGGATGGCATGCTGTTCTTTTCTTCCTGCGGCCCGGGGGCTGGATCCATCGAAGGCATTGAACCAGTATGTGCACGACCGTTGGCAAGCAGGGCATGGATTCACTGGCGGTGAAGTTAACGCAATCACGCAGTCCGGCGACGGCTATCTTTGGGTCGGCACGACGCGAGGGCTGTTTCGCTTTGATGGATCGAGCTTTCAATTGATAGAACAGCCGCTCGCGGGGCTGGCTCCCGCCGGGCCGGTGCGCGGGTTGGTTTCCGACGGAGAAGGCGCGGTGTGGATACGCTATGACGGCGCGCGCCTGCTTCGCTACCAGAATGGCGTGTTTGAAGACGTGCTTATGAAATTCAATCTGCCGCAGTTGGTGGTGACGGGCATGTCTTCAACAGGAGATGGCGGAGTTCTTTTCTCTGAGCTTGGAAATGACATATACGCCTGGAGAAAGGGTCAGATTCAACCGGTGCCCGCAGCGAAGGACGTTCCTGGAACCATTACTTCGATTGCCGAAACGCGCGATGGCACACTGTGGATCGGGACGCATGACGATGGGCTTTTTCGAGTACGGGATGGATTGCTCTCGCTGGTTTCGGACGGCCCGGCGGAGAGAAACGTAAACGCGCTGCTGCCGGCCAATAACGGCGGTGTTTGGATCGGAACGGATCACGGTCTGGCTCTGTGGGATGAGAAGGCTATTCTTCACGATGTCTACGATGCATCGCTCGACAAGGTCCAGATTCTGTCGATGACGGAGGACTTTGATGCCAGCACATGGCTTGGAACCGACCAGGGACTGGTGCGAATTACTGCCGGTGGACAGGTAACTATCGACCGGTCTGGCGGCGCGAACGGAGTGCAGGTCGCGGCGACGCTCATTGACCGTGAGGGGGCGCTGTGGTTTGGAGGACCGCATGGAGTGGAGCGGCTGCGAGATGGGACGTTCACTTCCTTTACCACGACGCAAGGACTGCCCAGCGATAAGAACGGGCCTATCTGGGTAGACGCCTCCGGACGGACCTGGGCGGCGCCGCTAGCTGGCGGGCTCTACTGGTTCAAAGGTTCAGCAGTGGAAGAGGTGCGAGTCGCGGGCCTCGGCAAGGACGTAGTCTACTCGATCTCCGGAGACGGCGGCGCGCTTTGGCTGGGGCGTCAGCGGGGAGGCCTGACGGTTCTGGAGGGGGAAGGCGGTTCCTTCACAGCGAGAACTTACCGCCAATCCGACGGCCTGGCTCAGGACAGCGTCTTTACAGTAAAAGTCGCGAGTGACCACTCGGTTTGGGCGGGAACGGTGAGCGGAGGCATCAGCCGGCTGAAGGACGGAAAGTTCACGACATACACAACAGTCGACGGCCTTTCGTCGAATTCAATCATCTCCATTGAGGAGGGCAGGAACGGTACGATCTGGGCGGCGACACCGAACGGGCTTGACGAGTTCAATGGTGGAAGGTGGACGACGCACGGGATACAAGACGGACTGCCCTCCGCAGATATCAGAACAGTCTTTGAAGATACGGAAGGCGTACTTTGGATCCCCACTGCGGAGGGGCTCGCGTATCTCAGTAGCGGAAGCTTTCATGCGCCGAGGCATGCACCTGATTCATTGCGCGAGCCGGTAGCGGGAATGGCCGAGGACACGATGGGGAATCTCTGGTTGAGTACAACGGACCAGGTCCTTGAAGTCAGCCGTGAGAAGCTGCTCAACGATTCCACTACGGAGTCTGATGTGCGCAGCTTTGGAATGGACGACGGTCTGCCGGGCGTGAAGGGCATCAGCCGCGAACGGTCTGTTGTGAGCGACGGGTCACACCGAGTCTGGATGTCGCTCGACCGCGGTATCGCCATGACAGGCGCTCGAGTGACTTTGCAGGACGGGGCTCCGGCGGTGGTGCGAGTCGACTCGGTGCGTACAGATCGGGTCGCCATGAACCCGGCTGGGAATCTACGGATCGGCCCGGACAGCAAAAGTATTACATTCATCTTCAGCGTAACGAGTCTTGCCAACCTCGATCGGATTCGGTTTCGATACAAACTAGAGGGGGCAGACACAGGCTGGAGCGACGCCACAAATACCCGGCAGGTCACCTA
>JBEKPF010000034.1:0-62564 GCA_049521035.1 Occallatibacter sp. | reverse complement strand
GGACCCACGACCCCGGTTCTTACATCTGCATTGCCGGTCAGCATTGCTACACAGTCCGTCACGTTTACCGCGACGGTTCTACCTGCACAGACAGGGGTAATTGTGCCTTCTGGATATTTCAGGTTCACCTCCAGTGGGACATGGAATCCAGCGGCATCCTGTCAGGCGGCTCAAGTGACCCCAATCACTTCAGGGACTGGTGCGGGAACTGCTATCGCGACGTGCACGGCGTCATTCCCCCCGTCGGCAAGCAGCCAGACGATTTCGGCCGCTTACGCAGGCGATCCCAACTTTACCGGTAGCAGCATCAGCGTTGACCAGACGGTACAGAACTTCAGCATTGTCAATTCGGTGATAACGTCATCGAGCGCGACTGCGACAACTGGCCCTGTAACTCTAACCGAGGGGTATGCCACCGCTTCTAACTTGGCAGCCGCAACAGATCCGTTCAACGCCACCACGGTAAAGGTCGTTGTAACATCGACGGGCAACTTCAACGATGAGTTGAACGTCAACTGTGTTGTCACCAACTCTACCCATGCCGTGGTTACAGATCCATCGTGCGTCATGTCATCCACGGCGACGCCGCCTTCGTCGACGACACTATCTGGAGTTACAGGCACGTCGGCGATTTACACCTTGAGCGCTTCAACGACGGCTCCTATCGGCAGCTACACTGTAACGCTGACGGCTGTTGATGGCTCGACTCTGGCCCTATCGAATGTCGCCGCTCCGTTGACTGTCAACGTGGTCGGCGTCGCAAATCCGTTAAGCCTGGCACAGGGAGCAAGCGGTCAGGAGAATGTTTCTTTCAACACGTTCTATGCTCCGCAGTCCGACACGTTCAAGACCATTGCCTGCGGCTCGATTGTGCCGATCGTGAATGGGACTCCAGGATCTGCGGAAACCAATCCCGGTATTACCTGTGTGAGTCAGATCCCGAGCGGAGGTACGCCGATCGCCTCAGGAGCGACGACCACGGTCACAGTGAGCATCTCGACTTCGGGCACAACCACCGCAGGGCTGCAGCGAACAAACGCGATCTCATTCGCGGCATTCTTTGGCGTACCGCTGCTGGCACTGATGGGATGGATGGGAAGCCGGAAGTCGCTGCGGGAAAACTTCTTCCGGTTCCTCGGTTTAATCCTACTGTTGGTGGGAGCCTCGTATGCAACCGGATGCGGTGGCGGCTTCACTTCATCGAGCAGATCGACGAGCACCGGAGTTCCGGCCGGTAATTACCTTGTCCAGGTGGTCGGTACAGACCAGAGTAGCAACAGTTACTACGGGGTTATCCCTCTCGACGTGAGTGCAAATTGATTTCGCGGGAGATTCGTGTCGTCTTCGTTGTACCGTCAATGTCCATTATTTACGCTGAATGCGCAGGGGAGAATTTGTGAAAGCACTGTTGCTCTTCATTTTGTCAGTATGCGTGCCGACGGTCTACTTATTTGGGCAGGTCGACTGCAACACATCGACCAAGTTGGTATGTCAGTTTCCCTTCAGTGCACAAACCTTAGGAGTATTCGCTGCCGGCAGTAACAGTACTAGCGCACTGGCCAATGCTGCCGAGGCTGTCGCCACTCCGATCAATGCATCGATTGCCACGCAGTTGACTCAGCTCCCCATCCCGAGCGCTACGGTCGGCGTGGTCACGTTGCAAAAGAAGGGAAGCGAGTTTGGAACCGCGTTCGACAACCTTGGTCCGGTGCTTACGGATCGGCCCGATACGGTTGGCAAAGGGCATATCTTCGCGGGATTCAGCTACCAGCACTTCAATTTCAACGCGCTTGCAGGCCAGAGTCTGGCGAGTATTCCGATCGGTTTCTCGTACACCATCGGGAACGTTACATCGTATGAAGCCGTGAGCAATCGGGTAGATTTTCAACTAGATCAGTATGTCGCAGTTGCTACGTACGGCGCCACGAGAACCACGGACATTTCGGTGGTTGTGCCTATCAATTCGGTATCACTCGCAGTGACTACGTCCAACTTCCAGGGGTACCAATACAACGCAAGCACAAATAGTTATGGCCAGATATTTTCCCCACAAACATCAGTATCTTCAGTTGGCTCGGCTAGCGGAGTGGGAGACGTCACTATCATTCTGAAACATATGGTGATCGGTCAAGAGGGAAGCCGCGGTTCGATCGCAACGGGAGCCTCGGCGCGCTTTCCCACCGGTGACGCGCTCAACTATCTTGGGTCCGGCGCATTTGGCGGCAACGCCTACGGCCTCTTCGAATACAGAGCACGCCTAGCCCCTCACCTGAAATTGAGTTACCAATGGAACAGCAACTCACAGGTCATGAATCTTCAGGCGGCGACCAATACCGGTTTGCCTGGCGGCCTGCAATACGCCGGAGGTGCTGATTTCAAGATCATCCGGTCTTTGACCCTAGCGGCTGATATTCTGGGCAACCAGTTTGTGAATGTGCCTTCATTTACGATAGGCCAAACTAATCTGCCTGGGCCGTCAGGCAAGGGTGGGATTCCGGCTTCGATTTCCAGCACTACGCCGACTAACCAAACCTATACGACCGCCAATTTCAGCGGAGGCCTGAAGTGGTCCCCCAAAGCGCATTTTCTTCTTTACGGAAACGTGCTGGTGCAGATGAACGATGTGGGTCTGCGCAGCGATCCCGTTCCGCTGTTCGGCGTTGCTTATAACTTCAAGACAAGGCGCTAAGCGGAGTTTAAGCGGAGTTATGGTGAGAATACATTCTCGCGTGACTGGCGGCGCTAGGTGCTGGAGTTCCCTTTACCAGCCAGAGATTTGCCAGGAGCCATCAGGTTTTCCAGTGAAGCGGAAAGTCTTTTGAGCCTTGAAAGGCTTCGGGTCTCCGTCCTTGGGATAGACGATCAATGTTTCGGAGCAAGTCAAGGTTGGAGCTTCAGCGGAGCCACCCACCTGGCAGCCCTGCTCTTTGGCCTCAAATTTCTTGGCCGCGTCACACCATCCCTGGGCAAGGTCTCGCAGTTTGCCTTGGTACTTGGCAATGAGGGTTCCCTGACATTCCTTGCTACTCTTTCCTGAGGCTTGTGCGAACAGGCTCTGATAAGCATTCAATGCTGGGGCAAGTGCCGCCAGATCAGGGCTTGCGGGCTTGGCCGGAGTGTTGATTGCGGGCGGAGCGACCGCCTGTGGCTGCGGCTTGGGCTCATTCACCGTTACCGTCTGCTTTCCAAGCGAGGTTCCATTGGCTATCAATTCATAAGTGGTGGTGGCGCTTGGATAGACCGGCAGGTTGCCACGAGGTCCCAGGCCTTCACCGTAATTGCTTATCGAAATCGTCGAAGCATTGCTGACTTCCCAGATGAGTTGGACCGAGCTGCCTCTCTCGATCGAGTTAGTATTCACCCTCAGACTTCCCGAAGGAGGCGGCACAAGAACGGGTGAAGGAACTGGCTGCGCGGGAGGCGGCTGAGTTTGAGCCTGAGGTACCGGAGACTGTTTGGTGGTGGCTTGCGCGCTGGGTGAGTTTTGCGGCTTGGTGACTGGCGGTTTCAAGAAGAATGAGTCGGTCGTGCTTTGGTTGAGCGCGATCTGGACCGAGTGTTCCTGGAATGATGAGTCGTCCGGTGCCGTGTATCTGACCGTGTGCGAACCGGTGGGTAGGACAATCAGTTGTCCAGCCCGGTGCACGCCCATGTTCTGGCCATCTAAAGCGACCTTAAACTCAGGCAGATTACCCTGCGGAACGAGGGTTCCGGAGGTACCTGCAGGCAGAAGCTTTGTTAGCGAAACAACGTCCTGATAAGTTCCTCCCGGGCTAACATCCGCTTTGTCAATGAACGGCTCAAATCCTTCCTTGGCAACGTGAAGCTGATGCGCCCCGGGCTTTACTTCGATAGTAACTTCGCCGTTAGCGTCCGCGATGACAGCGGGACCATTGTCAATGGAAACAGAAGCGCCGGGGGGAGCCTTCGCGATCTTGATGTGCGCTATCGTCGACGCTGGGGACGGTTGCAACTTCCATATGACGATGGCAACAATGGCTATCACCACCAGTCCCGCGCCGGCGACGATCCAGGCAGGGGATCTCTTCGGTTTGGCCGCTGCTATTGCTGACAGCTGCGCATCGAAGGCAGCGCCAGCGCTGGCCGTGGTTCCAGACTGTTCAAGAGCGTTCTTGACCGACTGTCCGATGCGCTGCCAATCCGCCTGTATTTTGGCGTCGGCAAATTCCATCCACTTGGTTGAACCTTTCAAAGCTGCGAGTGCACCCTGCGGATCGTTCTTGAGCAACGCGGCGCGGGCCGACTCGATAGATTTCTCGACAATCTCGTGAGCGTGCGCAGAGCGCTCTTTTTGAACTTCCTGTGTTGCGGCGGTCAATACCGCGGACTCGCCATAAGCGCGCAGAACCGCTTGCAAGGAATTCAATGCAGCGGAAAAATCCTTCTTCGAGGTTGCTTCGCGAGCGGCAGCAATCGCCCTTGCGGTTACCTGCTTTTGTTCCTGTTCCACATTGAGAACCCGCAGGAGTTCCTGCAATGCTTGATTTCCAGGTTTTGCGGCGAGCTGCTCCTGTAGTAGGCGAATCGCTTCCTCAAGTTCGCCAACATCCCTCAACTGTCCGACGCGCTTTTCAAGAAGCTCGATTTGGCGGGCGATTTCAACTTGCTGCTTTTGTTCCTGTTCTGTCTTAAGAGTTGTTAAGAGTTCCTGCAATGCCGGATTCCCTGGCATCGCGGCAAGCTGTTCCTGTAAAAGATGGATTGCCTCGTCCAGTTCGCCACGCTCCCTTAACAGCCCGACGCGCTTCTCAAGCGTTTCTATTTTGCGGGTAAAGGCAACCTGCTGTTCGCGAATCTCCTCGAGGAGCCTAGACAACGATTCGTCGCTCGTTTCCTGGATGCCTTGCTCGAGCCGGCGGATTGCGTCTTCCAAATGCCCATCACGGATGAGGGCGCGGCTTTCGGAGGTGCAACGCTCAACCGCCGCGGAGCGCCGCAGCTTTGCCTGTTCATCTCGAACGAAGGCCAAGAGGTCGACGATCTCATTGTGCTGGCCGAATTCGATTTGGAAGGACTCGAGGACTCCGATCGCCTTATCAAATTGCCTGGTGTTTACCAGCTCATGTGCTTTATTGAGCGTGTCGGCACGCACCTGCTCCACGCGAAGGGAGTCTAACTGCTGGCGCAGGGAGCGCTCATAGGAGACCAGCCGCCCTTCGCCCGGCATCTGGTCCAATGCCTTCTGAAGAACCGTCAATGCTTCGAGGGGAGAAGTCGAGAACAGCTCTTTCGCCTGCGAGATGGCGGTATCAACAAAGCGTTTTGCCTCGAGCTTGCGCGCTTCGTCGTCTACCTCGATCTTCAAACGCTGGAGGAATGGCTCATTGGGCAATTTCTCGATGGCGCGATTGACCAGTTCTGCGGCCTGATCGAGAGACTCTGCTCGTATGAACTCATTGACTCGGGACCGAATCTCATTCAGGATTTCCCGACGCTGATCCTGTTCTTTGACCTTGGCATATTCCCGGCGCAGCGCTTCTGTTTCGAGATTTGACGGATCCAGACCTTCCGCTTCGGTGAGAAGCTTGTCAACAGCGGCGAGGTTTCGCGTGGCAAGTTCGGCGCGAGCAACTTCGAGCAATTCGAGAACCTTGCCGCGCTGGGCTTCGAGCTCTGCATGCCGAGCCAGAACACCATGTACGGCGAGGAGCTTTTGATTTTCAGGGTCATCCTGGCATGCCTTGGAAATGATTCGCAGGGCGGCGTTGATGTCGCCCCGGCTTTTGGCTGCTTCAGCTTCCGACAGGGCTCTCCCGGTGACCTCGTAGCGGCGCTTCTTCGTCTCAGCGGATTGAAGTCTATCCTTGACATCGGCGGAGGAAGGATCAATATTCTGCGCTTCTTTCAGTTGCGTAAGCGCTTCGTCGAAGTTGCCGGTAAGGAGGGCTTCATCGGCGCGGGCAACGCACTCGCGCAGCCGCTCCGCGCGCTTGATGCGTTCCTGATGTTCGCGAACGAACCTGCGAAGCTTTCTTACCTGGGTGTTTGCCGGATCAAGCTTGATGGCTTCTTCAAGAAGTTCGAGCGCGGGGGTAAAGCGGCTCTCGGTTGTTAAACGCTCCGCATTATTAAAGAGCTCCGAGACGCGGTTACGCTTGAGATCTTCAATTACTTCGTGAAGGGCGTCGGCAAAATCTTCGCCAGTCGAGTATCGATCCTCTGGGTTCTTGGCCAGGGACTTGGAAATGATTTCATCAAGCGTCGGAGGGTAATCGTGGAGATAGGTTCCCAACGGTGTGTGAGCCTCATTCACGATCTTGTACGAGGCGGTTGCCTCGCCGCCAGTAAAGGGTTCATGCCCGGTGAGCAGTTTGAAAAGGGTGACGCCCGCGGAGAAAATGTCGACACGGCCATCGATTACGCCGCCCCTGAATCTCTCAGGTGCAATGTAATGGAGCGACCCGATAACCGCGCTGGTTTGCGTGAGCCCGGGCCTGCCCGCGTCATCCTGGATCTTGGCGATGCCGAAGTCGATGATTTTGGCGACGATGAGCCGTCCCTTGTCCTTGTCGAGCTGGACAATCACATTGGGCGGTTTTATGTCGCGGTGGATGATTCCGTTCTCATGGGCATAACCAAGCGCAGAGCAGACCTGCTCAATGATGCTGAGCTTGGTGATCAGATCGAGTTGCTGACCGGAGTCAATAATCTTGTCGAGCGGCTCGCCCTCGACGAATTCCATGGCGATGAACGGCAAGCCGTCCGCCACACCCATCTCATAAATTGCGGGGATATTGGGATGGCGGAGGGTGGCGGCCTTGGCTTCGATCTGGAAACGGGCCAAGCCATCTTCCAGCGCAGATTTGAAGGGTCTCTTAATGGCCACCCTGCGACCAAGATCGATGTCTTCTGCGAGAAGGACCTCGCCCATGCCTCCACGGCCGAGAACCCTTATGATCTCGTATTTACCGATTTTCCCTGCTGACACCTTTTCCATTTTCCTGGCCGGGCCTTTGTCTAAACAGAAAAGGCAGCCGTGTAAGGGAACACAGCCACCGCCACGCGTTCAATTGAGCGAAGCATTATCGGTTGCGAAAGGAAACACTGCCCAAGAAGTTATCACGAATAAGGGTCTGTTATCCAGCCGGTGTCTTCAACCAGTCACCGGGTGGGGTGAAACGGCCCTTTGGACGGTGAACCTGTCAGGGTTAAGGCGGGCAAAACGATGAAGAATTAAGTCACTGTTCTACGGAAGGGTCAGCAGCGAGCACAAAGCTCCGGTCCATTCCTCGAGATCGGCCAGAGGGACACACTCGCGGTCGGAATGGGCGGTGTGCATGTCGCCCGGGCCGATTACGATGACCTCTTCAGCGACTTGCGCCAGGCGGCTTGCCTCGGAGCCGAAGCTGATGCCGGCGGGCGGTCGGGACGGCTTGCCCGCGTCGGCGGAGATTGTTTCCAGACGCTGCTGTTGAGGGCCGACGCCATTCGGTGAAGGCGGGAAGCCCGGCTCGGCGCGGAGCTACTCAACGCGAATACGGGCACGTGGTTCTTCCGTACGCAGGTTGGAAGAAAGAGTTTGAAGGGCGGTGAGGAACGCGCCGGGCCGATCGGCTGGGATGGGTTGGCAAGCTGCGGAGTGTGGATTTCAATGCGGGAGATGAAACGGGCGGCGAGGAATATAGCAGAGAGCCCTTCATACGGGTAGGCTGAATGGGCTTCGAGTCCCTGAATAGTTACGCGGGCGAGGCCGGAGCCTTTACCAACTATGCCGGGACGCAGGGAGGTGGGTTCACTTACGACGGCGGAACGGATGCGCAGGCTGATTGCTGCGAAGAGGTGCTCCATTCCCGGGCAGCCGATTTCCTCGTCGCCGTTAGGATCAGAGCAATGTTGGGATTGGTCTGACTTGGCGTCAGGAGGTTGAGGGCGGCTAGAAAACGGGCCAGGGCCCCCTTCACATCGCAAGCGCCACAGCCGTGTGCATAGCCACCGAGAGTTTGGAAGTCGAGAGCCGTGGCCGACTTTGCTGCAAACGGGACAGTGCCGGTGTGGCAGATGAATGCCAGGTCGATGAGGCTGTCGACTTTTGGAGAGGAAGCGGGGCGGCCGATCAGGTTAGCTTTCGCAACGCCGCCGTCATCGGGATAGGGGAAGAGCTGAGCGCGCCAACCCTTTGCCTCAACGTAGCGTGTGACCCACGCGAGCAAAGAGAGATTGGAAGCAGCTGAAGGCGTGGGAATCGCGACCAGTTCACGCAGGATCTCGACGGCCTTCATGGCGTGACTTCCTTACCGGCGATGAAGACGCGGGGACGAGCCGGAGCCGCGATGTAGTAGGCCAGTTCGCGATAGTCAGCGAATTCATGGATGAGAAAATCGGCTTGCTTGCCGGGTTCGAGAGATCCGGTGCGGTTGCCCAGGCTGAGACTCCAGGCAGCGTTGATAGTAGCGGCGGTAAGGGCTTCGGCGGGCGAGAGGCGCATCTGGAGGCAAGCCAGCGAAAGCATGAAGGGCATGGACGGGACTGGCGATGAACCTGGGTTGAAGTCGGTGGCGAGGACGATGGCCAGACCTGACTCGACCATTGTCCGGGCGGGCGGGTATTGTGTGCGACCGAGGGCAAAGACCGAGCCCGGAAGCAGGACGGGTTGTACGCCCGCATCACGGAGTAGGACCAGGGTTTCTTCGGTTACGGCTTCAAGGTGGTCGGCCGTGGCGGCACGCAGTTTCGCGGCTAACGCCGCTCCCGTACCAGGGCGGAACTGCTCGGCGTGGATTCGTAGGCCTAGACCGTGGCTTCCGGCGGAGGTCAGCACAGTGCGGCATTCTTCAACGGTGAAGGCATGGTCGTCGCAGAATGCGTCGCAATAGCGCGCCAGTTTTCTGGCCGTGACTTCGGGGATCAGCTCGTGGGCGATCCAGCGAACATACTCTTCGCGTCGCCTTGCGAACTCCGGTGGAACGGTGTGTGCGGCAAGCAGCGTGGAAACGATGTGTACGGGGCCTTCTGTGTTGAGGCGAGCGAGAACGCGGAGCATCTTGAGTTCTGTTGCGTGATCAAGGCCATATCCGGACTTGGCTTCGAGGGTGGTGGTGCCCGATCGGAGCATCCAGTCGCGATAACGGCGTGCTGCGGATAGTAACTCATCTTCTGTGGCGGCGCGCGTGAACTCGACGGTGCGGAGAATGCCGCCGCCGGCTGCGGCGATTTGCTGATAGGTGGTTCCGGCGATGCGCTGCTCGAATTCGGCGGCGCGGTTGCCGGCGAAGACGAGATGTGTGTGTGCGTCGACAAAACCGGGAGTGACGCATCGGCGCTCGGCATCGATGACCACCGCGTGGCACGGGATTTTGGCGCGGAGTTCGGGGTATGGGCCGGAGGCGACGACGCGGCCGTCTTCGATGAGCAGCGCAGCGTCCTGGATGATGCCCAGTTCGCGGAGTTCAGTGCTTACCCGCGGGCGTGCTGGACCGGCGAGGGTCACAAGCTGGCCGATATTGACGATGGCAAGAACACTGTCCAATTTCATTCTCTTGGCATCGGAATATGGATGCCGCGCTCACGAGCGGTTTGCTGGGCCAAGTCGTAGCCAGCGTCGGCGTGACGTGCCACTCCGATGCCAGGATCGTTGTTGAGTACGCGGCTGATCTTGCGCGCGGCCAACTCCGTGCCATCGGCTACGGTTACCTGTCCGGCGTGGAGCGAGTAGCCCATTCCCACACCGCCGCCATGGTGAAAGCTGACCCAGGTTGCGCCGGAAGCGGTGTTGAGCAGCGCGTTGAGTATCGGCCAGTCGGCGACGGCGTCGGAACCGTCGAGCATCTTCTCTGTTTCGCGGTAGGGGCTAGCCACGGAACCAGTGTCGAGGTGGTCGCGGCCGATGGCGATGGGTGCGGAGATTTCGCCCTTGCGCACCAGTTCATTCACCGCTTCTCCCATGCGGGCACGCTCACCGTAACCCAGCCAGCAGATGCGCGCCGGCAGTCCCTGAAAAGCAAAACGGCCACGCGCCAGGTGCAGCCAGCGCTTGAGAATTTCGTTGTCTGGGAAAAGCTCAAGGGCCAGCTCATCGGTGCGGTCGATGTCTTTGGGATCGCCTGAGAGCGCGACCCAGCGGAAGGGACCCTGGCCGGTGCAGAAGAGCGGACGAATATACTCGGGCACGAAGCCAGGAATCAGGAATGCATCGGCGCAGCCGGCATCGCAGGCAAACCGGCGGATGTTGTTGCCGTAGTCGAAAGCGATTGCGCCGGCGCGCTGCATGGCGAGCATGGCATCCACATGAATGACCATGGTTTCTGTAGAGCGGCGCACATATTCCTGCGGATCGCGCTGACGGAGTTCCGCCGCCTCACTCAACGTGAAGCCTTGCGGGATGTAACCATTAAGGGGATCGTGGGCGCTGGTCTGATCGGTGACAACATCCACTTCGACTCCGCAGCGCACTAGCTCAGGAAGTACATCGGCGCAGTTGCCGACCAATCCGATGGAAAGAGCTCGGCCTTCGCGCTTGGCCGATTCGCAGAGAGTGAGAGCTTCGTCGAGGCTTTCGGTCAACAGGTCGCAATAGCGGGTTTCAACGCGGCGCTGAATGCGGGTGCGATCTACGTCGATGGCCAGCACGACGCCGTCGTTCAGCGTCACGGACAAGGGCTGCGCTCCGCCCATGCCACCCATGCCGCCGGTGACAACCAACTTGCGTTTTAGCGATCCGCTGAAATGTTTCTCGGCCAGCGCGGCAAAGGTTTGAAACGTGCCTTGCAGAATGCCTTGCGTGCCGATGTAGATCCAGCTTCCAGCGGTCATCTGCCCGTACATCATCAAACCCTTGCGGTCGAGCTCGTGGAAGTGCTCCCAAGTAGCCCATTTGCCGACAAGATTCGAGTTGGCGATGATTACGCGCGACGCCATCTCGTGAGTTGAGAAGACGGCCACCGGCTTGCCGGACTGGACCAGTAAGGTTTCCTCGTCGCCCAATTGCTCCAGTTCATGAACGATGGCGTGAAAGCAATCCCAGTTGCGGGCGGCGCGACCGATGCCACCGTAGACGACCAGGTCGGAGGGGCGCTCGGCGACCTCGGGATCGAGATTGTTCATCAGGCAACGCAGGGCGGCTTCCTGCTGCCAGCCTTTACAGCGGAGCTTGTTCCCGCGGGGCGAGTGGATGGAGGGAGCAGTAACAGTCATTGTGCCTCCTGTGCGGAGAATCTCTGTTGCACTCGAAGATAGCGTAAGCGAATTTCCGTGGATAACGGATGGTGGCCATCGGCCATCAACAGCCGGCCATCGATCGCAACGTCGCGGATTGCGGAGCGGCCCAGGGCAAAGACTGATTGCGAGATCAGCGAGGATTGGTCCGCGCCGAGGATGGCGAGGTCGTCCAGGTCGATGGTGAAGAAGTCGGCGGGCTCGCCCGGAGCCAGAGTACCGCCATTAATTCCGAGGGACCGATAGCCGGAGGCAGTTGCTGAGTGAAATAGACGTGCGGCAATATCCCGGTGTGGGGATTGGTCGAGGATGCCGCGCTCCTGTTGCTGCAGACGGAGATGGTATTCGTTTTGACGAGCATCTTCGAAGATGTCTATCTGCGCCTGACTGTCGGTTCCAAAGCAGACGGGAATCCCCAGCCGCGCCGCTTGATCGGCGCGAAAGATACCATCGCCCAGGTTGCGCTCCGTGGTGCAGCAGGAACAAATGGTGCTGCCGCCAGAGGCCACCTGCTCGAATTCGTGGGGAGTGAGATGGATGGCGTGGACCAGGGTGGCTCGGGTGCTGAGAACGTCGTGCTCCGCAACGAGTGCAACTGGGGTCTGGTTGTACTCCGCTAGACAGGCTTCGTTTTCTGCGGGCTGCTCGGAGATGTGTATGTGCAGCGGCAAGTTTCTGGCACGGGCAAAGGCGGCAATCTCATTGAGCACGGGGAGCGGCACGGCGCGAATGCTGTGTGGTGCTGCGCCAACTGTGACATGGGGTTTGCTGGTGACGGATGCCACGAGCGCGTCGAGATTGCGAAGGAAACTGCCAGCATCCTCATAGAAGCGTCGTTGGCCGGGATGAGGTTCGCGTTGAAACCCTGCGCGCAGGTAGGCGGTGCGCAACAGACAGATGCGGATGCCCACCGACTGGGCTGCACGTATTACTTCGAGCGCGAGAGTATTTGGATCGGCGTAGGGTTGGCCGGTGAGGTCATTGTGTAGGTAATGAAACTCCCCAACTACGGTGATGCCGGAAGCAAGCATCTCAAGGAACGTTGCGCGGGCCACATCGTAAAGATCTTCAGGCGAAAGAAAGCCGGCAGTGCGGTACATCTGCTCGCGCCAGGTCCAGAATGTGTCACCACCACTGGCTCGGCTCTCAGCGCGTGCGCGAAAGAGGCGTTGAAAGGTGTGGGAATGGGCGTTGGCCAGGCCCGGCAGCAGAGCCTTGCCGGGCAAGCGGACAATCTCGGCCATTGGGGCAATATCCTCCGATGGGACAACGCGATCCACACTGCCATCGGAGCCGACGAGCAGGCCGGCTCCGGAATACACGCAGCCAGCGGAGATGAGCAGATCGGGCAAATAGAGATGCGGCATAGCGGCCCTCGCGGCGAATATTGAGGATACTACCGCCGGCGGTGGTTAATCTTGAAATGCGAATGGAGGCCGAGTGCTTAGTTGTCGTCGGTGATCTTGTGCCAGGCGCCGGCTGCTTTGGGCATTCCGGTGGATGCGAGTTTCGGCACGGAGAAGTCGATGCGAGTGCGGGGTAAGACGACCAGATCAACGCGGCGATTCTCAGCGCGACCGTCAGCGGTTGAGTTGCTGGCCACAGGGTGAAACTCGGAGTAGCCTGCTGCAGCTAGCCGATCCGGGGGCATGGCCTTCAACGCGAGAAAAAGCCGGGCAATGCGCGTGGCGCGCGTCGTGGAAAGCTCCCAATTGGAGTCGAATTCATCAGTGTGGATGGGAATATTGTCAGTGTGTCCCTCAATGCGCAGGTCGTAGGAGGTTCGACTCAGAGATGCGGCAACTTGCCGGAGCGTATCGAGTGTTTCAGGTCGTAGGGTTGCTGAGCCGGAGTTGAAGAAGCCCGCCTCGCGCAGACTGATGACCAGCCCGTCCCGTCCCATTTGAATGGAAACAGTGTGTTGGGCGATCTGGTTGGAGAGGGCCTGCTGCAACTCGCGGCGGATTCGGTCGAGATCCTCTTTGACTCTGGCGGGTGCCAGCACGTCCTCGCCCATCACGATGTTCATGGGAATGGCAGGCTTGTCGGTTGCGTCGATCGCGGGACTTCCCTTGTCCAGATGCCGGCTGGTGTCGGCAAAGATGCCTAGGGCACGAAAGGCGGAGTCGATGGAATCGGCAACCTGCGCCTGCTTTTTCTCGTCGGCCTTCGATGCGGAATAGAGGACCACGAAGAACGCGAAGAGTAGAGTGATGAAGTCGGCATAAGAGACCAGCCAGCGTTCCTGGCTCACATGGGGCTTGCGTGCGCGGCTCACGCGGCGCGCGCTTTCTTCTCGGGTTTGGACTCATGGAGGAACCCCGCAAGCTTAACTTCAAGCATGCGCGGATTCATTCCTTCGAGGATGGAGATGACGCCTTCCAGCATCATCTCGCGGCTCTGATGGACCTCATGCAGGCGAATACGCATTTTCCCGGCGAAGGGCAAAAAGAACAGGTTGGCAACGCCGACCCCGTAGATGGTGGCGACGAAGGCTACAGCAATGCCTCGGCCCACTTCCTGCATGTTGTCGAGATGTTGCATGACCTGGATGAGACCCAAGACCGCGCCGAGGATGCCGATGGTGGGTGAGAAGCCGCCAGCGGATTCGAAGACTGCGGGCAGCCGCTCTTCAGTGTCCATGGTGGAGTCGAGGCTGACGCGCATGATTTTGCGCAGATCGCCGGGTTCGGTTCCGTCCACTGCCAGCATGAGGGATTGCTTGAGATAGGGATCCTCGATGGATTGCAGATCCTGATCAAGAGAGACAACTCCATTACGGCGGGCTTTGTTCGCAAAAGCGATAAGCAAGAGGATCATTTTCTGATTGTGTTTAGTGGGTCCCGTAAAAACGTTGCCCAGGCTGCGGAATGCAGCGATGACCGTTGTGAGCGGAAACTGGAGTAGCACTGCGCCCATAGTGCCGCCGAAGACAATCAGCGCCGCGGTCGGCTGCAGGATCTGGCCCAGGTTTCCGCCTTCCAGCAGCAGGCCGGCAACGATGCCGGCGATGGCCAGAAAGACACCGCCAAAACTCGCTTTGTCCATATGCTGCTCCTCTGTGCGGACAGGACGCGATGCTGCGCTGCTAATGCATTAACGGCCGAAAGCGGAATCGCGCCGCGCGAGCTCCGGGCTCATGGTGGACTGGCTCGCGAGGTCGAGGCTGGTGATGGAAACCACACGCTCGAATTCGCCGAACGAAGGCACGCGCCGAGCCAATCCCGCCAGCAGGGATGCCCGGTAAGCAAGCACTCTCCCCGTCACTTCGGCGCAGGTCTCGCGCACAATCAGTTTCTCTCCATTGATTAAGGTGAGCATGGTGTCTGGAGAGGCTTCGGCGGTTTTGATCAGATCACTGTTCAAAACGATGGGAGTGCCATTGAGGCGGGTAAGTTCGATCATGGCCGCTTTTCTCCTTTGATGGAGTTATCGGCGGAGTACGCAATAGGGTTAAAAAATTAGAAAGAGCGGCGTGGAAGTGTCCATTGCAGGACACAAAGTGAGGATCCATAAAGTCCATAAATCCCACGCCGAAAACAGGTGCAGATGCGACGGTTACTAAGCCGGAAGTAGCAACCCAGGGTTACACAAAAATATGGGGGCACTTACCGGCAAGGGCCGTAAATCAACGCATCCCACAAGGAGTACCCCATGTCCCTGGGTGTATTAAATAACATGTCCGCGATGTATGCGGAGAACAACCTTAACAACACAACCAACAGCCTGAATACCGTCCTGCAACAGTTGTCTTCCGGTTCGAAGATCAACTCCGGCGCGGACGATGCCGCTGGCCTTTCACTGGTCAACGGTCTTCAGGCCAACTCTCAAGCTTTGTCTCAGTCCAAGACGAACTCAAGTGAAGGCGTGGGCCTGTTGCAAGTGGCCGACGGAGCACTCTCGCAAGTGACAAGCCTGCTTAACCGGGCCGTGACGCTGGCTACCGAAGCCTCGAACGGCACCCTCAACACCTCCCAGGATGCTGCGGCCAACCAGGAGTATCAGTCGATTCTGTCTGAAGTCAACAACATTGGCGCGACGACCACCTACAACCAGAACCAAGTCTTCACCGGCGCCGCGGCCGGAGTGGGCATCTATACGGGTGACTCGTCCACTCAAGGCGCGTCGATCAACGACCTGTTTTTCGCCAAGCTGAGTTCGACCGATGTGGGCGACGCCGGCGGCACTGTGCAGCAGAGCAGTTCCGGACAGTTCTTCGATCTGTCCAAGGACACGGCTGGCGTGCTGACCACCGCGGCGAACGAATCGACGGACACCCTGACCGGCTCTTTCAAGTTCACCATCACCAACCCGGACGCCACCACGAGCACAATCACCACCTCCGCCACCACTGTCAGCGGCCTGGTCGCGGAGATCAACAAGGACGGCATCGCCGGCGTCACGGCCAGCTTTACCACCGCAGCACCGGTGGGAGATAGCGGAGTAGCCACTGGCGACACCGGCATCCTGCTCTCAAATACCAACTCCAATGTGGCTATCACGACCACCCTCAAAGACACCACCACCGGCATCACCCCAGCCTCCTTCGGCAGCACTATGGCTACGGAGACCATTCAATATGTAGCCAATGCGGGAGGAGATACAACCGCCAACCTGTCACTGACCGACTTGACCGACCAGAACAATGCCGAGACTGCGCTGACCCAGATCAACGGGGCCATCGCCGATGTTGCGGCGCAGGACGGTTATATCGGCGCGCAGATCAACCAGTTGAATGCAGTCAGCTCCGTGCTGAGTACGCAGCAGGAGAACGTGGTCTCAGCGCAGAATGCGGTGCAGGCCACCGACTACGCGTCAGCCACTTCCCAGATGTCGAAGTATGAAATTCTGAGCCAGACCGGTATTTCGGCGCTGGCGCAGGCAAACAGTATGCAGCAGGAAGTGACCAAGCTGTTGCAATAACCTTCAGTCCGCCTCCGCGGATTGTCGCACCAAAGAAGGGCGCCTGTCTGGCGCCCTTCTTTTTGGCTTGCCGCAGTGATCTTTCTCGCCGCACAGGAGAACCCCAATCGATGTGCCGAACTGCGCCGCCCTCGTCGAGCGCGGTTTAGTTGCGAAGCAGCATAGTTAGCCCGTAGGTGTTGTTTAAGTCTCTCTCCGCCAGCGTGGCATGAGCTTCAGAAAGAAACTGCCGATTGTGCTCGAAGTGTTTAGAGACGGTCTGCACCGTTTTGACCACATCCGCGGAGTTGAACTTCCGACCGCGCGCTCCCGCAACCCCGATCAGCAGGCCTTTGATGAGAGCGAACTCGAGAACAATCTCCGCAATGGCCGACGCCGGCTCTAGCTCGCCCTGAGGGGAGGATGGCGTGGAACGGAACGGAAAGCGCTTACGCAGGACCGCGTTGAGGAGATAGTTTTCGAGGATGTACGGGTGGCGAGAGAAGAACGGCGAGAAGAATTGCGTGTATGCGTCCGCGTATCTCCCCGCCTGGGTTTCCATGGAGGCAGTGCGCGAATGGCCGACGCCTTCGCAAAAGGCGCTCAGAACCTGGTGCATTCGGGAACTGATGGGATTCTTGCTCACCCGCTGCGCAATGAGCCGGAACATGATCTCCAACTGCAAGGACAGATTGGCAGGGATCTTCTCCATTGCCACGCAAAGGCCTCGAGTCGATATGGCGCGGACAAAGTCACTCAGCAGGTCGGGGACACTACGCTTGAGTTCACCCCGGACCAGTGCTTCGAGCCGGCTCGAGAAAGTCCCCAGCAGAAACATGCGTTGCCACAATGCATACTCCCGGTTCTGGATCAGACCAAGCACCATAGTCCGAATCGGCCAGAAGTAAAGCCGGAAGGACTGGTCAGGAACCGCTTCATCCCAGGTCATCTGGTAGCCGGGGCCTGTCGCACTTGGCAAAAGACTTGGATTGAGGAGAACCAGGCGCGCAGCCTCAGGACAGGAGAGCGAGAGCTCCGTTTCCTTGAGACCATCGATGGTCTGTTCAAATCGCGGGTATGCGGCGCAGGTGCGGCAAAGATACGACTCGCCAAGTTCCATCTGAATTCGGCACAGACGCTCTTCGGAGAGGAACGGGCAGAACCCAGAGGGCAACATACGGAATGCGGCGAAGTAGCCTGGATTCTTTTTTTTGACCGCATCCGAAGCAAACAGGAGCGAAGGATCTACGAGGGAACGCAGCGGGCCGTGTGGCAGGCTCGTGTACTTCCGATACGAGGCCTCATCTACCGTTACAGTCCAACCCGCGCAGCATGTGTCTTCACAGGCAGAGCCGATGCAGGAGAAGTGCTCGGCATACTCCGGGCGGACAAGCCTGGTCTGACGCAATTGGTCCTCCGTCGGCGGCTGCATACTTTGGCGCCGCTCCCTCTTCGTCCCGACCGGAGCATCCGGCCATCCACCGGAGAAGTGGATGGATTAGAACAATCCAAGGCATGCATCTGTGTCTCCCGAGAAATGGGAAGACCTCGGTACCTTCGCTTCGCGAGCCGACTTATCGAGTTCCCGAACTTGGCCGATAACCAATGAAAGCACTCTTTCGCTGGTTTTTGGCCGGATGCCGTGGTCCGATGAAGTTTCTCCAATCTGGCTGGGAACCGCGTGGTTTATAAGCTGCTTGCATTCTCTCCAGGAGGAAGCGATGGGCACAGTAGGACTGAGTTTCGGGTCGCCGACCAGCGGCCAAGGATTCGACGTGAGTTCGACCGTGGCCTCGATCGTAAGCAACCTGAAAAATGTGGAAACCCCATGGAATACTCAGCTGACGGCGCTGGAAAGCCAGGACACGGCAATATCGAGTCTCGGAACTCTGTTTTCCAGCCTCTCCAACGACATGAGCTCTCTGACCGACGCGGAAGGCATTCTGTCGGAGAAGACGGGTTCCAGTTCCGACACCAATGTGCTATCGCTGACGGCCGCCGACTCTACGGCAATCGCGGGAACGCACACGGTGGAAGTGACTAACCTGGCCACGACCTCCAGCGGCTACCTGGCTCCGATCGCCAATGCCAGCGACGCACTGACCGGTTCAATCACCCTGCAGGCAGGCACGGGCGGCACGCCGGAGACTATTTTTTTGGGGGCCGCGTCAGGCACGCCAGCTCCGAACACCATCTATACCGGGAGCGGCGCGAATACGCTTTCCAGCCTGGCCGCCGCGATCAACTCGTCCGGGATTGGCATCGACGCCAGCGTGTTGACGGATGCTTCCGGTTCGCGTCTGAGCCTTGTCTCGGGCACGTCGGGAGCCGGTGGGAACATTGCTATCAGCTCGAACACAATCGCCGACACCAGCAATACAGCCAGTACAACCCTGAGTTACACCGGGGCAGCCGGTTCCACAAGTGGAACGCTGGCTACGGTAGGCAGCGCGAGCGATACCCTCTCCGGCACAATGTCGATCCAGGTGGGAAACGGCGCGGCGTATACGGTTGTTTTTGGCGCCGCGCCGGTTCCGCCGATTGCCAACACCATTTATACCGGGTCAGCGAGCGGCGACAACACGCTTGCGGGCCTGGCCAGCGCAATCAGCGCGGCCGGTATCGGCGTGGCCGCCAGTGCGGTGAACAACGTTTTGTCGCTGAGCAGCGGGACGAGCGGGGTATTGGCCGTGACCTCAGGCATTGTCGACACTTACAGCAGTTTGGGCTACACCCCGACGGTCGCGGGCTCGAATGCCAATTTAACGGTGGACGGTATCAACCTCACCAGCGCCTCGAACACCGTGGCTAATCTGATTCCCGGCGTGACGTTTCAACTGCTGGCTCCTAGCACCAGCGGGGAGCAGGTGCAGGTGGTGATCGGCAACGATAACACGGATGTTGAGAGCACGGTGAACCAATTCGTCACTGACTACAACTCGCTGATCAGCGCCATGAATACGCAGGAGGGGAACAACAGCTCGGGGATTCCCGAACCGCTGTTCGGCTCTCCCACGCTCTCTTTGCTGCAACAGCAGTTGATGAATGGCGTGAATACGGAGAATCCGAACGGATATCTGGATGCGATCACCAATACTTCGGATACGTTGACCGGATCGATCAATATCGAGCTGGCTGGCGGTCTGCGGCTAGGTTATTCCGGTACCGTGGGCAGCGACGCGGATGCCTCGACGGGAACCGCGGCGCAAACCTCGACGGGTACGCTGAATCAAATTATGAATGCCGGCGATACGCTTTCTGGTTCCATCTCGATTGAGGTGGGCACCGGCACGGCGCAAACCGTCAATATGGGCGACTCATCTACTCCAGACACGCTTACGGGACTCGCTCAGGCTATTAACGCTGCCAATATCGGAGTGAATGCGGCGGTAGTGACGAACAGCGATGGGTCATCGAGCCTATCGATCACTTCCGGAACCCCGGGGACTGCTGGGACGTTGACAGTGAACTCAAGTATCGCGGACACGAGCACGCAGACTATTCAGGTTCCCACTTCATCGGGGAACAACACACTCGCTGGGTTGGCCGGCGCGATCAACTCATCCCATAGCGGAGTCACAGCCAACGTTGTGACCAACAGCAGTGGGTCGCAACTGGTGCTGGTGTCTGACACAGAGGGATCAAGCGGCGCGCTGACGGTGGCTTCTTCGGTCACCGACGCGACGACGGGCACGGCGCTCAACTACAACAACAGCGACTCGGATATCAACAGCCTCACGAGCCTGGGCATCAGCGTGAATAACGATGGGTCACTTACGCTAGACGCGACTTCGTTGGACTCACTGCTGAATTCGGACTACAGCAGCGTGGTCGGGTTCTTTCAGAATGCAAACAGCTGGGGTCAGACATTTTCCACCATGCTGACCAACTCCGGCACGACGGCAGGTACAGGCATCCTGGCGCTGGCCTCAAGTTCAAACAGCAATATCGAATCGACGCTGAATGCCGATATATCGAAAGAGAACATGTACATTTCAGCGCAGCAGACGAGCCTGACCGCAGAGCTGAACAGCGCGAACGAGATCATGCAACAGTTGCCTTCACAGTTGGATGGAGTGAATGAACTCTACTCGGCGATCACCGGTTATAACCAAAACTCAGGCGGTTAAGGAGCTTTACCCCGATGGGAAGTTATCAGGAACATGTACTGGAGAGCGCTTCGGCGGTAGATCTGGTGGTGGCGCTCTATGACGGGATCATCCGTTTTCTGCATGCCGCCAATGCGGCGGTGGAGCGTGGGGATCAGAACGGGCGGCGGGCGGCCGTGAAGCGGGCCCTCGATATCATCATTCACCTTCAGGCGCGGCTGCGCATGGATGTCGGCGGACGGCCGGCGCAAGTACTGAGCGAATTCTATGCGTCCATCTTCTCGGAGATATTGCAAGCGTCGCAATCGGCTTCACGGCAAAAGTTCGAGCATGTGATTAACTGCGTGCGCAATGTACGCGATGCGTGGCGGCAGGTGGCAAGGGACCCTGAGGTCAACCCTGCTCCGGCGCAGGTAATCACAATCGATTCGGGTCGCAGGCGAACGGGTTTTGAGTCCGACGAATATGGCGGAGATGCGGTAGCTCGCTCAAGCTGGAACGCGTAGTCTACTACCGAACGCTATTCATCCGGCGACAGTCAGTTCCTCTTCCAGTTGCTGTTTCTGGAAGAG
This sequence comes from Occallatibacter sp., assembly GCA_049521035.1. Taxonomy (GTDB): domain Bacteria; phylum Acidobacteriota; class Terriglobia; order Terriglobales; family Acidobacteriaceae; genus Telmatobacter. The sequence continues at coordinate 41,809 of JBEKPF010000034.1, read as the reverse complement.
GCCGGCGTAGTAGCCATCGAGGGCGAGCAGTTCGTCGTGCCGGCCGAGCTCCACAATACGGCCCTGGTCGAGTACGGCGATCTGGTCGGCGTGGCGCACGGTTGAGACGCGGTGGGAGATGAGGATGGTGGTGGAGGTTGCGGTGTAGCTGCGCAGCCCGGTCAGGATGCGTTCTTCAGTGTAGGTATCTACGCTGGCCAACGCGTCGTCGAGGATGAGGATGGCGGGGCGACGCAGCAGGGCCCTGGCGATGGCGCAGCGTTGCTTTTGCCCGCCGGAGAGGGTTACGCCGCGTTCGCCGACCATGGTGTTAAAGCCCTGTGGGAACTCTTCGATTTCCTGGCGAATGTGCGCTGCTTCGACTGCTTCCAACATTTCTTCTTCACTGGCGCCGGGGGCACCGAAGGTCAGATTTGCGCGAATGGTTTCGCTGAAGAGGAAGGTCTCCTGAGGAACCATGCCGATGTTGTGGCGAAGCACGGCCAGCGGGTACTCGCGGACTGACCGGTTGTCGATCAGCAGCGACCCGTCAGGCGATTCATAGAGCCGTGAGAGCAGGTTGACGAGCGTGGACTTTCCCGCGCCGGTGGGACCGACGATGGCGAGGCTCGATCCGGCTGGAATTTTGAGCGAGATGCCTCGGAGAACCGGAGTCTCTCCATAGCTGAAATTCAGGTCGCGGAATTCGATGTCTCCATTGAGTACGGCGTCGACCGGAATCGAGGGATCGGCGGCGCGGTCGTCGATGGCGGGCTCGGCTTGCAGCAGTTCATCGATGCGCTGAACGGAGGCTGTGCCGCGCTGAAAGAGATTGACGACCCAGCCCACGGCAATGATGGGCCAGATGAGCAAGATCATGTAGGTATTGAATTCGACAAAGTCACCGACGGAGATGCGATGCGCGATGACCAGGTGGCCGCCTACGAAGAGCGTGATGACCATGGAGACGCCGAGGATGAATTCAAGCGTGGGCCAGAGCATGCCCATGAGCTGAACCAGGCGCAGCGAGCGGGCGATGTATTCGCGATTCAGTTTTTCGAAGAGGCTGATCTGCGATTCTTCGCGATTGAATGCGCGGATAAGGCGTGCGCCCGAGTAGTTTTCCTGGGCTTGCGAGGAGATTTCGGAGAAGCTGGCCTGGATGCGCTCGAAGCGGTCGTGAATTTTGTGGCCGAGGTACTGAACCACGATGCTGGCGAGGGGCATGGGCGCGAGAGCCACCAACGTAAGCCAGGGGCTGAGGTGGAGCAGGAAATACAGCGCGAAGATGGTGAAGAAGACGGTATTGGCAGAGTACATGAGCGCCGGGCCGAGCAACATGCGAACGGCATTCAGGTCGTTGGTCATGCGGGCCATCACGTCGCCGGTGCGATAGCGCTGATAGAAGCCCGAGTCTTGACGTTCGAGATGTCGGAAGAGGTCGTTGCGGACGTCGAATTCGATTTCTCTAGAGATGCCGATGAGAATCCAGCGCTGTGCGTAGAGAAAGACGCCTTTTATGGCGGAGATGGCGATGAGCAGGCCGGCGAAGAGGAGAATCATCTGGTGATCGGCCTGATGCTTTTGCAGTTTATCCACGGCCCAACCCAGGACCCGAGGAAATTGTACTGCGGCCGCGTTGGTCGCAATGCATGACAGGCTGCCCCACAGGTATCCCCAGCGGTAACGGCGCATGTAGACAAAAAGGGGGCGCAGATCGCGAAGCATAATTCTATTGTACGAGGGCGGGTTGGCGTCTGAAACTTGGCACGGGATCTCTCCAGACGCGGGTTTATGTTGGTGTTCGCAGTAGCAGATAGCCGCCGGTTAAGCCGAAGAGAATATCCGGAGACCAGGCGGCCAGGGCGGCGGGAAGATAGTTGACGTTGCCCATGGCGCTGAACGTGCCGTCGACGACAAAATATGTGAGCGCGACAAAGATGGCTACTGCGATGCCGGTGAGCGAACCGCGCCGCCCCATGGATAGTGCGAAGGGAATGGCCAGCACAGCCATGACAATGGTTATCAGCGGATAGGCGAGCTTGTGCCACAGCTCGACACGCAGGCGCATGGTGTCGAATCCACTCTGGCGCAGATCGCCGATATAACTGTTGAGCTGGCCGAAGTTCATCTCCTGCGCCTGTTTTTCCTCCTTCGTAAAATAACCAGGGTCTTCATGAATCTCAGAAAAGGAGGTTTGTTTGAATTCGCGATACCCTCCGGGGATGATGGTGGCGCCTTGAAAGTCCCTTTGCCAGCCATTCTGGAAACGCCAGGATCCGGATTCGGGATCCCAGAATACGCGAGTGCCAAAGATGCGCCGTGAGAGTGCGAAGGTGGAGGGATCGAACTCGAAGATTGAGAGGTTAGCGAACTCGTTACGATCGGGATCGAAGAATTGGTAATAGAAAATGCGGCCTGGCTCGCCGGGGCGCGGCTGGCCGAAGATCCACTTCTGCTCGGGATGGAGGACGGTCTGGGCGGGGCGGCCCTTGATGATATTGCGCTGAGCTTCCTGTTTGCGGTTGGCCTGGGGCAGATAGTACTCGCCAAAGAGGAACATGCTTACAGCCAGGATGGCGGAAATGGAGACAACGGGAACGACAAGCCTGTAAAGGCTGATGCCGGTGGCCTTCATGGCGATGAGTTCGCTGTTGCGGTTGAGCACACCGAAGGTGACCAGCACGGCGATCAAGACCGCCAGCGGGGCAATGCGGTAAAGCATGTCGGGCGTCAGATTGATCAGATATCCACCCACTATGGTCATAGGGGGGTGATTGCGCAGGATGTCGCCCACCAGATCGAAGAATGTGAAGACCAGCATGAGTACGACAAAACCAGACAACACGAGGGTGAACATCTTGAGGAATTCGACCACAACGTACTCGTCGAGAATCCGGGGAAAGGCGCCACGGGACTTGGCGCGCTGGGCACGCGGGCGAAACCGGCGCATCAGTGCGGCGAGAGGACCGCTGTTGGTTCCAACTGTGGGTGCGACTTCGGCCCTGGGTTTGGGAGAACGCGTGGTCCAACTGGTGATTGCGCTCAGCACGCGGCCCCCGCTGGCCATCTGCCAGAGCAGAAATGTGCCGACACTGGCGAAGATTGCGTTAGCCAGCCATATGGCGATGTAGACGGGGATCTTGTCTTGCCGGCCCAAGGCAGTGCCGATGAGGGAGAGCGAGTAATAGACGACCACCAGCCCAATGGTGAAGACCCAGGCAGAGCTTTTTCCACCGCGTCGTGAGGCTACGCCTAAGGGAACACCCACCAGCATTAGAACCAGGCAGGCCGCGGGGTAAGCAAAGCGGTTATGCAATTCGATCAAGAATCCTTTGGGGTTAGGGCCGCGGGTGCGCTGCAGCAAGATGTCCATGGGGAGGGCGTAGATGAATGTATCGAGCCGTCCCAGTTGCACGGTGCTTTGCTGGCTGAGACTCAGCGGCATGTCAATGGTGTGAAAGCTCTGGATGTTGTACTGCGTCGCTTGATCGGCGATGGTCTCATGCTCAGTTCCATCGCGAAGCCGCATCATCAGTTCCTGGCTCGAATCGCTGACAACAGTCGCGGAGGCAGCGGTGGTGATCTTTGGATTGGCAGGGTCGGTAACGTCGACCATGAATACCTGACGCCAATTGGATGCGCCCGTGCCGGCGAGCACGTTCTGCACGTAGAGGACGGTGTTCTTGAAGTCCTCATAAAAGACGCGCGGCTGAATCTCGTAAGAGGCCTGCGAGGTTTCGAGGGCCTGCTGCATTTCAAGGATGGCCTGATTTGCGCGCGGGGCGACCCAGATGGAATTGGCCAAGCCAATGAGCGTGCCACCAACGGCCACGATAGATGCGACACGCACAAAGTAACCGATGCCCAGGCCGGAAGCGCGCATGGCAATGATCTCGCTGTCGGCGGCCAGGCGACTCAATCCCAGCAGAACCCCAACCAGAACCGCCATGGGAATGGTGACCTTGAAAGTGTTGGGCAAGGTGAGGAGCAGGATCTCCATGACGTTGGAGAAAGTTGAGCTGTTGCGGACCACCACCTCAAGGATGTGAGGCAGATCGCGCATGAAGAGAACGAAGGTGAAGAGCGCGCAACCGATGAGCGTGTGGGAGAGAATCTCGCCGAGAATGTAGCGGGTCAGGATGCGCACAAGGTGACTCTCGTCTCAGTTTAGCTTGTCGGTAAGGGGCAACGCAGGAATCAGTCAGTGGGCAGCGAGTGCGGCTGCCAGGCGCGCAGACGCAAACTGTTGGCGAGGACGCAGATTGAGCTGAGGGCCATGGCGGCAGCGGCCATCCAGGGACTGAGCAGAATGTGGAAGAGGGGGTAAAGCGCGCCGGCTGCCAGCGGAATGCCGAGCAGATTGTAAGCCGCGGCCCAAGCGAGGTTCTGGCGCATCACGCGGAGGGTTTGGCGGGACAATTCGAGCGCCGCGGGGATGGCGGAGGGTCGTGCGCGCAGTAGAAGTACGTCGCCGGCCTCCTGAGCCAAGTCCGCGCCTGAGCCCATGGCGATACCCGCGTCGGCCTGGGCCAGCGCAGCGGCGTCGTTGATGCCGTCGCCCACCATGGCGACGCGCAGGCCGCTTTGTTGGAGAACTCGAATCCGGGACAGTTTGCCTGCCGGGTCCAGCGCGGCTTCTACCTCTGTGATTCCGGCCTGCTTTGCAATGGGAGCGGCGGCGGCAGCTGAGTCGCCGGTCAGCATCAGGACGCGAAGTCCCTGGCCTCGCAGAACGGCAACGGCATCGGCTGCGTCGGGACGGAGTGCGTCGCGAGCGTAGAAATAGCCTGAGGGAACCTGGTCCAGAGCCATCCATAACCGCGTCATGCCGGGCTCGGGTGGGGAAATACCCTCGGGCAGCGGGATGAGGAATTCACGGAAGAGCGTTTCATTGCCGAGCAGGCAGTCGTGTCCTTCGACTCTGGCGGTAAGGCCGCGGCCGGGCAGAATCTGCACGTCTTCGGCGGGTTTCCAGATCAGACCGCGAGCCCGGGAAGCGTCCACAACCGCGTGGGCCAGCGGATGGTTCGACTTTTCCTCGGCTGCGGCAGCCATGCGAAGAAGATCATTTTCAGAGTGGCCGGCCAATGCGTGAATCCCTGCGAGCACGGGTCGGCCCGCGGTGAGGGTTCCGGTTTTGTCCAGGACGATTGCGTCCAGATGTGCTAACCGCTCGAGAGCTTCTCCGCCTTTGAAGAGGACGCCAAGCTGCGCGCCGCGGCCGACGGCTACGGTGAGCGCTGCCGGTACGGCTAGGCCCATGGCGCAAGGGCAAGCAATCACAAGGACTGCGACTGTGGGGGCGATGGCCAGCGACAGCGAATGAGTAGCGACAAGCCAGAACGCAAAAGTGAGAACCGCCAAACCCAGAACTACTGGCACGAAGATGGAACTGGCGCGGTCGGCGAGACGTTCCATGGGAGCGCGAGATCCCTGTGCCTGCTGAACCATGCGGGTGATCTGCGCCAGCACAGTGGCTTCATCTAGCGACTCCGCCCGACACGTAACAGCGCCGTCGTAGTTAAGTGATCCGGCAAGGACGCGGCCGCCGGGTTCACGAGGCAGCGGTGTGGACTCGCCGGTCAGCATTGATTCGTCGACTGTGGTGCGGCCTTCGATGATGGTCGCGTCTACCGGGAAGCGCTCGCCGGGAAGGACCAGAATGCTATCGCCGGGCTGGATCTCGCTAAGCGGCACGACTACCTGGACGCCGTCGAGGACGCGACGGGCAGTAGCGGGACGAAGACGCGAGAGGGAATCGAGAGCGGCCAGGGCGCGGCGTTTTGCGCGGGCTTCGAGGGATTTGCCCAGCAGCAGAAAGCCAATGATCATGAGAACCGCGTCGAAGTAAACTTGTCGGTCACTCGACGGCCAAATGGTGGCAACCGCGGAGTAAAGGAAGGCCACGCTGGTACCGAGGCTCACCAACGTGTTCATGTTGGTGGTGCCGTGACGGAGGGCGCTGATAGCGCTCGAATAGATGCCGCGTCCTGCCCAGGACATGATGAATGCCGTGAGAAGCAAAAGAAACCAGCGAAGCAGATCTTGCGGCAGCATATAAAGCCAGGGCAAGACGCGCATCAAGCCGTGATCGAGCGGGCCCATGGGGCTGCCGAGGGGCATGGCTAACAGCATGGCGACCGCGCCGGCGGCCAGGGTCACCCAGGCCTTGCCGGCGGATTCCGCAGTATGGTCGTGGGCGTGCGGGCCCGAAGTGGAGTCGCCGGGGCGGGGAAGAACTGCGTCGTATCCCGCTCCGCGAATGGCTTCGACCAGCGCCTGAGGCGGCGTGACGGCCGGATCAAAGACTACGCTGGCGCGATTGGCCATTAGATCGACGTGTGCGGATTCGACACCGGTGGTTGAGCGCAGTGCGTCTTCCACATGATGCTGGCAGGAGGCGCAGGTCATGCCGATGACCGGCAGCGTGAGCGACTCTGTTGCGGGCGCGGGCACTTAGTCTTCCAATCGTGCGGTGTAGCCTGCCTTGGCCAGAGCCGCCAGGGCAAGATCGACGGGGGCGGGCTTTGCGGCGGAGCTAGTGACGCTCAGACGTGCGGCCCCCAGACGCACTTCTTTCACCGTGATTCCTTCGGTCGAAGCAAGAGCTTGACTGACGCGGCGAATGCAGGAGCCGCAGTGCATTCCGTCGATGCGTAGAGAGAATTCCGACATCATTGTTACCTTTCTCAGTTAGATGATAGTCCGCTGCGAAAGATGCGAGCCAGAAGAGGTCGATGGAAGTTCATGCGCTTGCGATTGTGCGGATGGGCGGCGCGAGCGCTATTGTAAAGAGTTCGCGATATGGAGACGATGATGCAGAGAGAGTTCCCCGATACTCCGCTGGTGGGGGTGGGAGCGGTGATTGTGGAGGAGGGCCGCGTGCTGCTGGTACGGCGCGGAACCGAACCTCTGCGGGGTGAATGGTCACTGCCGGGTGGGGTGCTCGAAGTGGGCGAATCACTTCTGGCCGGTGTGGTCCGCGAGGTGAGAGAAGAGACGGGGTTGACTGTCGAGCCCGTCGAGTTGATCGAGCTACTAGACCGCATTCATCGCGAAGGCGAGCGCGTTCGATACCACTATGTAATCGCGGATTACCTTTGCCGCGTGATCAGTGGTGCATTGCAGGCGGCGACTGATGCAGACGCAGTGAAATGGGTGGAGCGAGCGGAGTGGAACAGTCACAGTGCACTCCGGCTGGACCCGGTGACTGTGAGAGTGATCGAGTTGGGGTGGCAGAGGGCGCGGACGCTCAAATCAGGAGAAGCTGGGTGAGGTTTGTGCTTTCCCACCCATTCGCCGAAAGCAAGCGAATAGATGGGGCACGGGGTTGATACAGATTTACACGGTCAGAGACCGTGTCAGTTTCTTGCCGGGATTGTGGATGATCGCATGTCAATTGCGGATGTCGGGTTTGCAACCATCGCTTGGTGCGGGATCCGGGTCCAGCTTGCGATCCAGCCAATCGCCTGGGGGACGAGGGCAAGGCCGAGCGGCACCATTGCGCGACCGAAGCTGGTCACCATGGCACGCGAGAGCGCCGTCGCAAGGCTCATTCTGCGGCTGAGATGATGATGCAACTCCTGGTAATACTGCTTCGTGGTTTCACGGGACAGGTACATGCGGGCGGCTAGCGCCGCGCTATGCAAGGCGATCGACATGCCATCGCCCGTGAACGAGGGAATCACGGCTGCCTGATCACCTACGGACCACAGGCCGAACGGTCGCCTGGCAAGATAGCCATACGGGATGGGCGAGACCGCCAGCGGCCGTTCCCACAAGGGCACTGCGCCTTGAAGTCGCTCGGCGAGGTGCGGGTTGTCATCCTGGAGACTGCGAAGCAGTTCGGTCCATCCCCCTGTCTTGCGCAGCGCGGAGCGCCGCACAACGAAACAGAAAGTGGCCTTGTCTCCTTCCACCAGCGAGAGTCCGCCATATCCGCCGGGAAAGAGGAAGAGTTCCATGAACTGGCGCAACGCTTCGGTTTGCGCCGGTGACAGGCGCATGTGCATTTTGAAGCCGACCAGATCTCCTTGCGCGCAGGGCTCACGACTCAACCCGCGCAGGTCGTGCTTTCCGTTGGCGAGAAACACCACTGGGGCGAACCACGAATCTCCATCCCGGAGTTCCGCGCACCAGGTGTTGTCCTGGGACGTCAGGCTCTCGACAAAAGCGCCGCGCTGCACATTGCAACCGCTCTGTGCGGCACGTGCGAGCATAGCTTCATCCAGGACGTTCCGCGAGAGCGACAGGGCAGTGAAGGGGAGAGCGGCTTCCACGAGCGTGCGTTTTACCGAAAGGCGTGTATAGCGGATCGGAGCCGCGCCAAGAGAGAGCGGATCGATACCAGCCTGGTGCAAATACTCAACGGCTTCGTGGCTGAGAAACTCGCCGCAAACCTTGTGATGGGCGGCACGCTCGCGTTCAAGCAGCGTGACTTCACGTCCCGCGGCGGCAAGACGCATGCCGACCATGGAGCCGGCAAGACCTCCTCCGATGACCAAATGGTCAGTTGTTCTCGACAGTGAGGTCACTGTGACTTCCTCCGGCTTACACATAGCCTTGCGGGCTTGTAGCTGCGGATTTCGATATCAGATGCGTGAAGGCCGGCGGCAGCACACATGGTTCGCCACTCCTCCGGTACAAAGGAGCGCGCGATGGAGACGGGGCCATCGTACTGCACGAAGCGATGGAGCCCGGCTAGTTTTGAGAATGCGCGGAAGACATGGTATGGAATTGGAGCGCGTGAAAGATCGTTGATGAACCATCCCACAGTGGCGTGCTCTTCCATCCATCGGAGAAATCGAATCACATCAGGATTGGAGAGATGATGCGTGAACAGGGAGCTGATTACCAGGTGCGGCAGCTTTGATGGCGAATATGCAAAGACGTCCGCAACCATCCATCGAATGCGGGTGGAAGCGGGGCTGGCCTCCGCGGCAATCGCCTTTGCATGCGGATTCACATCCAGTCCGCTCAATTCCACTGCAACGCGGCGCCGCAGTGCCCATTGTTCAATTTCTCGCAGTGTGTCTCCGTAACCGCAACCCACGTCGAGGATGCGAAGTGGTTTTGCAAGCAACGGTTGCGAAACGAGGAGCGTATTTAACCAATGCAGGACCGGCCGATAGCCTAGCGTCCATCGATTGGTTCTGGCAATGTCACGGAGGCAGGCGCGTAGTTCGTCGCGGCTGCATGGCTCATCCATCATCTCGGTTAGTTGCGCGCGTTGACGAAAGTCCATTGGGCTAGGCCGCATGAAAGAGCATTGTCTCGGCCGTCAGGCCCGGCCCGAAGGACATGGCGCAACCCTGTTGGCCAGTTTGTGCCGCATGCATGATCTGCTGCAAGACAAACATCACGGTTGCGGAAGACATGTTGCCATACTGCGCGAGAACACTGCGTGAATGGGAGAGCGCGTCGTCGCGTAGTTCGAGTCCTTTTTCTACTGAATCGAGAATGGACTTGCCTCCGGGATGGACTGCCCAAAGGTCGACAGACGACATGCTTCTCCCACGCGTGACCTGATTTCCCATTTCCTTCAACGCGCGGCCTATTTCGCCGGGGACCTGGCCGGAGAGGTGCATGTCGAAACCAAGTTCGCCAATGCGCCATGTGATTAATTCACTTGTCTTAGGGATGTTGACGGCGAGGAAACTATCGATGGCGAGTCCTTGTTCTTCCGCACTAATCAACGATGCGGCGCAACCATCGGCGAAGACGAGGAAGGAGAGTACCTGCTCAAGCTGGTCGGTTTCCTGAAAATGCAATGAGCAAAGCTCAAGGTTCATCATCAGAACCCGGGCATCCGGCACGGAGCGAACAACGTGATGCGCAGCCTTGAGCGCATTGATGGCGGCATAACAGCCCATGAAGCCGATCATGGTGCGTTCGACTGACGGATCAAGGCCCAGATGGCGCACTACCTCAAAGTCCAGTCCAGGCGCGTAGAGTCCCGTGCACGAGGTGACTATCACGTGGGTCACGCTGCGGCGTTCTTCCTCAGTTAATGCGAGTTTGTCGAGGGCAGATTGCGCAAGAAGCGGAGCGAAGCGCTCAAAGAATTTCATGCGGCGGGCCGTAGCCGGGAAAGCTCCGGGCACATAGACTTCTTCAACGTCCTTCCACAATCCATCTTCCGATGCGATGGGCTGCACGAAAGAGTAGCGGTGTTCTATAGCTGACAAGCGCGCCATCCGTTTGAAGAGATTGCGCGATGTTCCCTCAGCGAGCATGCCGGTGGCAAAATCGATGAACGCCCGATGCACATCGTGCCGGGGAACTGCTGTCGCGATTCGATTGATGTGCGCTACTGTCATTCCGTCCCCTGTCGCAGCAAGTTGTCTTGACTCATCCCCATATTTTCAGGGACTCTACAGTTCGATGTGTCATTGAACTGTCATCGTTGTATCACCAAGAAGTTGCGTTAAAGGGCTGGACTTGAGCAGCGGGCCCGGCACGCGAAGAGTTGGCCAAAATGAGAAACCAAAGTACTAACGATAACGGCGCGTTGCTTTGATCACCATCGAAAAAACACCGGACTCGTCACGAGCCACGAGAAGTGAAACGTGGCGGTTGATGGCCACTTCAGCCTGGATCAACTGCTGACCGGTGGTATCCACATCGGTGGCATAGGTAAGCGTGAGGTTGCGGCCAAGCTGCTCTTCCACAATGATGCGCGATGTTGAGTTGCCCAGAGCGCCGATGTAGTTGGGGTCGACCTTGACAGAGCCGGCTCCGAAGAGTTTTTGGATGCGGCTACTGACGGTGGCGTTGAGAGCGCCGCCGAGAAATGCGTCCGTTGTGGGATTGGCGGCGGTTGCCTCCTGCTGCTGCATATAAAGGCGCTGTTGACTACCGGTGCGACCAAGAGCTAGCAAGGCCACGACATCGGACTCCGGAAGTGGAGGATCGCTGCGATAGGTGACAGACATCTTCCCGTCGGGGGTTCCGTTAAGACCGAGAGTGATGTCGTAGTCCTCCACACGGGCGGTCGCGGTGAGATCGATGGTGGGTTCAATGCGAACCGGGTTTGTGAAATAGATGTCTCCGTGCTGCAGATCGTATCGGGTTCCGGCGATGACCGCGTTGCCCTCGGTAATAGACACGCGGCCCAGCAGCGAAGGTGAGGCGACGGTTCCGCGCACTCGCAGATCCACATCGCCGGCAAGCTTGGCATAAGCATTCTGGAAGTTCAACTGCGGCGACGAGACAACGTGCACATCGAGACGAATATGATTCGACGGAGCATTGAGGGGTGCGATGCTCTGCGCTGTGCCGGCCTGTGAAGCAAGGGATGCTATATCGAGATCGGGACTCAATGTAAACCGCGTGATGAGGACGTTTCCGCTGAGGAGCAGGCTATTCTGCGCACCCTGCAGATGCAGGGTTGCATCAGCCTGGGAACTGACCCCCTCAGGATAGCGAATACGAATGCCCTTACCGGTAACTGTGAGGTCAGCGTAAAGACCCTGCTGGTAGGCAAGGGATCCGGTCACACTCAACGGGCCGCCGCCGCTCATAGCGGTAAGCGATTTCACCTCAAGCCGGTTCTGGTTGAATTCGAGCGTGCCATGTAATTGGCTGAGACCGTTAGGAATGTCTTCCCACGAAAGGGAGCCGTTCTGAATGTCGATGCGGCCGCGCATGCCGGGGTTCTTCAACGGGCCGTGCGCCTCTACCTGGAATGTGGTGGTTCCACTCGCGGTCAAATCGGGATCGATTGTCTCAGCCAGTTTCAGGTTGATGGAGCCGCTGGCGGCGAGATCCAACTGCTGTTTGTCCTTCAGTATCAGACTGCCTTGCACCTGCATGTCAGTGTCTTCGCCGGTGACATGCAGGGGATCAAGAGTGACGCGCCCATTGGCCATGGTGGCGTGGAGGCCGCCCTGGCTCTGCAGATGAACGCCGTCGATTGTCATCTCCAACTGCTGCAGGCGGGCTTCGCCATGCAGTTGTTCAGGCTTCGCAAGAGGCCCTTCAACTGTGACGGTACCAGCCAATGCAGACTGGCCATTGAGGTTCTCGATCCGGGCCATTTTCAGCAAAGCGCCGATGTCGAATTTGGAGAACTCAATCTTGGTTTGGGTGGCATAGTCGCCGCTGAGCGTGGTCTTGCCGCTTAGATTGAGTTCCGCACCCTCCAGGCGGGTGGATGCGTCGTAGATGACGACGTGGTTGGCGGTGTGGGCTGTGAACAAAAGTGTGCCGAGCGGCTCGCCATACAGAGTGAGCGGATTAAGCGTGGCGTGCGCTTCAAGATGCGGGTCGTCGAATGAGCCGGAACCAGACGCGGAAAAGCCGAGCTTGCCAGTTGCCTCGATATTCTGGCGCTTCAGGCTTTCAATCTTCGCCACGTCGATCCCCGCTCCCCTGGCGTCCACCTGGAATTGACGAGAGTGGAGATCGTAGCTTCCGGTGGCGGATACTTGACCGGCAGCGTCGTTCACGGTAATGGAGGATAGCTTAATGACCTGATTGGCCATGCTGCCCTGCGCTCGCAAACGGGCAATCGGTTCACCATAGACGCTGCCGCCATCCAACTCGACCCATCCGGCGCCACTCAGTGCGTGCACAGGGCCGTCGATCTGGGCCATGGCGTTGACGACGCCAGTGACTGGAAGCTTTTGCCCGGTGAGAGGTAGTACATCGTCGACGCTGATTTTGTCAGCGCGCACATGGAGATGCAGTGTGGAGTTGGCGTCGAAGGCCTGTACGGCCGGCTTGCCAGGGGCTGCTTCGAGCGTTCCATCCAAGGCGATTTCGGATTTTCCCCGCTGCAACTGGGCGTGGAGGATGGCTATCCGGTTGGCCGCATAACTCCCCGAGGCTTCGACCGAATCGAAGGTAACGAGTTGGGGCTGAGTGGGGTGAGGTGGGATGGCGTTGTCTTTTTGATTGGGTCTCACCGTTGGCATTTCGATGGACAGTTGCGTCGCCTTGAAACCCCCGGCAAGGTGCGGATCGACAAGTGAGCCGGTCCACGTACCTTGAAAGTCTCCCTGCCCCGTCAGAGCTACAGGCAGTGCGGCAGCGCCTATCTTTCCGTTGCGGCTCAGACCTAGGTCGCGAAGTACAGTATCGAATTCCCAAAGGTTCCTGGAATGAAAGCTGATGCCTAAAGATGAGGGGCTGGTGAGAGGATACGCGCCCAGATGGCCATGCGCATCCAACTCGCTGGCGGGTGTGTGCAACTCAAGTTTGCGCAGGTCCACGGCGCCGTCACGCTGCGTATAGGTTCCATCGATCACGCCGTAGGAAGCGACCTCGCCGGTCGCAGACTGCACCGGAGAATTCAGATTGAGCAGGGCACCGACCACAACGGTTGCGGTGTCGCCATGGGTCCATGTGGCGACGGTCTTACCATTTAGCCGGGTGTCGATTCCCAGGCGTTGAAAAGGCCGTTGGCTCACCATGTCGAGAATGGTGTCGAGAGCTACGTTCTTGAACTCAGCCGTTACTTTTCCATTGACCGGAATGTCGATGGGTGGCGGACGCTGCAATGTCGAAGGGTTTCGGTCCGCGGGGGCTCGGAGCACGCCGATGCTTGGGTTGCGTACCGTGGTGGCCGCGGGAATGTTGGGCAACCAAGGGCTGAGCACGATGTCTCCCTGCAGCTGGCCGCCCTGACGCAGACGGGCGACGATTGAACTGATCAGCAACTGCCTTGAGTCCGCATGTACATGCGCGTCGAGACCGACGCCAGTCGCGACTACGCCGGTTCCAATATACGAGCCGCCGTCGATGTGAATCGTTCCATCTGCACGGAATTCTCCGCCCTCGCCCGCGCTGTCGAGATCAAGACGGGCGATACCTTCGGGCGCAAAGGGATAGCCAAAGACCGGGTCCAGCATCTGCATGTTGAGATCGCCTGAAACCTTGGCCTGCCAGCGGGGTTGTGAGAAGTTGTCGAGCCTGCCGGAAATCTCCAGAGTGTGATCGCTGGACCGGCGACCTTTCTTGTCTTGCGCTTCGGAAGTAATCCGCAACGATCGCAGATAAGCAGCGGAGCGGGTCAGGTCAAGGGTGGCCTGCAGACGGCCGTGGACAGGCCGCGCGCTTTCCCGAGAGAGATTCAGGTCGGCTGCTCCCGCCTCGATGCGGTAGGTCTCCTGACTGGACGCCGTTGCAGCAATATAGCGCAGGAGCAGAGAAACATCGTTGGCCTGCAAGTCGAGCAAGGCGTATCGATTCTGGAAGTCAAAAGTTGAGGCGCGATCTTCGTAATCCAGTACACCCTGCTCGATGGAAATGTGCCCGGCACGAGCGTCGAACAGCGTGTCGAGTGCGCGCTTGCCCGGCTTGGAAGGCCTGCGCGGATGAGGCTGATTGGTTGTGCCGTCGGGATAGACGATGAGGTGGAACTCGGGGCGCGAAATATCGAGATCGCGGAGGAGGACGCGGGGACTCAGCAAGCCGAGAATACTGAGGCGGACGCGCAGATGTTCGACCTTTGCGTACGGTGCTTCGTCTGGGGCTTCGAGGCCATGAATCACAAGTCCATCTGCATCGGCTTCAAGATTGAGGAGGTCCCAATGAAAAGAGGCGATCTCTGCCCGCCCACCGACCGACTGCTCAATTTGCGCGATGAGGCGCTTGCGGACGAAGCCCTGGAAGCCGTCGGAACTGGCCCAGAAGTAGAGGCCCGCAACCGTCACAGCAAGCAGAAGGGCCGCACCAGCGGCAGTGAGAGGAACAACACGCAGGAAAAAGCGCCGCAGGGGATGGATGCGAGGCGAGGAGGGAGCGGCGATCGATTCAGGTGGCCTGGAGTCGGGTTCGGTCATTGGCTCCCTCCTTCTGATCCGGTTTGCGCCTGGGCTGCGGGGAGTTCAAGTGCCGGGTCCAGCACTTCGACATCGCCCTGCTTGCGGAGATTCTGAAGCCAGTCGTCAAACATCGCGTTGACGTGCTGCTGGAGAAGTATTTCCTGGATGCGCTGGGATACCTTGTCCAGCGCCGGGACCGTTTCGCCGGGCGCGTATTGAGGCAACAGCGTGTCGTGGTAGTAGGTCTCGATTTCCTTTGGGGAAATTTGAATGCCCTGCCGGAATCGCCGTTCAATGAAGCGCAGAATTTCAAGCCGGTAGCGCAGATAGCTCTCGACGCGCTCCGGCGTGAGTCCATGCGCGGCCAGGAACGCTTTCCAACCGGCGTCCGAGGCGCAGTTCTGGCGCACGCAGGCCGGCAGTTCGCGGCGTAGTTCCTCAAGCCGGGCTTCGACTTCGGCAACAGTGGGACTGGAGGACTGTTCATCCTCCTGGCGGATCTGCTGTTGAATGAGCGCGCGGGCAATCAATTGCTCCAGGGCGCGCCGCCGAGTGAGAACGCCAAGACCGCCTCTGCCTGGATCGAGGACCGAAAGGCGAATTTCATCATCCAGATCGCTGGAGAGAATAGCGTGGTTGTTCACCACGGCGACTACGCGATCAAGCACGATGGGGGCCGATGCCGTTGCAGGCGCTGGTTCCTGGGAAACTCCCAACGCCGGAATCGCCATGACCAAACACAAGCTCAGGCCGTGAAGACGGGCTCTTCTCACTGCACAGACTCTTCCAACCCCGCCTTGAGGAGCCGTGTTCAGCCGGATTGACGATAACTTGTTCATCAGAAGGTCTGTCCCAGACTGAAGAACCAGTTGAAATGGCTGGCCTCACCGACGTGCGGGTCGGAATTCGCTGGCGAGAGCGAGTAGTCATAGGCTACCGGATAGATAGGTGGATTCAGGTTATAGCTGAAGTCGAATCGGATAGGCCCAACCGGCGTATGGTATCGCAATCCTGCTCCCGGTGCGTGCGAGAAGTAGTTAAAGCTGCACGCTCCCTGCCAGCCCGTGGAGGTTATTGTGCCGTTCCAAGTAGCCGGATTTGCCGGAACAGTTAGATTCTTACAAGTGTCGCGGTCGGGCTGGCGAGTACGGATTGCGCTGGCCCAGACATCGGAAGCGTTGGTAAAAATGTTGCCCATATCGTGGAAGATGACGAGGCTGAGCGAGTTGCCGAACCATGGAAGTGTGGGCGGCGGGAGGCGCAATTCAGTGCTATTGGCCAACGCGCCAGCTCCGCCGATGGGAAAGCCGGTTTCAGGATCGCGAGGGCCAGCGGCATTGACTGAAAAACCTCTGAGCGCAGTGGGACCGCCCGCAAAAAGACGTTCTGGCAAGGGAATCAGTTCTTCGGAGGGGGTGCCGAAGGCGCGTTCCTGACCATAACGAGTGTTGCGGGCTATCACAAAGCGACCCTTGTCGAAGGTGTAATAGCTGGAATTCGATACATCAAGGCGATTGAACTGGGCCTCCGCACCGAACAGGCGGTCGGAAAGAAACTCCTGAAAGCTGGTATAGGTGCCGCGGTGCGCGTCGAGGGGCGTGTCGCGGGTATCGCGGATCCAGGTGAGCGCAGGACCCGCTACGCGTGTTGCAGCGGACTCCTCCTCGATCTCGCCGGGAGCGACCTGAAGGCTGTTTGCCTGCACTTTCACGCGGCGGAAGTTCAATTGATAGATGAAGGTGTTGGCCTTGGATAAGAAGGAGCCGGGCGTATCGAAGCGCTCGCTCAAACGGAAACTACCCTCTAGCTTGGATGCCACATAGGTGGTCACATCCAGGCTGTTGGCGTAGCCAGCAGAGAAATCGAGTCCGAAATTGCGACTGCCTCCAAGGTGCGGATCTTCGAAGAGCAGGTTGAGTTTCTGTTCGAGCAGGCCGTAAGTGCCTTGCAAAGAGGCGGACAGCTCCCGACCGAAAAGATTGTTGCGGGTGAGGGCGCCAAGTACGCGGGGGCTGACTCCGGTCTTGCCATTGGGATTGCATGTAGCGCCGGCGGCATTAAGTCCGCCGCAGTTGTACTGCGGGTTTCCGGTCTGGGCCTCGAAGCCAAAACCGTAGGTGAGAGCCCAGCGTCGCGCCTCAGTTAGTTGCAGCAGCACCGTTTTCTGCGCATCTCCTCCGTTGGGATTCTCTACTGCTGGGTTTACTTCATTGAAAAGTGCCAGCTCGTAGAGATTGCGCTGGGTATCCATGAGAGCGTTCTGGCTGAGCGGATCGCCGGGATGCAGCGTGATGCCTCGGGCCACTGTATCAGGACGCGTGTAATGCATCCCGGTGATCAGCACCTTGCGCACAAAAACCTGTTGTCCCTCGGTAACGTGGAAGACAATATCCACTTTGCTTACGTCGGCGGCCTCAATCTGCTGGACTACGTCCACCTGGACCTGGCGAAAGCCCCGGCTAAGATACTCGGTGAACAAAGCATCCCGATCACCGGCCAGGTTCTGGGGAGAAAGCAATTGCCCCGGAGAGGTATTCAGCAGGGGAGTCAGCTTGGTGGCATCCACATGATCGTTTCCCTCCAGGTGCACTGTGCCTACCCGAAGCTGATCCCCTTCTTCGATCCTGTACACCAGATTGAGTGGTGCCGAGCCATCGCCTGGTCCAGTCTTGACTGAAGCGTCTGCAGTTCCAGCTGCGGCAACGTCGGTTTCCGCTGTTACCTTCACCTTGGAGAAACCGTTGTTCTGATAGACCGCCTGCAAAGCGCTGATATCCGACGAGACCAGCGCTTGACTGTAGGAGCCATGGCGGTCGAGAGCGTCCGCGGGGTGTACGCTCAGCAATTCAATCAGCGTTGCAGAATCGAAGTAGTGATTTCCGGTGACGGATACGCGCTGCACTCGCCGTCGCGGCCCTAGCCGCACCTTGTAGAGAATCACCACCTGCTCAGGGCTGGTGGTCTGCTGCTCATGCTCGACCTTGACGTCAAAGTAGCCGAGGCGCTGGTAGTAGTCCCGGAGGCGACGGTTGCCCTCATTGAGCAGATCGTCGTCGACTGTGCCTTCCTGAAAGATGGGAATCACCCTCTTGATGCGCTCGGGGCCCATCTTGACGCCCTCCACAAGTACCTTGACGACGGGGCCCCGGTTCGCGGAAAACTTGAAATTAGACTTCCTAGTGGCTGGAACGTACTGTTTGGCTTCGAGTTTGACATCGGCTTCCAGGCGTTCCTCTTTCTGGTACTGCTTGAGCACCCCGTCGAGAGCCCTGCTGTCGGTGTCGTGGTCGATCTTGGAGCCGTTCTTAAGATGAGCGTGGCGACGAAATTTCTCAGTGCTCATTCCGGAGTCGCCTGTAACCTGCACTCCGCCTACATGAGCTTGCGGCCCGCTGACCACTTGAAATGCAATGTCCACGAGCTGTTCCTGAGGGTGTGGTGTCAGGGTATGAGTGATTGACGGTTGGTTGAAGCCGTTGGCGGCCAACGTCTGGATCATTTGCGCAAGTGCCTGGTCGAGCTTGGCAGCGGTGTAACGGCTACCTGGCGAAAGTTGGCTGGCGCGTTGCAATTGCGTGTTCAAAGTGGCGCCTTTCGCGCCGTTCACGCTTACCGTTCCGATGAACGCGCGCGGCGTTCCGCGAAAGGCGAGATCCACAAATTCGCCGTCTCGCATGCCCTCCACCTGTACATCATCAAAAAGCCCTGTGGCAAATAACTGGCGCAGACTGCTTTTCAGCTTTTCGCGGCTGAGCGGTTCTCCTTCGGCCTGGGCGAGGTGGCCAGGGAGGGGAGCAAGCCGGTCCACCGCAACGCCTTCGAATGAGATGCGCCGGACGAGCAGGCCCTCAAGATGATCAATTTCGTCGGCGTCGGAATGCTGCGAGTCGGTACTAGTCAAATCAGCTTTATCTGGATTGGCTTCGGAAGGTGCCGAAGTAGCTTCGCCTGCTGCGCTAAGCTGGGCAGCGGCGCGGTTGAGAACCGAATCAGTCAACGGATTCTGACCCCAGCCGCAAATCGCTCCTTCAAATCCGAAGACGAGAATGCAAGCGAGCAAGATGCCGCGCCTGAACCGTTTGCCGCTTTGCCTTGCCGGCATTGCCTTCAAAACCATATCTCCCGGAAATCACGGGGAAGAGCACCCCCGACGCGCGCCCGAATCGTTTCCGCGCAAGAATCTGCTGATTGCCAGCCGAATCCGTCTTCAGCCGGCATTTCGCAAACTAGACTGCTTCCCCTTATACTAACGAGGAACGAAGCCCGGCGCAGCGCTTCCGGGTTTTGAGGTCGGTCCCCAAGGATGCGCATGCCCGATTCGAGTTCCCCTACGCAACCGTCCGATCCTCGCTCGGACAGACCTCGCGGAGTTATGCCACTCCAGGCTTCCATCTCGCCCCCCGTGCCTAATTCGAATGACGATGACACGCTCGCCCGCGCGCAGGGTGGCGACCACCAAGCCTTCGCACAACTTTACTCTGTTCACAAAAGACGCATCTATTCCTTGTGCCTGCGCATGGTGGGTAATACTGCGGAGGCCGAAGACCTGACGCAGGAAGCCTTTCTTCAGCTACACAGGAAGATTGCGACCTTTCGCGGCGACTCGGCGTTTTCTACATGGCTGCATCGGTTGGCGATCAATGTTGTTCTGATGCACCTGCGCAGGAAAGGGCTGGCCGTGATTTCGCTGGATGAGGCCATGGATCCCGCTCCGGAGGAAGGTCCCGGGCGCAGTTTCGGCAGCCCCGACCTGAATCTGACCGGCGCCATCGACCGGCTGGCCCTAGAACGGGCTGTCGGCGAATTACCAGCCGGATACAGGTTGATCTTCGTGCTTCACGATATCGAGGGTTATGAGCATAATGAAATTGCCTCCATGCTCGATTGCTCGATAGGGAACAGCAAATCCCAGTTGCATAAGGCGCGGCTCAAACTTCGAGATGCCCTGCGGGCGAGTTCCGGGCTGGAGACCCAGAAATGACCGAAGACCGCAACAACCTAAGTTGCGCTGAATTCCAGGCGCAGATGCCGGATTTGATTGGGGGCGGGGAAAAAGCTTCCGAGCATCCACACGTGCAAAACTGCGAGCTTTGCCGCGCGCTGCTGGCTGACCTGGAGACCATTGCGGAGGCTGCCCGCCAACTTTTGCCGCCCGTGGAGCCGCCGGACAATCTCTGGAAGCAAATCGAGCTGGCAATCAAGGACGAAGACGTCAGCCTCGATCAGGGCTGAAACGTCGTTCCGGTACCATCCTTCTCCCCTGGCCGGCGAATTCTCACCTCCCGCCGGTCTTTTGCCGATACACTTCTTGAGCAACGGCGCATCTAAGGCGGCGACGGGCTCCAAACCCGATGGCCAAACGGTTGAGCTTTGTGCTGGCTCTAAACCGGAGCGGGAGTCCGTTGGGGCCTGTCTGGCCCGGAACCCGTTCCAAAGCCTGGTCGTATGAAAAAGGGGATGGGCGCGGATCGAAAACAGGAGGAGATCGCCGGGTAAGCCGACATTTCTGAAACTTTTCGAATCCTGCGCTGTCTAAATAAGAAAAGTTGATACGAGGGCACTCAATGCAAAATCAGTTTTCCAATCCGTTGCCTAACGATCCAGTACAGAAAGAGACACCCGCCGTGCGCCGGATACCGGTTCTCCCCGTGCGGGATACCGTTCTGTTTCCCCATGCAGTGTTGCCATTGACCGTGGGCCGTGAGAGTTCCATTCAGTTGATCGAGTCGCTGGGCGAAGAGCGGACGATTGTGGTAGCCGCCCAGCTTGACGCGCGTCTTGACTCACCGAAGCCCGGTGATTTGCATACGGTGGGCACGCTGGCCACGGTGCACAAGGTGGTGCGGATGCCCAACCAGAGCCGGTTCGTCTTCACCGAGGGAGTGGAGCGTGTGCGCCTGGTTCGCTACTCGCAAACCGAGCCTTTCATGGTTGCCGAAGTAGAAACTCTGGAGGAGGCGAAGCCCGAGCCCAGTTCGGGCGTCCAGGCGCTGGTGCGCAATGTGATTGATCAATTCCAACAGATCGTCTCGGAATCCCAGACGCTGTCAGATGAATTGAGGACGATCGCTGCGAACATCGAGGAGCCGAGCCGCCTGGTGGACTTTGTGGCTTCTTCGCTGCCATTCCTGACCACCGACGACAAACAGCAATTGCTCGAGACCCCCAGCATTGCGGACCGTTTGGAGATGCTGAACAAGCACTTGGCCAAGGAGATTGAGGTGCAGCAGTTGCGGTCCAAGATCCAGAGTGAGGTGCAGGACCAAGTACAGCAGTCGCAGCGCGACTACTATTTGCGGGAACAGCTCAAGGCCATCCAAAAAGAGTTGGGCGACCAGGATGAGGGCCAGCGCGAGACCGAAGACCTGCGCCAGAAAATCGAAGCCGCAGGGATGCCGGAAGACGTGAAGAAAGAGGCACTGAAGGAGCTTTCGCGGTTGTCGCGGATGTCTCCCATGGCTGCCGATTACTCCCTCACGCGTAACTACATTGAGTGGCTGGCTGTCCTGCCCTGGGCGAAGAGTTCGGGAGCAAAGATCGACATCGGCAAGGCCAAGGAGACTCTCGATGAGGATCACTACGAGCTGAAAAAAGTCAAAGACCGCATTCTCGATTACCTGAGCGTGCTGGAATTGAAGCCCGACATGAAGGGGCCAATCCTGTGCTTTGTGGGGCCTCCGGGTGTGGGCAAAACCAGCCTTGGTCGGTCGATCGCGCGGGCATTGGGCCGCAAGTTTCAGCGAGTTTCGCTGGGCGGCATGCACGACGAGGCGGAGATTAGAGGGCATCGCCGGACCTACATTGGCGCCTTGCCGGGGCAGATCATTCAGAGCATCCGGCGCGCCGAGGTGAACGACCCGGTGATCATGTTGGACGAGGTTGACAAACTGGGCCGCGACTTCCGTGGCGATCCTGCGTCGGCACTTTTGGAGACGCTGGATCCGGAGCAGAACAACACCTTCCGGGACAACTATCTCGACGTTCCATTCGACTTGTCGAAGGTGCTGTTCATTTGCACAGCCAACCAGTTGGACACCGTTCCTCCACCATTGCTGGACAGGATGGAACTGATTCCGCTTCAGGGATACAGCGAAGAGGAGAAAGTTCACATCGCCAACCGCTACCTGATTCCGCGCCAGATCAAGGAGAACGGGATCACCACAGAGCAGATCGAATTTCCCGAGGACGCGGTGCGTTGGGTGGTGCGCCACTATACGCGGGAAGCTGGTGTGAGGAAGCTCGAACAGGTGCTGGGCACGGTCTGCAGAAAACAGGCACGGCGTGTGGTCGAGGGGAAGACGGAAAAGCTGGTTGTGACCCGTGACGTGCTCAAGGAATTCCTGGGCGGCATCCAGGTGCGTGTGGAAACCGAAGTCGCCGAACGAGTCAAGCGGCCCGGAGTGGCTGTCGGACTGGCCTGGACGCCAGCAGGTGGCGACATTCTCTTCATCGAAGCCAACAAAATGAAGGGCAAGGGCGGGTTCACCATGACCGGGCAGATTGGCGAGGTGATGCAGGAATCGATGCAGGCCGCGTTGACCTGGGTCCGGTCGAATGCAGCCAGTCTGGGGCTGGATGAGGACTTTACCAGGGAGATCGACCTGCACATTCATGTGCCGGCCGGAGCGATTCCCAAGGACGGTCCCTCGGCCGGGGTGACGATGGCAACGGTGCTGGCATCGCTGCTGACAGATACGCCGGTTCGTCCGCTGACCGCCATGACCGGTGAAATCACCCTTAGCGGCAATGTGCTGCCGGTGGGTGGAATCAAGGAGAAGTTCCTGGCTGCTCGCCGGGCTGGGGTGCAAACCATCATCCTGCCCGCCGAAAATCGCCAGGACGTGGAAGAGGACCTGACACCGGAACTGACGGCGGGTGTGGATGTGCATTATGCCAGCCGCATCGAAGATGTGCTGGCTGTCGCTTTGCCGACGCTGAAGGCCAGTCAGTCGAAAGCCGGCCACGAGAGCAAGCCTGGCGCGGTCGAGATTCCGGTCAGCGCCGCGGCGTAACTGGATCAGGGATGAGTCAAGAGAGGGCCGGCGAAGCTGCCGGCCCTCTTTGTTTGTGCACCGACATGTTTGAGCATGCCGCGTCTAATCCACAGGCGGTATTCTTTGATCACGATGCAAGTTAGAGTTCTTCCGTTCGGAGTACTGAAAGACTGGCTGGGCGCTTCCGCGTCGACGATTGTGCTACCGAAAGGCGCCACGGTCGCGGAGCTCCTGGCTCAGGTTGGAAGCAGCGACCCGACGCGCGGAGATTTGCTACGCGGCATCGCTGTCAGCGTGAATGCCGAATACGCCCCGGCTACGCAGGTTCTGCGCGAGGGAGACGAGGTGGGATTATTACCCCCAGTCTCTGGCGGGATTTCCAATCCTTCGATAGACTCACTGACACCTCTTGCCGGAGGTAGCGCAAGATGACTGGGCGACCGAATGATCTGGGTGGAATGGTCTTGGATGCTGTTGCCGACGACTACGAGGAGTTCAACATGGTTGTCAGTCAAATTGCGGAATGGACTAAGAACTCCGCAAGCAACCCTGCTATTGACCAGATTGAACTCGCTTTGATGAATTCCATCGCGGATCGAGATATTCAAGCATACGAGTATTCCGAATCGTCTTGTCGCTATTTGGCTGTCGAGGCTGACCCAGCATCCATCAGGACTCGTTGGTTTTATATTACCGAGCAAGGGAAGAGAAGATTGCTCGAGCCAACAGTCCTAACTGCCTTGACCCGCGAACCAATCGACGCAGAAGGGCTCGTTGCCGCGGCCAAGCGAGGTGAGGATGGCGCCGTGGTGGTTTTTGATGGCGTTGTGCGCAATCACACGCGCGGACGGCAGACGCTGTACCTTGACTATGAAGCCTACGAAGAGATGGCGGGGAAGCAGATGGCGGAGCTTGCCGCGGACGCGCGCAAGATGTTCGGCGTCCGGCACGTGACTATGGTGCACCGGCTGGGACGGCTCGAAGTGGGCGAGACCAGCGTGTTGATCGTGGTGGCTTCGGCGCACCGCGCGCAAGCCTTCGAGGCTTGCAGGTGGCTCATCGATACGCTCAAGCAGACTGTGCCTATCTGGAAAAAGGAAACGTTTGTGGATGGGGCCGTGTGGGCGGCCGGCGAGCCGTTTCCCGCCGGGATGGCTGTTGCGCCTCCGGAGGGCTCGGATGAGCCGTAATGCGGATCGATCTTCAAGGCTCGGAACGTCCATACTTTTGACGGCTCTCGCAATGCTGTTGGTTCCCGTGCTGGCGGCGCAGGATGTGACGCTGCATGTTGATGTGAAACTGGTGAACATTTTCGTCAATGTCACGGACCGAAACGGAGCCATTGTGGGAGGGCTTTCGCGGGACGACTTTAACGTAACGGAGGATGGGCGGCCGCAGCAGATTGCGATCTTCGAACGGCAGTCGGAATTGCCGCTGAATGTGACGCTGGCTATAGACACCAGCGGCAGCGTACACAAGGACATGGCCGAAGAGGCGGACGCAGCCAAACGATTTGCGCATGCGCTCCTGAGGCCCCAAGACCAGATGAGTCTGCTGCAGTTTGCCACCGATGTGAGCGAGTTGACACCTTTCACCAACAAGGTGAGCCATATCGATAGTGGACTGGGGCGGTTGCACAGCGACTTTGCAACCGCGCTCTATGACGCAATCTTGTTGGGTTCTGAAGGGTTGGGGCGGAAGGACGGACGCAAGGTGTTAGTGCTGGTTTCGGATGGCGGGGACACCGCCAGTCGAGCCTCTTATGGGCAGGCCCTAGAAGGGGCTTTGCGCAACGAAGTCATGATTTACTCAATTATCGACGTGCCTATCGAGGCTAGCGCTGGGCGCGACCTGGGCGGCGAACACGCGCTGATTACCCTTGCCGAGCAGACCGGGGGCAAGAGCTACTATGTGAGTGAAGAGGGCTTGGCCAAGGCATTTGCGCATGTGAGTGACGATCTGCGCACGCAATACCTGATTGGCTATTATCCGAAGAATCAGGAGCCCGGAAGAATTTTCCATCATTTGCAGGTGACTGTGCCCAGGGCTGCGCTGAAGGACTTCAATATTCGCCACAAAACGGGGTACTACGCCGACGCAGCTTCCACGAAAAACTGAACCAACTGCTCTCCTCGTCTGGTGTTTGAGCCAACGCACCGAGCCAGAATGCCAAAACAAATACAGCGAAGAGCTTGATCGGTTCAACTAGGTCCGATCTCTGCATAGGCTTGGATTCTGTTGCGATTTTTCCGTGATGCGGCCTTCGCCACTCGCTCTGCATCTAAAATGGCAATATGACTCCGCCATTGTCCACGCGTCGTCGCTCCAAGGCTCCTCCGCCCGGCGAAACAGGTCAGGAAGCGCTGTACCTGCGTTCACTAAGTGAACGTCAGGTGACCGTCACCATCAAGCTGCGCGACGGAGAAACCGTTCGCGGCTGGATTGAGTATTTCGACGACACCATGTTGCGCCTGACACGTGTGGGACATCCCAATCTCTTTATCTACAAGCATCAGATCCGCTCCATCTCAGAAGCAGGGCGCAAGCGCGGTCCGCGGGGCGACGACCCAAATGGGGTAACTGAGACGGTTGAGTCCGGAGCGGCCTCTTGAGTGGCACTCCGGCGACTGGTCTGCTTTGGGTTCCCAAGGCCTCGGTGATTGCCAAGGAAGCGGGTGCGCGTCTGCGCCAGTTCTTCGCCGAGGGCGTGGAGACCGAATACAAGGGCGACGTGGACATTGTGACGGTGGCCGACCGGACGGTGGAGAAACTGGTCCGGGGCAGGCTGGCGGAGGCGTTTCCAGGACATGGCGTTTACGGCGAAGAAGGCACGCGCGAGCGGATGGAGGGCGAGTTTCGCTGGTACGTTGATCCGCTGGATGGGACGACGAATTTCGCTCACGGCTTTCCGCAGTTTTGCGTGTCGCTGGGACTTGAGCATCGGCCGGAAGGCCTTGTACCTGGCAAAGACGGAAAGCTGGTAGCTGGGGTGATTTACGATCCCATGCGAGACGAACTCTTCACTACCGAGAAGGGCAGCGGCGCGTGGCTCAACGGCAAGCAGATTCGGGTTTCGCGCACATCTCAGCTGGCGGAATCGCTGGTGGCCACGGGTTTTCCAAGCCGTAAGCGCCACGACAACCCGAATATTCACTTCTACCAGGAATTCACGCTGCGATCGCACGGAGTGCGTCGGGCTGGTTCAGCCGCGCTGGACCTGGCTTATGTTGCCGCGGGCCGTTTAGAAGCATTCTGGGAGTTCAAGCTGAATCCATGGGATACAGCAGCCGGCGTCTTGCTGGTTCAAGAGGCGGGCGGGAGAGTGACAGACTTTTCCGGAGCGCCTTTCCAACTCAACAGCAATGAGACCCTGGTTTCGAATAGTCTGATCCACGATGAGATGGTGAGCTTGTTCAGCAATATGTTTGCCGGGCGCGATTTGGCGCCGATTCCAACAGCGCATGAATTTGCTGAGCGCCGTGCTGCGCGGGCCGAGGTGGCTGAGTAGTCTCAATGCCGCAATCTGCTCCGCATAAAAGACAGTTGAACAGGGTGGCAAGACCGGGGATACGGCCTCTGATTCCCGCATAGCAAAACCTGGGCTGCGAAGAGTGAGTCAGCCTTTGGGGTGCTGTGCTACTATCAGCGTCGAGAGTTCGTCTCCCCGGAGAAATCACAGATGGCATACATCATTGCAGAACCCTGTATCGGCACCAAGGACACCGCCTGCGTGGACGCCTGTCCCGTCGATTGCATCCACCCCAAGAAGGACGAAGACGGTTTCGCCGAGACGGACCAGTTGTTTATCGATCCGGTCGAGTGCATCGATTGCGGCGCATGTGTTCCGGCCTGCCCGGTGTCGGCCATCTTTGCGCAGGATGATCTGCCGGAGAAGTGGGCACACTTTACCGAGAAGAACGCCGCACATTACGGCCGCTAGTCCGGATTTTCGAACAATGCAACAGCGCGCATCCCCCTGTCGGGATGCGCGCTGTTGCATTGATTGGATCTCAGGTTTGAAGCTGCTTCGGTGGGATGTTGAGGCCGTACTGGGCAAATCGCTTTGCGCAAATCCAGATTCTATAGACGTTGTCGGATTAAATCTCCAGGATTAAATCTCTAAACAGCTTGAGCGCCTTCGCTTAAGCGGAGCGATCGGCGTTTCCTTCCTCCGATCGCCCGCAACTTAAGCCGCGCTCACCTAGGCCCCGCACTTACCGGTTGGAACTGCCTGAGTGGGACCGTTGACCGCCCTTGACCTGCTCCTCGTGGCTCGGCTGTTGGGACTGGCCTTGCTTGGGAGGCTGATTCTGGGAGCGGTCGCCCGATTGACCGGTATTACCTTGATTCTGTTGAGAATGTTGGCCACCCTTTACTTGGGTATCGTGGCTGGGCTGGTTTTGCGTGCGTTGATCCATTGAATTTTGTGTCATTGTGATAGTTCCTCCCTTGGAACTAATCGTTCTCCAACCTTTGATAGCTAAACGAGGCGCTTCGTTGCCCCGTGAACGCGCGAGCGGTCATGCGAGATTCCTCCACAGTTTTTTGGGGGAGTTTACACAAAAGGCTCAACGCCGCAAGAAGCGCACTCCCCCCAGCGGGATGCGCGTTCCTGTCTGTGCGCAGCGAGTGGAAGGGATTGTGTCTGGGGGTAAGACGCTAGACGGGATGCTCGATGCTCGCCCAACTCTCATCGGAGCAGGCGCTTAGCCGTTCTTCATCCATCTCTTCCAGATCCATGATGGACTCGGAGCCGGGAATGATGGCAAAGCGACCTTTCTCAAGTTCTACAAATTCGACGTTGTCGCCAATCTTAAGTCCTAATTCTTTACGTACCTGGGAAGGAAGAGTAATACGACCGTTGAAGGTGACCATTGCGGTGGGCATTTGGGTCCTCTAAGCCATTGTACCCTGCGGACGGGCGGTTCCGGGAGTGCGAAGATGGTAAAAGCATGAGTGTGATGACCTCGGAAGCCGTCGTTTTGCGCACCTGGCCGGTGCAGGAAGCCGACCTGATTGTGAGCTTTTTCACGCGCGATTACGGCCGGGTGAGGGGCATTGCCAAGTCGGCTCTGAAGAGCCGCAAGCGTTTTGGCGGTGCACTGGAGCCAATGACCGTGACGCGAGCCTGGTTTGCCGAGCGCCCCAGGCAGGAGTTGGTGAGACTGGATCAGTTGGAGATAACCCGCTCCCCGCTCTCGGCTCCGGTGGACCACGCGCGCATAGCAGTGCTCAGCTTTTTTGCCGAACTGCTGGATGAGGCGTTGCCTGAACACGATCCCCAGGAGACGGTCTTTCGACTGCTGTTGGCGGTGCTGGAACAGACCACGGTGGCGCAACCGTGGATGCCGCTCACTTACTTTTCGCTTTGGATGACGCGGCTGATGGGCCTTTTGCCGGACATTGGCCACTGTACGGCCTGCGGTGAAGCCCTGGTGGCCGGCGAAACCAGCTTTGACTCCCTCGGGGACGGTCTGTTCTGCGGGCTACATCGGAATGGAAACGCGATTGGTCTCTCGGCCGACTCGTGGCAGCTGGCGCAGCGGATGCTTCGGGCGCCCGCCTCGGCTTTTGCCGGCGAACCATGGCCACGGCGACGTGCACAGGATCTGCGCAGATTCACGTTGCAGTCCCTGGAACGGCACCTGGAGCGCAAACTGCGCTCGGCCGAGGCGTTGGCGCGACTGGGCGGCTGACTGTCTTGTGGCTGGTAAAATTGGTTTCAGTCCCGTCGATTCGGTCCCGTTGAGAGAGAGCTTTCACGTGCCTTCATCTATCGCTTCGTCCTCTGGCGCTTCATCTTCGCCGAAATCCGCGCCACTCACCTTTCAGGAATTGTTATTCCGCTTGCAGAGTTTTTGGGCGGCCCGCGGATGCGTGCTGCAGCAGCCCTACGACGTGGAAGTGGGCGCGGGCACCATGGCGCCGGAGACGTTTCTGCGTGTGCTTGGAGCGACACCCTATCGTGTGGGTTACGCGCAACCATCGCGGCGGCCGGCTGACGGGCGTTACGGCGAAAATCCCAACCGGCTTTTCAAGCACACCCAGTTCCAACTCATTCTGAAGCCTCCGCCGGTGAACGTGCAGGAGCTTTATCTGGAATCGCTGGAAGCTATTGGCATTGACCTCTCGCGGCATGATTTGAAGTTTGAAGAGGACAACTGGGAGTGGCCTGCGGGTGGCGCGTGGGGCGTGGGCTGGCAGGTGATGCTGGACGGTCTTGAAATCACACAGTTCACTTACTTTCAGCAGTGCGGGGGGATGGACCTGGACCCCATTTGCGCTGAGCTGACTTATGGGCTGGAGCGGATTGCGGCGTTTCTGCAGGATGTGGACTCGATTTATGAGATTGTGTGGGCTGTCGATCCTGAGACCGGGGCCAAGGTGACTTATGGCGACGTCCGGTTGGCTGAGGAGCTGCAGTTCAGTGTGTATAACTTCGAGTTTGCGGACGTCGACAAGCTATGGACTCACTTCAATCTGTATGAGGCCGAGGCGCAGACCTTGATTTCGCAGGCCAATGCGCTGCTGGCAAACAAAGACGCCGATCCGGTGGAGAAGAAACGATTCCCGCTGCTGGCAACTTATGAACTGGCGCTCAAGTGCTCCAATCTTTTCAACCTGCTGGATGCGCGTGGGGCAATCAGCGTTACAGAGCGGGTGGGCGTGATTGGACGGATTCGCGCGCTGGCGGTGGGCGTGGCGAAGGCGTACGCGGTGCAGCAGAGTTTCTAACGAGTTATCGAGAAAGCAACAGGTTATGGCGGAGTTTTTGTTGGAGATTGGGCTGGATGAAGTTCCGGCTCGGATGATTGCCGGGGCCGAAGCTGAGTTAGGCCGGCGGGTGAGCGAGTTACTCACGCGGGAGCGGCTGCTGGGCGCGGGCGGTAAGGTGACTACTTACTCGACGCCGCGGCGGCTGGCCGTGCTGGTGGAAGGTGTGCTCGGAGCCCAGGCGGATACGGAAGAGAAGTTGACGGGGCCGTCGTGGAAGGTCGCGTTTAAAGATGGCGCGCCGACCGCTGCGGCGGAGGCCTTTGCGAAGAAGGCCGGTGTGGCCGTTGCGGCTCTTGAAAAGATTACGAATGCCAAGGGCGAGTATGTGGGTGCGACGGTGAAACGCCTCGGCCGTGCTGCGTCCGAACTGCTTGCTGCAGAATTGCCGAAGGAAGTGCTGGGTCTTTACTGGGCCAAGAACATGTATTGGCGCGCGGGGAAGCCGGAGCGCTTTGTGCGGCCGGTGCGCTGGGTTGTCGCGCTGCTGGATTCCGCTGTTGTGCCGCTTGAAATCGCGGGTATCCCTGCCGGCTGCGTTAGTCGTGGGCATCGCATTCTGCACGGTGCTGCGCCGGTGATTGTGGAGACCGCGGAGCAATATCAGGAAAAATTGCGGGCTGCCAGCGTGGTGGTGGATGTGGCGGAGCGCAGGCAGATCATTCGCAAGGCGCTGGATGCGGCTACACGCACGGTACCGGGTGCGCGTTGGCGCGAGGACGAGGCGCTGATTGAGACTGTGGTGCACCTTACGGAGTGGCCGGGTGTGGTGCTGGGCAACTTTGAGCCTGAATATCTGGAGCTTCCGGAAGAGGTGCTGGTGACCGTGATGCGCGACCACCAGAAATATTTTGCGGTGGAAGGTGCGGACGGGAAACTTGCGCCGCACTTTCTGGCCGTGCTGAATACGAAGGCTGACGAGGACGGCGCGGAAATTATCCGGCATGGAAATGCGCGTGTGCTGCGAGCGCGGTTCAAGGATGCGCGGTTCTTCTGGGATTTCGATCAGAAGACACCGCTGGTGGATCGGGTCGAGAGCCTGAAAGCGGTGACTTTCCAAAAAGAGCTGGGCAGTTATTACTGGAAGACTGAAGAGAATCTGGCCGTGGCGCAGAGGCTTGCGGAAGTCGTTAAGGCGGCTGGCGTGCAATTCGACGAGGCGGCGCTGCTGAAGGCCGTCGAACTGGCCAAGACCGACCTGACTGCCGAGTTGGTGAAGGAATTCACCGAATTGCAAGGTGTGATCGGCGGGCTTTACGCGCGAGCGCAAGGGTTGGGCGAGCGGGTTGCGCTGGCTATCTATGAGCAGTACACACCGGCTTCGACTGAAGATGAGATTCCTCCATCGATCGAGGGCCAGTTGCTGGGGTTGTCCGACCGCATTCAAACGATTACCGCGATGTTCGGCATTGGCGCTGCTCCCACGGGATCGAAGGATCCGTTTGCGTTGCGTCGTGCGGCGAATGGGGTTGTGAAGATTGTGGCCGAGTCGGGGTTGCCGCTGACTTTGGCCGATGTGGCGGGAGCGAGTGGCGTGGAAGGAACAAATCGCGAGCAGGTTGCTGCCTTCCTCCACGAACGGCTGCATTTCTTCCTGAAGGACGTGCGCGGGTTTGCTTATGACGTGGTGAATGCTGTGCTGGTTGCCGGATCGGACGATGTGCGCGATGCAATCGCGCGCGCTGAGGCGCTGACGGGGGTTCGCGGCTCGGAGGATTTTGCGGCGATCTCGGCGGCTTTCAAACGGATCAAGAACATTTTGCGCCAGGCCGAGGAGAAGGGGTTTGCCATCCAGACCGCCTCGGGAGTAGTTCTTTCCGCAGAGGCGCAACAACTCGCGGATGCTGCCGCTGCTCTTGCGCCGGAGGTTGCTCTGCTGCGTCAGGAGCGCTCCTACGGCGAGGCGCTGGCCGCGATTGCCTCACTACGCCCAGCCGTCGACGCATTCTTCGACAAGGTGATGGTGCTCGATCCTGACCCTGCGCTCAGAGGTGCGCATCTTGCGTTGATCGATGGGATTCTGCGCGGGTTCTCCGGCATTGCCGACTTCAGCGAGATCGTAACGGCGTAGAAGTCGGAGAGGAGAGATCGAAGCGAGCGACCTTGCTTATATGAACCCCCGCTTGCCCATCCAAGAAATGAACCCACAACTGCGGCCCCGAAGATACCACCTATACAAGTCATTTGTGAAATTGCTATTCTTCCGCACAGATGTCGCAACAAATATCTTGCAAGCCAATGAAATAGAAGATGTTAAATCGAGTTCGTAATGTGCGGAAATGACGTATTCTTAAGCGAGCACCTCACTAAGAATCAACAACTTACGGAGCCGGAATTGCGGGATTTCCGACCAAATGGCCCTCAAAACGGCCTTCGTGTCCAAAACCATCGGAATTCGGTGTATCCGCGCATACACACTTCTTGCGGCCCGGCTGGACGGGAGAAGTAATCATGTCGATAACAACGCACTTCCGCAATAAGACCATCGCGAATCTTCCGTTCTTGCCTGACGTCTACAATCTATAGAGATGTCCGACACACTTTATCTGAGCTTGTGGTACCCGAATCTGCGTCTTGCGTCGCTTCCCGAAAAACTGACGGCAGTACTGAGCGAGTTTGCCGCTCATGGCGGCGAGGCCAAAGTGTATGCCGCCACGGTTTGGCCCGTGAGCTGGAAAGAGTCTCCGGTCTTCCAGCGCGTCTGGGGACGGGGAGTGCACTCATCCGAAGGAGGCATTGAACCTCGACTGGCCGTGGAAGAGGCGCTCGAGCTGATGCATGACGACTACGCCTATGAGTTCCAGATCGGCTGGAGCTTGTGGGAATTGGAAGCCGGGGTTGGCCTGGATGCGCGTTGGGTGCGGCAACCGCGGCTGGTGCGGGTGACGGGCTATGGGCCGCTATTCGACGAGGGAACCTACGAGTCCGACGGGCACATCCGGCTGGATTTCGGCTCGGACGCGCCATTCCTGGATGAATGGGAAGAAGATAAGGAGTTGAATGCAATTTCAGCTCGTCATGTTGAGGAAAATGTGCGCCAGTTAGTCGAGCTGACCGCAGGTGTAGAAAAAGCTTCAGGGGCCACCGCGCGCCTGTTGTGGAGCGAACTGGGCGAGAGCCTTGCCCAGCGGCTTGCAGCACGTCTGGGAGGAGCAAACTGAGCGTGCGCTTCACGATTGAGCGGATGCGGACGCTGGTGCTGGCAGCGGGTGCCCTATTGGTGATCTCGCTGATTGTGGTTCTGGCCGTGGGCAAGTGGAAGCGGCACTTCAATCTGCGCGAAGTGCTGAAGCCGCTGGGAGCGGACATTCAGCAGGAAGCCAACGGGTTCACTTTTTCGCACGCCCTTGGTGCACACTCGCAATACAAGATTCACGCCTCAAAAGTGATTGAGCTGAAGAACGAGCACGCGGTACTGCATGACGTGTTGATTGAGCTATACGGCGAAGATGGCAGCCGCGTGGATCGCATCGAAGGCACCGAGTTTGAATATGACAAGAAGAGCGGCACCGTTAAGGCCGCGGGGGTGGTGGAGATTACGCTCATGAAGCCGGGCGTTGCTCCAGCGGTTGCGCCCAAAGCGACAACAGCGCAGGCCGTAGGCGACAAAGCCACAGGCACATTGGTTGCGGCTGCCGGGACTGCAGCGTCCGGTGAGATTCACGTAAAGACCAGTGGGCTCACATTCGACCAGAAGAGCGGAGTGGCTACTACGAGTCAGCATGTAGATTTCTCCATGGTGCAGGGATCGGGCAGCTCGATGGGCGCGACCTATGAGTCGCAGCAAGGGCATCTGGTACTGGATCAGGCGGTGGTGTTGAACACTGAGCGCAACGGGGAAAAGGTACAGATCCATGCCCGCCATGCAGAGTTCGAGCGCCAGTCCGATTTGTGCCACCTTCAAACGGCTACTGCCGATTACCGGGGCGGGCAAGCGACGGCCGGCACCGCGCAGATTCTATTCCGCGAGGATGGGTCGGCGGTGCGGCTGGATGCGACGAATGGATTTACTGTGGCTACAGCGACAGGCAGCCATCTTGCGGCGCCCACCGGATCTGTGGACTTCAATGATCACAATCAGCCTCGCCACGGGCATCTCGAAGGCGGCGTAATCATGGATTCGAGTAGCGAGAGAGGGACCATGAGTCGCAAAGTGCATGGAACCTCGCCGACTGCAGATCTAGAATTTTCGCCGGAGGGCGAACTGCGTCATGCTCACCTGGAGCGAGGCGTGGAGATGCACAGCGATGAGATCACCACGCTAGCGGCCAACCAAAAAGAAGGAGCACTCCGGGTGAGCCGGACCTGGCACTCGCCGGTGGCTGACGTGGAGTTTCGCGATGCCGGGCATGGACAGGTTGAGCCGACGACGATGCACGGAACCGGAGGTGTGGTCATCAACGGCGAGAGCCAGCGCGGCAATGGGCCGGTTGAGCCTTCAAAGTTGGCGGCTGACGATGTGACTGGCGATTTTGGAGCAGGGTCACAGATTTCGGCGATGACCGGGATGGGCCATGCCAGCCTGGAAGAGACGACTGTAACGGGGACCAGGCAGTCGTCGACTGGAGACCTGTTGGAGGTACATTTTGCTCCGGCGCAGGAGGCCGGCGCGACGGCGTCAAGTGGCGGGACGAAGAACGGCCAAAGTGGCGCGGCGCAGATTCAATCGGCGGCGCTTGATGGCCATGTGGTTCTCACCCAACTACCCGCGGCGAAGCTTGGCGCACAGGCAGCAGCGCCTATGCGGGCTACAGCTGGGCATGCCGTCTACGAAGGCGCGGGTGAATGGGTGCATCTGACGCAGGGGCCGCGGGTGGAAGATGGGGGATTGCAGCTTACCGCGGAGAAGGTTGATGTGTCCCATGAGTCGGGAGATGCGTTTGCGCATGGAAACGTGAAAGCGTCCTGGGTCGATTCCGGTACGGGTCAGGCTGACTCGGGTGGGCCTGGCCAAAGAGTCAAGGCTGCGACTGGTGTGGCAGGCCAAGGTGCGGTGGCTTTGGGCGGGAATGGGCCGGCGCATGTCGTCTCCACGGACGCCCAGTTGAGTCATGCGACGGGAGAGGTGACTTTCCGTGGCCATCCAAAGTTGTGGCAGCAGGGGAACTCGGTTACGGCGCCGGTGATTGTGCTCGATCGACAAAAACAAACGTTGGTAGCACGAAGCACGGACTCGGCTGAGCCAGTGCGCGTGGTCCTGGTGAGCGCGGCGGGCTCGGGTACGGTGAGGCCAGGGGGCAGGGATTCGGGTCGCGATTCTGCCTCGAAACCGGCTACGCCGTCGGTGATCAGTGTGCGCGGTGGGGACTTGAAATACTCCGGTGCGGAGCGCAAGGCCGTGATGCGCGGAGGCGCGCTGGGCACAGTAGTTGCAGAAACCGCGACTGCGACTTCTGTTTCGAATGAGGCTGATGTCACACTGTTGCCGGTGGGGAATCACGCAGGCAAGGATGGCGGGCAGGGACAGGTAGACACCATGACGGCGATTGGACATGTCACGGTGACCTCGGGTGGAAGGCGCGGAACGGGCGAGCGGTTGGTGTATACAAGCGAAACAGGGACGTATGTGCTCACGGGGACTGAAGCGGCGCCCCCGCGGATGAACGATCCGGTTCGGGGAACTGTGACCGGAGAAGCACTTGTCTTCCATAGCGATGATGACAGCGTCAGCGTTGAGGGTGGCGGACGCAAGACCACGACAGACACCACGGCGCCGAGGTAGCGGCGGGAACGAGCGGATAGTAAATGGAAACGCTGATCGCCGAAGAAATCGGCAAGAGCTACAAAGGACGCCAGGTGGTTCGCGGAGTGGACCTGCGGATTTCCCGCGGCGAGGTTGTCGGGTTGCTGGGACCGAATGGCGCAGGCAAGACTACGAGTTTTTACATGATTGTCGGATTGGTAGAGCCGGAGATCGGGCGCGTGATGGTGGATGACAACGACATCTCGCGGGTGCCGATGTATCTGCGGGCGCGCAATTACGGCATCAGCTACCTTCCCCAGGAGCCTTCGGTCTTTCGCAAGCTTACGGTAGAAGAGAACATCATGGCCGTGCTGGAGGCGCAACCGCTGGGCAACCGTGAGCGGCGTACTCGAACCGAGAAGCTGATTCATCAGCTCAACCTGGGCCACATCCGAACGACCAAGGGCTACGCGCTCTCAGGGGGCGAACGACGCCGCGTGGAGATCGCACGCTGCCTGTGTATCCAACCCAGCTTTATTCTGCTGGACGAGCCTTTCAGCGGCATCGATCCGATTGCGGTGCTGGAACTGCAGAAGATCATCTTTGACCTGAAGGCCAGCGGCATTGGGATTCTGATCACCGACCACAATGTACGCGAGACGCTGAGTGTGACTGACCGCGCTTACATCATTGCCGAGGGGAGAATCATCTTTGCTGGCACACCGCATGAATTGGGTAACAACCCGGAGGTGCGGAGACTTTACCTGGGCGAAGGCTTTTCGATGAGCTGATGCCTCGCGTTGGTTATCAATGCTGCGGTTGGCAAATTGAAAAGAAGAAGCAGGTCCTTCGCCTCGCTACGCTGGCTCGGGATAATCGCGTCAGTGGAATCACAATCTAGAAACAGGCCCTCTAGCTTGTGGTTAGATGTGCATGCTGCGGTGTTGGAAAATGGCGGACGATGGGTTTGGAGAGCGTGCATATACACGCAGGAAAAAGTGAGATCAAACATGCAAATAAGGCACAAATTGCGCGTTATTTGATGCTAATTGGCCTTAATTTGCCCTTATAACAAGGGCGAAAACGATCTGCCTGCGGTTAAATGCGCAGAATTTGAGAGGATTCCGGAAGAAAATCCGGTTTATGGGCTCAAAAGTGTATTTCAGAGGCCAAAGAGATTGCGGAAAAAGTCTAGTTTTGTCGAGAGGTTGAGCAGATTCCGCAGCGACTGAAGCTTGAACCATTCTATGGCTTTATCGGTCCGACTGAAGTCAGGCCCCGTTGCAAAGCAGGCCTTAAAGGAGTTGCTTCGCAGCCTGTAAAGCCCGACTGATTTTATTGGCATCATTGGTCTGACTTAAAGTCATTCTGGACGGTTGACCGCCCATCGGGCGGGATCTTGACGAGGCGCGGCCATGCAGAGAAACATAAAGGCGGTAGTCGACTGTGATCGAGAGCGCCGCTAGAAAAGTAGTCGCGTAGAATTGATTGAGGGCTGCCAACGGACGGTAGCTACGAAGTGAAAATGACGGGCTACGTCTCGGCCCCGACGCGTATCATGATGTTCCGCGTTCAATGCCGCAACTGCACAGTACACATGTCGGTGCGGCGGTCAACACTTCAAATGAACTAATTTCCCCGAGAAATCTGGAAATAGAGAGCCGCGGTCGTGCCGTGACGCCGCGATCAGTCCGCCGCGTACCTGTTGCATTTGCAAGAAGTTTCAGGTGATTTCCATCGCGTAATCGGCGATTCAAGATCATTTCTGGTCTGTGCCTTGGTGAACGTAAGGGACTGCGAGATATTGCATAACCGGAAAGGAAATCAGTATGACTCTACGAGCCGTTTTTCGATCGGAACAGGGTAAGGAAAGTTACAGCAATAGCGATGAGTGCGGTCTGGGAGATGAAGTTGCTCCCCAACATCGTGCTCAGGCCGAAATGCGCGGCGTCGTGGCGTTGGCTTGGACGATAGCCGTTGGCGCTCTCATTTGCCCATTCGTCAGCGGCTGCTCCTATTTCAGCGGAATCATGTTGCCTACTCCATCCTTCAACCCTCCGGCAGGCGCGTACAGCGGCTCCCAGTCGGTGACCATAAGCGACGCTTCTTTGGGAACGACCATCTATTACACCACCGATGGCTCCACGCCTACTACCGCTTCCACGGTTTATGGTGGTTCCGTCACAGTAAGCACCAGCGAGACATTGGAGGCTATCGCCACCAGAGCTGGCTCTACCAATAGCGCCGTCGCGATTGCTGCTTATACCATCACGCCAGCGCAACAGACGCTGCCTGCTCCAACGTTCACCCCTCCTACGGGTTCGTACAACAGTTCACAGTCGGTGACGATCAGCGACACGACAGCAGGAACGACCATCTATTACACCACTGACGGTTCCACGCCCAGCGCCGCTTCTACGGTTTACACGGGTCCGATTACTGTCAGCACGACTGAGACATTGCAGGCTATCGCGGCTGAGGCTGGATTTACCAATAGCCCCGTCGCGATTGCTGCGTACACCATCACACCCGTGCAACAAACGCTACCTGCTCCAACGTTCACCCCTCCTGCGGGTCCGTACAGCAGTTCGCAGTCGGTGACGATCAGCGACACGACAGCGGGAACGACCATCTATTACACCACCGACGGGTCCACGCCCAGCACCGCTTCTACGGTTTACAGTGGTCCGATTACTGTGAACACCACCGAGACATTGGAGGCTATTGCCACCAAGGCTGGATTTACCAATAGCCCTGTAGCGATTGCTGCCTACACCATCACGCCGGTGGAGCAGACGCTGCCGGCTCCAACGTTCGCTCCTCCCGCGGGTTCGTACAGCAGTTCGCAGTCGGTAACGATCAGCGATGCGACAACGGGAACGACCATTTATTACACCACTGACGGCTCCAC
Source organism: Occallatibacter sp. (assembly GCA_049521035.1). GTDB lineage: Bacteria > Acidobacteriota > Terriglobia > Terriglobales > Acidobacteriaceae > Telmatobacter. Next base: position 3,697 of record JBEKPF010000034.1, on the reverse strand, counting down.
GCCCAGCACTGCTTCTACGGTATACAGCGGTCCGATTACGGTGAGCACGACCGAAACATTGGAGGCTATAGCGACTGAAACAAACTATGCGAACAGTCCTGTTGCCATCGCGAGTTACAGTATCGGCAGTGGCCCGGCGAGCCTTGCGGTGTGCGGCGTCTCCAGCATTCTGGCGGGACCAAGCTCACCACCCAGCGGCGCCGTAGTTGTGCCCGCAGGCGATAACTCGGCGCTGACCCCGAATTACGCTAATCCAGGCTTCAGCGTACCCAACACCACTTTCTGGTTTGAGCCTGGTATTCACACACTCGGCACCGGCATTTACTCGCAGATTCAACCAGGGCAGGGAGATGTCTACATTGGCGCTCCTGGGGCCATCATTTCGGGGCAGAATATCAATCAGTCGGCGTTCGATGGGACCGCGGCGAATGTCACGATCGAATACTTGACGGTGCAGGACTTTACCTCGGCTGAGGGTGAAATGGTGGTCAATCATGACGGCGGCAGCAATTGGACCATCGCCTACAACACGATTCAAAACAATACTGGCGGCGCCGGCGTTGGCCTCGGCCCCAACACAGCCGTTACGAGCAATTGCCTCACCAACAATGGCGAATATGGATTCTCGTCCCTCTGCTCCGGCTCGGGTTGCGATGCTCTTACTGGCGGCCCCGCCAACGTTACGCTTGCCAACAACGAAATCAGTCTCAACGACTCGGCGGGTGCGTACGACCAACCGGGCGGGATTAGTTGCGGCTGCTCGGGCGGCGGCAAGCTTTGGCACGTCAATGGCGCCAATATCACCGGCAATTATGTGCACGACAATGGCAATGTCGGGATCTGGGCCGATACCGATAACACGGGGGTGAACATCTCGGGCAACACGATCTCGAACAACTATGCCGAGGGCATCATCATCGAGATCAGCTACAACTTTTCAATCACAAATAACACTCTGACCAATAACGATTTGTCTTCGGGCTATGTGCAGGCGGGGCAAAACATCTTTCCGGCGATTTATATCTCGGAGAGTGGCGGCGATTCCCGCGTCCCTGGAAACTTGAGCGGCGAAGGGAATGTCCAGGGCAATACATTCACGGACAATTGGAGCGGAATTACTCTGTGGGAGAATTCAAACCGCTTTTGCTCCGACAGCTCGGACGATGCTTGCACTCTGGTCGACCCGAGCGTCTTCACTCAGACCTCATGCGCCGCCAACCTTCCCACTGCGGTCGCAGGAACGAATACTGGATCGCCAGCCGCGGATTATTACGACGGTTGCCGGTGGAAGACTCAAAACGTTCACGTGGGCGGGAACGTGTTTAACTTTACGCCGGCCAATATCCCTAACTGTACTATTGGCAACCTCTGTGGCTTTAATGGACTCTTCAGCAACTACGGAAGCACTGTTCCTTACACTTCGGCGTCGGTGCCCACAGCGATTGCTTTCCATCAAGGAAATCTGTTCCAGAACAATACCTACTACGGGCCATGGAATTATTGGGCTTGGAACTTTGGGAACCAGGTCACCTGGGCCGAGTGGATGGCGCCCGTCACCGATAGTTGCGGCACTTCGGGCGAAATTCAGAGCGGCGAATGCACCAGTGGGTTCGGCCAGGATAGCGGCAGTACGACGCAGCCGTCTGCAACAACCAGGTTGCCATCAGGCCATTGACTGGGTGACTGATCTACAACCGGTCTAGCAAGCGGTGTCGGCCCGGGAGCCGATTGCGGGCCGGTTGGAAGTCGGACGCTCGCCTGTCGCTAGTTTCAACCCCCGGCTAAACTCTTGTCGACCAGGACGCAGGTGCCGGGATAGAAACTCGTTCCGGACTCGAATCCCTGAGAGGCCATTGCCCATTACGGGAAAAATGTCTCAAAATGAGGCAACTTGCTCTTTAGCAATTTTCGTGCCAGATTACACTGGAAGAGTTAGAAAGCGGAACGAGTCCCAATTATGCCGTTGCTGCAGCCAAGATTAGGTCTCAAAGTCTCACAACGCCAGGTGCTGACGCCGGGCCTGATGCAAATGGTGAGCGTTCTTGCACTGAATAAGTTGGAATTAAAGGAGATGATCGATGCCGAGATGGTGGAAAATCCCGTCCTGGAGGAGATCGATGAGACGGTTCCGATGTTGGATCAGGTGGCGGGCCGCGAGGAACTGCTGGGACGCGCCGCGGAAGAACCACCGGCCCCACCGAAGGATTCTTTCAACGAGATCGACTTTGGATCGTACTTCCAGGACTATCTTGATCCCGGCTATCGGACGCAGCCGGAGTATGAGGACAGCGAGAAGCCCTCGTTTGAGAATTTTCTCTCCCAACCTACGACTCTGTCCGATCACCTGGCGTGGCAGCTGGGAGCTCTGACCCTTGAGCGGGAGCTTTTTGAGGTAGCGGAATTCGTTATCGGCAACCTGGACGAGGGCGGCTATGTGGCGGCCAGCGACGAAGAGCTGGCGATGGCGTTGGGCAGCTTTGCCGAGGTGCCGGCTACGGAGAAAACCTGGACCCCGGAGAACGGAAGCCACGGGAACGGGAAAGCCGAAAGCGGGAAGGTCGAAGACGGAATTCCAGCAAGCGGGGTTAGCGGGGAACTGTCTTCGGACCTTACTTCGCCAAACGGCCATACGCCCGAATTGGCAGCCATGCTGGAGCTGGTGCGGAAGGGCATCGACCTGGTGCAGCATCTGGACCCAACCGGTGTGGGTGCCAGAGATCTGCGCGAATGCCTGATGCTGCAGATCAAGGCCCAGCAGGCGGAGTTTAACCAGTTGTATGCGCGGCAGGGCGATGATGCGGACGATGAGCTGGATCCTCACCGCAGCTTGCGCGCGGAGGCCGAGGCTCAATGGGAGCAGCGGCGGCGCAGCATGGAAGTGGCGGCGCTGATTGTGGACCAGCATCTGCAATTGCTGCAAAAGCGAGACCTGAAGGACCTGGCACGCGCCGCGCATGTGACCCCCGAGGAAGCGCAAGCGGGGCTGGACTTCATCCGCACGCTGGACCCGCATCCTGGCCGTCTCTATAACCGCGAGCAGACACGGCTGATTGAGCCGGACGTTGTGTTTATCAAGCGCGGCGGCGAGTGGGTTGTCGCAATGAACGAGGAAGACATGCCCAGCCTGAGGCTGAGTTCGCGCTATCGGCGCATGCTGGTGTCTGAAGGCACTGACAAAGAGGTCAAGGATTATGTGAAGGAGCGCTTCCGGTCTGCAATGCAACTGATGCGCAACATCGCGCAGCGAAAGAGCACGATCTTGCGGACCTGCGAAGTGATTGTGCGGCGGCAACAGGACTTTTTTGAACTTGGAATCGAAGGCCTGCGGCCGATGATGATCAAGGAAGTGGCGGAGGAGATCGGCGTTCATCCTTCAACGGTGAGCCGGGCAGTCGCCAATAAATATGCGCATACGCCGCAGGGAGTGATCGAGCTGCGATTCTTCTTCTCCGAAGGGTCGAATGGGCCGGAGGGTGCGGACACGCCGCTGCTGGTGCTGAAGCGCAAGGTCAAAAAGCTGATCGAGGATGAGGATGCGCGGCATCCGCTGACAGACGACCAGCTTGCCGCGATGCTGCAGGCGCAGGGGATTCAGCTTACGCGGCGGACTGTGGCTAAGTATCGCGAGGATATGAATATTCCTTCTACGCATCAGAGGCGGCGGCGAGATAAATAGTCGGGAGCCAGCTTTCAGTTA
>JBEKPF010000033.1:0-89311 GCA_049521035.1 Occallatibacter sp. | reverse complement strand
CACACCTACGCCACGCTCCGATTGCAGGAAGGCGTGGACGTGTATTTCCTTGCCGAGCAGATGGGAACTTCCGTCCACATGATTGAAACCCACTATGGACACGTGAACACCATCAAGCACGCGGACCGCGTGTTGCAGGGGATGGTGGGATGGGAACTCCCACACCCGGACGGCGCCAAGGCCAAGGCGTCGAAGGCGGCAGAGACCCACGATAAATCCAAAAGAGGTCAACGCAATAAGCCGCGTTGACCATGAACCTCCCGAAGCCGTTTTTTGCCGGAGCCGCTGGCGGAGGCTGGCGCAGGGACGTAGTCGTCCCAATGTCCGGCCCGGACGCTCCTCCCTGAGATTGTTCTGATTTGCCGCTGCCCCGCTGGGGCTTTCTTAGCGGCAAATCTCTCTTCACGTGCCGCCGCTGGCGGCTGTACTTAGTGCAGTTCAAACCTCATTGTGCCGGGAAGGAGGGCATGCCCTGATCCTTCCCAATTGCACCATGAGCATGTCAGCCGGTATGAGGATCGGATGCAGCCTGCTCGTTGATGAATACCGGATTATGTTGAAACCGTTGCGAAGTTCTTTCATATCCACGACCGGCAGATTCGCCAGACGGTGTCTGGCGAATTCTCTCGACGCCGTCGATAGAATCCACAGACACAATTAACAAAGCTCCAATTTCTCTTTCGCAGTGACCCAGTAAACCGATCATTGATACGCGCACAGTGTGCTTGCGCCGGTTCCAACAATGATGGTTATTGGGTGGCCCGTAACGGATTACACCGTCAAACGTCAGTCTCATTCCATAAACTTCATTGGTCGAGGCCAGTGCGGTGGTGCCGAAATCAATGCATCCGCGACACCCTGATCCGCCCAACCTCTCACTCTTCCGCAACTACAATCTGGACGATTGACGTCGTCAATTTCCTGCACATCGAGAAACTGGCTGACCAAATTGAATTGAATTCTTGAGAAAGGAGGATCAAATCGTCCTGTGAGCCACCCAATAGTGTAACCAGCAGCCAATGAGCCCGCTACTCCTGTTAAATATCCGACGGTGTTGAGCTGCGGCGGTCCCGTCCAGTAAGGATCTGGATCTTCACCCCGTTCGATAGCCTCTTGAGCTGCGGCTTGGCGCCGAAGTTTTTCGTCCTCATCCATAAGTTCGATGGCAAGCCTATTGGGGGAAACCATATTTCTACACAAAGCGCATGGGTCGCTACTCAAGAATCGGACGAGCTGCACGATTTGGCCGGTGACCTTTCCGTTACTGCCTTCGAGCATTACTCCGCAATCAATTGATGGCAACAAGTATCTGATAGAAAGATCGCTGAGGCTCAGACGACTGTGCTGTTGATCCGTACAGCCTATAGCGACATCGGCTTGCACGACGGCATCCAGAATGTCTGAGTGAGGCAGTGATCCAAAGTATGCATCGACGGAACAGTTGGGATTGATTGACCTGATATGCCTGCGTGCTACTTCCACTTTTGCAACTTGACGTTCCGCATCTTCGGGGCTACTTCCGTGTAAACGCTCAAGATTCGATGGTGAAACGTAGTCTGGGTCAACTAAAATCAGTTTGCCGACTCCGGCCCGCGCGAGGGTTTCAATAACGATGGAGCCTGTTCCACCGGAGCCAATGACGGCAACCGTCGAATTGGCCAAACGGGTTGCTGCTTCCTCTCCGAACGCGGCCGCAAGGCGAGCAACCCTATCAATCAGATGTTGGGAAGCGCGGGGTTCCTCGCGATATGTTTTGCAGGGATTGTGTTCAATAGCGAAGTGGGATACTAAATGCCACCTGCCTTGCCAAAAGACCCGACCGCTGACGACTAACTGTTCGCGGATAAGAGAAAGAATGATGCTAACGTATGGGCGCCCTGGAGCAAATCCTGAGAAGTAGTCCGAATAATACTCGTCCATATCGTCATCGATTACGCTGGGGTGCGGAGCGCAATTGAGCGGATGAGAGTGGAATACACCAATGCCGAGCGTACTTTCTTCTGTGCTCAAAGCCATTCGTAACGTATACGGCTCGTTGATTACAACGTGCCCTGCGGCATCGTCGAGATCATTGGGGCCTGGTGCTTCAATGGAGGCAAGTGTCAAGATCACGGAATTGGGTGTATGACGCCACCCAAAGCGTCCGAAGGTCGCCCACTCATCGAAGGGATATCGTTTGAATAACAGTTGCTTTAATTGTTCAGCTTCTGCGATGCCAATGCGAACAACCACTTGTTTTTCCACGGATAGACTCATGCCAACCTCTCTAGCCAAGAAATGATGTGGTCCAGATAGGTATGAAAACCATGTTTCGTTTGATCCCAGGGAGGCCCGCCACCGTTGGCGTGCGGATGGTAGCTGGCCAGTTGCCAAGTCCTGCCGCCTGCTTGAACGATGCCTTGGCTGTTTTGACCACCCTTTGTTCTGGGTAAGAGGGCGGATCCGTGTGGCAAACCCGCGAGATCAATTGGGGGGGCAGGATATCCCGATGGAACTGGAACGATCACATCCGACATCGTCGGAAGTCCCAGCCGAGATCCATCAGTAGGTACGTCGCGGTAAATGACGTAATCGCGACCATTATTGACAAGCTCCGCGACCTGTCCCCCCTCGCTCAAGATTGCGAGTTCTCGAAGAATTCGTTCACGCGACAAAACCACCCTCCACGATCTTACGAGTAACCAGAAAATGCTCACCGTTCTTGATATGAACGATCTCGTCCAAACCGATCTCCTTCTTGTCGTGCGGGAGGTCATAGCGCACAACGGCATTCTCAGGGGGGACACCTACCAAGCCCGCAATCTCGCGGCCGGTCATCTCGCGTTTTACCCCATCGCCGCGCTCAAACTTTCGGCGGTTGACGAAAATGTGGAGGTCCTGATGCTCACGCTCTTCCAGTTCGCGTTTGATCACCTCCTCTTCGCGTTTGATTTCCTTTTCTTCGCGTTCGAGCTCGCCTAGCTCTCGCCGAAGCTCGGCTTCATCGTGCGTCTGATGAGGTTCATCGTGCGGCATAAATTCTCCTTGGCATGCGCCCTTCGATATGCTACGATGTAGTATAGTTGTATACGACACCGTAGTAACAGCATATACCAGAAGGTAGGATTGTCAATGGCCACGGAGAGAAATTTTTCAGCCGATTTCGCTCGCAGATTGCAGGCGCTGCGGGAGCAGCGGGGATTCACTCAAACCCAACTGGGACAACGTGCCGGAATGGCCCCTGCTGCGATTTCACATTTTGAGACAGCGCAGAGAGTGCCATCCTTAGAGTCGTTTGCTAAACTTGTGGACGCTTTGGAAGTGTCTGCTGACTCGCTGCTTGGACGGTCGGAGTTGGGTGATTCTGCGCAAGTGGATCCCATCTTCCTGAAGGCGTCGCACTCCAACGCCCGGACGCTGGATACGGTTCGGAGAGTCACAGCCGCGATCCTGGAGAGCAACGAACGGGAAAAGAGGATCTCATGAAGGATGATCACAATGCCGAAACGGTTTCGCAGGGACAGAATCAACCTGCAAAGAGCAGCGAGGAGCGTGTGAAACATGCCCTGGAGAACGCTCGACAAGCAGTAAAACCAATCGTGAAGCAGGAGATGGAGGGCGAACTCGTATCAAATGAACTATTGAGTGTCCGCCTTCGCGGCTTAAGATAATGAATTCAAGCGGATACAGTTACCCGAAGACCGACATAACCATCTCCCAATTTGCGGGTGATTTACGGGCATTCTTTCCAAAACCGCAGGGCCTAGTTGAGAGCGAGTGGCCGCCAACACAGGTCGAGTACCTCGGCATCTACTTGAGAGAACTCGGATGCAAGACGGTTTTGGCTGAAGCCCACTATATGGATCGCGATTATGTGGATGACGTCGCGCTCTTCTATTCTCGCAGCTTGCGTTCTTACCCGAATTACTGCCAGCGGCTCCATTTCTTCAGCGAAGCCTTCGATCAGAACACTTGGCGCTCCATGGTTGTTGAACCTGGTTCGAGGGACAAAGCCAAGAGTTTTCTGCAAGACTCGTATCTCGGATTCTGTGTCGTGAGACCTCTGCCTGGTTCCCCTCTCGGTCGGACGGTGGTGCCCACGCTTGGCCCCGATGCGAAATCTGGCGCAAGACGGTCGTTCGGCGCGGTTCGCCCATACGAGGTTCATCTCGCAGGATATACGTTGCAAGTTGTTGGCCTTGTTTTTCAACAGCAGGATCAAGGCGTAAGCGCCTGTGCAACGACCGCGCTCTGGAGTTCAATGCACAATGTCACCAAGGCAGAGGGGTTGACTATCCTTACGCCAGCTGAAATTACTGAGGCGGCATCGAGGTATGCGCTGCCCACCGGTCGAGCCCTTCCCTCGGAGGGACTCACCATTCAGCAGATTTGTGAAGCAACAAGAGCTGCCGGGTTACAACCCGTTCTTATTCCGTCGGTCTCCCTGGATCATGATCGGGCGCAATTGCTTGCATATTTGAGTTCCGGATTTGCACCGGTGCTGGCCTTGCAGCCACTTTCTGGTTCGGGAGTGGGTCATGCGGTTTGCGCAGTTGGGCTGAAGACGAATCAAGTTCGGCCACAGACCAATCCCAACCTTCTATACAAGGACCGAGCAACGAGCGTCTGCGGTATTTACATTCACGACGATAGGTTGGGTCCGTACGCGGCAGCAGAACTCGTATCATGGACGGCGAAGGACGGAAAGATCCGAACTGCGGTATTCATTCGCTGGCCTGACGCGGATGTTCCCACAGATCAGTCTTTGTTGCAAGCGATCATTGTTCCGGTACCGTCAAAGCTACGTATGTCCTTGACGCGCATTCGCGCTCTCGGGCATGGGCTGGTCCAAGCCGCCGCCGTACTATTTCCTGAGTTCGCAGGTCATATAGTTTTCAATTGCCGGTATCAATTGGCATCGGATTATTTGGCCCGAGCAGCCGATTTCGAGTTGAGCAACGAAGGATGCTACGCGTTGCAATGTGAGACGGTCTTGTCTAGGTTCATTGGTCTCATTGAGATCACAAATGAAAATGAGCCGCTGTTCGATGTACTCCTCGATGCCACTGAAACATTGGCTAATCCATCGGCGCTAGCCGTCATCGGACGCAATGGCTTACCCGCGAAGTACCATTCCGACCTCGCGAATATTGCTCTTGAATTTGCTGCTCGTCTGATTCTGTAGCCTGCACTCGATCATGACGTGATAACTTGCGCATCGGCTGCGCTGCGCGAAGTTGAGAGCATGGTTGTCTTCCCAGTGCCCGCCCTGAATTCAGTCGGATGACCGGAGCACATCGATCTACCACGACAGCGGTCATGCTGTTGATCTTAAGCGCGTTTTCTCCTTCACAAGAATGCCCAATTGCCGCGTGCAAGGCCCGCAAGTGAGCGTATGCTCGATCAAGACTCCGGAATCGGGGTATTCATTGATATCGCCAAGCACGACTCTGCGTAGATCGGATTCGTTCGGACAGTTAATGCGGTGAGGATTTGGATAGTTTCTGATGATCTGGTTGCGGAGGTCCTCCAAGGCAGCATCATCCTCCGCCTCTGTAGGAATCCAGGAATGATCGATCGACATTGCGATCTCTTTCAAAGCATCCTCGCGCTCTGTAACCTCTGTAAGTAGGCGTTCACGCCACTCACCAGGCGGGTGATCGCAAAGAATGATCAATTGAGCAAATCGTTTCAATTCGTGATCTGAATACCTTTGCGCCGCTTTGCGTAAGCGCGCCACAGAAACGATTATGGCGTTCTGGTCACCGGTCAAGCCGAGTAGTCCATTGAGAAGAGCAATGACTTTGGCTCGGTCCGGGTCTCGGTCGGGCTTGTTTAATTGAGAATGTCTCATTGTCGCCTCCGTGAGAAGGCATCTCCCGCGCGTTTGACCAATGTGGGGCCGGTCCCACTCGGATGCTCAAAGAAGTCGAGATCGTCCGGCAGGAGATTGAAGATGGTCCCCGCCGTGAGCCTCTCCATGATGTAATCAATCACGCTGAATACAGCCACGGTGAGACGAAGGCGAATAGGGCCAAGCCTGTCGAGCGTGGCCCCATAGAATTCGGATCGAGGGTTATTCCAATACATTAACCGGTACCTCCTCATGTGCCGCGGCAAGAGCTAGAACCGACGACATTGCTGGCGTCCGAGATGGCCGAAGCTGATCAATCGAGACGAATTGGCCATTCGCATAGATTCGATGGCGCCCATGCTCGCCATGCCACTGCGACAGCGTTGGAGCGTGACGCGCCGACTCTGCAACCTGACGCCACCCGCCTGCATTCTTGAAGGAAAAGGAGACTTCCGCATTCTGCACACGTTCCGGATCGAGTCCTGCGTCTACAACCACGGCAGTGGACATTTGAATATTCTGGAGATCATAGGAGAACAAATCCTGGAACCACATTCCTCCGACGATCAGAATTGTCCATGGCTGCCGATCATAAATTGCCGATGACCAATCTGTGCGTTGACTGGTCGAGCGTAACTCGCACTGCCGAAAGACGCTAAGCAGGTCCTGAACACGCAAGCCCTTCGGAGCCTTCACTGCGTCGAAGTTTCGCAGAACCGCCAGGGCCATCTGAGCCTTGGAGAGAAGCGGTCCCCGTCCTGAGTCGATGATGGTGTTTACATCATCGAGGAATCGACCGACATTGAAGAAGGAAGCAATCGGGTACCATCTTCCGGTCAATCGGTTCACAATTAGCGGACTAAACACTGCCGAATCGGGATGCGCGTTCACAAATGTTGAACCGCGTTCTCGTTCAGGGTGGATCATGTCCACAAACGTACAGAACGTGCTGTAGCAAGCCATGGGCCACCAGTCGCGAAGAGGTTCCCATCGCACCGTGGACTGTGCTTTCAGATCGCTTGCGAGCTGGGAAAGTGTATAGCGCTCCCGATATCGGGACTCGTCGTCGATCTTTTCATCCCGCCCAGCAAACATAATTGGCTGGAAGAGCACACCGAAGATCTTTTCGCTATTCTCCGCAGCGAACTGGACAATGCTTCCGACAGCGTCGTTGTTCACGGTGTTGATGACCGTGACTTGCAGCGTGACGCGCATTCCGGCGGTGCTGATGTTGTCGATCGCTTTCAGCTTGATGTCCAGGTAGTTGCCGATGCCACGATGTGCGTTCTTTTCTTCCGTCATGCCATCAATCTGGAGAAACACGCCGTGCAGGCCAGCCGCATATGCAGCCTGCGCGAAGTCCGGGCTCTCCGCAAATCTGATCCCGTTTGTCGCTACATGCAAGCGATTTAGGCCAACACTCCGCGCATAGCTGACGGCTGCCAAAAAGTGGGGCGACAACGTAGGCTCTCCGCCAGAAAAGAGAATGTTAAACTCTCGCTTCGGTTCAACCGATGCCGCTTGGTCGAGAAGAGACTTGATCTCGTCCAATGAGAGCTCATAAACATGGTCTAGTTGATTGGCGTCCATAAAACACGGATTGCACTTCATGTTGCAACGTGTAGTGAGGTCCACCAGGACGTAGGAGCCGCGGCCATACCGGACACTGTGAACACCGTGCACGGCGGCTTCGGTTCGTTCGAAGTCGCAACCAGGAAACAGGCTCTCCATCTTCCAAAAGAACTCCGCATCTGTCGCGAGCATGTCTTCGAATGGTCCATGCCGATCACAGGCTTTTCGAAGCAGGACAGTGCCTGCTTCTTCGACGATCTCTGCGTCAATCACTCCTGGCCGGTCGGTCAGGTTAGCTGCATTCGTCGTGCCGCCCAAGACGCCGTCTCGCACTTCAATCAGGCATTTGGGGCAAACGGACTGCGTCTTCCTCGGGCCAAGCGGAGGAGACACGCGCTCTCGTTTCTTTTTGAGTGGGGTTGAGGACCAGACTGGCGTGGGTAGTTGTCCCTCTGGTAGGGAACGGTTGATCAATTGCGCTGCGTTCCACGCAATGCCGGCTGCTCTTGAGGAAGCATGAAGGATGCTCATGGGGGGAAATCCTCGCTAATGAAATGGTCTTGGCTCTGTCTCACCTCTTGCTCTTACGGGATTTTGATCGTTCGCTGGCGGCCAATCGCTTTTCGTCGCCAATTCGAAGATTGCCGATCCTGATGGACCCGCGACGTGGTGCGGTCAACTTTCACCTGGCACCACAATGTTGTGCCTTTGACTTTAGCATTGGTCAGTCGGAAAATGCGAACTCGATGCCCAAGAGGGTCCGCTGAGCGAACAGAGCGGTAAAGTGCAAGTTGTGGGCTTTTCAACGCAGTTTTCTAAGGCGTGCAGTGTCGCGGACGCATAAGGCGTTTTCTTTCAGTGAGGTACGGTCCCGCCCGCTTGGCGAAGCTCTAAGTTCACACGCCTAGTGTATGATCGCGCCTCCGATGGGCTCGGAGATTCCAGGAATTCTATCGCTTGAAGTCCGGCCCACCAACAAATGCATGTTCAATGGAAAAGCCCACCCCAATACCGATCAGCAAGTCTGTGCGCGCTGCGCAATACGTACGCATGTCTACAGAGCACCAACAGTATTCAACGGAAAACCAGGCTGAAGTGATCGCTCGCTACGCAGCGGAACACGGTATGGAGATCGTAGCGACCTACGAAGATTCGGGCAAGAGCGGGCTGACACTCACCGGGCGCGAAGAACTGAAGAAGCTGCTTGCCGATGCGGAGTCGGGAAGCGCAGACTTCAGTGTCGTTTTGGTCTATGACGTCAGCCGCTGGGGACGGTTCCTTGATGCCGATGAAAGCGCGTACCACGAATATGTTTGCAAGAGGGCGGGAGTCAGTGTTCATTATCCCGCCGAGCAATTCAAGAACGATGGCAGTCCAATATCCACGCTGATAAAAGCAGTAAAGCGCACCATGGCGGCAGAGTACAGCCGAGAATTATCGGTCAAAGTCTTTGCAGGGCAATGCCGTCTGATTGAGCTTGGCTACCGTCAGGGCGGCATGGCCGGCTATGGCCTCCGCAGGCAGTTGGTCGCTATGGATGGAACCCCAAAAGAATTGCTTGTCCGAGGGCAGCAAAAGAGCTTCCAGACAGATCGAGTGATCCTTGTACTTGGTCCCGACGAAGAAGTCTCCGTGGTACGGGAGATCTTTGATCTCTTTACTACCGGCAAGATGAATGAACTGCAAATTGCACAAACCCTCAATTCCAGGGGATTGTTGACCGATCAATCGAACAAATGGACTAGAGGCGTCGTTCACCAATTGCTCGCCAGTCCCAAGTACATGGGAGCAAATGTTTTCAATCGAAAATCTTTCAAACTGAAGCAAAAACGGGTTGTGAACCCGCCAGACATGTGGATTCGGAAGGAAGGCGCGTTCGAAGCCATCATTACACCCGAGCAGTTCCTTCGTGCTCAGGAAATCATTCAGTCCCGGTCCAAGCATTTCACAGACGACGAGATGTTGGAACAACTCCGTGGACTGTTCAAGCGTTATGACACGCTGTCGGGCATCTTGATTGATGAAACAGAAGGAATGCCATCAACCAGTGCGTATCGGTCCAGGTTCACCAGCCTTATCAACGCATACACTCTCATTGGTTTCACTCCGGAGCGAGACTATTCCTACATTGAAGCCAACCGATCCCTTCGCCAGTTGCATTCATCTCAGTGCGAAAGCGTAATCAGGCAATTGCGAGAAATAGGCGCTTCGGTGCGACGAGACCCGATTACAGATCTCTACATCGTCAATGACGAGTTTTCGCTTTCTCTGGTCGTAGCACCGTCAAAACCCACGCCGGGTGGGAGCATGAGGTGGAACCTTCGCTTCGATACTTCTCTCAGGCCCGACGTTACAATCGCGGTTCGTCTTGGCAGCGATAATCAAGACATTCGGGACTATTATCTTTTTCCCGGTTCCGACCTATTCGCAAAGCAGATTCGCCTTAGACCACAGAACGGCTTCTTCATCGACCTATTCAGATTCGATGACCTCAGCTTCCTAATCGGCATGGCAGAACGAACCAGGATTGAGAGCGTTGCATGAATGACGAAGAGATTCATCTAATCGAGATTGCCCAAGTATTTATCGCTAACCCACGCCCACGAAACCCAGTTAAGTTCCAGGCACTCGTCGCAAGTATTGAGTTGTTGGGTCTGAAAAAGCCGATCACCGTCTGTCCCCGCCCAAGCGCTACGGGGTCATTTCAATACGAACTGATAACCGGGCAGGGGCGAATGGAGGCTTGCCAGACACTTGGTAAGTCGATCGTGCCTGCAATCTTCGCAGATGTCCCGCGCGAGCGCCAATACTTAATGAGCCTGATCGAGAACGTAGCGCGACGCCCTCCCTCGAACCGCGCACTCTTGCTTGAGGTGCGAAGTTTGGTTGACCGAGGTTACAAAGCTGAGCAAATCGCCAAGAAACTCGGCCTTGACAAGACGCACGCATACGGAGTTGTCCACCTGCTTGAGCACGGAGAAAATGTCCTGTTGCAGGCTGTAGACGCGGGAAGAATCCCCATTCGAATTGCAGTTGTCATCGCCACCGGCACGAACGAAGACGTTCAGGCCGCGCTTATCGATGCATATGAGAACGGCGACCTGCGCGGAGCGAAATTGGCGATGGCGCGACGGATTATCGCGATGCGACTCGTGAGAGACCGTGAGGCAGGACGATTGAGTTCTGCCCGAAAGCCCACTGCGGAAGTCTTGATCGAAGAATATGAGCACTACGTTCAACGTCAGCGATCTGCGATTTTACGCTCTAATGCCGTGAACCATCGTCTGATGATTATCGCGACTGCAATGAAGCGTATTCTCGCAGATGAGAACTTCGTCACGCTGCTTCGAGCAGAGTCCATCCAAGACCTTCCAAAACATCTGGCTGACAGGATCCACTAGATTGGAGCTCATGTGAAGATGTCCGCGGACATTGCCTTTCAATTGAAGACTGTGCTTTTGCCCATCGCTTCGATTACAACGAGGACGAGCATCACTCCGGAGACGCGAAAGTCAAAGAAGTACAGGCAGATTGCGGCGTCAATTGAACACGTGGGCTTGATCGAACCCCTCGTCGTTTCTCCAAGAGACGACGGAAATTTTCTGCTGTTAGATGGAGCGCTCAGGATGGACATCCTGGCGCAACGGAAGGACGTTGAGGTGCGGTGCATTCTGGCCACGGACGACGAAGGTTACACCTATAACAAGCGCGTCAGCCATCTCTCCAATATTGGCGAGCACTACATGATTCTGAAAGCACTCTCGAATGGCGTGAGTGAAAAAATGATTTCCGAATCGCTCAACGTTGATGTTGAGACCATTCGCCGCAAGAGGTCGCTCTTGGACGGAATATGCCCAGAGGTGGTCCAACTTCTGACAAATCGAAGAGTTGGAATACAAGCGTATTGGATTCTTCGCAAAATGAAACCTCTCGGCCAAATTCAAGCGGCCGAGAGAATGATCCATGCCAACAACTACTCTTCGAAGATGGCAACAGCACTCCTCACAATCACAAAGTCGGAACTTCTCTTATATCCGGCAAAGGTACCTCGATCAAGTCCCGGTTCCACGGCAAAACTCGCTGTTCTTCAGCAGGAATCGGACGCACTCCTTACGGATGTCAAATTGGTTGAGGAAACGTTCGCTTCTCAGGCGCTCGATCTAACACTCAGCATGGGATACATTGAGCACTTACTCGGGAACATGCGAGTCGAGAAGTATTTGGGCAAGAATCATCCCGAACTTCTAAGCGAGTTCAAGAAATTGCTTGGCGAGAAAGCGGAGGAAATGTCCCGTGCGATTCCCGAATCCGTGCAAAAGCCTCGTAACAAGGGAGGAGAGCCACCAAAGGCCGACTTCCCGCCGAGCAAACCACCCGCATCCACGACTCAAATTGCTGCACCTCAGAACCGGCACAGGTCACGAAACGCACGTGCCTTACCCACCGCATGATCGACTGAGCGCTCAGCTCTATGGCCACGCTTCAGAACTCCTGGATCCGCACCGAGGCAATTGCTTCACGTTAGGTGGGAGTGTGAAAGTTGAGAGCAATGTCTGACCTGATTTTGCAGACAGCGCCTGCAAACTTCGAATTCGCCAGACACTGTCTGGCGAATTTGAAAGAGCGTTGCAAATCGACATTAGAAGTCATTAGATAATGACGAAATGAAACAGATGATAGGGCCAAATCAGATGGAGAGAGCGATTAGGTATGTTCGGCAGAGCGGAATCGTCAAGCCCCGCGACATTGAAGCTCTCGGCGTTTCGCGCGAATATCTCCTGCAACTCCACCGCCAGGGTAAGCTCAATCGACCTGGACGTGGAGTCCATACTCTGCCCGACGGGCTGGTCACCGAGCGCCACTCATACGCGGAAGTGGCAAAGCGTGTGAGCATTCCTTCAAAGTTGACTTTCGTTTTGGCTGGAGAATAGCCTAACTCAATGCCGGAGACGAAAAGTTCCTTCTATGAACTAGGCCGCCTTATTCGCCGCATGATCCTCCCTGCGCCCGAAAGAAGTGAGGCGGGTAGAACGCCGATCAAGTCGTCCTCGTTGCCGATCGAGCCGATTTCCCTTTCGAAGTCATCACCCAACAAGAGCGACTCCGTACCGGAGAGGAAGGCGGCAGTCGCACCGCTCGTCAAACGGTTGCCGTCACCGGGCAAGCCGCCGCCTATCCCTGTGTCATCGTCCAAGAAGAGTGACCGTGAACATCTTATCGCCGCCCTAAGGAGCGGAGCACCCGTGGTGCTCCTGCACGGGCGAGCCGGCACGGGAAAAACCTCCCTTATACATAGCCTCAGAAACGAAGCGTTTCGGCATGTTGTAGTAGCTCCAACGGGAATCGCGGCACTTAACGCTGGGGGCCAGACGATCCATAAGTTCTTTGGGATTCCTCCGCGAATTGTGAACTTGGACGACATACAGCCACGACATCGCTTGGGATCAATCCTTCGCAGAATCGACGTCATCGTAATCGATGAGGTTTCAATGGTTAGAGCCGACCTTTTAGACGTGGTTGATAGGACACTTAGAGTCCACTTGGGCCAAGACAAGCCGTTTGGAGGAAAGACGATCTTGTTGGTGGGCGACTTTCTACAACTTCCGCCAGTGGTCGAGGAGCATGATGCCCCGATACTGCAGCACAGGGGCTATGAGATTACATATGCATTTGGAGCGAAGTGTATCCAGAATCTCCGGGAGCTAAAACTGATTGAGCTTTCCACCGTTTACCGTCAGAGCGATCCGGAGTTTCTCGACCTACTGTACAACGTGCGAACTGGCGAAAAGCTAGAAGAGACCGTTCGATGCCTAAACCTCCGCTGTCACAGGCAGCATCGACCCGCCGCGAAGCCGATCATCCTTACGAGCAGGACGGACGCGGCCTTGGAATACAACCGTCAGGGACTAGCTACCCTACCGGGTAGTGCCATGCGCTTCGTCGGAATGATCGAGAATGATTTTCGGATATTGAGGGATAGGCTTCCGGCGCCGGAACACTTGGATCTCAAGAAGGGCGCACGGATAATGATGGTCAAGAACGATCCTGATAGACGTTGGGTCAATGGGTCTTTGGGAACAATCTCAAATCTTTCGCCAGCCGCCGTATGGGTACGCCTTGACGGGTCTGCCCACGAAGAAGAAGTCCACAAAGCGACATGGGAGAGCATCGAATATCAATACGACGCGCTAACACAGCGCGTTAACCCCGCCGTGATCGGCACCTATACCCAATTTCCCATAATGCCTGCTTGGGCGATGACAATCCATAAGGCTCAGGGTCTCACGTTGGATGACGTGCGAATCGACTTAGGGCAAGGCGCATTCTCGGCAGGCCAAGCCTATGTCGCGCTGTCGCGCGCTAGGAGTTTGGAGGGCCTCTCCTTTGGCCAGCCGCTGAGGATTTCGGACGTGATGGCAGATGCCAAGTTAGTGGAAGGCGTTCGGCACATTGCCGCCCGCGGGAAGGCTGTGCCGTAAAAGCTGAAATCCACGCGCGGGCGGCAGTCGATGTGTTTTTTTTTGGAGTTTGTGATCGATGGATTAGCTTCGCGAAAGGCCTATCTGGCCGGAGATGGAGTGCTATCGCGAAATACCGGACATTGGCCGACTTGGGACTAATCAGATCCGCTATATTGACTCTGCAATTATTCGCTCATCGCAAAAAAGACTGTCGTGGACAATTCAAGATGAACTATCGGTTCCTGGTCTAAATTTCGGCGTGGACCTTTCTAGCAACCAAGTACTTCAAGTAGCCCGCGGCGGTCGAGCAGTCCTGCTGCATACGCCTCCTGACTGTCTTGGGTCAACAAGCATCGTAGACACGCATCACGACAATGACTGTCATGAGGAGAACCTCGCCGTATCACTCTAAGAATAGCTTCTCTAAGTTCCGTCTGTCTCGCGACCAATTCTGCGACGTGTCCGGACCCGCCGGCATCGCTATCGTAGAGATGAAAACGCCACGTGGTCGCTTGACGGAGATCTTCAGTTGACAGGCTTATCTCACGGACGTCAATTTCAAGAAGCTCGGCCGCTGCAAGATGGACCGCATGCGCGAAAGTTATTGCCATGGGGGGAGTGCACAGTGAGCTGTTGCGCTGCAGGTCGAGTTGCAACAAATCCGTGTTGTGCTCGGCGGCAAAGTGCAGGTGCCGGATCACCAATTCGTCCTCGTCATGCTTCCAGCAAGGACGATTATTACGATTCTTTCCCTCGATTGGCAGATGCTCGCGGAATGGCACACCATCGAGACTCGGCAGATCGTCAGTTGTGCTGCGCATGCTGTCTGCAAAACCACAGCGGGTGCAAAGGGCGAAACCACATTCGTATTGTCCCGTGTTTATCGCGAGCAGATCGGCATTCTCGAACAACTGCGCGCACAGCCCGGCAATGCCCGCGAACCCCTCCGTCGGGGGTGCAGGTGTCGCGGAAAGTAACATCGACGCAAGAACCTGGGTTGCCCCCACCCGCTCTTGGTCTGTCTCCCACGTCGGCCCATCCCATATTGCAGTCGAGTATCCGAACCGCGGCAAAAGAAGGTCCTTCTTTGAGTGTGCCAGCGGTGCCTGGCAGCGGGGGCAAACCTCGACTGCTAATGGTTGGAGTTCCGTCCATTGATGACCGTTCGTGCAATGGTACAGGTATTTGCGCAGGCCGAAGCTCCTGTTGCCGGTCTCCGACCAGAAGCTCAATACGCCGTGCGACGAGTAACTTTTGCCTCCGCCCAGCAATACGGACCCTGGTACATATTCACTTAAAGCTAGGGTTGAGCTTCTCTGGAACTGAACGGGCTCTTCCGCGCCATCTGTTTGCACGGTGAGCGCCTGCACACTAATGGGAAAGCCATAGCGCGGCAGGAATCGCTTCTCCGCCAGGGCCGCGATCGTCTCTGTCTGCCAAAGAGCCTTTGCTTGGTAGTGGATCGCGTTCAGTACCGAGTTTTTCGCGCCGGATGCGACTGCGGCAAGCCAAGCGACCTTCAGTCCCGAATAGTCCTTTTTCCATATTGCGCAGGCTTCGGCAAAACTGGCCCGAGCCTCTGCAATAACAACATCCGCGCACCCTTCGAGCGGAGTGCGTACGAGAAGTCGCGCCAAATCTGCTCTTATCCCCTCACTAACCCCGATGAGGTAATCCAGGAAACGTCCAAACTGCTCGAACGGCGCACCTCCAGGCACAAACCACGGATGATCAACGTTGAGTGCACAGTGTTGCGAGGTTTCGAACGTCTCGATGCGAGCTTGGTCCGGAATCTGCCTCGGTACCCGCGGCTCGTCGCACAGCCAGCCCATTTGGTTATATGCGGTCATCGTGCCCGTCGATTTTCCTGCCGGGTAAATGCGGCGAAAGAATTCACCCAACAGCAACGCATGAGAGTGCTTGCGCCCAAATCGCTCGCGCTCCAACCGCACCACCGGCCTTCGCAGCGGCTTGCTGTAGAAATCGTTGAATGCGCTAAATACGGCCAGATCGAATGGTCGATGGTGCGCATATGTACACACCATCGATGAACCGTCCGCGCGCCGACCAGCACGCCCACCGCGCTGCTGGTAATTTGCGCGAGATGGTGGGACGTTCCCAAGCAAGACTGCTGAGAGCCCGCCAATATCGATGCCCACTTCCAGCGTCGTGGTCGCCGACAGTACATTGCGGGCTCCGCATGCGAACAAGTGCTGCAGGCGCCGATTCTCCTCAGCCTTCAGCTGCGCCGAATGCTCATCTGACCAATTTCCCATGCGGAAGATCTCAGAGTGCCGAAATTCTTCGCGCGCCCGCGCAAAACGCAAGTCGCGGTCAGAATCCTCCCTAGTGACCGGGTGCAAGTCGCAATCACCATCGCCGGGCACGGTCGAAAGACCAGCCAGTGAGCGTGGCCAAAGTTCCCCCGTCAGCTTACATCGGAACAACTGTAGGGGGCGACGCACACAGAGGCCGGCCAGCTTCAACCGAAAAGCAAGCCGTGCACCAAATCCCGCATCGCGGTCTTCGGCTTCAACCCAAGAGGAAAAGTCGCCATGCGCACGTCCAACGATCTGCTCGAAGATGGCCTCCAGTATCCGTCCAACCAACTCATCTTGATCGCCGTTCAGCCCGAGTCGCCCGAGCAGTCGTCGCACCAGTTGCGGCCTGCGTGACTTGCTATCAGCAGTTGATCCGGCAAACGGCACCAATGACGTATTAGCCCGCGCATGCAATGCGATCCATTTGCCCAGGGGTGTAGCGTACTCATAACGATCGCGTTCGTACGATCCTAGCGTGATTGCCCGATCTTTGCGTACGATATCCAAAAAAGCCGCAATTAGTTGTGGCCACAAGGCTCCCAGTTCTGCCGCGAATGAAGTAGTAAAAGCAAGCCCGGGTGGAGGCCGTAGCATCTCTGTGCCTGGGTAAACAAGCTCAACTAGTCCGCACGACTCCAGCGTAATCCGTTCCCAGGTAGGCACAGCCAACTCGCGCGCAACAATACGCGGCACCTCCTTCGTCATCAGGCTCCCATTCAAATCCCAGAGAGCCTGGCCTTTTTCACGCCACTGGGTTGCAGTCTGCTTGCCGGCGCTTGATCGAGCATAAAACTCCCGCAGCATAGGCTCCCGTGCAATTCGCTCTTCCAGAGCGGCAACCGTCAAGCCAAGACCAGCAGCCCCCAATTCAATTTGCGCACGGCGCAAATCGGCTTCCAGCTCTTCGCGTTCAGCGCCTGCCCACTGTGGATCAGCAAGCTGCTCCTTCAGTTGCTGTACCCTATGCTCCCGTAGTCGCACTACTCCCGAGCCGCCGCCTGCTTTGGCCAACACAAGCTCAATCGCCGCGCGCCCCATCTGTACCTCGTGGGTGCGCGTCAGCATGGGTCCAAGTCGCGCTGCGCGAGAGCGGCTATCGCTAAACGCGAGCAAACGGCGCCCACCAGCCGGCAACCATCCACGTTGAGGCGCTGGCATCACCGGAAGCGCTGCAAGCAGTGTTTCCGCGACTACCGGAAGGACCAAACCATCCGACAATTGCATTGTGTGGAAGTGTTCGTCCTCCGCTCCGCAGTTTGGGCACGTACTGACCGGTTGCAGTGCCACCGTAGTGTCCGAAGGATCGAACTCCAACTCGCCCGTGCGCACATCAAAAAAGCTGGTACCTTGCTTGTCGACACGAAAGAACTTTGGATCATTAGTCTGCCCGCTGCGCGTGCTGTTCTGTCGAGCACGCCCCATCTGACCGACCGGACTCAGTTCGCTTCGAGGCATCACGCCGGCTATCATATCCTCGCCGCAGCGGCTGCAGCGCGCCAACGTGAGAAGGCGACCGGTGCAGCAAGCGCACTTCTGGCCGCCGTCGAGCGTCAGCGCACCGCGTCCGGGCATCCGCGGTCCATCAGCCTCACAGCCGGGGTTCAGACATACCAATACTTCCCCAGGTGCCCGTACAAGGAGATGCAACTTGTGCGGAAGCACTGGGAGTTCCTCGAAGTGATCGCGAGCTTGGGCTCCCAGTTGCAACAATGCGATTGTCGCCCGAGTATATTCTTCGCTCTGTGAACCCCAGAGCATTTGTACGACACTTCCTAAAGAAACCACTGCGCGCGATAAGTGGTTCTCCCAGAAGAGTTCATCCAGCTTCCGGAGTTCCGGCATTTGGCGTAACAAGCTGGCTAGTAGCCGCGCCGGTTTTGTTTCGTGAGCATCTATCGCCTGTGAATCTTCCACTATCTTTACCGCGTGCCCGCGCAATACAACACACAACTCGATGTCGTCTAGCAATGAACGATGGTCTAGAATGGGACGCAACCGCAAGGCGCCCACCATTTCGACAAGTAGAGCCGGCACCAGCGACTCTGCACGCGCACGGACCTCAAGCAACTCGCGCCGCGCTGTCTTTCCCTCAATGCGGAAGGTTAGGGCACGATCCTTAGAGAACAAGTCGCAAGCGAAATCAAGCAAATCTGTTTCCGATCCACCCAAAGTAGCGGAGGTCGCAATCTGAAGCACATCCTCAGGGCGTACGCAGCACCGCAGCATTACGCGTCGTAGCAAAAGTGCAATCTCGGTGGCGAGACTGCCGTTATAAAGGTGCGCCTCATCGAGTACTACAGTTCGTAGCGCATTGCCGAACAGAGGGGAGTCCTGGGGACGACACAATAGATACTCAAGCATCGAGTAGTTGGTCACCAGAATGTCTGGCGGATTCCGCTGTGCTTCTAGGCGCGTCAGAAGACGGCATGGATCCCGCTGCGCCTCCAACTCCCCTGGATTGTCTCTGGGCGTCTCGCCCGTATAGTGCACAAAAGTTACTTTGGACTGGCCATGCAACCACGCGACCAATCTTTCTACTTGATCGTTTACGAGCGCGTTTAGAGGGTACAACAATATCGCTCTTACACCTCTTTCGTTCCCTTTTCGGGGATGCGAAAACAAATCGTTCAGCATCGGCAGCAGAAATGCTTCAGTTTTACCCGCCCCGGTAGGTGCCGTAACAATCAATGCCGGCCGCGAACCAGAAGACCGTGACTCAAACTCTGCTTTCAGGGTCTCGGCTTGGTGGCGATAGAGCTTGCGATCTAGCGGCATCGCACCCGTGCGTTGAAGCTGATCTACCAGAGAAGAGGAAACCCCCGTCATGCTGGCCAGAGTGTCTTCAGACGACTTCGCGGGAAACAACGGTTCGACCCACAATTCGCTCATCAGGCCCTGTGAGTTGCTGTCTGCCAACCAAAGTGCCTCACACGCATGCCGCAGTTCCGGACGACGCAAATACGCTTCATCCCGCGCCAGTCCAGTAAGCCGCTCCCGTAATTTAGTTTGCGCTTCGAGTGCATCGAGATGTAAAGTCTCTCGTGTTGGCATTCTCAGTTCTCAGTTCCTTCCCGCCATCGATTAAGAACATCACGGAGCAGCGCAACGCTGATTAGTTCCCGTAGGCCTGTTTGATGAAACGCGAGCCGTAGGTTATGTATCTCCTGTGGCTCCCCGCGCAATAATGCACGCGCCGCGCCAATCAGACTGGTCATGATGAAGCGCCCATCCAGTCTACTCTCGGCTTTTGCATAGCGCTCACACAACTCATCCAACCGGAATCCGCTATCGGCGGCATTGGGATTAATTGTCTCTAGCGCCATTCCAAGAAGTACGGCTAATTGCGATCTTGGGTAATTATGCAATTCGGGGAGTCCCTTGGCGATGACATCAGCCAGCAGAATTGGGCTCATTCGCGCCAGCACCCCTACGGCTTCGAGAGACGGCGGCTTCCGGCTGTCGTCCTCGACGACACCGGTCCAGATACCCACCATCTTGACAATTTCCGCTGCTTGCTTCGGATCTGGCCGCCAGCCCCATAAATACTCTCGCGCTACGGCACTCCACGCCTCTTCCCGAAGCTCATCAAACGTCATTCCTGAGCTCGGGTGCGCTGGCAGAAGCCAAGCCTTGAGCGTGTCCACCGGGTACTCACGCACCCGTTTGGCCACAATGTCCCTCACTTCCGAGTGAAGCACAGGCACATGCCACCAACGCAGCCACATCGCCGCTTCGCACCAAGGTGTGCGCATCAAATTCTGCATCAACTTGCCCAATATCTCCGGACGGACTATCGAGCCGATCCGTGCACCATCAACCGACAATGCCCAGCCAAACACAGGTACATCTTTGGCGCTACTCCACCTCAGCGTGAAGCCGCTCTTTTCCATCCGCTCTCTCGGCAACTTCCGGGGAACGGGCGAATCCTCTGACCATATCCACAATGAATGCCCTTCTTCGAGAGGCTCCTCGAAGGGCACATGCGCGCACCATCTCCCATCGGCGTCTATTTGCACAGATCGCAAGAAGCCGCCATCCATCACTGCGCGCGCAGCCACTACTTCGATTTCTGAGCTATTGTATGTTCCACGCACTACGTTTAGGCACTCGCCCAACCCGTGCACGCCTGCCAGAAATGTTCCAATACTGCGCAAGCCTGCTAGCGTCCGGCTGCCTTCCATCCAGCACAAGTCTTTGTCCGTGCCGACCGGACGGTTCACTTTTGCAAGCAAGCGATGGGTTCGCAACGTTGCGGCATCCAGAGTCGCAGATCCATCAAGAGGCTGCCAATTCCCATCCATTTCGAGGGCTGCTCCGAAGTCCGTGCTGAGGTGGTGCAACTTTACCCTCGCCGAGCGTACATATGTGCCCGACGGCCCTGATAGTCGCCCCATCTGCGCTCGTCCCAGACCCGGAGATTGCGGCAACTGTGCGCGGCCGGTTGCACGAGAGATCTGAAGCACTTCGCCACTGTTCAATCGTAAACGCTCCGCTGTGAACGGCAATTTCGGCAGCGTCACATCCACGGGTGCACCCCACTTCCCACCGCGTATAGTGAACAGCGATGTTACTTCACCCGCTGCGGGGGCTTCCGGCAAAGGCAAGCTCCAAAGAGTTATGCCTTCAGAATCGATCAATCGGACCCGTGAAATCGCGCCTGCTGGCAAGCGCATCAACCGGTAGTCGCCGCGTAGTACCACCCGGAAAACCGGCGGTGTATCGAGCCCGTCCACTTGGACTGACACACGGTGCAGCAGTACAAGATCTTCGCCCGGCGGGACGTCATCCGCGGACGGGACCATCGTGCCCGATGTGCGAAAAAACGTAAAAGACGTGTTATTCGGCAGACCGATATACTTCCAATCCGAGAATACTTCTTCTTTGCCCTGCAGTAGCTTAAACCGGAAGCCGAGCTCATCTCGCCGCGTGAGCGGCACACGCACGGGGCCACCTGACAACTGCCAGCGATCGTTCTCAATCGGTATGCGTTCTCTTCGGAATGGATCTTCGCAAAGAAGAACGAACGCCGCACTTTCGCGCCATTGTGGTGCCGACTCATTCAAGCTGAACTCCAGATAAGCCTCATCGCTTGCCCATTTGAGCTTCGGCGCTGAAAAATATCGATAAGCATCTTCCGCCGCAGCGACCTGGGGTTCGGTTGTGTCACACACTCGCATGTGCCTTGCCGTCATGCACTGGGCGAGCAGCCCTTCGGGTGGGAAGGGCGACAACCAAGCATCGGCGGCAATCCGTTCCGATGCCGTCTTCTCGCTAACTGCTCCCAGTCGGAAATCATCTAATAGCTTCCATGACTCCTGGAAAGACGCCGATGCGTTCGGCCCCTCCACATCGAGCAAGAGCTGGATCGCCAAAGGTTGGAGGTACGTGGGTTCCACCAGCATCGAGCCGAGCCCCGGAATGTGCGAGCACAACAGACCGGACTGCAGCCATATGGTCCGCACCCAGACTTGCTGGCCGACGTCCTCAAAACCATGCCGCAGGCCGAATATCCGGCAAGCAGTTTCCACCGCCTCTCGTAGTGCAGGCTTAGGAAGACCTGTACGAAACATGAACAAGTTCCGTTGACGTTCACCCAATTTGCGTTCAATTGCGGGCCATACAGAACCGGAGTCGCCGAATCGTCTGACTGTCTCCGATGCGAAAAGCAGAAATGCCAGCCCCAACGCCGCGCGTTTTCGCACCCTCTCGCCAGTTTTTATCTGGTAATTCCCAAAATCGTCGCGAAAATCCCACTCCGCCACTTGTCCCCACGCAAGCAGCCGATCACGGTCATTCTCACTAAGACGGAGTTCGCTTACTGACCAAGGTGCAGTCAATTCAAGCTCCGCTACTCGCTCGCCGACTGCCAACATCAAGAGTCCGGGGAAGTCACTGGCATTCTCATCAGGAACAATTTGACTACCATCGGACCCTTTCTGAGGCAGCGGTACCTCAATTGATGTGGACGCCGCATAGCGCCCGAGTTCCTCCAGTCTCGTATCACCGATAACAGCAAAGTATCCGTTCTTCGAGGCAATGACGTTGCTGTACGATAGGGCGACCGTCACGGTATCTAAGCTGATCCCTTGTTCCACAGCACGGTCAGTCAACTCACGTCGGCGGACAGGGCGGCCGATCTCGCGCATGAGCAAAACCAGGAGGTCGTCTCCTGATGCCTCAGAGGCCGGTAGTCCCACCTTCGCCATAACTTCATCGCCTTCAACAGAACACCAAGGCCATACACTGCAAAAGGCCGAAAACATCGCTTCTGGTAGACGCTCCTGCTCCATACGCACGTCGCGAAATGCACCTCGGTATGCCTCTGCGAGCTTCAGCCTTGGTGTTACCGTAAGAATGCGCGCCAACCGGTTGGCAAGGCTATTCTCCCGGTCAGGCAGCACAACATAACGTTGCTCCTCATCGAGCCAGGCCACATCTCGAAGTTGATCCTTTACCGACGCGCCAACTTCTGGAACGAGCACTTCGATTTCTCGCCAATCCGCAACTCCCCAACGCGAGGAAAGCTTGGCTGCTGCGCGCACCACAGTGTTTATCAACTCGGCAGAATTCCTGTTCAGCAGAGAATCGCCTTCCAGGATCAGGTTGTGCTCCAAATTGGAGCGTTGCGCCAGGGCCAGTATTGCCGAAACGGTTATAGGTTCACTGAGGATTCTCTCGTCAAGCAATACCTTTTCTGCGTGGCTGAGACTACACGGCGCAAGCCCCTGAAGCATATCAACTGCCTTTAATAGCCACGGTAGCTCGCGCCCCCGCCTTGTCAGCGCGTCAGTAATCGGCCGCGTCACCTGCTGGACACGCTGTCGAGTGAGGGGTGGCGTTTGAGTCTTTGCTGCATCATCAAGCGTTAGAGGATTCCCGCCACCCAATCCGAGGAAATCTGAAATGATCTTTCGTTTTCGGTCGTCATAGGACCTTGGGATCAGAAGCAAAACGTCCTCATTCAGCGAGCGCGACAGTTGAGGCTCCTTCCTTGAACTGCCATCACTACCCTTATGTGTTACCGCGATCCTCAACTGCTCCAACTCGACATGAAATGAAGCGCGTAGCGCGGATAAGTTTTGCGAAAACCATGATGGAAGATCGATGGGGAGATCTAAGGCAAGTACCCTCAGCGCTCGCTCAAACTGTAGTCTTTCGCCCGTTGGCGCACCCGCCATTCTGACCAGAGCTTCCACACTGTGCACGGTAAGGTCAGCCACACTGTGCCAACCAAGCTCGTTGAAACGCTGCGCGAGGCTTGCGTCCGAAACCAGATCGCCCACATCAAGAAGGCAGGCCATAGGTGTGCAGCCAGCCTGTAGCGGGAGTTCACCCTGTGCGTCTACGATGGCTGCTTCCTGGCCGAAGCTCGGATAGCCCAGCCCGCGCACCATTTCGGTGATCTCATCCAGAGATTTGCGGCCAAAGTGTTCCAACTCCATCAACTGAGATGGCTTCCACTTCAGTAATTGCTCCAACGTTTCGATTGAGGCAGCCTTAAGGCAGTTAAACGAACGGACGGAAAGATCCATATCGGCGATCATCAATTTGGAAGTAGGGCGCAAGTCGAGCCGACAATCAATCATGCTGATGCCATGTTCGACACGCAGGCCTCTATCGGCAGGATTCTGCTGGATGCTCAGTCTTGGGTCGTTTGTTTGTAGCGATACTTGTCCCTGAGCGTCAGCAGCAGCTTCGTCACAACCAAACGACGGATAGCCACACTGATGAACAATATCGATAATCTCGTTGAGGCACTTGCGGCCAAAGTTGGGCAGCTTCATTAGTCGTGCCGGACTCCAACACAACAATTCTTCCAACGTCTCGATTGAGGCGGCCGTTAGACAGTTATGGGAGCGGACCGAAAGCTCCAACTCGTCGATCATCACTCGGGAAGCTAGGCGCAACGTAGGTCGACCACATATCCAGCTAAGGACCACTTCCCCACCAATGCCAGTCTCCATTAGCTGTTGTCGAATAGCCAACCGCGTGGCGCGGGGAAGAGTCTGAGGGTTCGGCATCTCCTCGTTCGAGAAGGAAGACAGCTCACGAAGAGCTGTGCCCAAGTCTCCCGCCCAAGCGATAGACGGCGTCCTCTGATTCCATAAGACGTATCGACTAATCATGGAGTGCCCAATGTTTTGTCCGTGTGAACTGATCAGTTTAGCGCGAAGATGCTGTGTTTGCAGCGAAATGTCAGGAGCAGTGCAGTCGAGACCGCATATTCAGGCCATTTGAGTCTTGGATATTGACAGCCCAATAAATAGACTGGCTACACAAGCCTATGTTCCACAGGATCGCTTTTGCAGGGAAGGGTGCTCCGCCCTTCCCTCGCTGCAACCGCCGATCTTGCCGGTGTTTTCCGCTCCCCATCCATGCGGGGCCTGTGTCCTGCCCCGCAACGCCCGGCCCCTACGTGCGCACGAGCATACAGCAATAAGGAAGACGACCAATTTTCTTCCTTCGTCAAGTGCCCCCGCTTCAAGCAACGGGCTTGGCAGAGGCGGAAGAACCCGTCAAGGGTCTCCGCATTCGCTTCGATGAACGCGCAACCAACGCGCGCCCTTGACGGAACCTTCCTCCTCCGCCCGTTGAAAGAGCCATGAAGCGGGGCACTCAACGAAAGAAATTTGGTTTGGGTGCTCTTGCTTCTGGACGCCAATCGGCCCCACGGGGCTTCGCAGGAGCATCAACATGACAGCCACCACTACCAGCATTGCAACCAACGCCGCCAGCAATGGCGCAACCGGCAGCCACGCCGTGCCGCACAGGAAAAATGCGGCGCAGCGGAACCGCAGCGACTCGCCCTATCAGCAGCGCACCAGCCAGAAAGATAACCCCACTCAGGTAATCATCAAGCAAGCCGTGGACTACCTCATCGAACAACTTGAGGCAGGCAAAAGCGAAACCTTGACCGCGTATCTCGGCGCGATGGCGCGGTTCCACAACTACAGCTTTGGAAACATTCTTGCCATTGCGCGGCAGCGGCCTACAGCCACGCGCGTTGCAGGATTCGGAACATGGAAAGAGATGGGCCGGTTTGTGAAGAAGGGCGAAAGAGGTATCCAGATTCTCGCACCAATGATCGGATACAGGCGGAAGAAGGACGACGCCGAGCAGGACCGCGACGCCAGCGCCAAGCCTCAGCCCATGCTAATCGGCTTCCGTGCAGTTTACGTGTTCGATGTAGCGCAGACCGAGGGCGAGGATTTGCCAGAGTTTGAGCACAACATCACCGGCGAAGTGGGCGAGCACCGCGACCGGATGATTGCCTTTCTCGCACAGCAAAATATCACGCTGGAATTCAATGAGAAGATCGCTCCGGCGCTAGGTGTCTCCTACGGCGGCAAGATCGCTTTGCTTCCGGGCCAGTCGAAGGCCGAGGAATTCACCACGCTGGTTCACGAAACGGCGCATGAACTCTTGCACAAGGCCGAACGTCGCACCATGACCACTGCGACTGTACGTGAAACCGAAGCCGAGGCAGTTGCTTTCATCGTTGGCCAGAGCGTTGGGCTGGAAATGGGAAACGCGTCGAGCGATTACATCCAGATGTATGCGGGTAATGCTGCACTTTTGTCCGAAAGCCTTGAAGTCATCCAGCACACCTCCGCCGTGATTCTCGCCGCCATTCAACCGAAAGAACCCACCCAAAAGAACGAGACCGTCGCGGAACTGGCGAAAGCCAGCTAACAGCGACTTTGAAGATGCGGACGGCCCCGCGCCGTCCGCTCAACTTCCCCCGCACGTCCCAACCGCTCAAAGGAGAGCAATCCATGAACACGAATACCGCGACTGAATACCGCAACCTTCCGCTTGCCGTCCTCACCGAGTCCGCTACCAACCCGCGACGAATTTTCGAGGATTCCTCCCTCAAGGAATTGGCCGGGCCGAGAGCATCCGCAGCCAGGGCGTTCTCTCTCCCTTGCTTGTGCGGCCTCTCACCGATCAGAGCTTTGAGATTGTCGCCGGAGCCAGACGCTATCGCGCCGCGCAGATGTCCCACCCGACGGGCAGCGCCGAACCGCTTTCGGTAGGAACGCACGGGATTGCCGGTTGTCAGTGACTGTATTGTGGCAAGCTCGTTCACGGTCGGTACGGCAACTGAATAACGCGGTTCGGCGCACCGAAGAGAATCGTCCCGAGCCCGTCTACCCGCCCTTAAGCGATGCCCCAGAAAAGCGCCGGGGCGTCATGTTTCCCCACCCGACGGGCAAGTGCCGCTGGCAGTGCGAAGCGGCACCAGATCCTCTTACTGGAGTGCCGGACGGGCTGCTCCATTTCATCTCGCCGGCCGGCGAGATCCGACTCGCTTGCGGATTACAGTCGCGCTGCTACGCAGCGGGTGTAAGGTGACACGTCATCCCCAGTGGGGTGCTGGCTGCCGTCCCGGGTTTACGTTTGCGAACGTCTGCAATTCCAATCACTTAGCGCGACGTGTTCACCTGCGTAAACAATCCTCCAGCGCTCTGTGGTGTTCTGTTTACGAGCGTGAACATCTTTAGATATAGGGGTTTACATCTGTGCGGTTTGACATTGAAGGGAACCGGGCGTAGGTTGCAAATAAGGCGCCTGACTGATGTCTTCCCCCGAGACCAGACCGCCTAACGTGATTCCGCCAGCGGCTCCCGCCGCTCGGGCAGCCGAGACTTTTCGTGCCAAGTCCATCGCCACCCGCATCACCGAGGCGGAGTTTGCCGAGGTTGAAGCGGCTGCCGCGCGCACCGGGAAGAAGGTCTCCGAGTGGCTGCGGGATGCAGCCCTTGCCCAGGCTCGAACTTCGCCGCTGGACCGGACCGATCCTGTCTTGCTGGCTGAATTGATTGCGATTCGGACCCTTGTCCTGAACCTTTTTGCATCCGCATCCAAGGGGTCGCTTACCGAAGAGTCGGTCAGGAAGATGTCCGCCTACGCGGATTCAATCAAACAACAAAAGGCCGAGGAGTTCCTCGCCAGCCGGCGAGGTGTCAAGAATGGGAAGGTGTCGGAGGTCAAACCATGAGACCCATGCGGTTCCCCCGCCGCTCATTGTGGTTCGTCGTCATCATTCTGGGCATTGTCTTTGGTCTGCCCATACTGCCCCTGCTGGTATCGTTTGTTCTGGTCGAGCCACCGCTCCAGCGGTACTACTTGCTGACGTACGTAGAGAGCGGGGAAACCGCAAAGATTCCTGGTGCCACCACTCCGGTCAACTGGCTGTACAAAACGGCTCCCGGACGTCAGCGAGCGCTTCTGACGGAGCCCGATGTGGTTTTCGGTCAGAATGGAAAGCTGCCTGTTCGACTTTCGCAAGCAGCGCTGAAAGACGGCTGGACTGGAATCGAGGAGAGCCCAGAGCAGCGGGTCAGTTCGGCCCAGGTGGAGCAGATCTTACGGAAGGATTTCTATAACGGTGTCGGATACCGTTGGGTTATGGCAAAGCCTGCGCTGATTTGCCTTCTCGGGTTCTCAGTATTGATCGCGGCGGTGATTGCGGTCCGGCGAAGAGGGAGAGCCCAGTCGCGGCACGAAGAGCGTCATGGCCGTCGAACCAAGGGGCCGGAATTGGTGACCGCTGCGGAGTGGAATTCAAAATTGCAGCCCGACGGTATCCGCTTTCAATT
Organism: Occallatibacter sp.; assembly: GCA_049521035.1. Taxonomy (GTDB): domain Bacteria; phylum Acidobacteriota; class Terriglobia; order Terriglobales; family Acidobacteriaceae; genus Telmatobacter. The sequence goes on along the minus strand of JBEKPF010000033.1, from coordinate 61,521 downwards.
GCGCGGGGAAAGTAGTCTTCTCGGTTCGTTCAGCAAACTGCTTCCGAATCTGGATTCGCAATACCTTGCGATCCGGCGAAATCTTGAACCAAACCACATCCTTATTATGGGCGACAGTGGCAGCGGAAAGACATCGGCTATGCGCCAGATTCTCCGTCAGGTGAGTGAACGGCAAGAAACAGCCATTGTCTACGATCCCGCGCTTGAGTTCACGCCAGAGTTCTACTCGGCCGAACGAGGCGACGTGATTCTCAATCCGCTTGATCGTCGTTGCCCCTACTGGGACATCGCGGACGAGTCGAATTCCGATGACGGGAACACTGCGATGGCGGCGGCGCTGTTCCCTGACAAGGATTACGAAAAGGAATACTTTACGGATGCCCCGCGGCGGATATTTACATTTCTGATGCGGCGCCACCCAAGCCCTCAGCAGCTTGTCGAATGGATGAGCAATCCGGTGGAAATCGAGCGCATGGTGAAAGGGACGCCGTACGCGGCATTTCTGGACCCTGGTGCGCCTGCGCAGCGCGGCGGTGTTCTTTCGTCCTTCAACATGATTGCCGAGAGCTTGGAGCAACTGCCATCAAGGGAAGGAAGCCGGACAGTCTTCTCGTCTGGAGGTTGGAACGTCGAGAGACGACAATGGGTCTTTCTCACGTCGAGGCCAGCTTCCCGCCAAAAGGTCCTCCCGCTGCATAGCGCGTGGCTTGACATGCTGATTCTCCGCACAATGGAGCCGTCCCTCCATCGGACCAAGCCTGTATGGTTCGTTCTGGACGAACTCGCCAGTCTGAACAAGTTGCCACAACTTCATACGGCGGTCACGGAAGCTCGCAAGTCTGGCAACCCTGTTGTGCTCGGTTTCCAGGGCCGTAGCCAGCTTGAGAAGCGCTATGGAAAAGATGCAGAAGCCATGCTGTCCCAGCCGGCAACGAAGATATTTCTCAAAACCACGGAACCGCATGCGGCGAAGTGGGTATCAGATGCAATAGGCGAGATCGAGGTCGAACGTCTCAAAGAGTCGCGCAAGGCCAGCTTGCTCCCCCTCAACAAGCAATACACGATGGAGATTGCAACGAAGCCATTGGTCATGGCGTCTGAGATCGCTGGTCTGGAACCGCTTCACGGCTACATTAAACAAGAGAACAGAGTCGCATCCGTTCGATTCCCGTATGTAGCCGTGATCGAGCGACAACCGGCATTTCTGGAGCGCACGCCGCCGCCTGCTCCACGTCCCGAACTGGTGAAGGCACTGGCATCCCAGCCAGCATCCGAATCAGTTGCTGCGACCGAAGCTCCAAAGAGGCCTGCCAAAAGGCAAGGCTTATTTCCGGGAGCTTCGCAACCTAAAGTGGTAAATGCCGAACCGACGGTCTGGCATGAATCGGAGTGGATTGACTGAGGATTCAATAGATGACTCCAGTGCAATTCACGGCTTTCCACAAGTCGACATATCATCACAGATTTATTTCGCTGAGCGCATAGCCGATTTTGCGTAAGGCCAGAATTCATCCCAGCTCAATCGGCATTTACTCCCGCTCGAAATACACCACATTTGTGACTGACGTGATTTAAAGTTTGCTCTTCCCTATGGGAGGGCCCCCGTAGTATACCTCGGATTCGACTCCAACCCCTTCCACAATCCCCCTGTCGAACTGCACATGAAAATCTTCCCCTTCGATTGGAAGCCAGTCATAGTTCAACAGCTCCCTGATAGCTACATTCAAGGAGTTATCTCTTTCTATGGCCAATCGGAACTGCTCAAATTCGACTACCCCTGAGTTGTCCTGAGGATCGAACCAACTCCAATGATCCCGGCCGATTAGAAGGAAGAAGACGTTCTCATATTCGGATAGCGAACGCGTGAGCGTCCCCCGATTTTTCAGCCAGTCCGGATGGCGTTGACAATAGGCGTGGATCGTAACGAGCTGCCTCTTGTAGCCGTCTTCGAATTCCGCATCAACCCTCAAACGCTCACGATAGGTAGACGGCTTCCGATACCATTTCAATTCAGCGATCACAACTGTGGAGGACTGTGAATCTTCGATCAAGAGGTCGATGTCTGTCGAACCGTCGGGCAACGGAATGGAATACGCGCACCGAAACTCCCTGAGCGTTTGGAGAATATCCTCTCTCATGGTTGCGGCTTTATCATCACTCAGCAAACTGTAGGATTTCTCGCGTAAATATGAACAGGTGCGAAGGATATTGTCTTCTGGCGATGAGCCCAGGATGAATTGCGGTGCCAGGGCTAGCAACTCTTTTGACTCATCGAGCGGGACAAACGGAAACACGTGAAGGTCTGGGAGTCGCTTTGTGTGAAACGTCAGGTCGTTCAGAAGTTGTTCTGTGGTGGTTTTGGCGAGGCCGGAGTGAAAGGATAGAATCTCGATCCACTCGTCCCGCTTTTTGACCTGCACCGCTGACTCAATCGGATAGGTGCCCTTCCGCTGCCCCCATAGGAAGCAAAGATAGTCGTGAATTGCGCAGATGCTTTGCAGCGCAGCATAGAAGCACTTAAACGCGCCAAGTGTGTATGGTCCGAGATCCAAACCCTCACTTCGCCGCATGATCTGTTCCATACGCTTGGTATATTTGCTAAACATTCGGCGCGCTAATTCGTATGAGTGCTCGTAATGAAAGCCCCTCTCCCCCCTGGGAACTGCGTCATCTAGAATACGCTTGTAGCGACGCAAAATTGCCTCCGTGGTTTCCAGTTGCGTGCCGGGTACGGCTTGATGCAAACCAGAACGCTTCCGCAAACCCTTCTGAAACGCACTGACCTGCCGATCGCGGCTGTCCGGAGAAGTGCAAAACCTTACCACGTCGTCGTTTATCAGTTCTGCGCTTAGCCGGTTCCGATACCACATCGGGTATGAGCACAAAAACGCGTCATAGTTTGCAGTGACTCGAAGATCGCGAAATGCTTGCCCGCCGACAAACGACTCCCAGTGGGGGACCCAATCGGGCGGAACCGATGCCAACCCGCTTTTCTCCAGCCACCGGATCAGCATTGCAGCGTGCCGGGCGAGGTTTATCATGGCAGCTCTGAATGGCGATGAATTCGGACCGAAGGCCTTGTAGTTTTCCTCGATCGTATGCACTGTCGCGGTCAGAATCGTCCAACGCGCAAGATAGCTTGGTGCGGGAAGGAGCGCGAAATGCTCAATGCATTGGTCCGCGTGGCTCTCGATGCGTTTCACATGAGCAATAAAGTCCTCGCTGGATTCCGCGTAGAGCATATCGGGTCTCCGTAGCTCTATTATCGGGCCGAGCCCCTACAGTGAAATAGGAATGGTTTTTGAGGCGGACAGCCTCTTAGCCCCGCATACATTATGCGAAGCCGGTAGTCCGATCATGGGTTCGTGACAACAGGCCAATGCGCGTTTCCAGCTGCATCTGAACTCGATGCGGCACTAGAGATTTATCACCGACCCGGAATCAAGCTTGATGACACACGTATCTAAGAACTAATTGGCATCGAGTATTGAGTATCTTAATTCTAAGGTCTGTTGCGCGAGTAGACGGCTCTGGTCCTTTGATATGAACACAGGATGATGCGGCTCCGATGAGAGTGAGAGAGCGTTCGCGGGGACGGTGGGAAGGAGGGTGAAGCGCAATCCCGGGATGGCGAAGCGGCATTCGACAATTCCAACGGAGTTACCACTCTGCGGGGGGTGCATCGCGAGAGGCGGGGCGGTGTCTCCCGCAAGGTACACAAGCAGCGAACATGTCCTCGGAAAAGTCGTCTTTCCCAATAGGTAATCTTCGAATGCAAGGCGCAGAGGCACCTCTAATGGCATAGGTGGAACTGTCTGGCCTTGCCATGGCCAATCACTAATCGCTCCCCTCCAGAAGACGCTAGCAGCGAAATACTCAATCTTGTTTCGCTGTATCTCCGGAGCTGCGACGGTGCTTAAAACGTCCCCCGCAGAGTTGGTGCTGATCGGAGTAACACCGATCAACAGGTCTCTCAATCTGAACCTATTCATTGGACCACCGCGGAAGCAGTGCTTCAAAACCCAACTCTCGCCATTTTTGTTGAAACGGTCCTCGCAAACCGAGCACAGTAGATATCGCTTGAGCTGAGTTGACGTTTGGACGGCTTTTCCGCGAGTCACCAGAAAGGGGTTCGGGTTTTTGAGTGATGGTTCGCGAATGAGCTTGTACAAGGCTTTGGGTAGGAGGTGGCTATCGATGAGCTTGGCTGATTGCCCGCAAAGTCGGCACGTGGTATCCATAGTAGCCTCAACTCTAGCAGCCCAAGCGGCGGCAGCGCTTCGACAGACAATCGCAGCCCTTGCAAGACGCAGAGTCGGCTTGCATTTATTCGTCATCGGTACCCTAGATCTGGGCTCGTGAAGACAGGCCAATGCGCTCATCGAAGTCGGGATGGGCCTTAGCTTGAGGGGTGGTTCGTATAATTCTCTCGGTTAGAGATAGAATCTCAGTAGGCAGTAGCGAGATGCTGCCGCGCACATTTGGAGTTGAAAGCGCATGTTAACCATCTCGAAAGCACTGTCCTCGGGACAGGCGCAGACCTACCACTCCCGTGAATTCGCTTCAGAAGAACAGAACTACTGGAGCCGTGACCAGCGAGCGAACAGCGAGTGGCAGGGCAAACTTGCAGAGGAATGGAATCTTATCGGGCCGGTCCGGGCCGATCACTTTGCGCATTTGAGTGAGGGTCGGCACCCTGAGAGCGGTGCGCAGCTCGTCAAACATCAGCCCGCTCGAACCTATGAGAATGAGTACGGCAAGCAGATCACCAGTGCGGAGCACCGCGCCGGATGGGACGCTACATTTTCAGCGCCGAAGTCTGTATCACTCACTGCTCTCGTGGGTGGAGATAACCGGGTACGCGATGCCCACCGCGAAAGTGTTCGTGTCGCCCTGGGTGAGTTAGAGCGGTATACGCAAGCCCGCATTGGAAACGTCCACGCGCCTGAGACCACCGGCAGATTTGTTGCAGCGACCTTCGAGCACGACACGGCTCGGCCGGTTGAGGGATACGCGGCGCCGCAACTGCACACTCATGCTGTCATCTTCAATGTCACTGAGCGTGACAACGGTCAAACGCGCGCGCTCCAGGAGCGCAGCCTGTTCCAGTCCCAGCATTATGTGACGAGTGTGTATCGTTCCGAGCTTGCAATTCGGCTTCAGGGATTGGGATACGAGATCCAGACCGGCAAGCACGGACAGCCAGAGATCAAAGGCTATACCCAGGAATACCTCGACGCGTCGAGTCCCCGCCGTGAGCAAATCAAAGAACACCTACAGGAGATCGGGAGAGACGGGGCTGGCGCAGCTCAGGTCGCAGCACATCGAACGCGAGACAACAAGGAATTGCACTCGTCTCAGGAGGTATTGCAACGCCATCGGGAACTCGCCGCACAATTTGGTCACCAGGCCGACCGAGTGGTAGCGCAAGCAAGAGAGCAGGGTCTCCATCGTGCCGAGAACCCCGAAAAGGTGATGCAGCAGGCGGTAACGTATGCTCGAAATCACACCTTTGAGCGTTCCGCGGTTAAGGACGAGCGAAGCATCTTACAATCCGTGTTGGATCGCGGCATGGGGAAATTGAGTTACGGGCAGGCACGCGTGGAGTTTGAGCAGCGCGTGGCGAATGGTGAATTTCGGAGACTCGAAGATAGTGCAGGTCGGGCAGCCCCTCAATATACGACCGCCGAGATGGTGCGGCTCGAAAAGGAAATCATTGGCCGTATGCAAGACGGCAACGTGCGTGGGCCACACGACTCAATGCTGGTTTCACAGGAACTACGCATTGCCATCGAGAACCGTCACCCGGAGTTGAATGTCTCGCAGCGCCATGCGGTCGATGAAATTTTTCAGTCTCGCGAAAAAATCGTTGGGATCGATGGAGTCGCTGGAGCCGGGAAGACAACGGCTCTGGCGGTCGTCCGTGAAGGTGCCGAAGCGGAGGGCTATCGAGTGGAGGGGTTCGCGCCTACGTCCCGTGCTGCGCAGAAACTTGCCGAAGCTGGGATTGAAACATCGACGCTGCAACGGCACCTTGCGCGAGGAGAACAGCCTGATAGCGGCGAACGCAAGCTTTACGTGTTGGATGAATCTTCATTAGCCTCAACCCGCCAAATGCACGACTTCATTGTGCGGTTACATCCAAATGAGCGAGTGCTATTAGTCGGCGACACTCGCCAGCACGAGGCGGTCGAAGCGGGCCGTCCCTTTGCCCAACTCCAGGAAGCAGGTATGAAGACGGCGAAGCTTGATGAAATCGTCCGGCAGCGGGACCCAGAGTTGAAGCGGGCTGTGGAGGAGTTGGCTCGGGGAGATGTTGGAACGGCATTGTCGAGTCTTGACCGCCAGGGGCGAGTTCATGAGATAACGGGTCGTGGAGAGCGCATCGACGCGATCGCTCGGGAGTACGCTCGCTCGCCTGAAAGCACACTTGTTGTCTCGCCCGACAACCGGTCTCGTACCGAAATCAACCAACGGATTCATGAAGAGTTGCAATCTCGCGGGGTGGTGAACCGCGCCGAGCACTCTTTGATCACGCTCGTACCGCGTCAGGAGATGACCGGTGCGGATCGGACATGGGCGCAGCAATATCAGGTGAATGACATTCTGCGATACTCGCGCGGCTCTCAAGAAACGGGCATCGACAAGGGTGAGTACACTCGCGTAGCAAGCATCGACCCAAAGAACAACATGCTGACCGTGATACGTATGGATGGTACTGAGCAGACGTATGACCCGCGCCGGCAGATGGGTGTTTCGGTTTATCGGGAGCAAGAGCGCGCATTCTCCGTCGGCGACCGTATCCAGTTCACGGCGCCCAACCAGGAGTTGAAGATTGCAAATCGGGAGCTTGGCAGCATCGAACGCATTTCGCCGAATGGAGCCATGACTCTTAAGTTGGAAAATGGACGCAAAATGAGTTTCGACCCGCAGCGTCATCCGCATCTCGATCACGGTTATGCAGTCACCAGCTACTCAGGCCAGGGCCAAACCGCCGACCGCGTTCTCATTCACGTTGACACGGAACTAGGGGCAAGGGATCTTCTGAACAATCGCATGGCGTACGTCTCGGTCTCACGAGGCCAATGGGATGCGCAGATATTCACGAATGATCGTAGCGCGCTGAAGCAAGCTCTCAGCCGGGACGTCTCGCACGAAAGTGCGCATAAGCCGGAGAAAGCCATTTCTTCCATGCAGGAAGATGTTGCGCAATCGCCGCAACCTGCGCGTACTCAAGGGATGGAAGTCGGCATTGGCGTTTAGGCCAGTTTCCTCTGAAAATGATTTCGACATTCGGACATTGTGCGAAGCGTGGCGGATCAAAATCGTCGCGTGGTGAGAATCGCCTCGCTCAGTTCTTGGTGATCGCCGTCCTTAATAAAGTGTACGAAGCCCTTTATTTGCCCATCTCCCAATGCGCAGGCTCCAGAAATATGTATTTCGCCAAGGCGCTTCATGGGGCCAGGTTGGTACGCGAGCTTCTCGCCGAGTACGATCCAACACATAGTTAAGCCTCTTGTGTTTGCCATCGCTTCTAGACAATCTTGGCGCAGCAGGAGAGCCCCAGGACCGCTCTCAAATGCACTCGGGTCGGTGGCCGCGACCTTCCCGTTTGGATCTCGGAAATCAGCCGCTTGCCCAGACCAACTAAGACTTAACGCTTCTGCCAATTCTTCGTCAGGCAGATGCAGTGTGAACCCCGAATCGACAGAACAGTCGAATCCGGACGACTCTTGGTGATACTCGAAGGAGGCTGTGCGGATCGAAATGGGGCAGCCCTTTTTCGGCTGTACCCATCCTTCATTCTCGTAATAAGCATTGTTAAAATGCTTCCAGGCCGGAGACCAAAGATATTCGCCCAAGAACATCCCATGGGAAGATGGTACCCGCGGCATCCATCGACCCCAGAAATCGACCCCTTCGGCCCACTTCATAAAGCGATCCACGTCTTCAGTGCGCACCAAATAACCTGATATGTGACACCACAATTTACGGGCCTCAACATCCTCTTTGTCCATTCCTTCAGGGATTGGGCGTGTACGGTCGAGAAACAGATCAGCAACAAGCCACGGCTGATCCACTAAGTCTCTTGCCGTCAAGAGCGATACCGGAGTGGGGAAACCGGAAATGTCCTCGGCCCACGATTTACCATCCACCTCGTCGCCCCAATCCGGTTCGAAATGCGGGGCCCACCAACCCTCTCCAGATTCGGAGTCGCCAGCTGTCTTAAGGAATGCGTGGGAGGGATCGATATCTCGGAAGAAGTCCTGCCACGGCCCCTCGTAAGACTCTTCAAAGTCGGACATACTGCTGTCAGACCGGAACTGGAAGTTGTCGGCTACATGAGCACAGATCTCGTGGTATGCGATCCATTGATATTTCTTGCCTGTCCGTTCGGCCTTCGAAGCTTCTCTTCCGTTGTAAGCAATCACGTGCGTGTCGAAGTACTCGAATCGGTCTGCAGTCCACCCGAGTGAAAACACTCGCTTGAGGATGTAACGTTGGATCAGCCGCAGGTCAAACTTAGGTGGATTGTTTTCGGAAGCAGACTTCCGAGAGCGCCAAATTTCTAGTAAGCGTTTCGATTGTTCGGAATCTAAACGGCTGAGTAAGACCGCTCTGGCATGGTCAACCGCGTTCTTTGCCTCCGCCAGTGAGGACTCGAGATCGTCTTCTGGAGCATCATTACTGGAGAGCGAAATTCTGAGAGCGGCAAACGCCTTCATCCCGGCGAAATGTGTCAGCCTCGACTCGGCTTCTTTGAATGCATCCCACACTGGTGTAAGCGCGGAGTCTAAGGTGGTCGCAAATTCCAGGATGAGATCTTCATAGGACCGCCAAGCTGGCCGATCTAATCGGAGCGAAAGCCAGTCTGTGGACCAGGAGTTCGTACCGATGACATAACGAGCGAAGTCATCATCAAGAACCGAAAACGCAATGCGGCGAGCTCCGTGCGCATCTTTAGCGTCCGTTTCGAACGACTCCTTTAAGCGCCTTATTGTCTTCTCAGACGGGATCCTTGGCCATTTGCTGCCATAGGGCGGCCTGACACGCCGCATCGTTTCGTCTGGCTGCGGTACCAAACAATGCAGGCGTTCGACCACTCCCCTTGCATAATCACGAAGTAGCAGGTGCGATACAACGGGGACAACCGCGAACACCGTTTCCAATACCGCATCCGCCAGTTCTCGAAGCCGCGCGCCGTCTTTGGACCGCATTGCTACACCGTATGCAACGGCCAGCACTCGTTCCCTTATGTAGAGGTCATCAACCTCTGCGAAGGTGCGAACCAATTGAGCAGCCAGCGTTTCTCGTCCAGTCAATAGATTCAGGTTCGCTTTTGTAGCGCGGTCCCTTAGATAACGATTCGAACTGGAGAACATCCACCCCAACGTCAAAGAGACCAGCTGAACGGCGTCCGGGTCCAATACATCTTCGACTTTCACCGACAATGCCCAGTCGATAATGCGATGGACCGCAGATTGCCTCTCCGCGTAGAGGTGATGCAGCTTGATGCTCCACCATGCATCCCTGTCGGGCATTGATCGCTTTTGCAATTGTCGATTCAGAAATTGAGCATTCCAAGGGTGCTCGGGGACACTCGCAAGCGTCAGTATCACCTCTAGAGCGTCAATCCCATCCGGGTCACGAACAATCGAGTTGTTGAACCAGTGCAGCGTCCGGTTCGTGAAAGCACCCGGATCGCGCCAAACCAGACTCTGGCGGTATGCTTCAGCCCATTGCCAGTGTTTTAGGATCGAAGGCGCGAAATCCATCAACTCTTGCTTCAGCGCTTCAGGAGCTTGGATGAATAGGGATTCCAAAACTCCGGAGCTAATCCGATCATCTTCTCCGGTCAGCTCCTTTTCGTTGGCAGTTCCAGAAGCTTGGCGGCGCTGGCAAGCCTGGAGTAAGACCTCTGCCGTGAGATGGTCTGCGAGTCGCTCGTATCCCAGATGTATGAATTCGTGCTCTTCGTGCGGCCGTATTCGAATGAAGTCCTCGACAAGCAGGCCTTCTCCCACGAGACCCAGATAAAGAGAATTGTGAAATGAACGGTTCGGAAGCATCGAGTCAACTAGTTTCATCGCATCTTCGCGAGGAAGCCACTGCGTCTGGTGGGAAGGAAAAGCTGAAACGAATTTCTGTAGCGCGTTCTGAACTAACCGAGAACGAGGGTCGAAGTCCAGTGACTCGGCCAGTTTTTGATTCATAGCGTTCGTATAGAGCCTGAAGACTTGCGATATCCCGTGGAACCCTCTTGGGAGTCTGGTATGTCCCTCATGCTTTAGTCCTTCACACATGGTCTTCAAAAACAGAGGACTCCGGTATTCCGGCGCGAGGAGGGGTGTGGATGGGAGTTCGATCCCGTAATACTGGAAGAACGTTTTGGATGCATCGTACTCACGATCCGCAAATCCAGAGTGGGTGACGGTCGTAGCTTTTTCAGAGACAGCAATTGGAAGAACCAACCTTTCGTAGCTGGTTCGCACGCTAGCAACGACCGAAACCCACGGCGATCGGGTGGCGAGCTGCAGAAAAGCACTGATGTGATTTGGCCAAATGGTTCGACCTGCTCCCTCGTTAAGCGCATCGATCAACAGCAAAGCACGAGCATTCGATGCCTGAGCGGCTGCTTCCAAAGAACCAATGAACTCTTCTGCTGACAATCCAGCCAGATCGAGTTGCTGGAGCGACTGCGTCCAAGGATCACTTGCTTGCAAGAAACGTTGCCCCATCAAAAGGATTGTGGGGAGATTCGCGTTCAGACGTTTGGTTGCTAAGTCGCACAGAAAGTGGGTCTTGCCCATTCCGGCGGTACCATTCAGAATCATGAAAGCGCTTCGGGCGAGCTTCTCTGTAAAAGTGAACGTGTTAATGGTGTCTTCCAAAACCCTGTCCAGATCGTGTAAGCGGAACCTCGCCGACCGAAACGGGTTCTCTCGATATGAGTAGTCTTTCGTCTCTCTGGGCTTGTCATCTTCTATGCGCTCGCTTTTGCCTAGTGCGAGGACGATGGTTCCTATCGCACCCCGCGTGGCATTCATCCGTTCGATCAAGTTGGTGAACGAGAGCGGTCCTGTAGGCTCGACTTTTATGTCGCGGATCATGGAAATCGCGACTCCCGCTGATTGAAGTACCTCCTCGACCCCCTTCTGGTGGTCACGTAATTTGCTGGACTCGTAGCCCGCCATACGCGCAGCTTTGCTAATATCTGCCGCGTGCCTCTTGAGCCGCTTAACCCACTCAGATGTTCTACCGAAGGCATCAAATTCTCGGATGATCGGCAGGTCAACATTGACCTTTGGCGTATACCGAGGACCAGCGGTGCTGATCGCCTCTTGAAGCCTTTTGTCGAACCACCTCGAATCGAACACCGCAGCATCGAACCAGAATCTGGCGAGGCCTGCATTGGCTGGCAGGGCAAGCCGATCCAGCAACTCATGGCTGCCCCACCATATGAACTGAACTGACATTTCTTTCGCAGTCGCCCATCCAGACCATTTCACAACGTGGTCCAGCCATTTCTGATATGCACTTGTTTGCCCGGCGAGCCTGGCGTCTGGCAGATCCGTGGCTACACAAACGTAGTATCGAATCAACCGGGGATGCTTATCCAATGCGGTCTTAACTGAATCATCCAACTGCGCCCATTGCGTACTGTCGAGGGACAGGAAATACTTTGCCTGCCAGCCGAACTCATCACCCGTCCGCAATGCCCAGTAGCATTCGATTCCGGCGTCAGGCTTTCCCTTCCGTGTGAAGGCGGACCCTTCTGGTACAGACTCTCGCCGCGCCAACTGAGTACAGAACTCTTCAAATCCCTCCGATTGGGATCCATCTAGAGTTCGAATGTGCTTCCAACTGATTTGCAAGGTTTGCCCGCCGAAGGATCGATGAAAAGTAGGCCAGCCAATTGGAGTCCTGTTTGGAACGGTATCAGGTCTTCCGATATTCTTGCGAGAAAGAAGGCAAGTTCAACGAAGGACGCCCCGATGTCGCGAGCGAAATTTAGAGAAGCATTCCTACAGAAAAACGCTCCCGAGTCCAGGATTGATGCTGCGCCAGGATCGTCCCCAAGTCGGAACAACACAGGGAAAACGATGCGGACGCGAAGAGGTGTGGAACCTGGTAGGGATGAGGCATGATTTATAAACAAAGATGCGCAACCTTGACGGAGGGCTCCCTGCGAGTCTTCATCACCACGATAAGCAGTATGCTCCTCCTGTCCAAGAGACCCAGAGGAACTTTCATTGGTTGGAATTTACATATTTTCCCTGCACAGTTCCTACACAGCACAAATCTGTGGGAATATACTCATTTAAATCAGCACTTCCAAAATAATTCTCACTCGCTCAGGATGACACCCCGTTTGGGGGAATTGGAGTTGTCAAATTACGACGCGAACTTGTCGGACACCACACTAGCGGTTGTGGTGCGCGAATGCTGCGGCAAGGGCTTCTTCGGGCTCGGGACGGACGCGGAAGTCGGCGTGGGCTTCGGCGAAGGCCACGCGGCCATCGCGGGCAATAACGTAGGTGGCGGGGATGGGCAGGCGCCAGCTCTTGTCGCCATTGACGAAGGGGATGTTGACGAGGATGGAGAGTAAGTAGGTGCGGTGGTATTCGGGGACAGTGTAGACGAGGCCGAATTGCTCGGCGACCGCGTTGCCTGGGTCGGAGAGCACGGGGAAGGGCAGGCCGTGCTGGCCGGCCATGAAGTCGCTCTGGCGCTCGATTTGCGGACCGATGGCTACCATGAGGGCTTCGCGCTCGCGGAGGGTGCCGTAGAGGTCGCGCCAGGCTTCGAGTTCAGTGACGCAGTAAGAACACCAGCGGCCGCGAAAGAATTTGACAACCAATGGACCGAGGGCCAGCAGGTCTACGCTGCGGACTAGGCGGCCTGTGGCGTCTTTGAGCGCGAACTCGGGGGCGATGGCTCCGACCGGGAGGATGCGGTCTTCAATGCCGGAGGTGAAGAGTTCCTCGACGGCGCGCTCGCCGACCGCGAGGCGCTCGGCCTGGACCAGCTGGCGGGTGTTGGCGGTGATCTCGTCGAGTTGGTCTTGCAGGCTGGTAGTGGTCATGGCTACATGAACTTTCTTTTCTTGAATGCGCTGATGTCCTCAGCGGAGAGATCAAACCACTCGCCGTGCTGACGCTTTTCTTTGAAACGCTCGTGCCAGTATTTTTCGATGCCCGGTGCGTCGTCGATTGCTGCGATGGTGTGTACTTCAGTAATTCCTTCAGATGTCTGTTTATGGAGTTCGCTTTTGCGCCGCCAGTGATTGTCGGAATAGCCGATCTTGTACAACTTCCCTGATTTCACCAAGTAGACATAGCCCGAAGACGCGGACTTACCAGCTCCCGTATTGACTTCGCGGGACCCGTTGGTGCCGGTTTCGTCAATTGCTTCTTGCTCCAAGATTGCGAGAACATCGGAATATTCTTCTCCCGATAAACAATAATCGCGGATTTTCTGAATTGCTCCTGGCCTCCCGCCGAACCTCCTAAAAAACACAGTGGGCGTAGGAACCTGAGCGTTACTCCTCTTTTCAATAAGAATTTCGGGCTTGACAGGAAACCGCTTGTACTTGCGAACTAGCGTTGCCATTGCCTCAATCATTTGTTCTTCGTTTAGCGTTCGATTCCACTCCAGTGGTTCGAATCCCGCCTCACTCAGAGCGTCGCTCCATCGAGCCCAATGGACGCCGGACCATTCATGCTGAGCAATGCCCGTCTCGGTCTTGAATCTTCCGATGCCCAGAGCCTTGCCGCCGTTGAGCGCTGCGGTCCTCCGGATTTCGCTTAGTATGAATTGCTTGTCTCTCATACTTTCATCACCGAGATTGCGATTCTACCGTCCGAAGCGTTGTTTGCCGCCCATGCCCATGGCGCCTAGGCCGCCGCGCATCATTTTGGCGGCCATGCCGCCTTTGCCCATCTGCTTGAACATTTTGGCCATCTGTGCGTATTGGCGGAGGAGGTTGTTGACGTCCTGGACGTCAGTGCCGGAGCCTTTGGCGATGCGCTTGCGGCGGCTGCCACTGATGATTTCGTGGTTGCGGCGCTCGATGGGGGTCATGGAGTTGATGATGGCTTCGAGACGCGTGAACTGTTTTTCGTCGATGTTTTGCGAGGCCTGCTGGAGGCCGGCGAAAGGGCCGACGGAAGGGAGCATTTTGAGGATGCTTTCCATGGAGCCCATTTTCTTGATTTGGCGCAACTGGTCGCGAAAATCCTCTAACGTGAAACCGTCGCCGAGGAGGGCTTTCTTGGCGAACTCTTCGGACTTTTTGCGGTCGAGCGTGGATTCGGCCTTCTCGATGAGGGACATCATGTCGCCCATGCCGAGGATGCGGGAGACGATGCGGTCTGGATGGAAGGGCTCGAAGGCGTCTGGTTTTTCGCCGACACCGATGAACTTGATGGGCTGGCCGGTGACGTGGCGGATGGAGAGGGCTGCGCCGCCGCGGGCGTCGCCATCCATTTTTGTCAAGACGACGCCGGTGAGGCCGAGGCGCTTGTGGAAGTCTTCAGCGGAGTTGACGGCGTCCTGGCCGGTCATGGCGTCGGCGATGAAGAGAATCTCGCTGGGGTTGAGGAGCTTTTTGAGGCGAGCCATTTCGTCCATCAAGCCTTCGTCGATGTGGAGGCGGCCGGCGGTGTCGATGATGAGGGTGTCGCAGCCCATGATGCGGGCTTCGCGGAGGGCTTCCTTGGCGAGACGCTCTACGAGAGCTGTGCCGGCGGTCTCGCCTTTCTGGTCGCCTTCATAGAGCTTGGCTTCGATGGATTTGGCGACGACTTTTAGCTGCTCGCGGGCGGCGGGGCGGTAGACGTCGACCGAGACGAGCATGGGGCGGTGACCACCTTTTTTGAGCCAGGCGGCGAGTTTGCCGGAGGTGGTGGTTTTACCGGAGCCCTGCAGGCCGGCCATGAGGATGACGGTGGGCGGCTGGGAGGCGAATTTGAAGCGCGCCGTGTCTTTGCCGAGAAGATCGATCAGCTCGTCGCGGACGATTTTGATGACCTGCTCGGAGGGCGAAAGCGCGGTGAGGACCTCAGTGCCGATGGACTTGACGCGGATCTGCTCGATGAGGTCGCGGGCGACGTTGAGGTTGACGTCGGCCTCGAGCAGGGCTACGCGGATTTCGCGCAGGGCTTCGGCGATGTTTTCTTCAGTGAGCGTGCCCTGGCCGCGGAGGGTCTTGAAGGCACGTTGTAGTTTGTCTGTGAGGTTTTCAAACATAGGTCAAATACCAGTATATCGGCACCTGCCCCACGTGCTGTGCAGTAGGTGCGCTGTGTGCCAGGCGCTCGTCAAAGAGGGGAGAGAGGATCGGTACGCCTATGGAGCGCCCATACAACCATTCGTTCATCAATTGTGCTTCTAACCTATCTTCACTTGGGTGGCAAAAATGCTCCGACGATAGCCAACGCTACTACTGATCCGCCAATGACGACTGTAATCCAATTCCAGAGGGTGAATCGTGAATTCGGTCTGTGCATAGGCGTCTCTGCCGCGTTGACTCGATTCACGTAAGACTGTACGGGAAGCAAGAAACCTACTTTGAGCAAAGCCAAGAGCAAGAACGGCTCGGGCAATCTCCAAGCGACCCGGAATAGTATCCATAAGATTGCCAACATGCCGAACGGAGGAACAGATTCTATGCCTCTGGCCGCACCTGCCAGTTTGATCCGGACAAAGCAAGGGTAGCAATAAAATACCGCGAAGAAAGCGCGCCAGAAAGGGCTAATATCGGGCTCATCACGGGCCCTGATCAGCTTCCAGTTGCAATAGAACCAATAGAGGTCGTAAATCCCAAACGTACAAACGGAAAGAGCAGCTAATTTCAACAGTGATACCGCAAAGAATTGAGACGGCACGAACTGCTCTTCGACAGAAAGAGGCGGCTGTTGCGTTGAAAGGAAAGAGTGAGTGGCGGTGCTGGTTGCAATTGCCGATCCGCAATGGATACACGCGCTGGATGCCTCAGGTATGCTCAGCAAACAATTCGGACATTGTATGAGTTCCATTTCTTTCTCAATGCCTTTCTTACAGGCGAAGGGAGTTCGCCGCACTTCTGGTAGTCCAGATTGGAAAGTAGAAGATCTCTACTCTGCGGGCGCGATCAGGTACTGCTCGAGCTTACCGTCGGGGTAGGTATAGGTGGTGAGACGGAGATGCTTGTCGGGATACACGATGTCAAAGACACGGAAGGTCATGCCGCCGCGCAATTCCTCGCGGGTCTGGTGGAAAATCAAGGGTTCCCCGAGGGGCGAGAGGCTTGATTGGAAATCGCCAATAGCTTCCTGAGTGAAGTAATCGCTCAGGTTTGGCGCGAGGAGGGTGCGGTCTACCCGGCCTTGCTGAAGGCCGTGGTAGATGTCGATGGCTTGCTGCTCGGGCGCAGTTCGAGGGGTGTTGAGGATCACGGGTGCGATGAACTGAGCGATTCCAGAGGCTGCGTTGACGGCCATCTGGTTGGTAAGTACAACGACCGCGACGCCATCGTCGACGAGAACTTCATTGTCTGAGACGAAACCGGAGACCTCTCCACTGTGTTCGATGGAACGGTGGCCTTGCCGATCGCGTACTTCGACACCAAGGCCATAGTGGGTGCCTTTGCCATCTTTCAGTTTGACCTCAGTGAACATCTGTTTGTAGCTGTCGGGCTTGAGGATGGATTGGGCGATGAGGCTCTCATCCCAGAGTGCCAGGTCGTGTGGGGTCATGGCCAGTTCGCCGGCGGCAAACATCCAGCCGCGTCCCTCCTTGGGGGCGACGCGCAAGGGACCAAGCGCGTTGCGAACATAGGGTGTGGCGTCGACGGAGGTGAGCTTGGTTTCGTCGGAGTTCCAGACGGACTTCATGCCGAGGGGGCGAAAGATGTGGTCGACGAGCAAATCCATGAGGGGCGCGCCGGTGACGGTTTCGACGATGCGGCCAGCGATGACGTAGTTGGTATTGGAGTATTGCCACTGGGTTCCAGGCTCGAAGTCAAGCGGCTTTTTGGCCCACGTGTCGAGGATCTGCTGCGAGCTCTCGGGGCGCAGCATCGGAGTCATGACGTAGTCCTCGGGCCAGTAATCCTGATAGCCGGAGGTGTGGGAGAGGATCTGGCGAATGGTGACCTTGTCGCCTTCGGTGAGGCCGGGGATATACTTGCCGACGGTGTCATCGAGGGAGAGTTTGCCTTGTTCCTGGAGCAAAAGGATGGCGGCGGCGGTGAACTGCTTGGAGATGGAGCCGATGGAGTAACGCATTTCCGGCGTGGCGGCGGTTGCCGGGTCAAGACGGGCGTGGCCGTAGGCATGGGTATAGACGAGCTTGCCATGCTGGACGACGGCGATGGAGGCGGAGGGGACACCGGTTTGGTTGAGGACTTGAGTGGCGATGCGGTCGACGCGCGCTTTCAGGGCGGGATTGATGGTGTCGATAGTTTGTGCGGCAAGAGTGAGCGGAGCGGCGATAAGGGTGAGTAGGGCGATTCGGGACGTGATGTAGGACATGGGCGGTAGGAGACTCCTGTCAAGCGGCATGGTAAACGATTACACCAGGAGGCGCGCTTCCCGAATTGAGAGACACGTTCATTACGCAGATGCTCCGGTATAACTCATTCGCAACCCGGTGCGATAGGCTGGTGCTGATACCAGCGGGATGGAAACGGAGGTACTGGGGGATGGATCGGCTAATTGCGGGGCACAAGCAGTTTTTGGCGAGTGTGTTTCCGGGCAAGCGAGCGCAGTTCAAGCTGCTGTCAGATCGGCAGGCGCCGGAGTGGCTATTCATTACGTGTTCGGACTCGCGTGTGGTTCCGGATTTGATTCTCGGGACTGGGCCGGGGGACTTGTTTATTACGCGGAATGCGGGGAACGTGGTGCCCATGACCAGCCACGATGTGGACGGCGTGACGGCAACGATCGAGTACGCGGTGGAAGTGCTGAAGGTGAAGGCCGCGATTCTGTGCGGGCACTCCGACTGCGGGGCGTTGAAGGCGGCGCTAGACCGGAAGGGATTGGACAAAATGCCTAAAGCGCAACGATGGCTTAGCCACGTGGAGTCGGCATTCGCGCATCGGCAGCCGGTGAATCCGGCGGATGGAGAACACGCGGAGTTGGCATCTTTGATTCGGGGAAACGTGGTGGCGCAGTTGTGGAACTTGAAGGCGCAGCCGGCGGTGGCGCGAGCGATGCAGGAGGGCAGACTGACGGTCCACGGGTGGTACTACGATATTTTGAACGGGCACATTGAGCAGTGGGACGAGCAGATGCGCCGGTTTCTGCCGTTGGCGGAATAGACGGGAAGAGACTTTGGACCAGGTGATGAAGTAATGCGGGGCGAGCACAGGTTTCTGCTCTAAACTTAGGAAGTGCATGAAAACCGTTGAGCCAGCAACAGGAGCAGCAAGCTTGTCCTCAAAGCTGAGCCTCGATTGGGGGCGGAGCCTGGGTTGGCTCGCCCTTCTGTTTCTCTGCGGCGTTTGGCTGGTTGCGCAGAGCCCGGCGACGCCTGCTCCGAGTCCGGCAAATGGGGCTGGCGCCGGTTCTGTTGCCTCGCAGGTCCACGGCACCATGGTTCTCGACGGGCCGTGGCGTTTCCAAACCGGGGATGATCCGCAGTGGGCTGAGCCCGGCTTCGATGACTCGAAATGGCCGACTGTGACCGTCGGCAAGTCGCTTGCCGACCAGGGAATGGATCCTTACACGGGGTATGCCTGGTACCGATTGCGAGTTCAACCGCAGCAGCTTGCGCAATTCAAGAATTTACCCGGGAACCCGCCGCTGGATCTGCTGCTCACCAGCGATTCGGTGGGACAACTCGGCGTGTATGTGAATGGGTTTGAAGCCGGGCAGACGCGTGGCATGGCCGATGCGCCGGGCATGTATCGATCTCCGCCTTTGGCCGTGCATATTTCCGGGCTGGCGGCTGACGGCTCTGTTGTGGTAGCTGTCCGAACCTGGGCTGGGCCCGATGTCTCCATTGGAGGCGGTCTTCTCGACAAGGTTGAACTTGGGACGCATGACGACGTTGCTGAGAGGCTCGCGACGGCCACGGACCAGCGCTGGGATGAGCATGTAATCTCCGGTGTGATCTTAGGCTTTCTCTTCCTTTGTGTCGCCGTGCTGGGAGCCACACTCTACCTGGCGCAGCGCCATCATTCGGAGTACCTGTGGCTAGCGTTGCTCTGTCTCTCTTTCGCGGTTACAGTAGCCGTCGAAGTCGCCTTTGCGCTGGCGTTCTTGCCCATGTCGGTCTTCGGTGTGGTCCATATGTGGTTAGGCCGCGCCTTCATGGCTATCACCCTCGAGTTTGTACTTCGGTTTTCCGGCAACCAATCTCGCAGGCTTGTTCGCATTGTGCAGATATGCGTGCTGGTGTTACCTTTTGTTTTCCTGTTGCACTTGCAGCGCGTTCACGATTACTTGTCGGTCTCTGCGGAAGTGGTCTTCTGCGGCCTGATCTCTGTTATGTTGTTCCGCGCGTGGCGCCGGGGGTTAACCGAAGCGGGCGTCATGCTGCTGCCTTTTTTCCTGGCGGCCACGGCGGACTCCATCGACACCGTTCTTGATTACTCCGCGAGCCAGCATTGGATTGCCGATCGCTTCGCTTCGCCTCGCTTCCATATGGGACCGGTGGGATTTGGTGTCAGCACGGTGACGTATGTCATATTTCTGGCGAGCCTAATTGCAGTGATCCTCTACCGCTTTGTGCATGTGAGCCAGGAGGAACAGAAGTCGACTGCTGAGATTGAGGCGGCCCGAAGCGTGCAGGCGATGCTGATTCCGACGCAGCTTCCGTCGAATCGCAACTTCATGCTGGAGAGCGCATATCTGCCGGTGAACGGAGTGGGCGGGGATTTTTTTCAGGTGCTGCCGCTTCGAGACGATTCACTGCTGATTGTGGTGGGCGACGTGAGCGGCAAGGGCTTGCAGGCGGCGATGAACGCCAGCACGCTGGTTGGTGCGCTGCGCAATGAACTCTCGCATGACCCTGCCACGGTGCTCAATCATCTGAACCACGTCATGCTCGGGGCTGCGTCCGGAGTGGGGGCGGGGCCAAACGCGGTTGCGAGCTTTGCGACCTGCCTTTGCGCGCGAGTCTATACAGACGGCACGATAACGATAGCGAATGCCGGCCACTTGAGCCCCTATCGCGATGGCCGCGAGATGGTGCTGGCGGCCGATCTTCCGTTGGGAGTTATTCCAGATATCCGCTATGAGCAGGCGAGTTTCCGGCTCGAACAAGGCGACAGACTTATCTTTCTCTCCGATGGAGTGGTCGAGGCGACTAATGCCCAGGGCGAACTTTTCGGATTCGAACGCACGCAACAGGTGAGTAACGAACCGGCACGGTATATCGCTCAAACGGCGAAGCGCTTTGGACAGTCGGATGATATTACGGTTGTGTCGCTGTACTTTGCGGCTCGCTCAACGCAAAGAGTAGGACAGGAAGTGCACGCATAGGAGTTACTCGGACGTGGGGTTCGAGCCGTGCTGTGAAAATGTTCTGCTCAGAAAGAAACAGGCTGATCCTAAATCTGGGATCAGCCTGTTTTGTTAAGCGATGCATATCAGGTGACGCAGGTGAAGTTATTGTCTGGGGTTCGACACTCCCGACACGCCGGCAGAGGTCGAGGATTGCGAGGGCGATTCGCCCTGGGCTGGTTGACTTAGAGATTGGGCTCCCGGATCACTCTGCTGAATGCCGATGGCGGCTCCCGAAACGACTAACTCGACACGCCTGTTCTGTGCTCTTCCTTCATTGGTTGAGTTATCGGCAACCGGGTCGCTCTTACCGTATCCCTTTGCTGTGACATTGGCGTCCGGAACACTTTGAGCGACAAGATAATCACGCACGCCGTCCGCGCGCTGTTCGGATAACTTCTGGTTATATTCATCAGACCCAATGCTATCTGTGTAGCCTTCGACCTGGAGTTTCAAGCCGGGGTAGGAAAGCAGGATGCCAGACACTTTGGCGAGCTTTTCGCGGGCCTCGGGTTTCAAAGTGTACTTATTGAAGTCAAAGAGCACATCGGACATGTTGACGATGAGGCCGCGGGCGGATTCAGTTGTCTGCAATACCTGATTCAACTGTTGGCGCAACCGCTCGCGCATCTGGGTTGCCTGCTGGGCTGCTTGCTGTGCAGATTGTTCGGCTGCCTGCTGCGCCTCCTGGGCTCTCCGCGTGGCTTCCTCGGCCTTGGCCCGTTCCTCAGCTTGCTGTTGGGCGATCGCCTGGGCTTGCTGAGCGGCCAATTGGGATTGCTGCGCCTGCTGTTCCGCGCTCTGGCGAGCCTGCTGCGCGGCTGCTTCGTCTTCCGCTTTGATCTTGCGGATGGTGATGATGCGCGCGTCTTCAGCGGACTGGACAGCTTCACGCGCAAAGGTAATTGTCTCCTTGCGATCCTTCTTGTGCAGGTCAGTATCCTGCGCATTCTGGAGAGCGGTTTTGGCTGTGGTCATTGTGTCCGCAGCGTATTTTTCCGCTCCGGCAGCATCAGCGATTTGAATGGCGTTTATGGCTTCGTAGAGTTCGAGCGGGGAGCGCTCATCGCGAGTGATGGGATGGAGAACGGAGTGGCGTCCCGCGGTTTCTGCGTAGGCTCCGCGTGGGAGCAGAGAGTAGTGGGCGTTCACTTGCTCGATAACGCCCTGGGTCTTGTCTTCCACAACGTTCTGTAACACAACGACATCGCTGGGCATGGTGACCGCGTAGTAGGGTTCAGCAGTTACTATCAATCCGAAAGTCTGAAGGTCGGCCGTAACCTGGAGCTGACTTTTGTCTTTCGATCCGGTGGGAAGCACTTCACCCAGATTCATTGGGCGGCCCTCCGGCGTGATGGCCCACAACACATAGGTTAGATATTCAGGGCCGAACCCATTGGCTGGTGGCAGTCCTTCGAAACTTGCATCGATTGATGTGCGTCCCAAATGAGCATCTACTTTCGCTGATCCATGAGCCTGGGGCAGAAGGCTCGTGCCTTGAAAACCGATCTTGGTGGAAGCGCTGCGATGAAAGTAGTTGATTGCCGGGATGTCGCGACCGACTACCTGGATTTTGTAGAGGGGAACGTCGTCGCGCATCCCTGCGGATTGCATTGGGACAGCGGTCGATGGATTCTGTGTGGTTGTCGGATTGGACTCCTGCGCTGCTGCCCATCCCGGCATGGTGACTAGAGCAACGACCAAGGAAAGTTTTTGAATGCGACTGACCATCTAGTTGACCTCCTTCATTACGGTCACAGAACTCCGAACTCTGGAGTCATCGCGTGATTGACCTGAGTCTTCCAATCACACCGATTGCTATGGATGCCCTATGGCCAAGGGGAGTTGTCCCGATGGGTGTGTGGGCGGGTTGTGTTAATGGTGTTGAAGGAGTTAGTTGGTTGTAGCAAGAATAGAGAAAACGAGGAGGATACAGCTTGCATCTATTTAAGGAAGGAACGAGATCGGGAGACGAGAGGGCTTGCGAGGGTGCGCCGATGATTTATTGGTTCGGCGAAAGAGAAGAGCCAGGTGAAGCGACGAGACGAGCTAAGTCAGCTTTTGAGCGCTATTGGCGAGGCTGGCCCAGGTGGTAGGAAATTCCCCAGCTCGCGTTCATCACATCGGTGCCGGGATCGCTGGGAACAATGTAAGCATTTGAGAAATGAAAATCGCCCCAGAGGCCAAGGCGCAGGTCAACGCGGCGAGTGAGTTTGGTCTGCACGCCGAATCCAGACTGCAAGGTGAAGTCCTCATAGCTTGCTTCGTTCGACAGCACCTTCTGAGTAAACCCGATCATTCCGCCCTTGATGAGGATGTATGGCTTGAAGTGTTCTTTATTGCTTCGCCACATCATGCGCAGGCCGATGGGTGTGATGGCGAGACCGGGCACGAGTTTTCGGTTTGGAGATTGGGGGTTTCCCCAGTAATCGGATTTAGCCGGCTCGACGAGAAGAACGAAGGGGAGAATCTCCGCTACGTAGTCCATTTGAGCTCGAGCGAAGTAGCCCCAGGAGTGACGGTCGTACTCGATGCCACTGGTGTAGAGCTTGGTCATGTCTTCGATGGCAAACAGGTTGTAGTTGCCGTAGGAAGCCATGCCCTCCCAGATGATCTCGCTCTCGACAGGATGTTTGGTTTGAGGCGGGGTGGTTACCGCGGCTTCCGGGTCTGCGGAAGAGGGTGCGTCAGGGCTGTCGTTTGAATCGGACCAGGCGCCAATGGTGGCTGGGGTTTCCGCCGGTGCGGTCGTGATGTTTTCGGTCTGGCTGTCGGCCGGCACCGCCGCTGGGAGTGATGGCGCGGTGAGCAATGACAGGGCTTCTGCGGCTGTGGCCGGGGTGGTCTGAAGCTGCTGGGATTTTCCGGGAGCGGATGCCAGAGCGATGAGCGCGGCCAGAATGGCAAAGCGATTGGGGCGAAGGACTCTGGCGAAGCGATGCGTATTCTGTCGGAAAGAGGATACAAACACAGAAACTCGATTCTTCGGCAAATCGGCACCCAAAAATTGATTGAAAAGAGTGTTCTTCGTTTTTCTAACTAGCTTCAAGTTAATTGGTTTGAGGCAGATTCGCAAGGTGTGGATGGCCGGAGGAATGCCTCCGAATGAGCGACGGAACGGTTTGTGGAACAGCGTGCGGGGCTTTGCCCGCCCATGCCAACACAATCAAACATCTGCTAACCGGCAATGGTCTGCCTGTTTCCAAAACTTGAAGGATGAGTTCGCCTACTAGATTGGTGAGTCTGCAGTTGGTATCGACGATGACTGTAAGGTAACTGGCGCGTAGGTGCGGCGACTCGACCGGGACCGAGAATTTAGTGATGAAGAGCTGAGCGTTAGAAATAGACCCAAGGCTTCAGTGAGTAGACCTTGTCGACTTCATAGTCATTGCTGTAGCCCCCCTTGGCACGCACCCTGACGCGGTACGGTCCCTCCGCAGAGAGGGTTCCTTCACGTGCCCACTCAAAGAAGTCGACAGATCTGACCAGGTAGAGGCCAGGAACGATGAGCCTTCGCTGCTCCAGGTTGAAGCCGTGGACTCCTACTGCGCCGCCGTTTTCATATCTTTGAAGTTGAATCGTGCTGCTCCCCTCTTGAAAGGTCTGCAATGGCTCTTTGCGTTCCGATCCACCGAGGAGTCCGTCAAAGACGACCGTGCCCAGAAGGAGAAACGATGATAGCAAAAACAAAGGACCCAGGAGAATCAATCCCCAAATCCTCGCTCGCAGCTTCAGACGCAGCACGGGCACAACAGCAAGAAGTGGAATTGCGTAGACCGCACATGCAAGCATGAAATTGAGCGCACCAACTGTAAAACTCAGCGTACGCATACAGGTGTAGGCGATGACCAGAAGCACGGCTATCAACAGGAGTTGCCAAACAGAATTCCACGTTTCATTTCTGGGTTTGGTCATCTTGCACATGTTACTCCGGACCACTATTGTTAGCGGTTTGTCGTCCAGCCGGAAGTTATATATATCAGTAAAAGCGTTGTAAATCGGTGGGTCTTCGCCATAATGCGGGGACAAGTCAGAAGATCGGCAAGCTGTTGTGTGCAAATCCCAATTCGATGTTTAAGCCGGTTAGAAGAAGGACAGTTGAGCTGGTTTAGCCTTTGGTGAATCCGGTTCTCTGCGGCTGATTGTTTTGATCAATGCACGCCGGGGGGCGGTGCGGCGTGCTTGATGGGCTTTTTGAAGAGCCATACAGCGAAGGCGCAGAAGAAGGCCAGGACTGCTGTCCAACGGAAGACGTCGACGTAAGACATGAGGGCGGATTGTTGTTCCATGAGGCCGTAGATAAGGCCGAATGAGCCGGGGCGTGCCTGGGCAGGGCCGATGCGGTGGGCGAGGTAGCCTGCGATGGCGGCGGACTTTTGCTGGAGCATGTAGGGGGGGACATTGGCGCCGATTTCAGTCTGGTGGAGGGCGGCGCGGCGGATGAGAGCGGTGGTGGCCATAGCAATGCCGATGGATCCACCGATATTGCGGAGCATGTTGAAGAGGCCGGTAGCGTTGCCCATCTCCTCACGGCTAAGGGTGGAAGTGGTCATGGTGGCCAACGGGACAAAGACGAAGCTGAGGGCAAAGCCGGTGAGGGTGATGGGAATGAGCAGGGTATAGGGTCCGATGCCCAGATTGACAGTGCCGAAGACGAGGGCGCAGACGCCAAAGGCGATGAATCCGGCGCAGAGGAGCTTGCGGTTGTCGACGCGGGAGCCGAGGATGCCCACGACTGGCGATCCGATGAAGGAGCCGACGCCGCGAGGGCCGACGACGAGGCCGGCTGTGAAGGCGGTGTAGCCGAGGACTTCCTGATAGTAGAGCGGCAGGATGGCGATAGTGATGTAGATACACATGCCGAGCAGGGCAATGAGGAAGCAACCGGTACGGAAGTTGCGGTTGCGCAGGATGTGGAGGTCGACGAGGCCTTTGGGATGGGTCCAGGAATGCCAGATCCATCCGATGAGACCGAAGATCAGCGCCGCGACAGCCCAGCGGACCCAGAGAGCGCCGAACCAGTCGTCTTCCTGACCCTTGTCGAGGACAATTTGGAGGCAGCCGGTCCAGACGATGAGCAGGCCGAAGCCGATGTTGTCGAATGGGCCGACTTTGGCGTTCTTGATGTACGGCGGGTCGTGCACGAAGCGGGCGATCATGAAGACCGCGAGGAGGCCGACGGGGATATTGATGTAAAAGGCGTAGCGCCAGCTGAAGGTGTCAGTGAGCCAGCCGCCAAGGGTGGGGCCGAGGACCGGGGCGACTACGATTCCCAGACCATAGGCCGCCATGGCCATGGATCGCTTCTGGACGGGGAAGCTCTCAAGGAGGATGGATTGGGACAAAGGCTGGAGTGCGCCTCCGCCTGCGCCTTGTAAGATACGAGCGAGCAGGATGATTCCGAGCGATGGGGCTGCGCCGCAGAAGAACGAGGCGATGGTGAAGATGACGACACAGATGAGCAGGAAACGCTTGCGGCCAAAGCGGCGGGCGAACCAATTGGAAGCGGGGAGGATGACGGCGTTGGCGACCAGATAGCTGGTCAGGACCCATGTGGCCTCGGAGTTGGAGGCTGAGAGGGAGCCGGCTATGTAGGGGAGGGCCACCGAGGCGATGGCGGTGTCGAGTACCTCCATGAAGGTGGGGAGCATCACGGAAACGGTGACCAGCCAAGGGTTTACGCCCTGGGAGAGCGGGTAGCGGGCTTGGGCGGCGGCGGTGGTCATGGAGGAAGCGAACAATCGAGATTAACCGATTGAGGTGGAGACGTGTGTGAGGGCGGTTACGGAGGTTGGGATGGGGGGGAGCGGTTGGGGCTTGGGGGCCGGGCGTTTTGCGCTGTAAGACAATCTGTAAGATTCGCGGAATGAGGGTGATGCGGTGTTGGGCGGGTGTAAGACAAATGTAAGACGGCTGTAAGGCATTTGTTGGACGACGGTGTGACTGAAGGTGAGACGGTCGAGGGGCGTAGGACGGAGGTTGGGGAGTGTGTTGGGAGGGGGATTTGGGTTGATTGCGGGCTGTCGGGGAAGCGCCCGAATGACTCCCTAAAGGGTGGAATTTGGGGAGGCAGAGCCATCAACCAAGCCTTGCTGACGGTTTCTGGGGCATCCTGGCGCGGTGGTTTTTTTGCCCTTTCGGGAAATTGAGCTCTTTCGCGGCCTAAGGGGCTCGTTGCGGGACGTTTCGGACTCTTTGCCCGTCGGGTTGTAGTCGATTAGGGGAGATAATTTATAGATACACCATCAAATAAAGTTGACACTATCTCACTCAATCATGCATCTTATTAGAGTCAGAACTTTATCCAAGAGGCGGAAAACCAAACATGGCAAAGATTATCGGGATTGACCTGGGCACCACGAACTCGTGCGTTGCCGTAATGGAGGGCGGGGAGCCCAAAGTGATTCCAAATGAAGAGGGTGCGCGGACAACGCCCTCGATTGTCGCTTTTTCAAAGAGCGGGGAGCGGCTGGTGGGCCAGGTGGCCAAACGTCAGGCGATTACGAACCCGGAGAGCACGATTTTCTCCATCAAGCGGTTTATGGGCCGGCGTTACAACGAAGTGAACGACGAGATGAAGATGGTGCCCTTCAAGGTGGTGCAGCAGGGCGACCACGTGGCCGTTGTGGCGCAGGGCAAGGAGTACACGCCGCCGGAGATTTCGGCGATGATTCTGCAGAAGCTGAAGAAGAGCGCGGAAGCCTACCTGGGCGAGACGGTGAAGGAAGCCGTGATCACGGTGCCGGCCTACTTCAATGACGCGCAGCGGCAAGCTACGAAGGACGCCGGCAAGATTGCCGGGCTGGACGTGAAGCGCATTGTGAACGAGCCGACCGCGGCAGCACTGGCCTATGGGCTGGACAAGAAGAAGGACGAGACGATCGCCGTGTATGACTTTGGCGGCGGCACGTTCGATATTTCCATCCTGGAAGTGGGCGAGGGCGTGATCGAGGTGAAGTCGACGAACGGGGATACGCACCTGGGCGGCGACAACCTTGACCAGCGGATTGTGGAGTGGCTCATTGCCGAATTCAAGCAGGAACAGGGCTTGGATTTGGGGTCGAAGGGCAATGAAATGGCGCTCCAAAGGCTAAAGGACGCGGCGGAGAAGGCCAAGATCGAGCTGTCGACCACGGTGGAGACGGAGATCAATCTGCCGTTTGTTACAGCGGACGCGACGGGGCCGAAGCACCTGGTGCGGAAGCTGACGCGTGCGAAGCTGGAGCAGTTGGTGGAGGATTTGCTGGATCGCTCGCTGGAGCCTTGCAAGAAGGCGCTGGCGGATGCCGGCATCGGCGTGGACAAGATCGACGAAGTGGTCCTGGTGGGCGGACAAACGCGCATGCCCAAGATCCAGGAGATGGTCAAGAAGATGTTCGGCCGGGAGCCGCATCGCGGTGTGAATCCCGACGAAGTGGTGGCGATTGGCGCGGCAGTGCAGGCAGGCGTGTTGGCTGGCGAAGTGAAGGATCTTCTGCTGCTGGACGTGACACCGCTGACGTTGTCGATTGAAACACTGGGCGGCGTGGCTACATCGATGATCCCGCGGAATACGACGATTCCGACCAAGAAGACGGAGACGTTTTCGACGGCGGCTGACTCGCAAACGGAAGTTGAAGTCCATGTGCTGCAGGGCGAACGGCCTTTGGCTGCACAGAACCGGACGTTGGGCAAATTCAAGCTGGCTGGGATTCCTCCGGCGCCGCGCGGCATTCCGCAGATCGAAGTGACGTTCGACATCGATGCGAACGGAATATTGAACGTGACGGCGAAGGACAACGCGACGGGCAAAGACACGCGCATCACCATTACTTCGAGCTCAGGTTTGAGCAAGGACGAAGTGGAGAAGATGGCGAAGGAGGCCGAAGCGCACTCGGCCGAGGACAAGGAGAAGCGCGAGGAGATTGACGCGCGCAACTCACTGGACGGGCTGGTCTACAACATCGAGAAGATGCTGAAGGACTCCGGCGAGAAGGTGCAGGCAGCGGATAAGACAGATGTTGAGTCGGCGCTGGCTGAATCGAAGAAGTTGCTGGAAGGCACGCCAACTTCGAGCGAACTGAAGGCATCGCACGAGAAGCTGACGCAGGCTAGCCACAAGTTGGCCGAGGTGCTGTACAAGGCTAATGCTGCGGAAGCTGCTGCTGGAGCGGGTCCGACGGCTTCGGCCACGGACGCCGGGGCGAACACGAAGAAAGATGAAGGCGTGATCGACGCGGAGTATGTGGACGTGGAAGACAAGAAGTAGGCACCCGCTGTGCGGCAGCCCCGGGTTCGGCGGAAAGAGCGGCCGACCAAGGGAAGTTGTTGAGGGCGTTTGGGCGGGCACGGCTTCGGGCGTGCCCGCGCTCGTTATGCGGAAGGCACTTCTAGAAGACCGGCCGCGATAAGACAACTTCATAGCGCTCTTTCAAGCGGAGGAAAGGCGATTCAAACCAGGTGTAGGAGATGAAGGCGGCGGTAATTGTGAGTGCAAGGGCCAAAGGAAGCCGGACGAGCAGAATAGGAATGTGGTGCAGTGCCCCAAGGGCCGTGACATGGAAGACATAGAGACCATAGGAGACCTTGCCGAGGTAGATGAGTTGTTTTGGCCAGTGATCGAGGCCGCGTAAGAGGTCGATTAGTCCAGTGCAGGCTATGGCTACGAGGGCGAAGCCGATGCAAAGACTGAAGGGCCCGCGCGCAACGTGGTCGCCGCCCTGGATGTGGAAGAAATAGACGGCTGAAAACCAAAGCACCGGGATGCATAGTAGTCCGGCGAGACGTACGACCCAGGAACGTTTGGCGGGAGGAGCATACTCATCGCGCAAGGCGAGCAAAATGCCGGCGGCAAAGAACTCCAATTGCGCGAAGCTATTCCACCAGACGCGTTTCCAGACGTCGGCATGAATGATCCCGAACCAGGCGAGAACGGAGTTGGAGATGAAGAGCAGGGCCAGAGCCGCAACCAGAAGCCGGCGTGGGGTAAGAAAGCGCATGAGGGTGGGCCAGAAGACGTAAAACTGCTCTTCGACCGAGATGCTCCATAGGTGAACAACGCTGGTGGTTCGTGAAGTGACTACGTTTCCAAGCATGACCAGTGCGGCTGCATACCAGACTGCATTTTCGCGCAGTGTGTGATGTAAGAAAGCGACGGCGGCGCTGACCAGCAAGGCGGCAAGGTAGAGCGGCCAGATGCGGAGAATGCGGCGCTTGTAGAAACGGAGAAGATCGATTGAGCCGGTCTTTTCTCTCTCCTTCAGCAGAAGGGTTGTAATTAGGTAAGCGCTCAGAGTGAAGAACAGACACAGCCCGAAGCCGCAGGATGCGGCCGCGGAATCCAGGATGGCGTTGTTGGTATGGTTGGGCAGACCGTGGTAAAGGAAAACGGTAAAAAAAGCCACGAAGCGAATCACATCGAGTTCTGGCCGATAGAATCGTATCGACAAAGGGTGTGCCTCGTTTCGACGGATCAGGCAACAGTTTATCCGACGAAACTCGGAATTTGTGACGTAGAGCAACAGGGTTGCTCGGCTGCGAGACGGACAAGATTGGTAAGGTAAATGGCGACTACGCAAAACAAAGACTATTACGCGACGCTCGGGGTGAAGAAGACGGCGACGTCGGAGGAGATTCGGAAGGCGTTCCGCAAGGCGGCGCGCAAGTATCATCCGGATGTCAATCCAGGCGATAAGAAGGCTGAGGAGAAGTTCAAAGAAATCTCTGAGGCCAACGATGTGCTGAGCGACGAGAAGAAGCGCAAGGTGTATGACCAGGTGGGCTTCTACTCAGACCAGATTGACCCGGCGACGGCGGAGGCATACGCGCGGCAGCAGAACGCGGGCGGCCGGTCTCCGGTGGATTTCGACGGATTTGACTTCTCCGGCTTCGGCGGGCCAGGACATCAGGCTGCGCAGCAAACCGGTGCAGGTTCGGCTTCGTGGGGCAGCTTCAAGGATATTTTTTCGGGGATCTTTACCGGGGCGCAACAGCCGCAGAAACCGCGTGGTCCGCAACCGGGAACGGATCTGGAGTACCAGGCAACGGTGGACTTCTGGACGGGGATCCGCGGTGGGCAGGCGCGCATCCAGGTGAATCGCCAGGAGGTTTGTCCAACGTGTCACGGGCAGGCACACACGGGCGGGCCGATGCAGTGTCCTGAGTGCAACGGGACGGGCCAGGTGACGCAGATGGGCGGGCGGATGAAGTTCAATATTCCCTGTCCGCAGTGCAATGGGACGGGGCGGATTTCAAACGACTGCGCTACATGCCAGGGTGAGGGCGTGGTGAACCGGACGGAGACGGTGGAGTTCCGGATCAAGGCGGGGACGCGGGACGGACAGCGGATTCGGCTGCAGGGGAAGGGGAACGCTGGGTTAAATGGTGGTCCCGCAGGAGATCTTTTTGTGATCGTACGTACTGGTACGAACCCTGTTTTCACACGAGTGGGCGATGATATTCACATCACAGTACCTGTAACGATTGCTGAGGCTACGCTGGGGTCGAAGGTGGACGTGCCCACGATCGATGGACGCGCGCAATTGAAGATTCCACCAGGAACGCAGAGCGGGCAGAAGCTGCGGATGCGGGAACGGGGCGTGGAGAACGCGCAGCGGCCGGGGCAGCGTGGGGACGAGATTGTAACCGTGGAAGTGGTGGTGCCGACATTGCAGGACGAGCGCAGCAAGGAGATCATGCGCGAGTTTGCCAAGTTGAATAACCAGGACCCGCGAGTGGCGCTGTTCGAGAAGCTGTAAACAAAGACAGGCACTAAGAGACTGGGATAATGGTGCGGTAAGCTGATTGCGGAGAAGCGACGATATGGCGGCGAAACGCAAATCGAAGGGCGCGTACATGATTTCGGCGGTGGCCGAGATGTACGAGATTCATCCGCAGACACTGCGCTTGTATGAGCGCGAGGGTTTGCTGAAGCCGTCGCGCACCGAGGGGAATACGAGGCTCTACACCGACGAGGACTTGGAGCGGCTGGAGTTCATTCTGAACTTGGCGCGGGACCTGGGCGTGAACATCGCGGGGATCGCCATCGTTCTGCAGATGCGGGAGCGGATGGAAGAGATGAACCGGCAGATGCAGAGCTTTGTGGAGTATGTGCGGACGGAGATGCTGACGCGGTTTCAGCAGAATGCGCCGGGGAGTACCGGGGCGATTGTGCCGATTCGCAGGGCTACCGCCATTAAGCCTACTGTGGTGCGGAAGCCGTGAGCCGCACTGTTGAGTGACTGTTTTCGCAATCACTTCCCGATAAAACCGGCGAAGGCCCGGGCCTGACGGCCACGCAAATTGAGCTGCTTTCAGGGGGTTAAAACCTCCTGCTCCCTCCGGAATAAACCCCTGCTCATTCCGAAACTAATCCCCTTTTCCCTCCGAAATTGAATCCCTGCTTTCTCCGAATCTACGATTCCTGCTCCGTACGCAATTTCCGATCTGCCCCTAGCCCGGTATGCTTGAAATTGCATGTTCCACGTAATTCTTGGATTGGGCGTCATTGGGCTGGTGGCGTCTACGGGTTTTGCCTGCATTGTTCTTTGGGCTGTGCCGGGTTATCTGCGCGAGCGGCGACTGGCGTTGGCGCAGCTTGCAGCTCGGCCGGCGTTTACGCCACCGCTGACGTTGCTGAAGCCTTTGCATGGGGCCGAGCCGGGGCTCGATGCGCACCTGGCTAGCTTCTTTGAGCAGGACTATCCCGAATACGAAATCATTTTTTGCGCGCGGTCGGCGGACGATGCCGGCCTGGAGGCAGCGCGCCGCGTTGCCGAGCGCTATCCGCATATTCAGAGCAAGTTTCTTTCCACCGGAGGCGAGCCGGATTACATCAACGCCAAGGTGGCGTCGTTGGAGCGGATGGAGGCTGAGGCTGCTTATTCCATCCTGGTGATCAGCGACAGCGATGTGCGGGTGACGCCGGGTTATCTGCGGGCTGTGGCGCTGCCGTTTGCGGACGAGATGGTGGGCGCGATGTGCTGCCTGTATCGCGGGATAGCTGCGCAGGGCGGGCTTTGGTCGCGGCTTGAGGCTGTGGGCATGAGTGTTGAAATGACGGCCGGTGTGCTGGCGGCGCGGGTGATGGAGGGGATGAGGTTTGTGCTAGGACCGACGATGGCGTTCCGGCGCGATGTCATCAAGCAGATGGGCGGCTTTAAGGTAACGGCCGAATATT
Source organism: Occallatibacter sp. (assembly GCA_049521035.1). GTDB lineage: Bacteria > Acidobacteriota > Terriglobia > Terriglobales > Acidobacteriaceae > Telmatobacter. Next base: position 28,872 of record JBEKPF010000033.1, on the reverse strand, counting down.
GCGCAGACGATTTTGTGCTGGGGAATGAGACCTGGAAGCTGGGGAAGACGGTGGTCTTGAGCCACCATGCCGTCGACCATATTGTGATCAATTCAAGCATGATTCCTTCACTCAAACACCAAGCGCGCTGGATGCGGTCGACGCGATTTTCGCGGCCAGCGGGGCACTTTGGCACGGCGCTCACATTTGGATTGCCATTTGGTCTTCTGGCGTGGGGAGCGGCGGCGACGCTGGGGCATCCGTGGTGGGGATTAGGACTGTTCGCATGGAGCGTGGCGATCCGGCTGGCACTGTCTGTTGCGGTGGGCAGGCTCGTGGTGGGCGACAAAAGCTGGTTCGGGCTATTAGTGCTTTATCCGGTGCGAGACCTGATGGGCTTTGGGTTCTGGGCGGCCAGCTATTTCTCGAGCAAGGTGCTTTGGCGAGGGCGCGTGTTTCAACTGCTGCCCGGTGGCAAAATGCGGGCAGCGCGCTAAACACCCGCGCCACCTGCGGCGGGGCAGCCACCTGCTGTGGGGCAGACGCTCGCGGGAGGCTCGCATGGGTTTGTTGCTGGGAAAATAAAGCGAATGTCGGTGACGATGCGAGGCATGGGATCGCGAAGGATTTGCCGCAGCTCTGGTCACGAGAATCAAGAGGGCTTGGAGTATCTTTGGTAATAACGATCCATGGAAAAACACTCGTCCAAACGAATGATCGTGGATTACCATCACACAGGGAACAGACCCGCTGACCATTCTTGTGTGTTTTTGGTCTTGATCCCAGTGCCAATTTGTTTTCATAGGCAGCCGCGGTAAACACAGCGGCGCCGCTTGAAGTTGAGTTGCCGACGGTTTGATTCGATAAAGGTCGAGCGATGAAGGTTAGATCGCTTGGCGAATCTCGATGGTCTTTCGAGCTGCGTGGTCACAGTGGCCGGAAGTCTCAACCGTGCTGTCCGCGTGGATGTCAGCGGCAACCAAGGTTTGCAAGCCTGTTGGCGCTTTCCTGGCTGCTAGCGATCGTTCCTGGCTAGGGGTGCAACGATGCTTCGCAAGATATTTTCCTTCTTCCTTTCCATCGTGAGAACAGTTAGTTTGTGGTTTTCTGGCGACGCGACCCAAGCGCTGGGTGCACTTCCACGGCTGGCAGCTTTGACAGCGGCCCTGAGCATCGCGTTCTTCTTCACAGCCGCTGCGCAACTGAATGCTCAGAACGCAGCGACTTCAGTGAGTGTGGATGCTGCTGCCAACCAGCGCGCCATTAATCCGAATATCTATGGGCTAAGTGTGGCCGGTCAGTCCGATGTTGCCGCGCTGAACGCTCCGCTCAATCGACTGGGAGGCGAGACGCTTGCCAGTACGTATAACTGGCAAATCGATGCTTTGAACCTGAGCCACGACTGGTACTGGGAGAGCTTTCTGCAGGACAGCCCGCAAACGCCGGGAGCTGCTGTGGACAATTCAATCCAAGGCACCTATGGCGCTAAAGTGGGCGCCGAGCCGATGGTCTCGATTCCCATGATGCCCTACATTGCGAACCTCGGACCCAATCCGACCACGAGCGCAGCGTCGCTTTGGTCTTACTCGGTGAAAAAGTACGGCGCGCAGGAGTACGATTCCAGCGACAATCTGAGCGCCGACGACCCATACCAAACGGACGCGGGCAGTGGGCTGAGCGCTGCTACTGGCGAGTACATTGTCAACAACCCCCTCGACGCCTACGTGCAGAACACCGTTGCGATTCAATCGGCATGGTTGCAGCACTTGATTGGCAAATGGGGATTGTCGACGACGAGTACTGGGGTGAAGTATTACATCTTGGACAACGAGCCCTCGCTCTGGGGCTCGACTCATCGCGATATCCATCCGAATCCTGAGACGTACAACGAAGAATATAACGACATTGTGAGTTATGCGACTGCTATCCGCGCGGCCGATCCGAACGCGAAGATTGTCGCGCCGGAAGAGTGGATATGGTGGGCCATGTATGAAAGCGGGCTCGACCAGAAGAACGGAACCGGCGCAGGGTCCGACTATGCGACGCATAACAATACTTACTACTACCCGTGGCTGCTGCAGCAGCTCTACGCCTATCAGCAGAGTCACGGCACGAAGCTGATCGACATGTTGAGCGTGCACTGCTACAACCCCACACCGGGCGGGAGTGACGACTCCGCTACTGGCCAAGCGACGCGAAACCGGGAGACACGCATTCTTTGGGATCCGACGTTTGTGGATCCGTCATGGGAAGGAACGCTGGGCATCAACGGAGGAATTCAAAATTGGATTCCACAGATGAGGAGTTGGGTGAACCAGTATTACCCTGGGTTGGAGATCGGCTGCACCGAGTACAACTGGGGCGACGAGACAGCATTGAACGGGGCAACGACGCAGGCCGACGTGGAGGGGATCTACGGAGTTTATGGCTTTGACTTCGCGACCCGCTGGACGGTTCCAACCAATCCCAGCCCGACTTATCTCGCCATGGAGATGTACCGTAACTACGACGGGAAACTATCCACATTTGGAGATACAAGCGTATCGGCAACGGTGGCGAACCCGGATAACTTGTCGGCATTCGCAGCGACTCGTGCGTCGGACGGCGCGCTGACCGTGATGGTGGTGAATAAGCAACAAGGCAGCACGCCGGTGACTGTGAGCCTGGCTAACTTTGCCAACACAGGAACTGCACAGGCGTATCAGATTTCGTCGGCGACCCAGACTTCGATCACCAGCCTGGGCAGTGTCACCATCGCAAACAATGCAATCAGCACCTCCGTTCCTTCGCAAAGCGTCACACTGTTCGTAATTCCGGCGGGTAGTGTTGAGAGTGCGCCGACAGCGCCGACGGGCCTTGCGGCTACGGTGGGCAATGGCACTGTGACGCTGACGTGGAATGCAGGAGGGGGTGCTACGAGCTATAACGTGCAGCGCGGCGCATCGAGTGGTGGCCCGTTCACCAAGATTGGAACTGTCACCAGTCCCGCACCGACCACTTATACCGATACTGGGCTGACTAATGGAACGACTTACTACTATGTAGTTTCAGGAACTAACTCGGTGGGGACAGGCCCGAATTCTGCTCCCGTTGCCGCGACACCGATGGTACCGCCAACATTCAGCTCTTCGGCGACCGCATCGCCGAATCCCGTTACGCAAAACGTCAGCACGACTATTACTGCCACCGTAAAGTGCACTGCTAACTCGCTGAGCGATGGCACGGTGCAGATCATTGCTCTGGATCCGAGTGGAAGCGTGGCTCTTACGCAGAGTTTCACGGCTCAGAATTTTTCCGCCAACCAAATTCAAACTTACACGGCTACGCTTACGCCAACGTTGGCCGGGACGTATACGGTGGAAGTGGGTGTGTTGAGCGCGACCGGCCAGCAGTGGAACCTGAACACCTCGGCGGGGACTATCACCGTCAATTCAGCTCTCACATTCACGTCTTCGACGACGGCCAATCCCACATCGATCACAGCCAGCAGTTCCTCGACTGTGTCGGTTACGGTAAAAGACACTGGCACCGTTGGTCTTACGAACGGCATTGTGCAATTACTGGTGATCGATCCGTCGGGCACAGAAATCGTGCAGCAAAACTGGACCGGCGAGAACTTCACCGCGGGCGGATCCTTGCCGCTCACATATGTCTTTACTCCGTCGAGTCTTTCACCTCCCGCTACGGCGACCGGAACTTACACCGTGGAAATTGGAGTATTCAACTCCACCTGGAGTACCGATTACTACTGGAGCAGCAATGCCGCAACGATCACGATGACGAGCGGCGCACTGCAATCTCAGACCATCAGCTTTACTCAGCCGAGTTCGCCGGTGACTTACAAATCGGGCTTGACGATCCCACTTAGTGCGACTGGCGGTGGTTCGGGTAATCCTGTGGTGTTTACGCTGGACGCCAGCAGTACGGGCACGGGAACCATTTCCGGTAGCACACTGACGGTGACAGGGGCAGGGAATCTGGTGATCGACGCGAACCAGGCGGGTAACGCAACCTACTCGGCGGCGGCGCAGGTGCAGAGGACGGTTGTAGTCACAGCGCTCACAGCGCAGACCATTACCTTTGCTCAGCCGACTTCGCCGGTGACTTATACATCGGGCTTGACGATTCCGCTGAGTGCGACTGGCGGTGGTTCGGGTAATCCTGTGGTCTTCACGTTGGATGCAAGTAGCACAGGCACGGGAACTATCTCCAGCAGTACGCTGACGGTGGCAGGGGCAGGGAATCTGGTTATCGACGCGAACCAGGCGGGTAGCGCAAGCTACTCGGCAGCGGCGCAGGTGCAGAGGACAGTTGTTGTGACTGCTCCGGCTACGCCTGACTTCGCCATCTCCACCAATCCCGCGTCGCTTAGCAGCACCCCCGGCGGTTCAGCCAATTTGACCGTCGCTGTTGCGGCCACTGGTGGCGCATTCAGCAACGCAGTCACGCTTTCGGTCAGCGGACTTCCCGTTGGAGCTACCGCGACTTTTGCGCCGACATCGGTGACACCCGGCAGTTCAACGGCCAACTCGCAACTCACGATTCAGACTGCAACGCTGACGGGAGTCGCAACCGCCCGACGCGGTGAGTGGCCGCTAGCAGCGCCGGTGCTGTCGCTGATCGGACTGGTGTTTATTTCGGGCAAACGCCGCCGTCGCTGGCTCGCACTTGCCATTCTGCTGGTTGCCTCTCTGGGTGGAATTTCGGTGCTCTCCGGCTGCAGTGGCAGCCTTAAGCTGACCAACAACGTGCCACCTCCTCAGACTTACACGCTTACGGTTACCGGAACCAGTGGTAGCGACACGCATTCAACGACGGTGCAATTTACGGTGCAATAAGTGAGACCGGACGCTTGGACCGCTGTACGATGAGCGGCGCGGCGGCGCAGATTTTTGTGCAACTCACCAGTGATAACGCATGTATCGGCGGTCACTCTGCTGATGCCGGCGACTGGGAATGCGCTGAAAATCTGGAGCCATTTGGCCGATAAAGGAACAGATGGTGTTGCGCTCAATTTCGGGGCGTTTTTTTGTTGCGCTTTCTCTGACGGTGTCTTGCGTTGGGCTCCAGGCACAACGCTTTAGTTTTCAGCGCTATGGAGAGACCCAGGGTTTGACAAACCTGGTGATCACAGACCTCATTCAGGATAAAGAGGGGTACATCTGGGCGGCCACATTCAACGGGCTGTTTCGATATAACGGAACTGCTTTTGAGCGATTTGGCGAAAAAGAAGGACTTATCACCGCCGGGTCGATCTATCTGGCCAAGAGTCCTTCCGGTGATGTGTGGGCTGTATCGGACCATGCGCTTTTTCGCCTGGAGGGGAAACGCTTCCATCAATTCGATTTGAAGGTGCATCTTCCCAACGGGTCGCAAGCCGTGGCGTGGGACGAAAAATCGTCGCTCTTCCATGTTGCGACTGACAAGGGGCTCGGCACCGCTGCTTTCCGTGACGGCGAACTCGCCGCACCCGTCTTCGACCCCTCGGGGGACAAGGCTCCTGTTCTTGCAGTCTATGAAGCCCCCGATGGCGGTATCTGGTATAGCACGCGTTCCGGGGTGTGCCGCAGCCTCGCGGGGGAAACAGCCTGTTTCGGAGTTCGCGAAGGCATGTCGAATGATAGTTGGACTGCTATTCGAATGGACAGAAACGGAGATCTTTGGGTCCGCAGCGAAAAGCAGCTTCGGGTGCTTCGCAACGGTGGAGCGCACTTTGAGGATGGAGGAAGCTCGCTTCCGCCATCCGAGGGATCTGGCGTTCTGAGTCTGGATCGCAGAGGCAACCTGTTCGTCCCCACCCAGCGCGGTTTGGCTCGTAGGTTGAACGGCCAATGGAAACTGGTGACGATGCGCGAAGGCCTGACAAGCAGCAGTACCCAGATTGCGCTGGAAGATCAGGAAGGCTCGCTTTGGATAGGACACCTGGGAGCGGGGCTGGAGCGTTGGCGAGGCTATAACTCGTGGGAAGGCTGGACCGATCTTGAGGGCCTCGAGAACAGCAGCATTCTTGCGATCAAGACAGCTCAGAACGGCCCCGACAAGAATGGGCAGGACAAAAGTGGGGATTTGTTTCTGGGCACGGATCGCGGACTGGTTCAATTTCGTCCTGGACTGGGAACGGTGCGCACCTGGCTTGAGGCTGATGGTCTCGCCGGCGACCATGTCTACGCCCTGGTCTACGATCGAGACGGAAATCTTTGGATCGGAAGTTCTCCTGGCGGGATTAGCTGTTTGAACACACGGTCAGGTCGTGTCAAGCGGATCTACCCCCTCTCGGGACGAATGGATATATCGATCTCGAGCCTTGCAATGGATGCCGAGGGTTCGATCTGGGCGGGGTCACAAATAGGATTGATCAGATTTAGAAGATCCCTCCAAGGTGAATACCAGCTTAGCGTTCCTCCGGGAACCCCGACTGCCGGAACATCTGGGTTGGTAGCGGATGGTGCCGGTCGGGTGTGGGCGGCAGTCAACGGCAAACTCTACGCGCGGGTCGATGAGAATTGGATCACTCTCGGGCCGTCGCAGGGTCTTACCGGTTCCGTCTTGCTCGTTGCCGCGTCAGATGACGGCTCCATTCTAGCGTTGAACGCTGCTGCGCAAGCCTTACGACTTACCGATCGACAGGGTAGCTGGAGCGCCACTCTCCTGCCTCCGCTTCCTGCACCGGGGCGCCTGGTGCCCTACTTCATAGGAACGGATAGCAGGAAGGCCGTCTGGGTGGGGACAGACCGCGGAGTCTTTGTACTGGAGCAGGGAAGTTCGGGCTGGCGATGGCACGATGAGGACGATGGGTTGGTCTGGAACGACACGAATGTTGGTGCGTTCCAGAGAGGCGAAGGGAAAGACGTGTGGATCGGCACGAGCCGCGGACTTGCGCACTTCACGCCAACGAATTCGGACCGCTCGACTCCGCCGTTACGGACTCTTATTTCCGCAGTCCAGATCAATGGCCAGACGCTCGATGCTGCCGGCGCGGTCACTTGGAGTTATCCCGTTACAAGTGTGCAGCTCAGAATGACCGCTCTTACGTTCATGAATGAGAGCCGAACGCGGTTTTTGTATCGGCGCCGTGGAATCGACAAGACGTGGCTTACGACTGACTCACATGTCATCATGTACTCGGATCTGAAGCCGGGGACCTATACGTTCGACGTGCTTGCCGAATCTACCGACGGCGTTATCGGAATCGAGCCCGCGAGCATGACACTGACGGTTCTTCCTCCCTGGTACCTCACATCTTCGTTTCTCGCTTCAAGCGTTGTAGTCATCATTCTGCTGGCGATCGGCGGCTACAGATGGCGTATCCGCAGTTTCATGATTCGTCATCGCGAGTTGGAATCCGCGGTCGCGGCAAGGACAATTGAATTGGAGGCTGAACGCAAATTGGAACGAAGCCAGCACCGAGTGCTGGAGATGATCGCGTCCGGTTCCTCCCTGAAGTTGGTCTTTGAAGGAATCAGGGATTTAGTGCGGTCGCGATTTAAGAATATCGAGTGCTCGATTCATCCCGGCACACCGCCCATCGAGGCCCCCGCGCCGGGAATTGTCCGCCGGTATATTCACACCAGCTCTTTGGAACCAGTTGGGTGGCTTGAATTCAGCCTCGCGGCATACGCTTCTGGAGAAGGCGATTTGGAGAGGACGTTGGGGATTGCCATTCGCCTTTCTTCCATCGCGATTGAGAGTGCGAGCGTGCAGGAGAGGCTGAGCTATCAGGCGAACCACGATCACTTGACGGGCTTGTCGAATCGATTGTGTTTCCAAGGGAGCCTGCGCAAAGCTCTGACTGACGCCAAAAAGACCGGCGAGGGTTTTGCACTTTTCTATATCGACCTGGACCATTTCAAGCAAATCAATGACCGGTTTGGACATCGCATTGGCGACCTCTATCTCAAGGAAGTCTCCAATCGCTTTCGCGCGTGCATTCGAAGAGTGGATATTCTGGCGCGGCTCGGAGGCGACGAGTTCGCCGCAGTTGTTTCTGGAGCGGATATGGCAGCGGCGGAAAGAATTGTGAAGGCACTCCATCTATCGCTAGCGAAGAACCTGATCATTGAAAAACTCGAACTCCAGGCGAGTGCAAGCGTCGGATTCAGTCTCTATCCGGATGGTGGCACAGACGCCGAATCGCTGTTGCGTACCGCGGACGAGGCCATGTACGCGGCTAAACTCGCCAGCAGGGTTGCCTGAGCTGATTGACGCCGGGGTGAAAGACGCGTGCGCAGTTCGTCCCTGCCTCAAGCGATCCGTCATCGTTTTTGATTGACTCGTCACAGTACCCCATCTAGAATCTGAACATGCAGCGCCCATCAACGGCCGTTTTGTCCCACATCGCACGATGTTAGTGAAGGGCTAGTGCCTTCCATGCGGTCTGCATGTCGCTTCCCGAGAATATTGATCATTGATTCTTATTGCAGTTCTTGCGGTCGAGCCCGACCCGCACTCCTCAGTAGTCAGCTTCTTTGCACGAATCTCGGGGCCAACTAGTCGGCTCGTGAACCTCTTTTATACGGACGTGTAGGCCCGCGGGCCACTGAGTCCGGCCATCTTATTCATTCGCTGGTTTGGGGGTGTCCGTGGAGGAACTCTTGATCAGTGATGAGGCCCGTGGAAGTGTTCTCGAAGACCTAGACAAATTGTTTTGCTTGTACAACCACTTTTCAAGGAGATGCCAATGCGTGTCGCACGCTCACTAGTATTCACAGCGCTAACGCTTATTGCTCTTGTAATCGTTTCCTCCGCAATCGCCAGGGGGCAGACCTTTCGTGGCAGCATCAATGGAACGGTTACCGATGGCTCGGGTGCGGTGATCCCCGGAGCCAAGGTAGCGGCAATCGAAGTCGCCACTGCGACCGTCCACGATACGGTTTCATCGGGTGCGGGCGAGTTCTTGTTTAACGACCTACCGCAGGGTATTTATACGGTCAAGGCGGAGGCCCCCGGCTTCCAGAAGACTGAGGTCACCGGTGTGCAGGTGCAGGCGGGCAAGATTTATACACTGCCGGTAAAGCTGAGCGTTGCACAACAGGCCACTACCGTCGAAGTGGCAGCCGATTCACTTACGCTCGACACCACTACCGTCACGCAGACCACCATCATCGACAGCGAAGCGCTGCAGGATGTGCCGCTCAATGGCCGCGACTTTACGCAGCTTCTCGGTAGCTCGGTGTCCTTTTCCGGCTATAACAACTCGGGCTCAGTCAACGGTACGCGCAGCAACCAGATTAACTACACCATTAACGGGACCGACAACAACGATCTGTACCTGAACGTGGACGCGGTCAACCAGGGCGGCATCAGCGGAATTGCCGGCGTTGTCTATCCGATTGACGCGCTCGATGAGTACTCGCTCCAGACCACCGGCAACAGCGAATCTGGCCGCAGCCCGGGCGGTAACCTGAACGTGACCACCAAGTCCGGCAGCAACACGATCCACGGCGATGCGTACTACTACAACCGGAACGAGGCGCTGGCCGTAGCTTCGCCTTTCGCGCCTGTCGGCGGACCCTCGCTGCCGCTGCGCAACCAGAACTATGGCGCTTCGGTCGGTGGCCCCCTCTGGCATGACCACACCTTCCTCTTCCTGCTCTATGAGGAGCAGAAGTTCCTCATCGGGGAGTCCAATACCGTCACCGAACCCTCGCCGGCCTACCAGACGCTGGCGCTCGCGGAGTTGACCAAATACGGAGTCGCCCCCAGTAAGGTTTCGCAAAACATCCTTGCTACGTTATGGGATCCCACTGTTATTGCCGGCCTTGCCGCTACACCGGGCAACTACTCCACCGGCGCGCCGCAAGCCGGTTACAGCCACAACGTGGTGGCCCATCTTGACCATAACTTCAGCGACAAGAGCCACCTTTCAGCCATCTGGTATTTCGGCCAGGGTTACGCCGATGCTCCGGACTGCGTATTCGTCTGCGGGTACCTGCCGGAATACTTCCAGACCGTTCCCACACACATCCAGAACTACAACACGGTCTGGAATTACAGCCTCCGCCCCACCCTGAGCAACCAACTTGCTGCCGGCGTGAACTACTTCATGCAGGACTTTGCGGATTTGAATCACAGCCAGAATCCCTTGACACTGGCCGGCCTCAACACCGGCGCCTCTCTCGCCGGCGCTCCGCAGATCGCCATCAACGGTTTTGACTCCATCGGGATCACGCCGACCTCGGGCCGCAACGACATCTCCGGCCAGCTTGCGGACACGCTGTCCTGGACCGTGGGCAAGCACCAGTTCCGCTTCGGTGCTGAGTATAGGCGTGCCTACATCGACCTGTACTACAACTGGGGCGCACGTGGCGCATTCAACTTCGGTACCGGCCCAAGCCCACAGGGGCCTTGGGCAAACGATACCTCCGTCACCGACTCCAACGTCCTGAACCTAGCCGACTACCTAGCCGGCTACACCTGGACTTCCGGCATCACCCTCGGTACGCAGGAGCGCTTTATCTACACCCACACCGGGTCCGCCTTTGCTGAGGATTCCTGGCAGCTTACGCCGAAGCTGAACGTCAACCTCGGCGTGCGTTACGACTACCAGCAGCCCTTCTACACCAATGCTCCCAACCTCTCGATCTTCGACCCCAACAGCAGCACCGGTTTGGTGGTAGCAAGCGGGGGATCGGGCACGCCGGATTACATCTACAACAGCAACAAAGTCGACATCTCGCCTCGCGTTGGGCTTTCTTACCAGGCGCTGCAAGGCACCGTCATCCGCGCGAACTTCGGCATGTACTATGACCAGCCCGCAGGCCAGGCCTACTTCGGCAACATCGGCATCCCCAACGGCGGCGCGGGCGGCGCAAATAACAACCCAGTCGGCAGCGAACCCAATGAGTCGATCGTCAACGGGGCCAGCGTCGACGCCAGCGGGAATCCGATTCCAGTGTGGAGCTACAACCAGGCAACACCGATCTTTACGCCCGCCCAGGGTCAGCTCACGGGCAACAACGTGGTCTCCGTCTACTCGGTCAGCCGCAACTTCAAAACACCCTACGCCGAGCTCTATGGCCTGAACATCGAGCAGAGCATTGGCCACGCGTGGCTGTTCAACGTCGGCTACGTGGGCTCGGCCAGCCGCCACAACCTGGTTCTTCAGGACATCAACCAGAATGCGCTGGGAGGCGACCAGTGCGTTCCTGTCACGCCTCCCGCAACCGCGACCTATCCATGCACGGTGACGGGTACCGTAACGGTGGGCGCAAACACGTTCACAGATCAGCAGGCTTCGCGGCCCTACTTCTCCAAGTTTCCCAACATCGGAATCATCAACCAGATCAACTCGGCCGCCTCGGCCAGCTACAACTCGCTGCAGGTTACGTTGAAGAGCAGCAGCTGGCACGGTCTTACCAGCCAGTTTGCCTATGCCTGGAGTCACAATCTTGACGACTCCAGCGTGTTTAACACGATCCCGCAGAACTCGCTGAACCTGAAGGGTGATTGGGGCAACGCGAACAACGACATTCGTAACCATTTTGCGTCCTATCTTGGCTACGAAATCCCCACCTTCGCGTACGGGCCTAAGGTCCTGACGCATGGCTGGGAGGTCAACGGCATTCTCAAGTTTCAGGATGGCCAGCCGGTCAACGTTCTCACCGGTGCGGACAACAGCGGTACGGCCGAAGGCGAGGACCGCGCCAGCATTGCCGGACCGGCTCTCACAGGCAATGAGACGGTGGTCGGGCACTCCGTTGCGCAATACCTCAACCAGAGCAGCTTTGCCGTCCCAGCGAGCGGCAGCTACGGCAATCTCGGTCGCAATCAAATCATCGGACCGGGCTTCGGCGACGTGGACCTATCGCTCATCAAGAACACGCCACTCTACAAGGAGCGCGTCCGTGCTCAGTTCCGCGTAGAAATGTTCAATGTCTTCAACCGAGTCAACCTGGCTCAGCCGCTGAACAACATGGGCTACGGAGGCTTGTTCGGCGCAAGCACCTCGACCATCGGCGTCTCCTACGGGGCGCCCGGCATCGGATCCGGCGAACCGTACAACACGCAGCTTGCTCTGAAGATCATTTTCTAAGAGCGAGTAAGATGACCGAATAGACGATGGGATAGACAGTGAACCGAAGAGCACTTGCTCTTCGGTTCGCTGTCTGCGTAGAGACGATGAGTTATTAGTTCCCTTCCGATGATGTTTGATGGGGCATTTTCGACTTATTCGCGAATCTCTATCATTTTCCTGCTGGAGATTCTGGAGCAGGCAATGCCCTTACATGCAAGATGATTCGCCGATAGGAAGTGAGACGAGGCGTTCCCTCATCTGTGACTTCAAGAATGATGTGCGCGACGCCCTCTCCGCGGCACGGGATTCCAGGAAGCCACATTGCGCGGCATGGGGAGTTAATCGTGACCTTAGCTTGAGGTCTGTCCACACCGTCGATAGTGACGTCCGCAGCGTGTGTACCCGTGAGTCCTGCTTCTTGGTAAACCCACCACTTGTAATGGATCGGCTGCCCATCCGGGTCTTTGCTACCGGTCGCATCGAGAGTCACCGTTTGTTTGGCGTTGAGAGATAGCTCAACTGGGGCTGTACCTGGTTGCCCGTTTACAACCACTTCAGGATTGTGGTTGGCGTGAGCAAAATCCTTGATGGTCCAGTCCATGCGTGCGGCGAAATCATTCTGATAAGCGTTGCGCCAACGCCAGACGGTCGCTTGATCGGAAACGTGTTCGACGCCGTCGACGCCGACCACCTTATCCTGCGAGGTGGCGCGGGGAAATTCATCGCCACCTTGCGTCCAGATGGCATGCGTCTCGCCATAAGGCTGGCGATAGATATAGCGTCCGCCCCAGCCGCCCCAGTCCGGCCGACGATATGCGTTCAGGCCGTTGTCGATCAAGCCAAGATAGGACGGTGTGTCGCCTTCCATGATGAAGAGAAATCTCGGATACCATTTTCCCATTGGACCCTTGGCGCGAATGTTGGCTTCCAGCCATTCATTGGTCACCAGGCTCGCGTCAGCACCGGCGCAGTTGCGGTAGTAAAGGTCGCCACTGATGCCAGTCCAGGTGGCGTCATAGTACTCCTCACTATCAGGAGGGCTTGGCTTGACGACGTAAAAGAGCGCGGGAAATTCGCGGCGAATCCAAGGGCCAGCGTCATCCTGATCGGAGATGGAGGAGACACGCAAGCGGGAAATGAACCGTTGCATCTCCGCCGGGGAATGCGTTGCGCGTAAGTCGATGAGCGCCTGGGAAAGCGTGTTGACTCCACCCCAAAGGCAGATCCAAAGTGGACGAGGGTCTTCGCGTTCGATCGCCTTCATGAGCGCTTGTGAGCCGGCGGATGCCTTGCCTGCGCCGGTTGCAGCCATACCGTAGGCAGGCTGACCAGCAAAGACGCGCTGATCGAGTTCATCGGCAGCAGGCCATCCTTTTGCGTGCAATAGCAGGTTGGGCCTCACCTGCCTGTAGGCATCAATGATGGAGTGCATCGTCTCGGGATGAGTAGCGGTCTTCTGCCAGGTTGACGTTGCGGCGATCATGGCTTCAAGATCGAGTTCGTGGGAGTAAAGCAGCAGCCGGACAAACGACATTTGGTCATCTGGCTCGTTCCCGATATCGCTGATGATGACAACGCGCGGATGACCTGAGAAGCTGTCAGGAGTGGGCTGCGAAGCTGTCTGGGCTTTGCAGTTCACTACGAAAGCCAGCGACACAAACAAGCATTCCCAAAGACGTAACCGTTGCATCGGGAAATCTTCCATTTTTATCGTTTCCTCCGAGCGGGTTTTACCGAATCCACTTGAGTCACCTTTTGTAGTCACGATCAGTTTCGCACGTGGATTCGACTCAGAGCGACGTTTCCCCTTTGGATTGGCTGAGGGTATCGATTGGTTCGATCTGCAATTTATATGAATCGGGCAAGTGGCGGGGGGCATCGAAGGACATCATGAAGCTCAAGCTGAAATGCGGATTCCTTGTTGCGCTGACCTTGGCCGCATCGATGGTGTGGGCCGATACTTTGGAGTTGAAGAACGGCAGCCTGATCAAGGGAAAGTTCCTGGGTGGCACGGAGTCAGAAATCAGCTTCCAGGTTGGCTCGACGGTACAGAAATATAATGTCGCCGACATTGCTTCACTCAAGTTCGATTCCGAAGGCGCGGCAAATGCCCCGGGGCCGCAATCGCAGAGTTCGCTTCCAGACGCTCCTGCGCCGGCAGCGCATGTTGAAACGAAGCCTGCCTCTGTAACTATCCCAGCCGGGACACGAATTTCTGTGCGCACCATCGATGCCATCGATTCCAGCGATAGCCTCGCGGGAGACCGCTTTCAAGCATCGCTAGACGAACCCCTGACGTCGGAGGGCAACGTATTAGTCGCGAGAGATGCGATTGTTTATGGCCGGCTGACACAATCGAAGGAATCAGGAACGTTCGCCGGCAGATCGCAGTTACGGTTGGAACTGACCGGGATTCAAGTGAATGGAAAGACGGTGCCCGTGGTGACGGGAGAGTATGGAGTGAACGGCAGGTCGCGCGGCGCGAGCACTGCGAGGAGAACGGTGGGCGGAGCGGCTCTTGGAGCTATCATCGGTGCCGTTGCCGACGGCGGCCAGGGAGCAGCGATCGGTGCGGGCGTCGGCGCTGGTGCGGGCGCAGGATCGGAAATCATCACTGGGGGCGATCAGGTGAAGGTGCCGAGTGAGACCTTGATCGATTTCACGCTGCAGCAAGATGTGTCGATACCGACTCCTCAGAGCTGATTCCGGGCACAGCCGCGAGAGATCAGTTTGCATCGTGGCAGCAAGTCTGGCGCATGCCGAGCAAGCGCATTCAGAGTGCTAGCCTTTCGATGTGATTCAACGCGTCATAGCGTTTTTCGCAGCCGAGAACTGGACGGAAGAATTGCGCTGCGAGTTCGAAGGCCTGCAGTGCGATATCAATTTACGGAGCATTTCCGATGAATGCGTTTCTAGAGACTCCAGTATGCCAGTCGAAGGAATAGTTGAACTGAGCTCCGGCAGTCATGCGCGTCAGGCTTCTCTGCGACCCCCTGGCCGCGTTACTCTGATAGACAAATTCTCCGAGCGTTGGCCCTATGCTGAAGTTGGCCGGTAACTGAAAGAGAACCGATCCGGAACTATTGAATGCGTAGTGGGTCAAGATCGATTCGTTTCTATTGCCATAGGCGAAGTAGTTGCCGTAAATGGATTCCTGGAGAAGGATGCCCTTCAGGTGTTTCACAAAGTAGTTGTAGAAGAGATCGACGTACGCGCCCTGCTGATGAAAGGCCGCATACGTGGCCGTCATGCTTGAGCCGTTTGCGGGATAGATACCGCTGGCAAATGTCGCGGGCGTTTCGTTGCCGGTGAGCGGGCAGGCATAGGATTTTCCGCTCGTTACACTCAGGCATTTGGGTGGTGTGCTGTTGGGAAAATTTGGGCCTGGCACAAATGTCAAAGCGGACAGTACGTTGGTCTGCTTCTGGTCGATATACCCGAACTCAATGTACTGAAAATCATTTCGCTCGTAACGCGCTCCCGCGCTTGCGCCATAGAAGTTGGATTGCGCTTGAGACAGGAAGAACTCAAAGGATCCTAAGCCTGAGCTGCTTGAAGGGACAATACAGGTTGGGCTTGTCGCGGAGCACCCGGTCAAGTAGTTCGGCAGCGCCCACAGATTGTGGGAATAGAGAAATCGGGTCACGAAAGGCTTCCAGTCGGGATGAGTGCGAAATTGAAACTCAAGGAATGGAGAGAAGCCCAAGGTATTGCCTGTGATGGAGGTCGAATTGGCCGGAATGGGTTGCTGGGTGGTAGTCAATTGCGCCTTCTGGGGAGTGAGCGAGCCCTGGATACTTTGTGCCAGATTGACTTGTGTATCGACCCCTATATCTTCGAACCATGGGAACCCAAGAACCTGTGTGTTGAGACGAGGTTCATACCATTCAAGCCGGCCGCCTTGCAGAAGCGACCAATTGCGGCTGTACGGTGACGCGACGTTGGGATTGGTCACGCCTGAGAGATTGGTGCCGATGCCGGCGCTGGTCTGGTTGGGCCTGTTCAGCGCATAACTGAAGGCTAGCTGTTGCATGGTGGCGCGGAAATAGGGCCTGCCCTGAGCATCGTTCTCAGTCGAGCTATCCGCCGCCTTATTGTAGGCTCGATTGGAATATGTAAACGCCGGCCCAGAGGATTGCGGTTGCACAGCGGCGGTAATTGGCTGGTCGTAGTGCGTTTCCAGCTCCGCTACTGTCAGCAGATGCGACTGACTATTGGAGCATGACACCGGGTTTGATTTGAGTGCCTGCGCGCCGATGTATGCAATGTTGCAAGTGTGGCTGCGGATTTGAACGCTATTCTGAGTCGGGTGAACCTGAATAGGGTACAGGTCCGGATTGTCGAGATCCTTCTGGGCTAGTTGCGGGTAGTCAGATGTGGAATTGGCGAGTTGGTCACTAGTCGCGACGGAGTAAATTTGAGACGCCATCAGCGGCATGCCGTTAATGAAGTAGTTGCCGCTTCGGTCCTTATAAATGCCGTCAATCTTCAGTTGCTGCGATTCGATTGTTTCGCGCTCGGTTTGGTAGGTTTTTTTCTGGAGGTTATCATTCTGCTTCAGCAGAGTACGGAGCGTAGACCCCAGCAACGATACGCGCGCCAGACGGCCCGCCTTCCAGAGAATCTTCGCGGCGGCCGGAAAGTCCGAATCTTGAGGTGGGATGGAGGATAGTCCACGCACGAAGTCGAAGTCCTTCTCTTCTAAAACCGCAACATCGGTTCCATTTTGGACAATTCTGGGCAAGGCGCTGGTGTCCAGGCGCATGCTGGACAGCAAGTGGCATTCCCAGTTGTTGATCGGATTTGGCGCGACTGGCTTCCCATTTTGCTCGTTCACGTCATTGTCGCTGCAATATGGGGTCTTCCATGCATCTGCACGCTTCGGGAGGCTTGATGGAACTTGTGTGGCTGGCAGGTTGTGGGTTGCGTCGGTTTCGAAATCTACCTCGGCCATGCATCCCCTGGTACTCTCGGGAGATTGCCAGACCAGAGAAAGACAGTCGAATCGGTCGAAGAGCGGAGCGGGGGTGAAGACCGGAACGAATTCAGGATTGGATGCATTGCCCGGCGTAGACGCTTCGCCTTGTCCGGCTGGGTTCATCGTCAAGCGAGTATCCACAGAGGCTTCATAGACATTGGCTTCGGAAATGACCACACGGATCTTGGCGTCATTGGGGCCGAAATATGCGGCGCTGGAAGCGAAATCGCCCGCCAGGCTGCGTGCTTCGCTAGGGGTCATCTGCGCCAGCACCACGCCATATTTCTTGTGCTTCGACTGACTGTGCAGCAGATTGTAAGTGTGCAAGGCTTGCAGGATGGCCGAAGTTGGGTCGTTGACCTGGACCTGGTGGGTGAGATCGGTATTGTTCAGAACCGACGGGGAACTGCCAATTTGAGGTTCGTCTTTTTTTGCGCCATTCTTCGGCGCGGTGATCCAGCTTTTATCGGTGTCTGACACACCATTGAGCGTATCGGGGGCTAGAGCTCCGAAGATGACATAGTCGGCGTTATCCGAAACCCGCCATGCGTAATTGAAGAGAGGCGTTTGCACCGTGAAGTTATCGGTGCACTGGTGGTCGGTTCCATTTGTACTCTTCGTATTAACGAATGTGTAGCACAGTCTTGCTTGCGTTGCTGGGTAGAGCCGGTACCGCGCCTTAGTCGTGGTTGGCGGATCGGCGATTCTCCCCGATTCGTCTACCAGAGCGAATGGAGGCGGAATCGTAGGGTCTGAGCTTGGGAGCAAGCGCTCAGCCCCACTAACTGTTTGTTGTGTGTCTGGAGTGAGCGGTGTGCACGCAGCTGTATTTAGCGATTCATCCTGAGCCTTTGAAACCGCTCTCTCCTCGGGGCGGCATAGCCAAAACAAAATCGGTACGGGCTTATGGGCGGAGTCTTCGACGTCGACCGTATCGATGGTGAACTGGCTGGTCCAGGGATAGACGTCGTCTTTGCTCGGCCAGAGCATATTCGGCTTGGGAAAATTCGCTGTCTCCTTTTTGCTGAGCGGGTGCTGCTCAGGGTCTGTGACCCCAGGGGTGCAGCCGGACGCGGCGCCGCTGGATGCTCCACCGCCGGGGGAACCTGCGGCTCCCGCTGAACCGCCGCCTCCGCCCTTTCCGCCTTTGCCTCCTTTGCCACCGCCACCAGAACCCGCGGACGCAGCGGCAAGGGAGACCTGATCGGGAAGAAGGGGTGCGGTGGGCGTTAGCGCAGGAGAGGAAGCGCAGGTGCTCTGCGGGATCTGCTGCACCACCAGATTGTTGGCGATCATGGGTGCCGGTTGATTCTCCATATTCGCAGGTAGTCCAAGAGCCCGGAGAAAATTCACGCCAAAGATGAAGTCCTGCTTGCCCGGAACCACGGCATCGTAGTTTGCGGCGAGAAACCTGACCACGTTCAATTGCAGTGGGTGTGGTGTGAGCCTATCGGGGAACTTGCCCGGCGCGAAGCTTTCTGGGTCGGGCGCCAGATTGTCACCGAGACCGACGAGGATCGAGCCTGGCTTCTTGTCAAACTTCCAATCTTGTTTATCGCAGGGACTTGGCCCACCGTCCGTGAGCGGTTGGCATCGCGTCCATGAACCAAGGAAGCCGTCCAATTGTCCGGTGTAGAAGATGGGACCTGAGGGAGTGGCATCTTGTGCGTTAGTGATAAGGGCGCAGGCGAAGATAGTGAGTGTGATGGTGAGCAGTGAGTTCTTCATCGCTCTCCTTTTCATTCATTGGTTGTCTGGTTGTGAGCGGGGTTGCTGAAGAGTTCAGTGCTAACGAAGAATCTCGGCCCCGCTCCCAAACGCGGGAATCGGAGCAAAACTGCTCCAATGAGATCTGAGGATGGGAGGCTACCCCGCATCTGCACTTTGGCGCACCGATTCAGCAAGGGCGGATCAGTGAGAATCCCGGTCAGTCCCGCTGGGTGATTGTTGTGGACGAATTATAGGCACGAATCCCTTCGAGTTCAATAGGAAATGAATCCGTAGAAAGCGAGTCTGCGTGCGAGTTGTCGAGGCGGGTGGATCGAGTCTCCGGCCGAAACAGGGTTCTGTTCGAATGGGGGACGATTTAGCCGCGACTTTTATTTGAGCTTGAGTGGCGCCAATCCCAGACGAACGCTGCAATGAAAGCTGGCGGCATCAGCCACATTGCGGGATATATTCCGCCGGCCACAGCTCCCAATCCTGGATGTGCAGGAGCCCAGAAGAACCGGAGGTATAGCCAAAGGGCGACCAAGAATACCAACGCAAGACATGAGGCGAAACCGACACCGAAGATGATGCTGCGTAGTAATCGAAGAAGCATTTTCTTTGAGCCTCCGTTTCGATCATCATAAGACGAGAGATTGGATTACCGGTAACTATGAAGTTGCAACAGTTCAGGATTTTGGGATTCTGGGTGGATCACCGGCAATGAGGAAATCGCTCACAACCGAATATTCATCTTCGCAGTGCATACTGGAACCCATGATTCGCACGAGGCGTCAGAGCAACAAGATTCTTCTTTTCCTTTGCGCGACAGTCCCGGCTTTGACGTTGCCTATCGCTGCGCAAACTGGCGTGACAGCAGTGCTGCCCAACGGCCGACAGATTCATCCGGCGGGGAACTGGATTCCCGTGGCGCCGTATCCTTTCGCGCTTTCGGTGCGTCCCGATGGCGCTCAGATCGCGGTGCCTTCCATCGGCTTTCCATTTGCGCTGAACGTGATTGACCAGCCGGCAGGATCCAATCCGACCGTTCACCGTTGGCCGGCCGCAAGAGACAACGATCCTTCTGTTGAGGTTCATGCGGGTCTGGCCTACTCGCCTGATGGATCGCTTTTGTATGTGGCGACCGGCGACTCGGGCAAGATTCGCGCCTATCGGACGAGCGATTGGAAACCGGTGGGCGAGGTTTCGCTGGACGGCCCGGTCGCCTATCCATCCCCTGATGCGAAAGAGAACAACTTTCAGCACAGTTTTTCGGCGACACTTATAGTCTCCGCCGATGGAGAGACTCTCTATGCGCTTGATCAGGGTGGCTGGCGGGTCGTGATTCTCGACGCGGCGAAGATGCAGCTTCTTGCTTCCATTCCTACCGGAAACTATCCATACGGCCTGGCTCTGTCTCCAGACGGAACAAGGCTCTATGTGACAAACACCGGTTTGTTCGAGTATTCGGTGATTCCCGGAGCCAGCGAGAAAGATCCACTGGGCACGGGTCTGCACTTCCCGCCGTTCGGTTACCCTTCAAAAGAGGCGCGTGAAGGTGCCGTGGCGGAAGGCCGCAAGATTCAAGGGCTGGGCGACGAAAACTCCGATCGTGGCAGCTCGCTCTGGACGTACGATCTTCAAGACGCGAGCATCCTTCTGTCACTGCAAGATTGCGGCTTGGCGAGAGGATTACAGAAGCGAGGGGCCAGACTGTTGGCGGGGCAGCACCCAGCGGTGTAGTGGCCGATGCCGATGCGGTCTATGTGGCCTTGGCCCATGAGGACGCGATAGCCAAAATCACTGCGGATGGTACTCGGCTTCTTGCGCAAACCGAGCTTTCGCCCTTCACTGAATCGCGATTCAAAGATGTGCAAGGCCGCCCCTTGCGTGGAGTGATGCCCAGCGGGTTGGCTGAGCGTGATGGCCGTCTCTACGTCGCAGAGTCTGGCATTGATGCGGTCGGCGTGCTTGATGCTGCTTCGATGAAGGTCATCGAGCATATCCCGGCCGGATGGAATCCATCGGCAGTTGTGTTATCGCCAGACGGCAACACACTTTACGTCGTCAATACGAAGGGCAAAGGCGCAGGGCCCAACGGCGGCAAGGAGCATGACCCCAGCCAACCTACCTATGTTGGTGCGCTGGAGAAAGGCAGCATCAGCGCGATTCGACTAGCTGGTCTTCCCGCTGCCGATGTCCTAACTCAGACAGTCATAGCCGCGAACACTGCTGCAATCGCGAACCATCCGACGCTTCCCCGAATCAAGCATTGCTTCCTGGTGATCCGCGAGAACCGAACTTACGATGAGGTGCTGGGCGATGTGGCAGGCGCCAATGGAGACCCATCCCTTGCGCGATTTGGTCTTGATGGTTGGGCTGAGGAACTGAAGAGCGCGACACACCTGAAGGTCACTCCAAATCTGCATGCGCTGGCAGCACGCTTCGCCATGAGCGACAACTATTTTGTCGACAGCGATGTTTCCGCGGACGGGCATCGCTGGGTGATGGGCATTGATCCCACACCATTCTTCAACACCGCTTGGACCTCAGGCTATGGTGGCCGCCGTCATGACTTGCCTGGAGCGCAGCAGCCTGGGCGACGGGCGCTTTTTGGCGGAGCCGATGCGCCCATGCCAGAGGACGAACCGCAGTTCGGCTCACTGTGGGAACACATTGCTGCGAGCGGAAAAGGTGTTCTCAACTATGGCGAAGGGCTTGAGGTGGAGGGCAACGCGGAACTAGAAGGCTCTGAACCAGAAGGGCAACGTCTGTTTCTCAATTCGCCTTTGCCAAAGCCGGTCTTCGAATTCACCGACCGGCGTTATCCGACATTCAACCTCGGCATTCCCGATCAGTTTCGCGCGGATGAGTTCGAGCGGGACTTCCGGCTCAAACTCGCAGCCGGGAAGGTGCCGGCGCTGATCGTCATACGCTTGCCCAATGACCATACCTCTGAACCTCGTCCAGCCGATGGCTATCCGTATCGCTCATCATTTGTGGCCGACAATGATCTTGCACTGGGACGCATTGTGCAGTTTCTTTCAAAGACCGCAATCTGGAAGGACTCCGCGCTGTTTGCCACAGAAGACGACTCGCAGAGCGGCGTAGATCACGTGGACGCGCATCGGAGCGTGCTGCTGATATCCAGCCCGTGGGTCAAGCCGGGATCGGTGTCTCACGAGCACACCAGCATGGGTTCGATCACTCGCACGATCGACGAGTTACTTGGATTGGGCCCACTGAATCTTGAGGACGCTCTGGCTGGGAATATCACAGGAGTTTTCGACACGGATGCACATGCGGAACCTTTCACTGCGCTTCCGGCTGATGCACGCGTCTTTGATCCCGCCAAAGCCCGGTTTGCCAAGCCCAAAACCAAGCAGGAGGCCGCTGCTTTGCGCGACGTGGACGATGCAGACAAGATCCGCAAAGAGATTGAGAAATCCGGATCAAGGCTGCACAAGGCAATCGACCCTGATTGAGCGGATGGTCAAACGGAGATAAATTGTTTTTCAAATTGTCTTTTATCCATGGCAACTAGATTCTTGTCTCGCTTGATTTTTACATTCCTATAACCGAAGCGGGACCGTTCTGTAATGAAAGCCGAATAGCCTGAACCCATAGTCGACAGAAGGTTGCAAAAACTTCTCCCGCTCCGGGTAGGCGCAACGTATACGTACTGGGCTGCTCAGCCCAAGTCTCCCGGTCCATCCCATGCCTATCAAGGCACACCACTCATTTTGTAATTCTTAGGAGAAAGTGACCCATGCGAAAGTTCATGAGTATTTTCTGGCAACAGTTCCTGCGGCGGCCGGGTGCGGTAATCGGTCTGCTGCTCGTGCTGGCTTGCACTCAGGGCCAGGCGCAGTCCACACAAGGCGCGATCATCGGTTCAGTCAAGGACGTGTCAGGCGCTGTTGTTACTGGTGCGACCGTCACACTGACTAATAACGACGAAGGCGCGATCCGCACTACCAAGAGCAACGGCGTAGGTGACTACCGTTTTCAGGACGTGAAGGCTGGTCACTACTCAGTCGAGGTTTCCGCGCCCAATTTTGAAAAGTGGGCGATCTCGGGAGTGGTTCTGGAAGTGCGCCAGGAATTACGTCTGGATGCGAAGCTGACAGTTGGGGCTGTGCAGCAAGAGGTTCAAGTCAATGGCGATACGGTGAGCGCGATTGAGACGGACTCACCAACCATCAGCGGCGACTTTACTACCGACGATGCAAACAGCCTTCCGGTGAATACGCGCGCGAGCTTCAGCGGTACCAGCGCCGCGGGTATTCTTGGCACACTGCCCGGCATGCAGGCAGACAGCTCTGGCGTTTCGTTGCAGGGCGCGCTGCCTTACCAAGTGGATGTGACGGTCGATGGAGTTACCGTCAAGAGTGCGACAGGTGGCAACTTCCTCAACGATACGTTCCCCTCAACTGAATCAATCTCTGAAATCCGCGCGGATGGCGTGCTGGCGAACGCGGAGTTTGGTAATCCCGCCCAGGTGGTCGTCACCACCAAGGGTGGCTCGAATCAGTTGCATGGATCGGGTTTCTGGTACTACCAGAACTCAGCATTCGATGCCATCGCGTACACCTATCCAACGACCACCACCAAGCCAAGTGTTACGGGCAACACGTTTGGCGGCAGCGTGGGCGGCCCGGTAGTGATTCCGCACCTCTATAACGGGCATAACAAGAGCTTCTTTTTCGGTGCGTACGAGGGTTGGCGGCATCCGGCGCAGACCACCATCAATGAAGTAGTGCCCAGTACGCTGATGAAGCAGGGCAACTTCTCGAAGTACAGCGCTTCCGGCTTCACTGGCCTGACAAATCCGTTCACCGGCGGCAGCTACGGCACATCGATTCCCAGTGGATCTCTGAGCCAGATTGCTCTCAGCACTCTCAAGCAGTTCTATCCCGATCCGAACATCGGAGATCCTACCGCATACACGGACAATGGAGTAGCGAACTACCAGGCCAATGTTGATAACAGCGGTCACTCGAATCAGTTCGATGTGCGCGGCGATCAATACTTTGGATCGAACCAGAAGTTCCTGCTTTGGGGCAAGTTTACGTGGAAGGATTTCCCGATCAGCAATCCTGAGGAACTGCTTGTTCCTTCGTACCTGGCGATCAGCCAGAACCGCGCGCTGAAAGTGGACACGAACTGGACGATCAAGCCCAACCTGATCAACGAGGGTGGCTTCGGATACACGCTCTACACCAGCGGGCAGAGCGACAGCTTCAACGGCCTGGCATGGACCACGGGCGAGGGCTGGCAGGGCTTGCAGAACCTGTTCTACAACGGCATTCCGGAGATGGACTTCAACAATATCAAGAGCCTGAACGCAGATCGCTTGACGAGCTTGACCAAGTCCAACACCTACGACTACAGCGATGTGCTGATCTGGACGAAAGGCAGCCATACCGTCAAGTTCGGTGGGGATATCCAGACACTGGAAGCGATTACGCCACTCGGCTTCAATGGTTCCGACAACTATGGCACGTACCAGTTCAACACCAAGGGTAGCGCTGGTCTGTTTACTGGCGTCGACTTTGCCGACTTCCTGCTGGGCGCTCCGTATGAGACTTTCTACGATGTGGTGAAGCAGGATAACGACGGTGTGTCAGCTCATTACCATTTCTACGGCCAGGACGAGTGGCGCCTGAGCCCGCAGTTAACACTTTCATATGGCCTGCGCTACGAACTGCATCCCGGCTACTACGACAAATTCGGTGATATCGGCAACTTCGATCCCAGCGTAGCTCTTGCCGGGCGCGTCATCTACCCGACGGGCAAGCAGGACTTACTGGCGCAAGGGTTCCTCGCAAGCGCCAATGCGTGCGATGCCGACGGCGTCAACAACTCCAACTCATCCACGGTCAATGGCGCACCGTGCATGCAGGTTGAGGGTAACCAGGCGGCCGGGTACCCTTCGGGTCTGAAGCAGTACCCGCATAAGCGCTTCATGCCCAGGCTTGGCTTTGCGTATCGGCCATTCGGCAATGACAAGTGGGCGTTTCGCGGCGGCGTTGGACTTTACAACATCAACATGCTGGGCTCGAGTTTCTACTCACTTACCGGCACTGTGCAGGCCTATACACAGCAATTCCAGAACAGCTACAACTCGACGACTCATGCGATCGGCTACCAGTGGCCGCAAATTTACGCCGGAGTTGGCGGCGTGTCCGCGCCCGCCTACGGCACTGACTATTTCGGTACCGCGAATAGCACCAATTGGAAAGATCCATACACCGAGCAATGGTCTCTGAGCGTGGATCACGATCTTGGATCGGGTTACGCAATGCGTCTCTCGTACATTGGCTCCGAGACTCATCAACTGGTTTGGGCGCCGGATGAGAACACGCTGCCTTACTCGACGACGGTCTCGGCCTTCAACGCGCCGATCTCATCGCGGCTGTTCCCCAACTGGGGCCGCATCAACACGCGCGCTACCGGAGCCAACGAGAGTTACAACTCTCTGCAGGCGGAGGCTAGTCACCGCTTGCAGCGCGGTCTGGAGTACCACTCCGACTTCACCTGGGCCAAGGCGCTTGCCGACAACCAGGGTCCGGCCGGTTCAGATGCCAACGGTAATGGTTTCGGAGGTGAGGGCGGGGGCCAACGGGCAACCTCGATCCTCAACCGTCACGTCGACTTCGGGAACGTCTACGGAACACGCCGGCTGCGCTGGAACACAACCGCTCTCTACGACCTTCCCATTGGCCGGGGCAAGATGATTGGCGCTGATATGCCACGAGCGGCTGACCTGGTGGTGGGCGGATGGCGGTTGTCCTCCATCTTTACATTGCAGACGGGGCCCTTCGAAACGCCATACTTCCCGGACGGACAGGGCGATCCTTCAGGCACCGGATCAGGCCTGGACGGCGCTTTCGGGAATGGAACAGGGAGTTTTGATACGGGGCACCGCAATCAACACGCGGATCAGCTTTCAGGTATTAACGTCAATCCTGCCGGCAAAAACCGCTTCAACTGGACTAACGCTGCTGCATTTGCGTGCCCCGGCGATCCTTCATGGATAGTTGGCAACGCCTGCACCACTGGAGCCGGATATACGCCGCAAGCGAATGGAACGTTCGTCGCGAACGGACCCCATCCACTGCCCATCGGTCGATTCGGCAATAGCCAGGTTGGTTCGGTGGCAGGGCCGGGACTGGTGAACCTTTCGTCAGGGTTGAGCAAGACTTTCCCGATCACCGAGCGATTCAGGGTAAAGGCGGAAGGGACATTTACCAATGTGCTGAATCACACCAACCTGAGCGACCCGAATATGAACCTCAGTTCAGGCAGCTTCGGACTTGTTTCCGGCACGATTGGATCAGACTACGGCGGTGCGCGCACGGGACAGATTGCGGTGCGGGCTGAGTTCTAAACCATCGAGTTGTTGCTTCTTACTTCGGCGTGGACTCTCGGGTCCACGCCGTTTTTTCTTATGGCGCAGGCTATCTTCTCGACTCAGGAACTCGGCCGATGCGAGGGTCATGGCGGAGCAGAAGATCGCAGGCATGGAGTGCCTCCGACTCAAAGGCTGGGCTGTCACTGGGGATGACGAGCCAGTGGCCGATTTTATCTCCCAGGAGCTCGATGGAACGGAGGGAAGGAAATTCGCGGCGAAGTTCTGGATCTTTGGGGTTGGTGCTTTCGGAAAGAACGAGCCAAATGCCGTTGTCCCGCGGATATTTGGGATGATCCCGGAGCATAAGGACTATGTGGTCGCCCAGGTAGACGGCAAAACCAGAAAACATGCGGCGGACCTCGGGATTCAAGGGCATGAGGGCTTCCACAACGAAAGCGTGCGGAGGTTTCTGTTTTGGTTTGGCGGGACGAGGCATGGTACTTATCGTCTATCAGAAAGGACGATAACAGACCAGGGCAATTTGTGGACTTACAATCATCAGCGGCAGTCGTGGAAGAAGAGCCGGAGCGCCGAAGTTAACATTCATGGACCATTCATAGGGCGCTGGGGACAATCATCTCTGGACTACGTGGGAGAGGAGCGGAGGCAAATGTTTGAAAGGTACACGGAGAAGGCACGGCGTGTGATCTTTTTTGCGCGTTATGAGGCCAGCCAGTTTGGATCGCCCTATATTGAGACGGAGCACCTGCTGCTGGGTTTGGTGCGCGAGGACAAGGCGCTGACGAGCCGCTTCCTGCGTTCACACGCTGTGGTGGAGTCGATACGCAAACAGATTGAGACGCACACGGTTATCCGGGAAAAGGTCGCTACGAGTGTGGACCTACCGCTTTCCGACGAGTGTAAACGCATCCTGGCTTACGCGGCGGAAGAGGCGGAGCGGCTGAGCAATAAGCAGATCGGCCCGGAACATCTGCTGCTGGGTTTGCTGCGCGAGGAGAAAGGCCTTGCCGCAACCCTGCTGAAGGAACGCGGGCTGCAACTGGACAAGGTGCGGGAGGAACTGACCGAAGCGCCTCATAAGCCTCTGGAGCGGGGTGCTCCGGCGCCTATGCCGCTGGGCGAGTTCTCCCGTGACCTGACGCAAGCGGCACTGGACGGCGAACTTGAGCCGGTGGTTGGCCGCGAGCAGGAACTGGCCGCAGTCATCGAGATTCTTTGTCGCCGCGAACACAGGAATCCAATTCTGATTGGCGAGCGGGGTGTTGGAAAGAAGGCCATGGTGGAGGGGTTGGCGCAGCGAATTGCGGATGGCGAGGCTCCTCCATTTCTGGCAGAGAAGCGGATTGTCGTTCTGGATATGGAACGGAGCGGAGGCGGGACAAAGGACCGACCGAAACCCGAAGAGGTTGGAGGTCAGATCGCCAAATTGCTTGCGGATCGCTCGCGACTGGAAGACCGGCTGGGGACCATCGTGAAGGCGTTGCTGGATGCTCCCCATGTCATCCTGTTCATTGACGAACTGGCCGCTCTTTTGTCGACCTCCCGATTGAAATCTCTCAGCGCAGTGGAACTGTTCAGGCCGGCGCTTGTCCGGGGCAAGATACAGTGCATCGGGGCGATCACTCCTGAGGAGTACAAGACACTGACTCAGGCGGTTCCTTGGATTGATGAGTGTTTCCGTGCGATTCACGTGCGGGCGATGGACGCGGAAACCACGCTCGGCGTATTGCAGGCTCGGAAAGGACAGTGCGAGAAATTCTACGAGTTGACTTATAGCGACGAGGCTCTTGAGCGCGCGGCGCGGGAGTCCGGCCGGTATCTGCCGGAGAGCGCGCTTCCGGGCAAGGCGCTGGAGTTGCTGGACGCGGCGGGATCGCGGGTGAAGTTGCGCCAGGCTGCGCCTCCCGAAGACGTCGCCGAACTGCAGAAGAGCATCAGGTTCATTGTTCACCGCATGGAGGGTTCGATTGCGAACCACGAGTTTGAGAAGGCGCGGTTCTATTCGCACGAGGAGAAGAAGGAGCGTGAGAGCCTGCGTCTGTTGCGGGAGAGATATAAGCTCGACGATTCCTCATCGATCGTAGTGAGCGGACAGGACGTGGAGGAGACGATCGCCGGTTGGACGAAGTACCCGTTTAAGCCGTGATTTCGGAGAACGCAGCGCTATTGGAGGGGACGGTCGGTCCATAGCGCTTTGTCTGCGAGGGATTGGACGGCGTAGAGACGGCCAGCCAGAAGACTCTCGGCTTTTTGCTGGTTGATGTCCTGGGCAAAGAGCCACTTGCGCTCGCCGGTACCCCAGACTTTGGAAAGCTCCTCATCGGACAGGAAAATATTGGGGGCGTCGGGGTAGCAGGAGCCCCAGAGCAGCGGTGTGCCTTCACCATGCTGGCCGCAGCGCGGGAGGACCAGCAACGCTGGTTTGCCTGCGAAGAACTTGTGCGTGTAGAAGACGACGGAAGAGGCGTCAGACTGCTCGCCGAGGATGATGAAGGTGTCTGTGGGCGAGCCTTTCTGGATGATGGTGTCGGCGAACTGCTTGGAGCCGAGCATGGGATCGAAGCGGGCGAAAGCGATGTGCGCGGCGATGAGGAAGACGGCCGAGGTGAGAGCCAGGCTGACGGTGGCGGCGACGTGCTTTCCTTTTAACCGAAGCAGCCAGCCGATGGCGGGGCCGATGAGCAGGGCAACGGCGGCCAGTGCGGCGGGGAGACGGAGTGCGGCGAAGGATGCGCCGGTGAGATCGAAGAAGTGGGACATGGAGAGGGTGTAATCGCCTACGCCACGATGAGCGAGGACGGTACCGACGTCAGAGAC
>JBEKPF010000032.1:0-63303 GCA_049521035.1 Occallatibacter sp. | reverse complement strand
ATCCGCGCCACCGCGAGTCGCCGGAATTCCTCCGTGTAACTCCTATTCCTTCGCATTTGCAGCCCCCCATTCGCTGCAAACTGTGACTTCCTAAAATGTCTCACTTTGGGGGTTCACTGCAGGCACCCGGCTCCTATCAACCCCATGCAACTGCCCCCGATGCTGGCAACAGCCGGTACGATGCGGCTGGAATACACGGTTCGACCGGATGGGACTGTGACAGACATCAAGGACCTTGACGCCGAAGTGCATTACTATTCGGCAGGACGAGTGATGCCCAATGCCTGCATGAACGCGCTGAGGCAATGGACATACAGACTTTACCTTGTGAACGGCCAACCAACGGCGATGCGGGTTACGATCCAGTTCAAATTCGTACCTCGTCGACAGACCGAGATCACCTACCCGTAAGGAGGCTGGCTCTATAGATGTCTCTATTTATGACGCACTCCACGAGTTACCGGTAGTGTTGGAGACTGTTTGATTCAGACTATCCACCTCAGACGCAATGACATTGCGTCTGAGGTGGAATCATAGATGCAGGACTCAGACGGCGGTTATTCCCAGTGCGCGGTGCGTTCCGCGTTGTCTACGATACGGTGGGCTTCATCCACGTGCATGATGGCGCGGTCTCTCAATCCGCGAGACTCGGGCACATCTTCTGCCTTGGATAGATCATTGTGCGCTGACCAGAGAAGCTCATTCGCTTTGCGGAAGCGATCATGCGGGCTCAGGTGTGTGTCGATGGTGAAGGGATCGTTCAGGCCCTTGCCGTCGTCGATAGCGGCCCGCTTGATTTCGTCGATCGCGTGGTCGATCTCGGCAATCGCCATATCGTCGTCGTGACGAACAGGCCCCCAGGCCCATCCATCATGAAGATAGTGGCGGGCAGCACGCAGGTCGCTCAATGCGTGCAGATAGCGGGGATGGGGGCCAGGGACCTCTTGAGCCTGCGTTGTGAGGGACGCAACCGCCGCTAACATTCCAAATACTAAAAGCATCCAGCGGAAATTCTTGCACATGTCTTTCTCTCTCCTTGGGTTGCACTTTGAGCAGCAACCGCATCTCGTTATACCCATCCCGTCCCAGCAAGTTGCGTTGAGCGACGGAAGAATTGATGGATAGTCAGGAGGATATCAGGAACGGGTCGTGAAAGGCGATGAAATGCGAGGTGAAAGACTTGAATCCCTCACTTGCGGGGTAGGAGTGTGGATTGGCAGCGGCAATAATTTACGCCTTGTGATCAAAACAGGTCAGTAAGTGATGTGTGGGATTGTCGGGTTTCAGAGCTGGAATAAGTTGATCAAGGGGGAAACTCGGGCGGAGAACTTAGGCTGGGAGAACCTATACGAAAGAATAAGTACATTCAGCAAAAAAGCCAACCCTTGCCGCGATCTTTCTTGCGAAAGTACACGACAAGGGCGGTGTCACTGGCCACTGATTAGTTAGCCGGCAGGAAGTAAGCTTCGACTGCACGAGTAAGTGCTGCGCGATCGATATAAGGTTTCTTTCCTTCGTAGCGGGCGGACCAACATACCTGGTTCACGATGTCTCTGGGATAGCACGAGCGCAGGTCCTGATTGAGTGCGCGGCGAATGAAATGGATGAGGTCATTGCAGATTCCATCTTCCCATTCGACTTCTTTTTCTTTAGCGAAGCGGCGGAAGATTTCAGTGAACTCTTCGTCGGTCACTGCGCCGACCTTGATCTTGGTCTGAATCCTGCGCAGGAATGCGCCATCGACCAACTCTGCCGGATCCATGTTGGATGCGAAGACAACCAGCATCTCGAAAGGCATCTCAATTTTCTTTCCGCCGGCAAGGGTAAGAAAGTCGATTCTGCGATCGAGCGGAACGACCCAGCGGTTGAGCAACTCGTCGGGGCGCACGCGCTGGCGTCCGAAATCGTCAATGATGAGCACGCCGTTATTGGCCTTCATCTGCACTGGGCCAACGTAGAATTTTGTCTGCGGATTGAATTGCAAATCGAGCATGTCGACGGTCAGTTCGCCACCAACCAAGATCTTGGGACGCTGGCAAAGCACCCAGCGCTCGTCATGCTCTTTCGAGCCGGACTGATCAACGGACTGGTGAACGCTTGGATCGAATACAGTAATGATTTCTCCATCAACTTCCACGGCATGAGGAATCCAAACTTCATCTTCAGCGAGCACACGCGACAAGGTTTCCGCGTAAGTCGTTTTTCCTGTTCCGGGAGGTCCATAGAGGAAGACTGCAGAACCTGAATTGAGAGCTGTGCCGAATTGGCGAAGCTTTGCGCGATCTACGACCAGGTGAGCAAAAGCGCGCTCTACATTCTCAGGCCGCACTTGCACGTCGCGGACGCTCTGCTTCTTAACCTGCTCGACGTATCTGTCCAGAGCGACTGGCGCGGGGCCGGCATAGTGGCTCTGGAACAGGAGTTCCATGGCTCTGGTCCGACCGTCAGAGGTGATGGAGATATTGGGAATATTGCCAACCATGCCGGTGACTTGGCAGAAACGCTCTGTCCGCATGTGGATGAACAGGTCATTGGCCACTTCGAAACTGAGCTTCATCCTGTCGGAGAGGTCGAGAACGGATAGAGCACCGGATAGATAGAGGATCTTTAGTGCGAGATCTTCGAGGATTGATTTGCGGACGCCCGTTTCAGATATGGATTGTGGTTTTTGTTCAGGTCCCGAAAAGAGGTCGGTCTTAAAAAAATCTTGCATCGATAACATCGTTGCCATAGTTACTCCTCGATTGAGTTCACTATAGCCCTCCGAGGTTATTGTTTGGATTCCCTCTTTGGTCCCATCTAAGTGCAACATTGGACATATTTTATGACACTTTAGGGTTAGCTATGCGCGGAGAGCCTGTTGTGTGCCGGGAAACGCAGGTACTTTGGTCATAAAATGCAGAAGTATGTGACAGATCTTTAACATTTACACAGATATTGCGCCCATTGACTTACCGATTTGGCGCTGAGCGAGTGGCCGTTTGATTCGCTGGCCGCCAACTGAATGGCAAAGTTCCCGATGGTGGTACTCTCCGGATGGCCGATTTCCACAGGGAGACCTGTGCGTTGCGCAGTCAATTCCGTGAGGAGCTTGTTGCGACTTGCACCGCCCAGGATGTGAATGCGTTCCAATTTGCGGCCAAGCATTTTTTCGAGACTCGACAGAGCAGAGGCGTAACGTGCGGCGAGACTCTCGAAGATGATGCGGGCAAAGATTGGTTCGTTGCCGGCGATATCGGCGATGGACGCGTAACCAGCGCGGACGAGTTCGTTGTTGATGCGCTGAGGCATGCCGGAGTCGAGGAGGAGGGGCTCAGCGTCGACGTCGATGATGCCGGCTGGCTGAGCGGTGGAGGCGCGTTGAATGAGGTCTTCGATGGGACAGGGGCGGCCCTCGGCGCACCAGGAGTCCATGCACTGCTTGAGCATCCACATGCTGTTGATGATGGTGTGGAAGAGGAGATCACCGGTGGCTGCGCCGAGGTTGGTGTATCCGGCCTTGAAGGCCTCGAGCGTAGTAACGGGTGCATTGGTGCGCGTGCCGACGAGCGACCATGTGCCGGAGGAGATGTAGAGAGTTGTGGCAAGATTGGCGGGGATGGCGGCGATGGCGGAAGCGGTGTCGTGACAGGCAGGGACTATGAGCTGGGTGTGACGGAAAGCTTCAAGTGTGGCGAGCGGGCCTTGAAGGTGGCCGAGAACAGTGCCTGCGGAAACTATGGGTGGAGCGGCGTCGATGGGTAGATGGAGGAGACGAAAGAGTTCGGTGTCCCAGTTGCCGGTTGTGAGATCGACTAGACCGGTGTGGGTGGCGTGGGTGTACTCGGCTACGCGGCGGCCGCCGAGCCAGTGAAGAACAAACTCGGGCATAGTGACCCAGGGCGCGTTCGCGTCGATGCCACAGGCTGGGTCAGCGAGTAGCTGATAGACCGTGTTGATGCGATGAGGCAGGACGCCGGTGCGCTGATAGAGGTCGATGGGCGCGATGAGGCGGTCAGCGGATTCCTTGGTGGCGACGGTGCGCTCGTCGCGATAGCAGAAGGGGTCGCGGAGCGGCGTGCCATCGGGATTGAGTCGGACGTAGTCAACTCCCCAACTATCGACGGCGATGGAGGCTATCCCTTCTGGTGCGAACCCGGCTGCTTTGCGAAGACCAGTCTCGACGCCGGCAAGGATGGTTGCGAGAGGCCAGTGCATGCAGGGGCCGCGATGGACAGGGCCGTTGGGGATGCGATGGATGACTTCGATAGACGGGGTGCTGTCGGACCAGCGGAGCAGGGAAACGCGGCAGCTCTCGGCGCCTAGATCGATGGCTATTCTTGCGGGTTGTTGCATGGTTGGAGAGATCTTTGCGGTTTGTAGGTTGGATGATTGGGATTTGTGATATCCCAGGTCCGAAAACCCGGACCTGGGGCACCCAGTTTTATTGGAAAGCGAAGTTTTCTATCGCAGGAAGGCTTCGGTCAGGCCGCCGTCTACCGGGATCATGTGGCCGGAGGTGCAGCGGGCTTTGGGGCTGGCTAAAAAGAGGATGGCTTCCGCGCAGTCGGATGGGTCGATGGGTTGATGGGTGAGGGTGCGCTTGGCATAGAAGGCGGCTAGCAGGTTGCGCAGTTCGTCGTCCGTGAGTGAGTCGTCGAAGGGGATGTTGTACTTGGTGAGCGAGGCGCGGACGCGGTCGCGAGGGAACATGGTTGACCCTTTGACGACAGTGGCGGGGCTGATCCCGTTGACGCGGACTTTGGGGCTGAGGGCGACGGCGAGTTCGCGGACTAGATGCGAGAGAGCGGCCTTACTGACGTCGTAGGCCTCGGAGCCGCGCTTGGCGACAACCGCATTGGCGGAGCTGGTGAGGACGATGGAGCCGTCTAGATTTTGCTCCGCGAAAAACTTGGCGGCTTCGTCGGCGAGAAGGTAGTTGGCGGTTACGTTGATGTCGAGTGTGGTGGCCCACATGGCGTCGGGAACGATGCCGTCGGGCGAGGACGGGAAGAGAGCGGCGGTGTTGATGAGGATGTCGACACCGCCGAAGGCTGCGACGGTGGCGCGAATGGCCTGAGTGATGGCTTCACGGCTGCGGATGTCTACAGGCGTGGTGGCTGTGAATTCTTTTGAAGTGACGGTCTTCAACTCGTCAGTTACACGAACGGCGGCTGCTTCATCGCGGTCTGCTACTACGACGTGAGCGCCACGGGCTGCGGCGAGTAGGGCGACTTCACGGCCGATGCCGCTGCCTCCACCGACGATGAGGGCGATGCGGCGGCTTAGCTCTTTCTCGGGAGGCTGGCGACGGATTTTTGCTTCTTCCATGGCCCAGTATTCGATGCGGAAGGCTTCAAGGGCAGGGAGCGCGACGTAGTTGGTGAACACTTTGAAGCTGGCTGGATCGTTATGCGGGCCGCATTGAGGGAGGGGGCCCTTTACCTCACCTTCGGAGAGGAGTGATGCGCCTTCCATCACGTGGATGGCGTTGGTGTAGAACTCGCCGGTGATGCGGGCTTCGGTTTTGTTTTTGCCGAAGCTGAACATGCCCAGGCCCTGAATGAGGACGACGGTGGGGCTTTGATCACGGAGGGCGGGCGAGTCGGGCGTGGCGAAGGAGTTGTAGTAGTCGCGATATTGCTGACGGTATTCGTCTAGCGACGCGTTGATTTGCTGCTTGAGCGCTGCGACGTCGGCGCTGGCGGGCCAGGGAATGAAGAGCGGGCGAATCTTGGTGCGGATGAAGTGATCAGGGCAACTGGTGCCGAGGAAGGCCAGATCTTTGGCGTGCGCGGAGCTGACGAACTGAAGGACGTCGGGGGCGTCGGTGAAGCTGAGAATCCAGCGGTTCTGTGTGCTGACGCGGCCGCGGAGGTAAGGGGCGATTTGAGTGGCGAGATCGCGGCGGTTTTCGCGTGGGGAGATGGCTTGGCCGCCGAAGCGGATGGGGCCTTTGGCGATGCCGTGACGCTCAATGAACTGGCCGATTTGGTCAATGAGAGTGATGGTGTTGAGGTAGCACTCGCGCTGCGTGTTGCCCCAGGTGAAGAGGCCGTGGCCGCCGAGGACGATGCCATCGCAGCCGGGATTGTCGCGGACGGCGTTGCGCATCATGAGGCCGAGCTCGAAGCCGGGACGCTGCCAGGGAATCCAGACGAGAGAGTGGCTGAATTCGCGATTGAATTCCTTCATCTTTTCGAGGCCGTTGGCCGATGCTGCTAGCGCGATGCCCCAGTCGGGATGAAGATGATCGACGTGCGGGAAGGGAAGAAAGCCGTGGAGCGGCGTGTCAATGGAGGCGGCTACGGGATTGTTGCGGAAGGCGGCGATGGCGTACATGGGGACCATGTCGTCTTCGTGATCGACACCTTTATAGCTGCGCTCGAGAGAGAGGAGCTTTTCCTGATAGAGAGTGGCGAAGCCGGTGCGCTTGATGCTGCCGAGATCGCCGCCGGAGCCCTTGACCCAGAGGACTTGAACGGGCTCGCCGGTGAGGGGATCGGCCTCAGTGACTTTGGAGCTGGTGTTGCCGCCGGCAAAGTTAGTGAGGCGCAGGTCGGAGCCGAGGAGATTGGAGCGGTAGCGGAGGAGCTCGGGCTCGTCCAAAGCTGCGGCTACGTTGGAGTCCCAACGGTCTTCGAGGAACTTGAGGGTGACGGGAGCGAGGATTGCCTGGGTCATAGACACCACTTTACGAAGGATGGGTTACGCGACGGTTTAATGATACACCTGAAAGCAATAGGGAATCTATTTCTGGGATGGATTTTGAGAGTCCACCTATAAGATGGACGTCCCTCACTACGGAGGGCAGGCTTTCGATTCGTATTGTTCCCTCATGATGAGCGCGACGATCAACGATTTGCAATAGGACGAAGAGGCTTCCAGACCGAAGAAAATGGCCGGATCATTTTCTTTCTAGTATCGTAAAGTGCAATGGATATCCACCAATGGGACAATTTCTTCCTTATGGTAGGAGGCGGAGCGGCGGCTCTGGCGGGCTTGGTGTTTATAGCCATGTCGATCAATCTTTCGATCATCACTCGCGATGCAACCCATAAAAATCGTGCCATCGCAACGTTGACGGGATTCACCGCCGTCTTCATGATCTGCGCATTCGCCCTAATTGGGAGTCAAAACTATCAATGGATCGGCGTTGAGTGGTTGGTTGTTACGCTCGTTCCGACGATTACTTACATACGGGTCTACGTCCGCGCCACAAAAATGGGCAGAAGCTCGGTGGGGCTCAGCATCGGTCGCTTCATCGTGGGCACATCTTGTTACGTAGCTCAGATCATGGGTTCGATCTTACTTATTTCGGGATATGTTGCCGGACTTTACGTTGCCTCCGTGGCGATGGTGCTCTCCTTCGCTTTCTTCATTTCAGCCGCGTGGCTCCTCATCACGGGCATTCAAGAGAACCAGGTTTAAAGAACGGTCAATGACCCAGCGATGAGATTCAAACAGCATTCCTAGTTTGGAGAAGGCTGTTCGATGTGGTCGATGACGAGGACTTCGACCGGGCCTTTGCTGGGTTCGAGCTTGAGTCCTAGCTGCTCCTGAATGGCTGTGAGCAGACCCGGTGGCGCATTGGCATCGGGCGCGCCGTTGAGCATCGGAGGCGGCGCGTCATCAGGCGTCCAGCGGAGGGTCAGGTCGTAGCGGCCAGTGAGACCGGTCTTATTGAGGACGACGCGGCCCTGCAACTGGGCCAGTTCACGCGCGAGCAAGCCGATGGTGTCGTCGCTGCCTGCCACGTGCATGCGGGAACGCCACGTGTCGATGGTGGTGCCGTTCCGTGTTGAAGGCTGGAACTTCGGACCGCCTTTCGCCAAGACCAGGTTGTAGATGGGAAGTTCGCGTGTTTCGTTGTGTGTGACGAGAGCGAACCGGTCAGCGAGCAGAGCCTGCACCATGAGGAATTTTTGTTGCGTTGCTTCGTCGCCTGACATCGCCTTCAACCGGGCATCCACTTCAGGGTCACATTTGGCATCGATGTCGTACATGGTGGAATTGAGCCACGGAGGACCGCCGAGAATCTGGGATTTGGGCAGGTTGTATGCGTACTGAATCAAGTCGCGGATGGAGAGATTGCCGGTGCGGAAGTGGCTATCGTGAATGTCGTTCCAGATGTGGTTATGTCCGTCGGGCGAAGGCGGCGATAGATGGATAGACACCACGTCGAATGTGGGTGCGGGATTAACCGCGGGCACCTGAGGGAAGACTGTCAAGAGAACGAGGAGAACCCACGCGAACACGATGAAAGACTTCATCATCGATGCGGCTTTCGGGATGGTCAATGTGGACATGATCTATTACGGGATGGTTCCGCGGCTCAGTCCTTTGCGGGCTTCTCGCAATGGTCAATCGAAATGACGCTGGTGATGATCTTCGCGTTCGAGCTACGTCTGCTCTTCTGCTCCGAGGGATTCTGGGGTTACGGCTTTGTGGCGGACGTAGTTGTAGGGGGGGACGGTGTAGCCGCGGAGCAAGGCTATGCCTAGTTGGATGAGGCGGGGGCCGTAGGTCTCGACTTCGTGGGAGATGGAGCCTACGATGGCGCTTTTGCCCGTGCGCATTTCTTCGATGACTTCAGGGATGCAGTCCTGGCCGACGATGGCGAAGTCCTGCTCGCGACCGGCCTGACGGACGGCATCGAGGACGCCGAGAGCGCTGGAATCAGTGGCGGCGGCTACGAGGGTGCGCTCGCCTTTGCGGCGGCCACGAAGAAGATCGGAGATGGCGAGTTGGCTGGGCTGACGCATGCCGCGGCCATCGAGCTGAATGAAGCGGTCAGGAGTGAGATCGGCGAGGCGATCGCGAATGCCGTCGAATGCGCCGGTGATGCGGCTCTGGACGAAGCTGCCGGCCTCAGAAAATCCGACGCCGAAAACCCAGTCGACTTTGCCCTTCCATTTGCGGAGGGCGTGCTGGGCGAGCATGGATCCGGCTTCGAAACCGACTTCGAAGTTATCAACGCCGAAGTATGTGGCGTTGGGATGGGGCACGTCAATGGCGACGAGCGGGATGTCGGCCTTCTTGAAAATGTAGGCGACACGGGGAGCTACACGCTCTTCGACCTGGAATTCAAGGACCAGGTCGACGCGTTTGGCGACGAATTCTTCGGCGTTCTGGATGGCGACGTCGGGGTCATAGCGGTTATCGAGGATGATGAGTTCTACACCGGATGCGGCCGCGGCCGCGGTGATGCTTTGCGCGACAGCGACGGAGAAGGGCATCTCAGCAGATTGCGCGGCGAAGCCGAAACGCAGACGGCGAGGGCGCGAGACAAGGCGGTAGAGGCCGTTCTGTGCTTGGGCCACATAACCGCGATGGACGAGAGTCTTGAGGATACGGTAGACGCTGGTTTTGGAGATCTGGGTCTTCTGGTAGACGTCTTCGAGGGTGACGGGGGCGTGATTCTGCTCCAACAGCTCGAGCACGTCGAGTGCTTTGGAGAGGATGGGGATCAGGTAGAGCCGCTTGATTTTTGCCTTGGGCAACCGCGTGCCTCCGAGATTATTTCTAGATGAACAGCAGGTTGCACACTAGAATAACCTCTCTCAGGCGTAGCTGTTAACCACGGAGCTCCGATTTCCGCGTTCGCGGGCAATGCGTTCCACATAACCGCCGGCACGCAAGGCAGCGAGCGGATCGGTAGGCAAGTTGCGCGCTTCACGCCAGGCAGCGACGATGGGCCGGACATCGCGCCAGAAGGCACCGCGGAAGAGCTCTTCAGCGGCGACCAGGTCACAGGACTGCTGAAGCTCGGCAAGCTGCTCTCGATCGACGAACGCGGCCTTGAGCCAGAGTTCCTGCGCGGTGACTACAGTCTGGACCATGGCTTCGACTTTGCCTTTCAGGTTGTGGCTCTGGTCGATCATGAACGCCACGCCGGCGGGAGGCAGGTTTTCGATCGGAGTGCTGTGCAGCTCATGGAAGATGCGGAAGATCTGATAAGGGTCGATGGAGCCAAGGGTGAGGTCGTCGTCGGCGTAGCGACGGTCGTTGAAATGGAAGCCGCCGAGGAGGCCAGTGTGGAGCAGCCAAGCTACGATCTGTTCGATGTTTTGGGAGGAATAGTGATGGCCTGTGTCGACAAGTACACGGGCTTGCGGACCTGCCTGGCGGGCGAGATGCGAGGCCATACCCCAGTCGGCGATGTCGGTGTGGTAGAAGGCCGGCTCGAAGGGCTTGTATTCGATGAGCAACTGCTGATGGGAGGCGAGGTGGTCATGAGCGGTGCGCAGCGCGTCCTCAAGCCAGCCGATGCGTTTGCGAATGCTCTGGGTGCCGGGATAGTTGGAGCCGTCGGGCAGCCAGAGGGAGAGATCGCGAGAACCAAGCTTCTTTGAGATTTCAATGGAGTCGAGGAGGTGGGCGATGGCTTGCTCGCGGATTTCCGGGGAGGGATTGCAGAGGGAACCGAACTTGTACTCCTGGTCCTGAAAGAGATTGGGATTGATGGAGCCGGCGCGGATGCCGTGGCGCTTTTCGAGGGATTTGACCTCGGGGACGTCGCCGATGCCATTGGAAAGATCCCAGAGAACATGCAGAGCTAGCGTGGGAGTGGCGCCTGTGAGGCGGTTGACCTCGGCGGCGTCAGAGAATTTCTCCTCGATGGTGACGGCGGCGGCGGCCTGCACAAATTTGCCGAAGCGTGTGCCGGTGTTGGCAAATCCCCAGGAGGGAATTTCGACCTTGAAGCTGTCCAGGACTTGAAACGCCTGGGCGAAGTCTGCTTGATTTATGTCTGCGGAGATTGAGTTCCCGGATTGTGCAATTTTCGAATTGTTCATAAGTCAGACCCCTTTTGGTAGAGGCCAGCTGCGCTGGTCTCACTGAACTGTTGGAGAAACTCCCAGGTCTCGAACCACGATGACATGGAGGAAGCGAGGTCCATGGACCCCCTTGATACGCGTCATTTCAATATCTGCCGTGGCACTGGGTCCGGAGATG
This sequence comes from Occallatibacter sp., assembly GCA_049521035.1. Taxonomy (GTDB): domain Bacteria; phylum Acidobacteriota; class Terriglobia; order Terriglobales; family Acidobacteriaceae; genus Telmatobacter. Next base: position 52,365 of record JBEKPF010000032.1, on the reverse strand, counting down.
GTTGTGGCCAGATGCGGCGGATGCGGACAGCGGTCAAAATATTCAGGTAATGTTTCGACGATTTGACTGGCGCGCAGGATGCATAGGTGCCAGTCGGGAAGAAGAGTGAGGACACGCCGGCCTTCGGCGACGGAGTGATGGAGAACGATGGTGCCAGAGTCCGCGACACCGCAGAAGGCAGCGGTGACGACTCCTTCGGTTTGCTCGATTTCGGCGGTGGCGAGCCCATGATCGACCTTCCAGTCGAGGCCCTCGACGAGCCACTCGGCGGGCAGCCCCGGAGGTGCGACAAACACACTCTTGCCACTTGCAAAGAGCTGGTGGGCGATGGTTGTGGGCAGGGCTTCCGGCATGCACTCGACTACGTCTGTATCGTATTCGCGGAGACGCTCGATCATTAATTGAATGCGAGCTTCAAGTGTGAGCTGGCCTTTGCGCGTGTAGGTGCGGGGCAGAACGGCGTATTCGCCGGCGACGAGAACTGAACTCTGAGCCGCGGAATTGGTCGCGGTGCGAATGCGGTCGAGGATCTTTTGGCGGGAGGCATGGGGCGTGGTCATTTTGCCTCCTTGGCGCGCTCGGCCCACCAGCCGTGGAAGGTTTGGTCGGGGAGGCCGCGGAGATCGCGGGTTTGAGTCCATTTGCCGCCGAGGCTGGGGAGGGAATGAATCCACCCGTCCTTGCGGGTGAAGAGACGGAGGCCGATGCGGCCGAACCACTGCGCGGTGTGGAATATCCAGGCTCGGGCGAACAGGAGGTTGGCGATTCTCATGCCGAGGTAGATGGGATCAAAGAAGCGACCGATGCGACCGCGTTCCTGGTCGGTGACCTGGGCGCGGAGATTAATGAGCACTTCGGGAATATTGATTTTGACGGGGCAGACTTCGTAGCAGGCACCGCAGAGAGAGGAGGCGTAGGGGAGCGATTGGGCGTGGTGCATCTGCATGAGCTGGGGCGTGAGGATTGCGCCGATGGGGCCGGGATAAACGGAGCCATAAGCGTGACCGCCAGTCTGGCGGTAGACGGGGCAGGCGTTCATGCAGGCTGCGCAACGAATGCACTTGAGGGTCTGGCGTTCCTTGGGTTTGGAGAGGATGCCGGAGCGGCCATTGTCGAGCAGGACGACGTGAAAGCGCTCGGGGCCATCGCCAGTTGCTGCTCCCGTCCAGAGCGAGTTGTAGGGATTCATGCGCTCGCCGGTGGCGGAACGGGCCAGGATCTGAAGCATGACTTCAAGATCCTGGAAGCGGGGCAGCACCTTCTCGATTCCGGCCAGAGTAATGAGGGTGCGGGGGAGGGTGAGACACATGCGGCCGTTGCCTTCCGACTCGACGACGACCACCGAACCGGTTTCAGCGACGAGGAAATTTGCGCCGCTGATGGCGGTGGGGATGGTGAGGAATTTCTGGCGGAGATAGTTGCGGGCCGCGCTGGTGAGTTCTTTGGGCTCGTCGGAGAGATCTTTGAGTCCCATGGTGCGGGAGAAGATGTCGCGCACCTGGCTGCGATTGATGTGGAGGGCGGGAACAACGATGTGGGAGGGCTCTTCCTGGCCTAATTGAAGGATGATTTCCGCGAGGTCGGTTTCATAGGCTTTGATTCCCGATTTTTCAAGGAAGGGGTTTAACTGGATTTCCGCCGAGGTCATGGTTTTGATTTTGATGACTTCATCGGCTTTTTCTTCGCGCAGGATGTTGAGGATGATCTGGCGCGCTTCGTCGGCATCGGTGGCCCAGTGGACGGTGCCTCCGGCGGCGGTGCAGCGGGTTTCAAATTGCTCAAGATAAAACCCGAGGTTTTCAAGGACATGCGCGCGGATGGCAGAGGCAGAGGAACGGAGCTGCTGCCAATCTTTCTTTTCGGTCACGAGCTTGGCGCGCTTGGTCTGGATCACGTCGATGGCGTGGCCTACGTTCTTGCGCAGTTGGGGATTGCGCAGAACGGGCAGGGCAGCAACCGGAAACGGCGGCGCGATGGTGGGGTCGAGAATGGGGTGGTTGGCAAGCTCGCTCATGCGACGGCCTCCCTCAACTCGGCGGTGGGGGCTTCAGTGCTGGCGAGGATCTGTGCCAGGTGGATGGTCTTCATGCTGGCGTATTGGCGATGCATGGCGCCGCCGAGATGCATAAGGCAGCTGTTGTCGAGAGCTGTGCAATATTCGGCGCCAGTGGCTACGATGTCCTGGAGCTTGACGGCCAGCATGGCGGAGGAGACTTCAGCATTCTTGATGGAGAATGTCCCGCCGAAACCGCAGCAACGGTCGCTGTTTGGGAGGGGCATCTGGGCGAGGCCCCGGACTTTGGCGAGGAGGCGATACGGGCGGTCGCCGAGCTGGAGAGCGCGGACTCCGTGGCAACTGGCGTGGTAGGTTACGCGGTGGTGGAAGCTGGCGCCCACGTCTTCAACACCGAGTTTGTCGATAAGGAACTCGCTTAGCTCATAGACGCGGGGCAACAGGGCGGTGAATTGCTGGCGGAGTTCCTCGTTTCCGAGCTCTTCGAATAGGCCGGGGTACTGGTCGCGAAACATGGCAACGCAAGATGAGGAGGGGATTACCACGGACTCGGTGTCCTGGTAAAGGCGAACGAAGCGCTTGGCCTGGGAAAAGGCTTCAGCGCGGAATCCGGTGTTGGCGTGCATCTGGCCGCAGCAGGTTTGTTTGGGTTTGAAATCGAGTTCAACGCCCAGCCGCTCAAGCAAATGCACAACGGCCCGTCCTGTTTCCGGGAAGAGCGTGTCGTTGTAGCAGGTGATGAAAAGTGAAGTTCGCATGATCGGCAACCATTGTGGCAGTGTCTTGTCACAATCGAATGTGACGGGACGCAGCCACGAAAAAGGTATGGTATTCGATAGAGACACCAGTTGTCTATTGCAATCTGACTGTTTGCTGGTCCTGGTGCAGAGAGTTTCGCCCTTTCAGTTAGCGGGAGGAATCGAGGCCTCGGGAAAAATCATATATCCATGATCTAAAGGTGTTTTGGATTAAGTTGCGAGACGCTCAAATGCATGTGTGTTCGTCGTCTTGGCCAGAACAGAGAGTCGTCGAATAGAATTGCCCGGTTCCAATTTCAGGAGGCAAGATGCAGCGCGATTACAAAGGGACTCAGAGTGCCTTTCAGGCCGTTTCACGGACTCTCGATTTTTCAATCGCAGTTTTGACGCTGGGGTTGCTTCTGGGCGGCGCGGTTGTGGGGCGCGCACAGAGTGCGGAAGACGAGAAGAAGATCAATGACACCATTACGAAGATGACACTGGAAGAGAAGATCCACATGCTCTCGGGATCGAGCATGATGGGCTCGGCGGGGCTGGAACGGCTAGGGATTCCGGTTTTCAGGATGAGCGACGGGCCGGTGGGCGCGCATATCCCGCCGCCATCGACGGCGTACGCAGCGGGGATCGGGTTGGCTGCGAGTTGGGACCCGAAGTTGGCGGAGCAGGTAGGAGTGCAGTTGGGACGGGATGCACGGTCGCGCGGAGCAAGCTACCTCCTAGGGCCGGGGGTGAACATCTATCGCGCCCCATTGAATGGGCGCAATTACGAATATTTTGGCGAGGATCCATTCCTGGCCAGTCAAATTGCGGTGGGTTATATCGAAGGGGTGCAATCGCAGGGCGTGAGCGCCACGATCAAGCATTACGCGGCCAACAATTCTGAGTACTTCCGGTTTACCGAAGATTCGATTGTGAGTGAGCGGGCACTGAGGGAGATTTATCTGCCGACCTTCGAGGCTGCGGTGAAGCAGGCCCACGTGGGCGCGATGATGGACTCCTATAACCTGTTGAACGGCGAGCACGCCGCGCAGAATTACCATCTCAACGTGGAGATTGCGAAACAGCAGTGGGGGTTCGACGGCGTGATGATGTCAGACTGGACGGCGACCCACGACGGTGTGGCCTCGGCCAACGGCGGAATGGACCTGGAGATGCCGTTCGGGACATTTATGAACGAGCAGACGCTGCTGCCTGCAGTTAAGAACGGCGTGGTGAAGGAGTCGACGATCGACGACAAGGTTCGGCGGCTGCTGCGGAACGGCTACAGGTTCGGGTGGATGGAGCATGATCCACTGGACGAGGATATCTCACGCTATAACCAGCTGGGACGGCTGGCGGCGCTTCAAGGCGCGCGAGAGGGAATTGTCCTGCTGAAGAATCGGGGCGGGCTGTTGCCGCTGGATCCAAACAGGGTAAAGACCATTGCGGTGATTGGGCCGGATGCTTTTCCTGCGATTCCGACGGCAGGCGGCAGCGGGATGGTGCCGCCATTCTCAGAGGTGAGCGCACTGAAGGGAATTAGCGACCGGCTGGGATTGAAAGCCGACGTTTTGTATGACGAGGGGGTGTCGAAGCTGTCAATCTTATCGATGCGTTCGGGGTTTAGCCTTTTCTCTGACAAGTTTGTTCAAGGGCTAACGGTTGATACCTTCGACAACGACAAGTTTGAAGGCAAGCCGGTGGCGACGAAGACGCTGATGACAGCGAATACGGGGCAGAGCGCGCTGTCGAATCCGGATATGCAGGAGATGATCAGCGCGATTACGGCCGATCAGCTGGCCGCCTTTATGAATATGGGCGCACCGCCAAGCTTTGATCGCTGGACGGGGTACTACTTTGCGCGCGTGCCAGGAAATCACGTGGTGTTTGTGGAGGACCAGGGCGAGTATCGGCTCATCGTCGATGGACAGACAGTCATTGACCACTCGGAGATTCCGAAGTTCGCGCTGGCGCAGGTGACGCTGCCGTTAACTCCGGGGCCGCACAAGGTGGTGCTGGAGGCACTGAGCAAGCCGCAGTTCGGCGAAGCGGAGATCAAGGTCGGGATTGCGCAGGAAGGGACGCTGGTGAAGCAATCGGCGATCGACATTGCGAAGAAGGCGGATGCGGTGATTTTGTGCGTTGGATATAACGCTGATATCGAGACGGAGGGCGCGGATCGCGAATTCGCACTGCCGCCGGGGCAGGTGGAGTTGATCGAAAAGATTACGGCAGCGAATCCGAATACGATTGTGACGGTTACCGCGGGCGGCAGCGTGGATGCTTCACCCTGGATCGACAAGGTAGCCGGGCTGCTACAGAACTGGTATCCGGGACAGGAGGGCGGGACGGCACTGGCTGAGGTGGTGTTTGGCGATGTAGATCCTTCGGGGCGGCTGCCGATCAGTTGGGAGCGGAGTCTGAAGGACAACCCGTCGTATGCGTGGTACTACCCGACCCCGGGAACGCTGAAGATCCCGTACAAGGACGATGTGTTTGTGGGCTACCGAGGCTACGAACATAACGGCGTGAAGCCGCTGTTCCCGTTCGGATTCGGGCTTTCGTATACCAGTTTCAAATATTCAGGGCTGGAGATTCACCCGGGAGCAGGCAAAGGCGCGTATGAGGTTGGTTTTGATATCACCAACACAGGCGCTAAGGCTGGTGCCGACGTTGCACAGGTGTATGTGAGCGAAGACCATCCGCAAGTCACGCGGCCTCCGCAAGAATTGAAGGGTTTTGCGCGCGTGGAATTGGAACCGGGGCAAACGCGCCATATTACAGTGCCGCTAATGGCGCGGAGTTTTACTTGGTATGACGAGAAGGCGGCTGCATGGCATGCAGACGCAGGTAGTTTCACGGTGCACGTCAGCAGGTCTTCGGCCGATCCGCAGCTTGAGGGGACTATCAAGCTCACGGAAGCTATTGTGCTGCCAGTGAAACAATAAACAAAGGATAGGTTAGAGTTTACGTGTGCCAGTGGACAGCAGATAGCTGTCCACTGGCATATTGATATAGATAGACGGCGTTTTTCCTTGGGCTCGATTGGTTTGGGATGGGTGGGGATTTGCCGATCAAGTGACAATTTCGTTACATCTAGTTGATGACACTAGGTCAACTTTCCAGGTGGGGTCTCGTCTAAACAGATTGATCGCCCATCCGTAGAGCTGCATTTGGCGTTCGATTCTTCTTATTCAACTTTTCTGAAATGGCTTCAAAGATTCTTCCCCAGCGAAGAAAAGATGCGCAGACAGGAACCGCTTTAGCTCCGAGTTATGCGAGAGGTAAGACCCAGCTACTTCTCGAAACAATTCAATCGCTTATAACTCCTTGGGCATTCAGGTGGTCTGTGGAGTGCCAGCGGGCAGGAAGATTGCCCGAGTAATTTTGGTAGGAAACGCAACTTTGCGTGTGTTCGGGGGTTCTTCTCCGAAGAAAGGGTTCAAACCATACTATGCGTCCCCTGCGTTCAATTCCCCTCAGTGTGCTGGCCAGTGTCTTGCTCATCGGAACAGCAGCAACTCAGCAATTGGCAACGGCAAGAAGGATCGTCGATCCGATCGACGAGGGCAACCTCGTGACGCTCAAGGGCAATACCATTCCTGCTGCAAACGCCAAAAACGATCTCGGTCCCGGCAGCGCGGATCTCCCCATGGCCGGCCTTACCCTTGTCCTTAGCCGCAATGCTGAGCAACAGGCTGCTTTTGACGCTTTTGTTGCCAGTCAGTACGATCAGAGCTCGCCCAATTTCCATCAGTGGCTCACGCCTCAGCAGATAGGCGAGCGCTTCGGGCCAGCTCAAGCCGATATCTCGACCATCTCCAGCTGGCTTGCCGGTCACGGTTTCGCCGTCAAGAGCGTTGGGGCCGACCGCATGACCATTCAGTTCAGCGGCACAGCCGGCCAGGTTGAAAGCGCCTTCCATACCGAAATTCACAACCTTTCAGTCAATGGTAAAACTCACATTGCCAACATGACCGATCCGCAGATCCCCGCCGCTCTGTCCCCAGTGATTGTCGGCATCAAGGGGTTGCACAACTTCTTTCCGCACCCGCTGCACCGCATCGGCAGTAAGGTCCAGTTCGACCCCGATGCCCATGGCTGGGTCAAAGTGCAGGCCTCGTCGGGAACGGGTTTCACGCCCGGAGCCCTGAGAGCGCGGGCTTCCGCCGCCTCGGCCAATTCCGCGTCTTCGCCCAAGCCTGATTTCTACATTGGCAACGACAATCTCGGAGTCGAAGAGGACGTCGCGCCTTTTGACTTCGCCAAAATCTACAATCTTCCTTCAGGTTGGCCCACCAGCGCCAACGGCTCCGGGCAGATGATTACCATTATCGGGACCAGCGACATCGATCTCTCGGACGTCTCCAACTTCAAGACCGCCTTTGGCCTGCCCGCAGGCACCGCTCCTGTGATCGCGCACGGCCCGGACGGCGACCCCGGAATATGCTCCGGCAGCACCAATATCTGCAATGGTGGCGACCTCGATGAGAACTCGCTCGATGTCGAGTGGTCCGGCGCAGTAGCTCCCGGCGCGCAGGTTGTGCTGGTCACCGACGCTTACAACAGCCAAACCAATCCCACCAACGATCCGCTCTATGATGGTGCGAATTGGGCGATCACTAACGCCTCCGTGCAGGGCTCGGCGGTCTACGGCACCCACATTTTGAGCCTCAGCTACGGCCAGTGCGAACTCTTCAACGGCACGGCCACGAACGTTACCTACTACAACCTGTGGCAAACGGCCGCCAGCGCCGGCATAGCCGTCTTCGTATCTACCGGCGATTCTGGTTCGCCCTCCTGTGACGATAACGGAGACTCGATCGGCAACCCCTACGAAGCACAGTACGGGCTGTCCGTCAGCGGTCTAGCCTCCACGCCCTACAACACCGCTGTCGGCGGCACAGATTTCAGCTGGTGCAATCCTCTCTACAGCTCCAATGGCCAGACCATCAATGGCTGCACCAGTTCAAATGCCTCGACGTACTGGAACACAAGCAACAGCAGCACCACGCAGGCTTCGGCCAAAGGCTATGTGCCAGAGACACCATGGAACGATACCTGTCTGAATCCGATCAATGCAGCGTACCTGGAGGGGATAGCCTCGATTGTGGGTGCGACCGGTGTCTCTACGCCCGAAGAAGCGTGCAATTTTGTTTACTCGGATTCCCTGGGGCTCTACTTCCAGGATGGCGACCCGATGTTGGCATATTACGTGGACACCGTCGGCGGCAGCGGCGGTGCCAGCAGTTGCGTCGTTAGCAGCGGTGGCACCTCCACGACCGCTGGTTCCTGCAACTCCACGGACACCAGCACCGGGTCCAGCTACGGCAATATCACGCTGATCAACGACGGGTGGCCCAAGCCAAGTTGGCAGACGGGCGTCACCGGCATTCCGAGCGATGGGGTGCGCGATCTACCTGACGTGAGCTTCTTCGCCGGCGACGGAACTCTGGACAGCGCCACGCTAATCTGTGTTTCCAATGACGGTGCATCCTGCACCAACATCAGCGAAACCGGCAGCACCAGTACCGGCGGTGCCGAAGAGGTTGGCGGAACCTCCGTGGCGACGCCGGAGATGGCAGGCGTGATGGCCCTCATCAACCAAAAAGCGGGAACCTCACAGGGCAGCCCGAACGCGGAGTTGTACCTGCTGGCGAGCAAGCAGACCTATTCGAGATGCAGCGCGGAAACCGGATCTACCTCGAATGGATGCAACTTCAACGACATAGACCAGGGAACCAACGCAATGCCTTGCGCTTCCACCGACAGAGTGGTCGAAGGCGGCGCAACCTACGAGGGCGGAGGGGTTTGGGGAGAGACCCCACAAATGTACGCATTTGCCTCGCCGAATTGCAATGTTGTCAACGGCGGCGATGTGGTAGGTACGCTCTCCGGCTACGGCGCTGCCACTGGTTATGATCTGGCCAGCGGCCTTGGTTCGCTGAATATCGCCAACGTGATCGACAACTGGACCGCCGCTACTGTCGGAACCAATAGCGCCACGGTGACTGTAGTCCCCAGCCCCACCTCGATCAGCGAAAGCGAGAGCCTCAGCGTCGCTGTCACAGTTTCCGGCGTTAGCGGCGTCGCCACGCCCTCCGGCGAGGTCACACTGTCGGCCAGCGCGAATGGTTACAGCGCTGCGCAGACTCTTTCCAGCGGAACAACAACCTTCACGATTCCTGCTAACACTTTCACCGCTGCGGGCACAGTTATTCTAACGGCCGCGTATAGCGGTGACAGTAACTATGCCGCCAAAAGCAATACTGCCTCCGTCACGGTGACAGCAACCACCACGCCCCCGGCAACGTTTTCACTGGCCGCCATCGCTTCACCCGCGGCGATTGCACCGGGTGCAACCGCTAGCGCAACTGCTAGCGTCTCGAGCAGCACCGGTTACGCAGGCACCGTCTCGCTGAGCTGCTCGCTCACCAGCTCGCCCAGCGGGGCTTCGAACCTGCCAAGTTGCTCGCCCAGCGGAACCATCTCACTGAGCGCCTCAAGCACGTCTGGAAGTGGAACGCTTTCAGTGACCACGACCGCAGCGACGGTTTCAGAACTGCGCAAGCCGGCCGGCGGCAACGGCCTGCTCGGTGCGGGGGGCGGCGCGGTCTTGGCGTTCCTGGTTTTCCTGGGTATTCCGGCGCGGCGGCGTAGCTGGAGATCCATGCTGTGCATCGTAGTGCTGTTCGCGGCCCTCGGCAGCCTGTCTGCCTGCGGCGGCGGCGGTGGTGGCGGTACAACCACGATTCCGGGTACTACCGCCGGAGCCTACACCTTTACCGTAACTGCCACTGGGAGTCCGGCCATCTCGACCACGCAAAGCCAAACCTTCACGGTCACTGTGAACTAACCTATCGCATTACCTACCAAAGTATCCCGGCGATGTTCAGCATCGCCGGGATACTTTCTATGCATGTTCTGTGCAGCCGATGCACCCGGCGGGCCAAGCCCATTTCCAAGCCAAATACGACGAGCATGAGAATTTAGTCTGGATGGTTGCGAAACTAGCAGCTACTTTTCGGCAGATGGTGCAGAGGCGGCAGAAGGATTGAGGCGGCGGGCAGTGTGAGGGAAGAGAGCACTGGCATTCGTAAAACGCGAAGACTGCGACAGGCGGTAGAGGGATGAACCTCTACCGCTTTTTTGCGGATGGGAAGCCGACTGAGTAGATCTATTTTGTGAGGTTATCGAGAGCGAGGTTCAGGTCGAGGACGTTGACTCTTGGTTCTCCCAGAAGGCCCAACTGACGAGACGTGGTGTTCTGGGCGATGAGTTGAAGGATGCGGTCTTCAGTGAGGTTGCGCGCCTTGGCGACGCGGGGGGCCTGAAAGATGGCGGCGTCTGGAGTGATGTCGGGATCGAGGCCGGAACCGGAGGTGGTGACCAGGTCGATGGGGACGGGCTTGCCCGGATTCTCTTTGGCCAGCTTGTCGATGGACCCTTGAATGCGGTCAACCAGCGTCTTGTTGGATTGGGCGAGGTTGGAGCCACCGGAGGCTGTAGCGTCGTAACCGTTGCCTGCGGCTGAGGGGCGGGGATGGAAGTATTTGTCAGAGGTGAAGCTCTGGGCGAGGAGCTCGGAGCCGATGATCTGGCCGTCTTTGAGAATCAGGCTGCCGGCGGCTTTGTGGGGGAAGATGAGGCTAGCTACGCCGGTGACGGCGAGAGGGTAGGCCAGGCCAAGCAGGATGGCGGTGACAATGGTGAAGCGGATGGATGTCTTCCAGACGGAGTGGTGCTTGGTTGCGGTCTTTGTCGCTACGTCGGAAGCCAGAGCGGTTGTGGAATGCATTGATGCTTACCTCAGGGGCTAGAGCCCCGCGTACCTCTAGGTTCGTTTCGGCACGACTGAAGTCATGCCCTGATACAAAACGCGTCTACTGCGATGTCTTTCAAAAAGCCGTGCATTCTTGCAATTTCAAAACATCCATTATTCGAATCCAATTCAAACAAAGGGCTATGCAAGATGGAGCGCTACCAAAAGCACATCGATGATCTTGATGCCTGCGAAGGGGACGATGATTCCGCCGACTCCGTAGACGAGCAGGTTGTTGCGGAGCAGGATGTCGGCGGCCTTGGGCTCATACTTGACGCCTTTGAGGGCCAGCGGAATCAGCGCCACGATGATAATCGCGTTGAAGATGACGGCGGAAAGAATGGCCGACTGGGGCGAGTGAAGGAACATGATGTTGAGCGCTCCCAGCACGGGAAAGACGCCGGCGAACATGGCAGGGATGATGGCGAAGTACTTGGCCACGTCGTTGGCGATGGAGAAGGTGGTAAGTGCGCCGCGGGTCATGAGTAACTGCTTGCCTATCTCGACTATCTCGATCAACTTAGTTGGGTTCGAGTCGAGGTCGACCATGTTACCGGCTTCTTTTGCGGCTTGCGTGCCGGAGTTCATGGCTACACCTACGTCGGCCTGGGCGAGAGCGGGTGCGTCGTTGGTACCGTCGCCGGTCATGGCGACCAGCTTGCCCTTGCCCTGCTCGCGCTTGATGAGGTCCATCTTGTCTTTGGGCTTGGCTTCGGCGAGGAAGTCGTCGACGCCGGCCTCGCGGGCAATGACGGCGGCGGTGAGCGGGTTGTCGCCGGTGATCATGATGGTGCGAATGCCCATAGCGCGAAGGCGAGCGAGGCGGTCCTTGAGTCCACCTTTGACGATGTCCTTGAGATGAATGACACCGAGGGCGGAGGAATTCTCCGCGACTACAAGTGGAGTCCCACCCATGCGGGCGACTTCTTCAACGTTTTCGCGGACCTTCTGCGGGAGCTGCGAACCCTGCTCCTCAAGGAAGCGGGAGATGGCATCGACGGAGCCTTTGCGAATGCGCGTGCCGGGCAGGTTGACGCCGGACATGCGGGTTTGCGCGGTGAAGGGAACGAACTCGGCATGGATGCCGCCGAGATCGCGTCCACGGAGGTTGTACTTTTCTTTTGCGAGGACAACGATGGAGCGGCCTTCAGGCGTTTCATCGGACAGAGATGAAAGCTGCGCGGCGTTGGCGAGACGTTCATGGGTTACGTCAGGAGCGGGGAGAAACTCAGTGGCCTGGCGATTGCCTAGAGTGATGGTGCCTGTCTTGTCTAGGAGGAGCGTGTTGACGTCGCCAGCGGCTTCGACGGCGCGTCCGCTCATGGCCAGGACGTTGTATTGGACGAGGCGGTCCATGCCGGCAATGCCAATGGCGGAAAGCAAACCGCCGATGGTGGTGGGGATGAGGCATACCAACAGCGAGACGAGAACGAAGACAGTCTGCGGGGCCCTGGAGTAGATGGCGAAGGGCTGCAGGGTGACGACGGCGAGCAGGAAGACAATGGTGAGGCCGGAGAGAAGAATGCTCAGCGCGATTTCGTTGGGCGTCTTCTGACGAGTTGCGCCTTCGACCAGAGCGATCATGCGGTCGAGGAAGGTTTCGCCGGGGTTGGAGGTGATCTTCACCTTGATCCAATCAGAGAGAACCTTGGTGCCACCGGTGACAGCTGAACGATCGCCGCCGGCCTCGCGAATGACGGGTGCGGATTCGCCGGTGATGGCGGACTCGTCAACAGAGGCTACGCCTTCGATGACTTCGCCGTCGCCGGCGATGTAGTGGTTGGCTTCGACGTAGATAACGTCGCCGGCACGAAGCAGGCCGCTGGCGATTTCTTCAAAGCTGCCGCTGGCGGTGTAGCGCTTGGCGATGGTCTCGCCCTTGGCCTTGCGCAGGGTGTCGGCCTGGGCCTTGCCGCGGCCTTCTGCCATGGCCTCAGCAAAATTGGCGAAGAGTACCGTGAACCAGAGCCAGAGGGTGATTTGAAGATTGAAGCCGAAGCCTGGGCGATGGTTGACGGTGTTGTCAATGAGCAGCGCGGTGGTGAGCACGCAGCCGACCTCAACAACAAACATCACCGGGTTCTTGACCATCCAGCGGGGGTCGAGTTTGCGCACCGAATCGAAGAGCGCCTGGCGGATGATATTTGTGTTCCAAAGACTGTTCTTGGTTGCCATGTAGAGTCCGTTTCGTTTTGCACGCAGGGGCTAAAGCCCGTTTGTTTTTACTGCTCTTGCGGCACGCGACCCAGGGGGTACCCCGGTCATGCCCTGATACAAGGTGAATTACTAGGGCCGTGCGCTAAAAGAGCTTCCCAGCCTGGAGAAGCAGGTGTTCCAGAATCGGTCCCAGGCTGAGGGCTGGAAAGAATGTGAGTGCGCTGAGAATCACGATGATGCCGACCAGCAGCACGGTGAAGAGGCTGGTGTTGACGGGGAACGTTCCGGGTGAGGGCGGCACGCTTTTCTTGCTGGCGAGGTTGCCGGCGAGAGCGAGCACAGGGATCATCATGAGAAGCCGGCCGCAGAGCATGTCCCAGCCGAGCATGGTGTTGTACCACCAGGTGTTGGCGTTGAGTCCAGCAAAGGCTGAGCCGTTGTTGCCAGCGCCGGAGGTGAATGCGTAGAGGATTTCAGTGAGCCCGTGCGGTCCCTGGTTGCTGAGGCTGCTGAGGCCGATGGTGGGTGAGAGCACGAAGACGGCGGTAAGCGAGAGGATGATGAGCGGAAAGATGAGCACGTACAGCATGGACATCTTGACGTCATACGACTCGATCTTCTTGCCGAGGTATTCCGGGGTGCGCCCGACCATGAGGCCGGCGATGAAGACGGCGAGCACAACCATGATGAGGATGCCGTACAAACCAGAGCCGACGCCGCCGAAGACTACCTCGCCCATCATGATATTGATGAGCACGACCATGCCGCCGAGGGGGGTGAGCGAGTCATGCGCGCTGGTGACCGCTCCGCAACTAGCGTCGGTGGTGATGGTGGCAAAGAGTGCCGACTCGGCGATGCCGTTACGGACCTCCTTGCCTTCCATGTTGCCGCCGGGCGCGGTGGCGGTGTGGGTCTGCTGGGCTCCGTGAATGAGCGGGTGGGATTGCGACTCCGCCCAGTAGACGGCAGAGAAACCGGCGGCGAAGAGGACGAACATGGCGGCCAGCACAGCCCAGCCGTGGCCCGGTGAACCGGTCATGCGGCCGAGCGTGTAAGTGAGGCCGGCGGGAATGATGAAGATGGAGAGGATCTGGAGGAAGTTTGAAAACGGCGTCGGGTTCTCATAGGGATGAGCGCTGTTGGCGTTGAAGAATCCGCCGCCGTTGGTGCCTAGCATCTTGATGGCTTCCTGCGAAGCAACGGGACCTTGGGGGATGGTCTGGGTCTGCGATGGTGTTTCGAGGGTGTGGGCGGTGGTGTAGGCGTGCAGATTCTGCGGGACCCCTTGACCTATCAGCAAGAGCGCGTAGACGAAGGATGCCGGAACGAGGATGTAGAGGATGGTGCGCGTGGCGTCGACCCAGAAGTTGCCGATGGTGGCGGAGGAGGTGCGCTTGATGCCGCGGATGAGAGCTACAGCCACCGCGATACCGACAGCCGCCGACCAGAAATTATGCGTTGCGAGACCGGCCATCTGGGTGAGATAGCTCATTGTGGTCTCGGGCACATACGACTGCCAATTAGTGTTGGTGGTAAAACTGGCCGCGGTGTTCCACGCCAGGTCAGGGCCAACTGCGGGAAGGCCCTGGGGATTCCAGGGCAGCAGATTCTGCAATCGTTCAATTCCGTAGGTGACGAGCAGACTGACGGCAGAGAAGCCGAGGATTGCGAATGCGTACTCGCGCCAGTTCATCTCTTCAGTCGCGTTTACGCCGGAGAGTTTGTAAATGAGCCGCTCGATGGGGCGAAGCAAGGGATCGAGCCAGGTGCGCTCGCCCTCCAGCACGCGGGCCATGTAGGCGCCTACTGGACGAACGGTTGCAAGAAGAACGAGGGAATAGATGGCAAACTGCAACCAGCCGTTGGCGGACATGCTAGAACTTCTCCGGGAAAAGCAAGGTGAGGGTCAGGTAGCCAAGTAGAAGGACAGAGACGATCAGCGCAATCACAGTGATGAAGTCAATGTGCATCGAGGCTACCTCAACTTCTGACAGCCCTTGACATAGAAAAACGCCAGGGCGAAGAAAACTACGGTAAACACCAACATCAGGACATCCTGCATGAAATATCTCTCAGTTCATGCCCGGGGGCTGCTCCGGACAAGTTCAAGAACCATTTTGCGTTACGTCAAGTATGAGTATCGAAAGAGGTCCCTAAAGAATGTGTAAGGGAATGAAGAAATGGCGCAAAATACTTACGTATTCTTCACGTCATCCTCATTTTATGAAAAATCCGACCAAATTGAACGCAAGATTGGCGGAGCCAGCCGTGTTTGGTGAGCCAAGGGATTCACCAAAACACGGCCTACTCTCCCTCTGCGCTGAACCCCTCGGAAATGAAACGGTAGCCGACCCAGGGTTCGGTCTGGATGTACTGCTTTCCGGTCTCGGCTTCGAGCTTCTTGCGCAACTGTCCGACAAAGACACGCAGATACTCTGGCTGATGCGCCGATTGGGCACCCCAAACGGCGGTGAGCAAGGCGCGGTGGGTCATGACTTTTCCGGCGTGACGAGCCAAGTGGAGGAGCAGTTCAAATTCCTTGGGAGTGAGATGAATGGGCTTGCCGAGAACAGTGATGCTGTGGGCATTCTCGTCTACTACGAAATCGCCGGCCTCGATGGCAGAAGTGGTGCGCTCAGGAGCGCGGCGGAGGTGGGCGCGGATGCGGGCGAGCAGTTCCTGAATGCTGAAGGGCTTGGTGACGTAGTCGTCAGCGCCGGCGTCGAGCGCTTCGACTTTGGATCGCTCATGGTCGCGAACCGAGAGGATGAGAACGGGAGTGGCGGCGTGCATACGGATGGCGCGTGTGACTTCGACACCGGACAAGCCGGGCATCATGAGGTCGGTTACGACAAGATCGGGGGGCCACTCCTTGTAGACCTGAAGAGCTTCCTCGGGATCGTTGGCAGTGCGGACGTCATAACCCTGTGCGGTGAGTGCGGCACGAAGCACACGAGTGATCTGCGGCTCGTCGTCAATTACCAGAATTCTTCCAGGCATGGATTTCTTCTTCCATCGGAAGATTACAACATCCGGGAGGGAGGCTATGATTCCGGTTGTGAAGATCGTGAAGGGTTTAGCCGATTCGCGAGGAATTATCCACTGGTTTGTAGGCGCGCTGATGGCCGGGGTGACAACGATCACGTTGGTCTGGCTAGGCGCCGACTCAACGGCAGCGGGAATGGTGTACCTGGTACTGGTGGTGTGGTCCGCTACGCAGGCTGGGATCTGGCTTGCGCTGTTTGTCGCATTGCTTTGCGCCGGTTCGTTTGATTTTTTCTTTCTGCCTCCGTACCGTACGCTTCGGCTGGCAGGAGGACAGCAGTGGGTGGCGATGGTCTCGTTTGTGGCCAGTTGCGTGGTGGTGGGCAGGGTAGCGGAACGGGCGAGGCGGCAGACCCGCCAGGCCGAACAGCAGCGCGAAGATGTGGAGAGGCTCTACGAACTGAGCCAGGAGATGATGCTGCACGAGGATGCGGCGGGGCTTATTCAAGATTTGCCGCGGCTGATCGACCGTATCTTTGCTCTGGATGGCGTGGTCTTGTACGTCTGCGACCAGGGGCAGTTTTACTCATCGCGGAGCGACCTGCCGGCGAGCGTGCAGGCAACATTGCAGGCCATGACGCAGGGGATGAATCCGACGGTGGCGACGGATTCGGGCTACTACACCACAGCGCTGACGCTGGGGATGCGACCGGTGGGTGCATTGGGCTGGCGGCCGGCGACGCTTTCGCGCGAGGTGGCCACCGCGGTGAGCGCACAGGTGGCGATTGTGCTGGCTAGGTCGATTGCGATTGAGGCGTCAACACGGATGGAGGCGGCGCGCGAGGGAGAACGGCTGCGTACGGCGCTGATTGACTCGCTGACGCACGAATTGCGGACGCCGCTGACTTCGATTCGCGCGGCGGCGACGACTCTGCTGGAGGCCAAGGGATTGGACGAAGAGGGCCGGCTGGACCTGGTGATGATTGTGAACGAGGAGGCGGAGCGATTGGACGTGCTGATCGGTGAGGCTGTGGAGATGGCTGAGATCGACGCGAACGTGGTGCAGGTTCATCTCGTCTCGCAGCATCCGCGGGCCCTGCTGGAGCAGGCTGTGGAAGAGACGCGCAAGTCGCTGGTGAAACACAAGGTGAGCATTGCGGTGGAAGACCAGGGGAATCCGGATGATCCGGCGTGGTTTGATCCGCACCTGCTGGGTCGGGTTCTGCGGCACTTGCTGGAGAATGCGGCGAGCTATACGCCGCCGGGGAGCCGGATTCTATTGAGTAGCCGGAGGACGGAGGATCGGCTGGAATTCCTGGTGGAGGACAACGGGCCCGGAATCGATGCGCTGGATTTGCCGCTGATTTTTGAGAAGTTTTATCGTGGCAAAAAAGGCGCGAGCGCGGGAAAGGGATCGGGAATGGGGTTGGCGATTACGCGCGCGATTCTTGCGGCGCACGGCGGAGGGATAGAAGCGACGAGTGTGCCGGGGAAAGGGGCTAGCTTTCGGTTCTGGGTACCGCTGGTGGAGAAGGAGCCGGGATGAACCGGGACGCGTGTATAAGCCGGTGCGGTACAGAGCTCATTTCCCCATGCCAAAGGTGTCCTGATGATAGGGCTTGCCTTGATGCCGGAGCAGTCGGGTCGTCGGAGCCGATAGCGGGAGCATTGATGGGAGAGTTCAAGGAGAAACAGCGCACATTTTTGCCTCATGCTTGAGATTTAATCGGCTAGAATCGGGCGCATGGAGAATGGTGAACTAGCGAGCGTCCTTAGCAGCATTAAGGATCAAATTCGAAATTTCGATGCGAAGGCTCAGATCGCCATAGGGATTGACGGTCTGATCGCAGGTCTTCTTGCTGCTGAGATTATCAAAGCGGCTGAGTACGAAGCGTCAGGGATGCATCTGAGATTCGCGG
Source organism: Occallatibacter sp. (assembly GCA_049521035.1). Classification (GTDB taxonomy): domain Bacteria; phylum Acidobacteriota; class Terriglobia; order Terriglobales; family Acidobacteriaceae; genus Telmatobacter. The sequence continues at coordinate 34,731 of JBEKPF010000032.1, read as the reverse complement.
GACTTATAGTCATCGCTAGTTTGTCTATCGTTTGCTGCGGCGTTTCATTTGCTTTTGCGTTTTTGACGGTATGGCCGCGCCTTAGGTTTGGGCAGCCTCGCTCACATTATTATTTTCGCGACCTGGCACAACAATATGGCGCTGACTTTGAACGCGCGGCGCAGTCTCTTCGGGCGCTCTCTCAACCAGAAGCCGCAATGGAATTAGGCACGCAGATTCAGGCCAACGCGTTGATCTGCACGCGCAAGGCAGCGCACTGTAACAGAACTCTAGCGGCTTGCGCCACGGGCTTGATTGGCTATTTATTGAGCTTGAGCCTGTTTGGAAGCATGGCCTATTCCGACGCTGCCGCCAAGCGGCTACAGCCCGTCAAGCCGCTTTGCTGCTGCAGTGATGCGCTCGAGAGAAAGCCGGCGCTAACCAAGTAGAACAGACTCTTCCGTGGCAAAATGTATAAAGTACAAACGCGTGGCAATTATAGGATCGGTCGTACTTTTTTGAATCGTAAATAACTTCGCTTCCGAGTTATAGAGCAGGCTGGGTACATCTTCAGGGGCGAGTTCTTTAATTAGAAGGCCATCAACACCTCCCTGCATTGATTGAACGAAAGCCGCATCGACAATCAGTTTGCCTTTTGGCGCGTGGGGTTCTAATCGAGCGCTGGAACGCAAGGACATTCCCATTGGAAGGACGATGCTTTCCCATGCTCCATTTATGCGTCTCTCGATCTTCTCAAAAGTGATGGGACCTGCGGAGCCTCCAAAACGAAAAGACAGCGATCGCTCTTTGTGCAACTCAGCGCGTTTCTGCAACTTGAAGATACAGTTGAGAAGATTGAGCGCGCTGCCGTCGATCATGGTAATCGAGTCGCCGCCAGTGACTTCGACAAATAGAAGATCGTCGCAAGTCGTCTTGGCCCACTCGTGAAGCTTCAACGAAACGCTTTCATATAGCTCCGTTTCCATAACACTGCTGAACCCACACAAATCCGCTTTTATTACGAAGAGAGAAGTAGGGGGTTCTTGCCAGAGCAGGTCGAAACCAATGACGTTGTTTCGATGAAATTGCTGGGAGTATTCTCTCCCCACGCGGTCGAAGATCAAACGGTCCAGGGCGGGATGGATCAAATAGAATTTCTCGGTTGGGGGGAGACCAAGCCTTTTATCTACTTCAATATCCTGGGGCTTAACAAAGCGTTGTAAGGACTCCAGATCTTCGCCCTGATCCGCCTCAATCCATCCAAGCATTCCGATTTGGTAGAGCACACAAAACGGGTGTTGGTAATCCACTTCCAGATCGTCCAGAGCGCCCTCTATCCTCCTGGCTATCGTATTCAAGTATTTTGCGCTTGAGGACTCGAGCTCGGAAATCGTCAGGGCGTTTTTGCGAATGCAAGGGAGTAAGTCTTCGGTGTCCGGCAATCGAAAGAAAGGTTTCATTTCCGTGAGAATGCCGTGCACGAGATTCGCGCTTTCGGCCACCACCTCTTCCTTGATTCGGGTTGGTGAGCGATCCTCAATCGGAATGAGCGCGAGCTTGCCGCAAAGGGTCATCAGATCACGCGGGCGATAAAATGTATGTCGTAAAACAAAGTCGAATGCGTTTTCACTTCGCTCGATGAACTTGTGTTTAAGTACCTTGGAGTCTGGGCCAAAGAACCGCCCGAAAGAATCGCTGTTTGGCGCTTCGGGGAAGAGATTCTCGTCTCCCATCAATTTGACGTTCTTTTGGAAGATGATTTCCAAGTCCTTGCGCGTATAGCTGATCTCGACAGTATGGCCAAGTATTTGAGCGTATTCCGCCGCTGCCTCCCGAAGCTTTAGCAGCGCCTCGCTTCGGACCGTGCAGTACACCCGAATGTGATGATTCACACGGTGAATATTGAACGCGGCAGTTACCAGAGCCAACTGCGCATTGATCCATATCTGATTGCTCTTCCGCTGGTCGTCAGCATCGCTGCGCAGTGCGAACGCTAAACTGTGATTTTCAAGAACGGGCACGAAATACTCGTCGACATTGTCGATGAAGAAAGCGGTTTGCGATTGTACGTCGTTCAGCATTGCGCTGAGAGGTCCCAAGCTGCCCAGAGCTTTTCGACGCGTGCTGAAATCAAGGTCGAGTAGCGATGTGAAGATCAGCGCGGGTGAACGAAACCTCTTGCTGTCTTGAAGAAGTTCAAGAGTCCAGCTATCGAGGCGCTTGGTGAAGACGCTGGGACTCGAGTCGCCTTCTGTTGCGGGGAGGATCGCTCCAGCACGCCGCTTGTGCTGATTGATTGCGGCCACCGAGATAGAGTAGGCCCAGATATCGCGCCAGAAGCCAAAATCGGTTTTGTATTCGCTTGTCCGATCTTTGCTGACTAACTCAAAGTGCCCTGCAGGGCGGTCCACTATCTCTCCGCCATGATCCAATTCCGCGGAGTGTTCATTTAGCTGCATCCGCTTGGCAATAAGCAGCAGTGTCTTGCCAAATCCCTTTGGCGCAGAAATGATGAAGTGTTCGGCTCGAGTCTCGGAGAGAAATCGCTTGATTTCGGCTGTCTCGTGAATGAGGCGGTCGCGATACTGTGAGAAAGAGGCGTCTGAAATGGTGTCGGCAGAAGTTCGCCACGCGGAGTATTCGGGGTTAACCAAGGCCATTGAATAAGTGTTCCTATCGGGGAATTTTTCCGTACTCGTAGGCACTTAGGGGATCAGCCAATGACAATACACCGCGCAAATCAACCATTGCAAGAAGATTTTTCTCAAAATACCCCGCATTTACCAATAGTTTTGACCCAAAGTAATTGACTTTCATCCATCAAGTGGCAAGTTACGGCTCTTCACTCCAGTCGCAGGGGATTTCGCGGCGCTGGGCGGAGCTTTCGGTTGCCCACTCGAGAAGGCGGGCTACGCGCCATGCTTCTACGGGCTTGATGGGCGCGGGGGAGTTGACGAGGAGGGCATCGCGGACTGCGGCGTAATAGAGACGGTAGTCGCCGGGGAAGGGCGTGACGGGGCAGGTCACCATGCCGCCATCTACGTCGACATGGAGTGCGCCCCAGTTGGCTGCCGGTTCGTGGCCCCATTGCGGGTCGGTGATGCGGGTGACCTGGTTGAGCGCGGCTTCCTGCGGATCGAGGCCGGACTTGAGGTAATTGCCCTTGGTGCCGCGGAGATGGAAGCGGGGGCGCGCGGGGGAGGAGAGGCAGTTGGCGCCGAGTACGACCGTAAGACCTGGGTAGCGAAGACGGAGTGTGAAAGCGTCGTTGACACGGGCCCACTCGCGCTCGCAGAGGACGTCGGCGGCGATGGACTCGGGCTTGCCGAAGAGAGTGAGGGCCTGATCGGCGATGTGGGTACCGAGGTCGAGCAGGACACCGCCGCCCTGGGCAGGATCTTCTTTCCACAGGCGGTCGGACGGGGGATGCGGACGCCAGCGGTCGAAGCGAGATTCGAGGTAGACAAGGCAGCCTAGCTGACCTTCATGCAGTAGTTTCTGAATGGTCAGGAAATCACCGTCCCAGCGGCGGTTGAAGAATGGGATGAGATGGACGTTTTTTGCGGCGGCGAGAGCGATGAGTTGGGCGATCTCAGGTGAGGTGGTGGACATGGGCTTGTCCACGATGACGTTCTTGCCGGCTTCGAGAATCCGGCGCGCTACTTCGAAGTGCGTTCCGCTGGGGGTGGCTACGACAAAGAGGCCGAGGGACGAGTCGGCGAGCATGGCGTCGAGAGTGCGGTAGGTGGTGATGCCTGGATAGCGCAGGGTAGCGTTGTTGGTGCTGCGCTCGACTACGGCGGCTAGTTCGAGGCCATCGACGGAGGAGATGAGGGGGCCGTGGAAGACGCGGCCAGCCATACCGAAACCAACTACACCTACGCGAATCATGATTCCTCCTTTGAATGTGCCGTGGTCGGGCATTGTCGTATCCCACTCATTTCGCAAACGAGGCGAAATAGATGGGGCACCCAGTATTTTGCGACGGCGGGATGGGTTAGCGCAAAGTTGAATCAGCCTTCGAGTTTATAACGGGTTTCTGCCAGACGGTAGAGGCGGCGCCATACGAGGCGGTTCATGGTGACAACCATAAGCGAGATGAAGATGGTAGCCAGCAGGATGATGGGAAAGCGTCCACTATCAGTGGCGGAGCTGATTTGAGAGCCTAGGCCGATAGTCTGCAGTGTGCTGTCTTTGAGGTGAGTGTACTCGGCGTAGACGGACGCGTTCCAAGCACCTCCCGAGGCCGTAACCATGCCGGTGATGAGGTAGGGGAAGATGCCGGGGAGGATGAGCTTTGTCCATCGTTGCCAGCGTGTGAAGTGATAGAGAGAACTGACTTCGCGCAGGTCAGAGGGGATGGACATGGCGCCGGCGATGACGTTGAAGAGGATGTACCACTGGGTTCCGAGGAGCATAAGGGCGATGGAACCGATACCCAGGCCTCCGCCAATTTTGACCAGACCGATGAGCAGGATAGGGAAAAAGGCAGTGGCCGGGACCGACGCCAGAATCTGCGCGATGGGTTGCACGAAGCGGGCGAGTTTGGGATTGAAGCCGATGGCCACGCCGACGGGGATAGTCCACGCAGCGGAGATGAGCAAGGCCGCATTGACGCGCAGGAAGGTTGCGCCAGCTCCTTCGAGGAGCAGCTGCAGGTCAGGCCAGGTTACGGTGCTGAGCATGAGAATGGCCTGGGTGGCTCCCCAGATCACGACGCAAAACCCCGCCAGAGCCAGTGCCCAAAGACCCGGCGTCATGGTGCGTTGCGCGCGATCCTCATCGAGTGGACGGACGACTTGGCATTCTTTTGTGTGCGCCATGCGGCGGTAGATGGGTTCCTCCAGGCGGGCAAAGACGCGGTCAGGCAGGGAACTGATCAGGTTCGAGCGTTGCAGCAGCTCTAGGATGGGTGACTTGACACGATCGGCAGACTCGACCTGCTCGAACTTGAACTTATCGCTCCATGCGATGAGCGGGCGCCAGACCAACTGATCGGTGGCGACGACAATAAGGATGACGGTACCGATGCCAAACATCAGCGACTTATAATCACCTGCGTTGGTGGTGACTTGCAAATAGCTGCCCAGGCCTGGGAGCTGATAGGTGTAATTGGCGAACGGAGAGATTTCGCAGGCGATGAGGGCGAACCATCCTCCGGCGACTGAGACGATGGAGTTCCAGACCAGGCCGATGGTGGCGTAGGGCATTTCAAGCTGCCAGAAGCGCTGCCACCCGGAGTAGCGATAGATGCGAGAGGCTTCAAGCATCTCGCGAGGAATGCTCTTGAGCGAGGAATAGAAACTGAAGGCCAGGTTCCAGACCTGCCCGGTGAAGATGAGTAGGATGACGGCCATCTCTATTCCCAACTGGTGACCGGGAACCAGCGCGACCATGAATAGAACAACGGGAGGTAGGAAGCTGAGAACTGGAATGGACTGTAGGATGTCGAGGACAGCGACCATCCAGGGTTCAATTTGTGAATTGTAGGCGGCGATGTAACCATAGGCAACGGCGAAGATGAGGCTCAGCAGGTAAGCGATGGATATGCGGGTGATGGAAAAAATGGCATAGGCGGGAAGCGCGCTGAGAGAGTGCGAAATGGGCACTACAGGAATGGGTTTGCCCAGCCAGTAGTGGCCCGTGCTGACGAGAGAGAAGAATATTGCAAGCGCGCAGGCGGCCACGCCCACGTCAATGAGGAATGGGCCGGTGCGAGCGATGACCAGGGTTCGTGCGAGGGGGTGCTGGAATTTCACTTGCTGTCCTCGCTATGGGCAGTCTCTTCGGCAATCTGCTCTTCAGACACGTCGGGCAAGATGAAGCGGCGGCGTCCGGCATCGTAGTCGAACAACTCGGCATAGCGGCCCCACGCCACGGCGGTTTCCATCTGACGGAGGCATTCCTCTTCACTGAATTGCTCGTCGAGCATGTCAAGGAAGAAGTCTTCCGGGACGGTGTGGTCGCTCTTGGATTCCAGTGCGCGGCGAATCTGGCGTAGCAGCAGGACGTTGGAGAGTGCGGCGTCGCGGAAGAGTTCCTTTTGGCGGAGAATCTCTGAGTTGGCGAACTCCGCACCACTTGAGGTGATGGCTGCGTCACCCTCTTCGATATTGAGGAAGCCTAGTAACTGGGCCGAATCGACGATGGGGAGCAGGTCGTCGATTTCGAAGGCCAGATCGTCGGCGAGACGGTAGATGTCGTCGCGGCCGCCTTTGTCGAGGAGCAGTTCAAGCAAGCCGGCAATACCGCCGGGGCGTGCGTGCGGCAGCATCTGGTAGTGCATCTGGCGCTGATCGCGCGGTTTGGGCCCGGTCTGCTGATCGGGCGCCTGGGTGGGAACGACATCAGGCTTTGTAAGCACCTTGTAGATGTAGTCGACCAGGTTGGTGAAGGCTTCGGATTTGCGGTCGCGCGGCTGCGAAAGCTGGACACGGAAGTCGGTGCGGATATGGCCGGGGTTGCGGCCAAGGACGATGATGCGGTCCGCGAGCAGGACAGCTTCTTCAATGTTGTGGGTCACGATGAAGATGGCCTTAGTGGGCATGGCCTTGTTGGCCCAAAGCTCGAGGAGTTCAGAACGGAGGTTCTCCGCGGTGAGGACATCGAGAGCGGAGAAAGGCTCGTCCATGAAGAGGACTTCCGGCTCAACGACGAGGGCGCGGGCAAAGCCAACACGCTGGCGCATTCCGCCCGAGAGTTCCTTGGGATAAGCACCTTCGAAGCCGTCGAGGCCGACGGTGTCAAGCATCTTCATGCTGCGCGCGCGGCGTTCTTCAGGGGCGACTCCTCGCGCCTGGAGAGGGGCTTCTACGTTCTCAAGGACTGTTAGCCAGGGAAAGAGCGCAAAGCTCTGGAAGACGATGGAGACGTTGATTTCAGTGCCGGAGATAGGCTTTTCATGCCAGAAGACCTGGCCGGCCGAGGGCGTCGAGAGCCCGGTCAACATGCGCAACATCGTGGATTTTCCGGAACCGGAAGGGCCGAGCAGGGCTAGAATTTCCCCGGGCACGACGGAAAGATCAGTCGCGGAGATGACCTGGATGCGGTTCTCGCTGGGCTGCGCATAGTACTTCTCGACCTTTTCCGCACGGATAATCGGTTCAGCGACGGGAGGGGTGGTCTGGTATTCGGAGGGGATGACCGTTTCCTGCATGCGAGGTTCTCCGGTTATGGTCCGCTCAAAAAAGTTTGCGGCCGGTTGTTGTTGCAAGTGTATGATTTCTCGATTGCTGCCAGATGAACAGGTATCGCGATGCCGGATTATGAGGTTCGGTCCGGGCGGGATAAAGGCGGTGAGAAGATCGTCGACCTCAAGAGCTTGCGGCGACCGCTCACCGAGAGCGTATCATCTAAGTAAAGGGTCTAGCCAGAGCGGAAGCATCAAAAAACCAAGCCAAGATTTGCCAAGTTGCCTCGAAAGTTTTCAACAAGGAGCGGTGGCAAGTCGTCCAGGAGAGTATGCCGGAAAGTACAGGAAAGCCCAAGATTCTTGTTGCCGACGACGAACGGGTGATCGCCGATACCTTGGCCATGATCCTGAACCAGAGCGGCTTTGAAGCGCGCGCCGTCTACTCAGGTGAGACCGCGCTGTCGATGGCTGCAACCTTTGCGCCGGATATGCTGATTTCCGATGTGATCATGGCCGACCTGAACGGGATCGACGCGGCCATCCGTATCCGCGGACTTTTGCCAAAGATCAAAATATTGCTGTTTTCCGGCCAGGCGGCGACTGCCGATCTGCTGGAAAAGGCCCGCGCCCGGGGCTATGAGTTTGAGATTCTGGCCAAGCCAGTTCATCCCCAGGATTTGCTGAACCGGCTGCGCGGCTAGGATTTGGCCGCGACCATCTAAAGGTCACGACGACCTTCCATGGCGCGTGCCATGGTGACTTCATCTGCATATTCAATGTCACTGCCCGCGGGCACCCCTGTGGCTATGCGGGTAATGCGGACACTGGAGCCGCGGAGAATTCCTGCGAGCCAGTTGGCGGTAGCCTCGCCCTCGAGAGTGGGGCTGGTGGCGAGGATGACTTCGTCCACTTCACCATGCTCGGCGCGGGCAATGAGCGTTCCCGCGCGCAACTGGTCAGGGCCTACACCATGCAGAGGCGAGAGAGTGCCGTGCAGGACGTGATAGACGCCCTGGTAGCCGCGCGCCCGTTCGACTGCGGCGATGCTGGTGGGTTCTTCAACGACGCAGACGACGCGCTGGTTGCGTGTGGGACTGGTGCAGTACGCGCAGGGATCGATGTCAGTGACGTTGTTGCAGATGGAGCAGAGGCGCAGGGCGGCCTTGAGACCGCGAACCGCATCGGCAAGCGCAGCGGCATCCTCGTCAGTGGAGCGCAGGATATAGAAGGCATAGCGCTGCGCGCTCTTCGAGCCAACGCCGGGTAGCTTCTTCAACTCTTCAATGAGCCGGGCCATGGGCTCGGCATAGCGTGACATTCCGCGGGTCTCCTAAGTGGGGCGATCAATTAGATAGTTCGATAGACGAGTCCAGTGAAGATATCTCCGGTGATGAAGCCCTTGACCCACACTGCATCGAAATTTGCGGTGGGCTTGCGGGCGATGGCTTCCTGCTCGCCGGCGCCAGAGGCTTTGATGGCGGCGACTTTGTCGCGAATGGAAGAGAGCATATCGTGATATTTCTGTAGATCCGATTTCGATCCCAGCGGTCCATGGCCGGGGATGATCTTCGTGTTGTTGTCGGCGACGGCGAGGGCCTTAGCGGAAGCATCAATCATGCCGCCGATTCGGCCGCCGGTGGCTTCATCGAGGAAGGGATACATGCCGTTGAACCAGATGTCCCCTACGTGCAGAACGTTGGCATTGTGGAAGTGGATATAGATGTCGGAGTCAGTGTGTGCCGGGTCGAAGTGGACCAGATCGAGCGAGTCGCCGTTGTGCCAGGCGTGCATGGATTGGTCGAACGTGATGGTGGGAAGAGCCGCGGTGGGAGAAGCGGGCATGACCAGGTGAAAGAAGGGAATTGATTGCGCCGAGGACATTCGCTCGCGGGTGTTGCGATGGGCGAAGATGGAGAACCCGGCGGCGCGCAGGGGTTCATTGCCGTCGGTGTGGTCGTAGTGCCAGTGCGTGTTGATCAGTGCGTCGGGAGCGTCTTTACTGACGACGGCGATGGCTTCGCGAACTTTTTGGACAGCGGTTACGAAGTTGGAGTCGATGAGGATGTTGCCCTCCGGACCGGTCTGGAGAGCCATGTTACCGCCCACATTATTCGCCAGCAGATACACGTTGTCATATAGTTTGGTTGTCGCGATCGGCTCATTCGCCGCTGCGGCACGGCCTTGCAGCACTCGGTCGGGGAGTGTTGCAGCCTGGGCATTCACCCAGCGCGGCACCATGGCTCCCGCACCTACTGAGAGGCCCAATTGCAGAAAGCTGCGGCGATTAAATTCTTGATACATGGCGGTGTCTCCGTCGAGTTATCCATTGTGCAGCTAGGTGAGGCCGGGGATTTTTAGACCGCCGAGCATGCCCTGGACGCTGGATTGAATGGCTTCATCGGCCTTGCGGCCAGCTTCGTTGACGGCTGCGATCACCAGATCTTCGAGCATCTCCACGTCGGGCTGGTTGCCACTGAGGCCGATGACCGCGGCAGGGTCGATATGGAGCTTGAGGAGCTGTTTTTTGCCGTTCATGGAGGCGGAGACGGCGCCGCCGCCGCTGGTGCCCTCCACTACAGTTTCGGCCAATTTGCGCTGGACGTCTTCCTGCATCTGGTTGGCCTGAGAAAGCATCTCGGACATCTTAAGCGGATTGAACATGGAGGTTGCCTCGGGGTTGTCTCGCTGAAAAGTGTGGTCACGGTTTGCGAAGATCGATGACGCTGCGCACCTCGGCGTGAAAGATCTCACGCGCACGTTGGACGGAGGGGTGGTTAAGCGCCGCTTCCTGGACGCTGCCTGCGAGGGGCGCAGCCATAGGTGCAGTGGCACTGGGTATTGATCCGTTCGCTTCGCCGGGAACGATCATAAAACGAGTGGGAGCGGAGAGTCGCTGTAATTCCTGACGGATGATTTTTTCCGCTGCCGCGTTAACCGTCAAGGCGAGCATCTTTTTGCCTATGCCGGGGACTTCAATGCGGAGGCTCGCGCCGTCGAGTGTCCACGCACCTGTGCCAAGCAATTGAGCGGCGGAGTTGTGCCCGGCTGTCTCCAGCGCGGAAACGACTGCGTGACGCACGGAGTCAATGCTGGGTATGCCTGCGGGGGGGGACGCCAAGTCTGGAGATTTGGACGGCACGGATTCAGCAGGCGGTGCGGTGGAGGAGGCGTGGCCGTTGGCTGGAATTGTCGGGGTGGGGGATGGACGATCTGGTTCGGCTTCGGCGATTGGGCTGGCAATTGCTGATTGCTTTGGGGATGAGGTCGCGCTCCATCCGCCTGCGCCAGGGCCAAAGGGGGAGATGGGTGAAGTAGCAGGTGGGGTGGCGGGTGTGGCTGCCGGACGCGACGGGGTTGGGATTGGTTTGGGGCCTGCGGTCGCACGCGATAACGAAGGTGCTGCGGAACTGCGCGATGAAACGCCGCTGGCTACGCCGCTCAGCAGCTCTTCCAGCGGGAGCAAACGCTGCGCATGAATCAGCTTGAGCAGGCCGAGTTCGAGGTGAAAGCGCTGCTCCTGGCGATAGTTCAGGTCATCGAAGGTGCGCAGAACAATTTGGAGATTGCGGGTTAGTTCTTCTTCTGTGAACAGGAGTGCGGTACGCGTGGCGCGGGAGCGCTCGTCGCCGGAGATCTGAAGCAGCTCAGTCTGTTCGCCGCCGATTTTGGCCATGAGGGTGTTGCGGAGATAGCGGACCATTTGGCGTGCGAGCGAGGAAGGACTGTGGCCTGCGTTGAGGAGCAGATTCAACTGCTCCATGAGCTCTGCGCTTTGGCCGGCGGCGACCGCTTCAAGCAGGCGTTCGAAGACTGCGTTGGGTACGGAACCCATCAGTTCGCGAATTTGCGCGCCGGAGAGCACGGGACGACCAGCCTCAATAGGCGCAGAGGCGATGGCCTGATCCATGATGGAGAGAGCGTCGCGCATGGAGCCGTCGCCAGCTTCGGCCAGCAAGGCAAGAGCGGCGTCTTCAGCGTCGACGGATTCCTGGCCGGCAATCATTTTGAGCTGAGCAAGGATGTCGTCGAATTTGACGGCGTGGAAGCTGAAGTGCTGGCAGCGCGAGCGGATCGTCTGGGGTATGTCTTCGGGCTGCGTGGTGGCCATCATGAAGATGACGTGCGAAGGGGGTTCTTCAAGGGTTTTGAGCAGCGCGTTGAAGGCGGCGTCGGTGATCTGGTGGGCTTCATCGAGGATGTAGATTTTGTAGCGGTCGCGGGAAGGGGCGTAACGCGCGGCGTCGCGCAGTTCGCGAATTTCGTCGATGCCACGGTTGGTGGCGGCGTCGATCTCAATGACGTCGACGGCATTGCCTTGACGGATTTCAATGCAGGAGTCGCAGATGCCGCAAGGTTCGGGCGTGGGGCGCTCCGCGCAGCCGATTTCGGTGCGGCAGTTGAGGGCCTGGGCGACGATACGGGCGATTGTGGTTTTGCCAATGCCGCGGTGACCGGAAAAGATGTAGCCGTGCGCGATGCGGTTCTGCGCGAGGGCGTTCATGAGGGTGCGTGTGACGTGATCCTGGCCGGCCACGTCGGCAAAGCGCTGCGGGCGGTATTTGCGGGCCAGAACCTGATAACCCATGGGTGTGAACGCTCCATTGGGCGACTCGGAATTTTGAGTGGCCTAGAGGGGATTGTATCGCCCCCGGAAGGGTCAGGCTGGGAGCGCGGACATGCGACGTTCGAGGAAGCGGCAGACGGCGGGGTCGCGCTCAAGGCTGATAGCGATCTGGTAGGCATGGCGGGCTTCGGCGTGTGCGCCGGTTCTGAAGAGAAGCTCGGCGCGGACAACCCAGTAGGGTTGGTATTGTGCGAGGCGTTGGTCGACGGCGAGATCGGGCATGGCATCGAGGGCGGCGGTTGCACCGTGCACTTCGGCGATGGCCAGGGCGCGATTGATGGCGACGACGGGTGAGCCGACTAACGCGAAGAGAGCGTCATAAAGCTGGACTACCAGAGTCCAGTTCTCCGTGCCTGTGCGACAGCGATGGACGTGCGCAGACTGCAGCGCGGCTTCCAACTGAAAGCGGCCAATAGAACCGAGCGCACTGGCACGATGGAGTAACGCCTCGGCTTCGGCAATATGTTCGGAGTTCCAGAGGGAAGGGTCCTGTTGGGAAAGGGGGATGAACTCATCGTCTCGGTTGCGACGTGCTGGGCGGCGCGCTTCAGCGTGCAGCAGCAGAGCAAGCAGGCCGAGGGCTTCGGGTTCGTCCGGAAGCAAGTGGGCCACGAGACTGGCAAGATAGATGGCTTCCTCGGAAAGATCGCGGCGGACTACATCGGCGCCGCCGGGGTCAGTCCAACCTTCAGTGAATGCGGCGTAGATGGCGTCAAGGACGGCTTCGAGGCGGCCGGGAAGTTCCTCGCGGCGAGGGACACGAAAAGGGATGCCGGCCTCGCGGATTTTTACCTTGGCGCGCACGAGGCGCTTGCCCATGGCCGCGGGGGAGGCGAGGAACGCGGATGCGATGCGCGCGGCGTCGAGGCCCAACACCGCTTGCAGAATCATGGGAGCGCGAATGCCGGGGTCGATGGCCGGGTGGGCACAGGCGAACATCATGGCGAGCCGCTCATCGGGGATGTCGGCGGCGGGGACGGCTGCCAATACGTCGGCGATTGAGGCGATGCCTTCGGAGTCGACATCAGTGTAGCGCTGCCCGCGAATAGCATCGATCATTTTGCGACGTGCAACGGTGAGCAGCCATCCCTCGGGATTCGCGGGAGAGCCATTGCGCGGCCAATCGGCAAGCGCGGAGGCGAACGCTTCAGAGAGCGCGTCTTCGGCGGCGGCTACGTCATGAGTGCGCGTGGCAAGAAAGGCGACGAGTTTGCCGTAGCTGCGGCGCGCGACGGCATCTGCCGTGGAGCGCGCCTGCTCGTCGCCTTCGATGGAGGTTATTTGTTGGGACATAGGAACAGACTAGTAATCCGACATGTCCCAGATGGGGCGGACTTCTACGGTTCCATGGCCAGCACCGGGACACTTTGCTGCCCATGAGAGAGCGGCATCCAGGTCGGGAACGTCGATCAGGTAATAGCCACCGAGTTGCTCTTTGGAATCCGCATAGGGACCGTCGAGCACCTGGGTCTTGCCATTGGTGACGCGTACCGTGGTGGCCGTGGCAACGGGGCGAAGGCGATTTGAGCCTTTCAACGCTCCGGCCTTGCTGAGTGCTTCAGTGTAGGCCATGTAGGCCGCCAAGCCTTGTTTTTGCTGTTCAGGGGTCATACTTTCAAAACCGCCTTCTGCGGCATGGAGCAAGAGAATGTATTGCATGGAAAACCTCCGTGTTGGGTGATGTGCGGGCGTTTTGGTCCGCCGATCCAGTGACGATTGGGAAGAGACGATTTGGACATGTACGTAGAACTCGAGTGGGAAATTTTTGGCGACGGAGTTTGCAGCTTCAATGCAGGCCTCGACTTGAGTCCCTAACCAGGACTAAGGTTCAGGCTCATGTCATTGGCCATTCCGCGATGAGGTATTCGGCACCCCGGGGCGAGGACATACGCGTCATTCAACATGAGAATAGTGGCGCGCGCTCGAACTCCATCGGCTAAAGTCTCAAGTTGCTCATTGGAGCTTGTGGCTGCTGTGGAATTTGTGGAACAGCAAGTAGAGTTGCAACCGGGGTCTCCTTGAACCATGCGTCCCGAAGGTGCATTGCTGGCGCTTCGATCAGTTTGGCCATCCCGATACCTATCAGTAGGCATGTTGCGAAGCCGGCCGCTACCATCAACGGCGAACTCGGAAAACCGTATCTAAAAACACAAAAGATAGGCTGTTGCCAGATGTAAATGGAGTAGGAGTAGAAGCCCACAGACGCGAGAGCCTTAAAGGGCGCCCAACTCCAGAATGCTGCGCTGTCGTGCGCGTAGCACCATGCCACGAGGCAGGCACAGCTTAGGTCGATCCATACATACATAAGGCTGACTGCCGGACCAGAATGCAAGACTGGCAAGAGCACAGCCGGTATCCAACAAAGTAGTCCAGGAACGAGCGCGAACCTGGTGAGCGCACTAAACCACGTCGGTTTGAAGTCCACCATATACCGGAGCATCACACCGGCAAACAAGTTGTCTGCACGAGACTGGAAACTCCAACTGTTGGCTGGGTCGAATACACGGAACACAAAGGTTACAACCATAACTAAGAGAAAAACCCACGGTAAAGTGGTCAAGGACTTGTTCCAGCGTCTGAGCGCTACTAGCAACAACGGGAGACAAAGATAGAACTGCTCCTCCAATGAGAGAGACCAAGTGTGTGCGACGAAGCGGTGCGCTGGATAATAGTTAGAACAAAATAGGACGACATGCCAAAGATCAGATGTGGTCATAATTTCCCTCATAGGCGCGATCGTCACCATGAGAAGAAGCACTATGAACAAGTAGAAGTAAATCGGTGGCAGAATCTTGAATGCTCTCCGCATCCAGAATCTTGTGAGCCGGATTGTGCCGTACTTGCGGTAATCACTGAAGAGTGCTCCAGAGATGAAGAATCCACTCAGCACAAAGAACAGATCGACCCCGAAAGCCGCGGTAGCGCTGAACGCGGGAAGTCCCATGTGGTAGCCAATGATCTCAAGGATCGCCGCGGCCCGTAGAACGTCCAAGGCATGGTTGCGGCTATTCACTTGATGATCTCCGTTTTGGCGGTCCGTACGCTTCCTTTTTCATACTTTACTCGTGGGAACTCAGATGGAGAGCAGCTATTACTAACTGGGATCGGCACATTTTAGCGGAATACCAGCAATGGTAGGTAGGGCATTGGCTTCACTGGCACCGATCATTGCGATTATCTTGAATTCAATTTATGCCTCGAGCTTGTCAGTTGCAACTCCATTGGTGTGCGGATTCTGATGATTTGGACATCCGTGCAGAGTCAAAGCAAAGAAGTTTGGCAGCTCTACTCCCATACCTAACTCGCATCGAGGTTCAGACTGATGTCATTGAGCCATTCCGCTATGAGGTCTTCGTCGCCGGGGTCGAGCACATATGCGTCGTTCAATAGGAGAATCGTTGCCCAATATACGAGATCACGTTCGGAGATAACTCCGGCTCGCTTCAGGTCTAAAGCGTTGGCGATGTGACTGCGGGTGATGACGACGCCCGGTTCCGGGACGCGAAAATGGCCGGTTGCCGTTCTTCGCTGAGAGAGACCCGAATCAGGTTGCCGGTCGGGTTCAAGCTCGATTTCAAAGACTCCGGCCAGTTGACGAAGTAACTCGTTTACACAAACTTCAAGTAAGGCGAAACGCCGCAACGTTTCCAGTTGTTCCTGGGTGAGGCGCGGGAGCTGATCTTCTTGATTCATGCTGCGGTGCGAGACCGGTTCCTCTTGAGTGGTTTGCTGGGGGCGCGTTTCTTTTTGGCAGTCTTCTTGGGAGATTTGATGGGGGTTTTCTTGGCGGCTCGTTTGCGACGGCGGATTTCCTCAGGGGAATACATGGTGCCGCGGCAGGTCTTTGCGCCGCAGTTGCAGGTGGCGTTGTCGTCTTCGTCGCCGTCGTAGAGGCAGTAGTCGTAAGTGATTTCAGCGCCAGCGGGAATGTGTTTGGTGGCGGTAACCCAGACGCGGCCATTCACTTCGGCGGTTTCGCAGTTGGCGTCGCAACTGTGATTAATGAACATAGTGACGCAGTGGCCGTCGATGACGATCTCGCCGTCTCCCAGTCCAAACAGGTAGGTGAGGACGGAGTCTTTGTAGAGTTCGTCGGCTTCGTTTTTGGTGATGCGGGGGCCGGTGTACTCGGCGACGCGCACACCCTTGCGGATGGGGGTTGTGGTGTAGCAACCGGCGGCGTGAATGGCGGAGGAGCGGATGATGAGTGCCATGCGAATGTGCGATGCTTTCCTTGGGTGCAGAGATTGTTGTGTATGCACCGCATCGTACCATTAAAGGGGGCCTTGCACGGGGCCCTGTAGAGGCGAGGGAACGGAAAATGAATCGGGGATCTTGGTTTGCGCTGATTTTGACTGGATGGCTGGCGGTAGGGATGCCGCAGGTGATTGCGCAGACCCAAACGGGCGGCGGTGGAACTGGACCAGGGCAGAACAAGCCGGCCGGGCCACAGCCTGGTCAGCAGCCGAATCAGCAAACGGGACAGCCGGCGCCTGCCAATGCATTTCCCGAGGATACGAACTCGGTTCCGGTGCTGCCGGCGAAAAATGTGCCGGATGGTAGCGACAGCGGAGGGGGCAGCGGATTGGGGACTGCCCGCATGGCACTGCCGGGGGATGACCTGGATCCGGTGCACAGTCCTGACGATCCCACCACTGAACCTGACAATGAGATGAGTAGCGGATCGAGTTCGAGCCTGACCGGGATGGACAGAGTTTTGCCGGGACCGGATGACGAGCAAACCGATAAGAAGAAAAAGCTCTCGGTGAAAGAGCCTACCCATAAGGAAGCCGCTTCAAAAGATATTGAAGTGGGCGGATATTACCTGGAGACCAAGAACTGGAAGGCGGCTGAGTCGCGGTTTGAGTCGGCAATGGTTCTGGATCCGGACAATCCGGATGTCTTCTGGGGGTTGGCGGAGGCGGCGAAGCATTTGGGGAATTTTGCCGATGCGAAGAAGTACTACCAGACGGTGATGGACTACGATCCGGACAGCAAACACGGAAAAGAGGCGAAGAAGGCGCTGAAGGAGCCGGAGATTGCTAATGCGAAGCCACCTGCGGTGGGGCAGCCGCTCGCGGGAGGCTCGCAGAAGTGAATCTTGGCTCACAGGCCGGCCCAGCGGAGATAGGCGGCTATGATTGGCTGGCCCCATAGGGAGCTGATGATGCCGCCTATGCAGAGGAATGTGCCTAGCGGGAGTTTTCTCAGCGACCATTCGGCGGGGTCTGGTTTTGTGCGAGGGACGACTAGTAGGACGACTGCGACTAGGGCTCCCAGGACGACTCCGATTCCGAAAGAAAGTAATGCGCCGGGAAGGCCCAGCCATGCGGCTAGCAGGGCCATTAGCTTGGCGTCGCCCAGGCCGATGCCTTCGCGGTGGCGGATTAGTTTGTAGAGCCAGCGGATGAGCAGGATGAGGCCTGCGGCGGCGAGGATGCCGAGTACATATTCAACCGCTGCATAACCAGCCTCAACAGAAACGCTTTGGATCCGCAAGCTCCATATCCAGCCGAGAGGGATAAGTTCAAACAAGCTGCCTGTCAATATCGCCGGCAGTGTGATTCGATCCGGAAGCCAAAGGTGTTCCGCGTCGAGGGCCGCCAGACCCACCAAAAGCAAATAAAGAACCAGCGATTGAACAACGGAGACCCTATGTTCATAGGGATAGACTTCGATTTTATAAGGGTACAAAATTCTGGGCAGGCATTGCCAGGCAGTAAAGGCCCAAGGCAAGCCGACAGCCAACTCAACAACCGGATAGCGCCAGCCGATCCATGTCCGGCAGTTGCGGCAGCGGCCGCGTAATGCTAGCCAGCTCAGGAGCGGGATATTTTCCCACCAGGAGAGACTGTGATCGCAGTTTCTGCAATGGGAACGCGGCTGGACAATGCTTTCGCCTTGTGGCCAGCGGGTGAGGCACACGTTGAGGAAGCTGCCAAAGGCGAGGCCGAGAAGGCCCGCGAAGATCGTTCCGAAGATGCGAATCATGTGCGTGGTTGAGTATACCCACCTGCGGTGGGGCAGACGCTCCCTGTTCGCTCGCACGGGCTTCGTTGGTTCCCACTCATTTCGCGAAAAGCTGCGGAATGAATGGGGCACGCAGCTTGAATCGATGGGTAGGTGGTGACAGAATCCCAGGTCCTAAAAGCGGACCTGAGTACTTCATTACACCCCAAACTGACGCAGATGATGATCCAAGTGCTTATAGGTCAGGATGGCCCACTCGTTCGGCGTGAGACGCCCGAAGAAGCTGTGGGGATTTGCTGTGCACCCGGCGGGGCCAGCCTCAGTAAATCGGTCGATCAAACGAGTCAGCCGATCGCGTTCGGATACGAAGTCAGGATGGTTGTGAACGACTAGGTCTTTCGAGGTGGGCGAGTTGCGGCGGAAGGGCGCGTCGTCGCCAAGGACCTTTGGCTTGATGATGCGGCCCAGGATGGCGGCGAAAAACATGTTGGGCGGAATGCGATCTCCCACAGCCCACTCCATGCTGGCGGCGCAGTGGGCGAGGGCTTGGGACGGACTCATAGAACCCCACTGGCGTGGGCTGTCCGGCTTCAATTGAGCAAGTCGATCGACAATCTGCTGTGCATCGGTGGGCTGATAGAGATTGCGCATGGATTCACTGTATACTTTGCCGCGGCGACCGCAATGACCAGTTGTGAGAGCGTGAAGCACGAACTGGTCTGCGGTAAACTACAGGTACATGGACCTTCCTCCGGAACGCCCCACTGGAAAATCTGCGAATACGTTGACTGCGACCGATCCGGCGCGGGCGGCGGAGTTGTTTGAGCAATCGGTGAGCATTATGGCTCGGTTGCGGGCGCCGGGCGGGTGCCCTTGGGATCGGGAACAATCTTTCGATTCAATTCGCAAATACACGCTGGAAGAGACCTACGAAGTCTTCGACGCGATTGAGCGGCGCGATTTTCCGCACCTGGCCGAGGAACTCGGTGATTTGCTGCTGCAGGTGTTGTTCTATGCGGAGATGGCGGCTAACGAAGGGCACTTCACGATTGCCGATGTGTTGGACCATCTCAACAACAAACTGATTCGGCGGCATCCGCATGTTTTTGGCGATGAGGCTGCGCGGGCTGCGGGGAATCGGGCTGACGTGGATGCAGATGTGGGTGGTTCTTCGGCAGCGGTGCTGAGGAATTGGGAAGAGATCAAAAAGGCCGAGGCATCGCATGCAGCGGGGTCTCCTGCTGGGTCCAGGTTGGACAGTGTGCAACGGGCGATGCCAGCGTTGGCTGAGGCGGCGAAGCTCGGAGGGAAGGCGCAGAAGGCTGGATTCGACTGGCCTAGCTGGCGGGATCTGCTGCCGAAGCTGGCCGAGGAGACGGCGGAGCTGGAGGCTGAGGCTGCTTCGGGCGATCCAGCGCGGAAGCCGGCGGTAGAAGCGGAGCTGGGAGATTTGCTGTTTACCGTGGTGAACCTGGGCCGGCATCTGGGAGTGGATGCGGAGATGGCGCTACGCGGATGCAATCGGCGGTTTCGGGAACGGTTTCGGGCGATGGAGATGGCTTCAGTGAGGCCTTTGGAGGAGCTTGCGCCGGAAGAGCTAGAAGCGCTTTGGGCGGCGGCGAAGAAGAAGCTGGCGATGGGAACTGCGTTGGGCGCGGGAGTGGGGTTGGAGGGGCAGGCATGATTTTGTATCGAGCCTGCTCGGGGTTTGATGAGCTGGAGGCATGCGTTCAGCTCCAGATCGAAACCTGGGGTTACGACGATGCCGACGTCATTCCGCGCAGGGCATTCCTGGTAGCGCAGAAGATCGGCGGACAGGTTGTTGGGGCCTTCGATACCGAGATTGCCGGCACTTCGGGCAAAGGCGGGCCGGAAACGCTGGTTGGTTTCGCTTTATCTTTCCCTGGAGTGAAAACTGGCAGCGGTGAACCGAGAGCTTATTTGCACTCGCACATGCTGGCGGTGAAAGAGGCCTATCGGAACCGAGGGCTTGGCGCCAAATTGAAGCTGGAGCAACGGAAAGAAGCACTTACACGTGGAATCCGGTATATGGAGTGGACCTTCGATCCACTGGAGATCAAGAATGCTTTTCTAAATATCCACAAGCTGGGGGCCATAGTCTGTGGATATCGCGTGAATTTCTATGGTGTATCCTCATCTCGGTTGCAAGGTGGGCTGCCCACGGACCGCTTACTAGCCGAGTGGAAGCTTGATTCACCCAGAGTGAAGGCAATTCTTGAAGGCAGCGGGGCTGCTGGACAGATTGCAGAAGAACGAATTCAAGAACGTATTGTGGTACCTGCCTCCATCTATCAGTGGAAGGCTTCAGAATCGGGCAAAGAGCGCGCCCTCGCCGTTCAGTTGGAGAACCGCCGCAAGTTTCAACAAGCTTTTGCCCGGGGGTTAGCCGTACTTGGCTTCGTCCGGGATGCGGAAGGAAATGGAGTCTTCGAACTGGGAACCCCAACCCAGGCGGAGATCGTCAGATATCCCAAGGAACGCACGTACTAAGGAACGCAAAAATTTATGAGAATCGATGCGATCATCCTGCGGGAACTGCACCTACCCTTGGTGCGCCCATTTGAAACCAGTTTTGGCGTCACCCGAAATCGGAGGATACTCCTGGCTGAGATTCAGTCAGAGGGATTGACTGGTTGGGGCGAGTGTACGGCGGGCGAACACCCATTCTTCTCCTCCGAATCAACGGATAGCGCCTGGGCTGTAATTACCCAGGAATTGGGCCCCATGCTGGCTTCGGCGTCCCCTGACCATGGCGGAGATTGTCCGCGGATCTTCAAGCCGGTGCGCGGCAACCCGATGGCCAGAGCTGCTTTGGAGAACGCGATCTGGGATCTTGAGGCGCAGCGGGAAGGGATATCGATTTCGAGATTGATTGGGGGCGTAAGGGAAACGATTCCATGCGGCGTGTCGCTGGGCATTCAGTCGTCGATTCCCGAATTGCTGGCGATTATCGAAAGAGAGCTGGCGGCCGGATACCAGCGGATCAAGCTCAAATGCAAACCGGGGTGGGATACGGAGGTTTTTGAGCGGGTGCGCAACCGGTGGCCGGGGATCATGTTGAGCTGCGATGCAAATTCGGCTTACATGCTTGGGGATGCGGACCACCTGGTGGAGTTCGACGCATTCGACCTGCTGATGATTGAGCAGCCGCTGTGGCATGACGATTTCTACTACCACTCGATGCTGCAGAAGCGGCTGGAGACGGCGATCTGCCTGGACGAATCGATTCGCAATCGTCGCGATGCGCTGGCGGCTATCGAAATGGAATCGTGCCGGATCATCAACATCAAGCTGGGACGCGTGGGCGGATTTTCCGAAGCTATCGCGGTGCACAATGCGGCGCAGGAGCGGGGGATTCCTGTGTGGTGCGGTGGGATGCTGGAGTCGGGCGTGGGACGGTCGCACAACATTGCGTTGTCGACGTTGGAGAACTTCACGCTGCCTGGAGATGTGTCGGCTTCGGCGCGGTATTGGGCTGAAGATATTGTAGAGCCGGAGATCACTGTTTCACCCGATGGCGAGATTGCCATCCCGGATACACCCGGGCGAGGATACGAAGTGAGGACGGATTTGGTGGAGCGGCTGACTGTGCGGAAAGAAACGATTCGGGCGATGGAGCTGGTGGGCTGAAACGAGGGAATCATGAACTGGTAGGCTCGTGTTTGCGTAGAGATCTTCGGCAGAGCAACTTTGATCGCTGGATCGCGTCTTAGTCGTGAGAGGCGGCCAATAGGGGTTAGTTGCTGGCTGCCGGAGGTTGATTCGAGTGACTCCCCAAGAAGAACAGCTTTTGAACTCGCTCGTCGAGCGGGTAAACCAGACGCAATTACAGGAAAAAGACCCCGAAGCGGAAACGTTGCTGAACCGCGATTTGGGAACCAACCCTGATGCCCTTTACATTCTGGCGCAAACCATTCTGGTGCAGAACATTGCCCTGGAACAGGCGAAGGCGCAGGTGAATCAGCTTCAGCAACAGATGCAACAGGCGAGACAGCAGCCGGCGCACGCAACGAGCTTCCTGGGCAACCTGCTGGGGCATCGCGATCCGGCGCCTCCACCTCCGCCCCCAACCTATGCTCAGCCGGAATACATTCCACCACCCCCACCGCCACCTGTGTATGCGCAGCCACAATATCAACAGCCGCAGTATGTTCCTGTGCAAACGGGTCAGCCGAGCTTTTTGCGTGGAGCAATGCAGACGGCGGCAGGTGTGGCGGCAGGCGCGTTAGCCTTTGAGGGCGTCGAGGCCGTGCTGCACGGGATCGGCGGCGGAGGCCCAGGGTTCGGCATGGGCGGCTTTGGCATGGGGCCTGGCATGGGCATGATGGGCGGCGGGTTCGAGCGGCCCGTGGAAGAGACCGTCATCAACAACTACTACGACCAGCCGGGCGGTGGACAAGAGCACTTCGAACGCGGCGGGGAAGAGCGTAGCGACTTTGACCGGGGTGACGCGCACATGTCCAATGCGGACTACGAGACGAGCGGAGATGATCGCGGCGACCTCGACCGGGGCGGCAACGATGACTCGCCCGGCTGGGATGATGCGGGCTCGGATGACGGCGGCGGCTTCGACGATGGCGGAGGGGGCGGCGACGACAGTGGCAGCGATTTCTCGTAGGCTCAGCTTCTGAGAAGTGACTCAATTGCATCGCATGCGGAGTTGAGTCCGTCTTCAGCTCGAATCTCAGCTCCAATTTGAGTTGCACGATCAGAGAATTGTGGCTCGCGCAGCAGCCGATCCAACGCTGCTGCTGCTGTCGCAGGAGACCATTCGGCTCGCGGCAGATGCATTCCGGCGCCGATCCGCTCAACACGAGCTGCGTTGTCGGGCTGGTCCCATCCGAAGGGAATAATTAGCTGCGGGCGTCCGGCTCTAAGTGCCTGGCCGGTGGTTCCCGATCCGCCCTGATGGACATTGACGGCCGCGTGGGGGAAGATCTGCGAGTAGGGTGCATAAGGGATGGCGAGAATCTCTGACGAATTTAGGCCTGAAGTTGAATTTGCGCCGACCAGGAGCGCGCGACGGTTTAACATCCTGGCGGCTTCCGCGCTGACTGCATAGAAATCTCCCGGGTTGTGGACCGCGGTAGACCCTTGTGTGAAGACGATTGGCGGTTCGCCTGAGGCCAGGAAGGCGGCAAGTTGCGGGTCTGCGTCGGCGCTTCCCACCTTTTGATCAAACCAGATAAAGCCGGGTTGGATGGTTTGCCGCGGCCAGTCGGCTTGAGGCTGAGCGAGCCATCGTGAAAAAAGCGCGAGAACCAGATCAGGCGAGAATTTGTCACGGAAGACCGGGTCGCAATGCGGTCTCAGATTCTGCCGGCGGCGTAGCTCGCGGACAGGAGCCCACCAATACTGGATACCCATGCGGCCTACATTCAGGATGGCCGAGTACACGGGCCAGCCGGCTTTGCGAACGTGGAAAAGCCAGGGAACATTCACTAGTACCGAGGGATCGCGAGAGGAGAGGAACGAAGCCGGCGAAAGGATGGCCGAGACCCAGCGCAGATTTAGTTTTTCGGCCACCAGGGGAGCGGCAAGGTTGAGTTCCCCTGCAATCATCAAATCGGTATCGGGGGCAGCGGAGAGAAGGTCTTGGTATGTGTCTTTCAGGTGCGGAAGAATCCACTGCCGATAAAGTACCTCTACGCCCCGCTTCAGATCGTCACATTGGCTGATCATTTCACGGTCGGTTGGATCCCAATTGGGCCGGATGGGATGAAATGCAATTCCGAGGCTCTCGATTTTGGCGCGGTAATACTCGGTGGATGCGATGGTGACGCGGTGACCGCGGCGCTTGAGTTCCAGCGCTAGTGCAATGCAGGGATGAAGGTCGCCGAGTGAGCCGATGGTCGCGATCAGAATCTGCTTGGGGGCAGTTCCGTTGGCCTGCTTGTTTTGCGCATTGCCGCAGCTCATCTGCTGTCAGTATCCGACACGCCGGCGGAGCGGGCTGGGATGGCCGGGGCGGAAATCTCTTATGGGCGAATCTATGGACTCGAAGGATGTGTTCCGAGAGTCTTTTCATGAAGAATCGGCTGTGACTGTGCGGATAGTCTTCGAGAGTTCCAAAAAACGATGTAACTCAGACATTCGTAGAATCTTTGCACCTGAAAGTTGAAGGTCGCTAGTCAAGCAGTCTCATTCCAGCCTGTTTTCCCGCATCTCCTGTCAGTCCACGCCAAGTAATTAACAATTCCCAAACTGTTGTGATTTGAGACACCGACTTGAGGGAAAGAACTCTGTTCCCTTGAATATATTGCACCTGCTTATCTCCAGCGGAAGGGCTAACTGTTGTTTTCCGCCTGCGCGTTTATGAGGGAGGGGCTACGGTGGAAGACGGCAGCCGATGCTTGGGGTGACGTATGCCCGGAAACGCATCTGGTAAACAGGGACCCTCTTACCGCTGGGCACGAATCCTTTCAGTGTTTCCGATGCCGATTCAGGCCGGAATTGCAGCTCTTTGTGTGGAGAGGTCCGTGCTCAAACGCAGTTTGGATGCTACCTTGGCGGGATTGCTGCTGATCCTCGCTCTGCCTGTTATCGCAATAGCCGCAGGTCTCATCAAGTTGGAATCCGAGGAGCCGGCATTGTTTTGCCAGCTTCGGATGGGTCGCGGATTCAAAGTCTTCAAGCTGCTAAAACTGCGGACAATGCGAGCCTGCTGTGATGGCCCTGTCTATACGCTGGACGCAGACTTGCGCATTACGCGGGTGGGGCGATGGTTGCGGCGTTTCAAAATCGACGAACTGCCGCAGTTGTGGAATGTGCTTTGCGGAAATATGAGCCTGGTAGGTCCGCGTCCTGTGGTTCCGGAACTGACCCGGGAGTTCCGCCAAGGCTACGAGATATTGCTCGCGGTGCGTCCGGGCCTTACCGATCCGGCGACTATGAAGTACTGCCGCGAAGCCGAGATTCTGGCGCTGGTTTCCGATCCGGATGATTATTTCAAGACTGTGATGATGCCGGACAAACTCCGGATCTCCCATGCCTATCTGCAACGCGCAACTGTATGGAGTGATATGGCGGTGCTGGCGGGTACGTTCGCTGCGCTCTTGCCGTCCGCTAGCCGCACGCAGGCCATGAAGCAAAGTTTGACTGCGGGGAGAGGTGCATTGCTGACGGTGGCTGAGGGTAATCGCGGCAGGTAAGGGCAGAGAACATGGAGGTATAGGTGTGTTCTCTGTCACGTCTAGATGCAACAACAGGCACCTATGATGAAGGCGAAAAATAACTAGCCGACCACGGGTGTGGAACGGCAAGGAGAGCGCAATGCCCGAAGTGAATGGATACAAGACGATTCCCGAGAAAATTCTGGTGCCTATCGATTTCAGTTCGTCGTCTCACGAGGCCCTGGAGCAGGCTACGGCGCTTGCCGAGCATTTTCATGCCAAACTGCATCTTGTGAATGTGGTTCCCGAGACTGGGGACTCTGTGGAAGCGAAGAAAGAGTCTGAGAAACGGTTTGCCGTTTCGCTGGACGGGCTTGCGGCCAAGGGTGTGGCGGCATCTTCCAGCATCGAGATTGACGACGATGTTGCCAGTCGGATTCTGGATGTCATTGAACGCGAGGGGGTTGATCGCGTTGTGGTGTCAACACATGGAGTCACCGGTTGGCATCCGATGGTGTTCGGTTCGATCGCGGAGAAACTGATCAGGCTGGTTCACATTCCGCTGCTGCTCATTCATACTGAGAAGCCGGAGAGCACGGCGAAGGTCTCTAATGGGCGCTTGATGGAATGGTGGTAAGCCCGGCAGCTCAGTAGACGTTGAGTTCTTAGAGGGCGGATGTCTGGCAGTCTTGCGGAGATTCGCCCTTGCTGTTTCTGGGGGCAGGTTTGAACGATAATATTCGAGGTTAGTGGAAGTCGTGCGAAGGAATATTTGCGCCGCGGCTGTCGAAGGGTGTGATGCGCTCGGCTTTGACGTGGATTACGCGATCCTGATTTTGAAGCTTTCCCTGAATCAGAAGAAAACGGTTGCGCGTGACGACGAGGCGGTTCTGCTCAAAGACATCGGGCGTGAGTATGATGTTGGCAATGCCGGTTTCATCTTCCATGGAAAGAAAAACAAAGCCCTTGGCGGTACCGGGACGCTGGCGGGCAATGACGCAACCGGCTACGCGAACAAATTGATTGGTGGTGCAGGCTTCAAGGTCCTGTGCAGAGAGAATGCCTTGGCGGCGCAGTTCTGCGCGTTGGTAAGTCATGGGATGCGGACCAGTGGTGATGCCGGTTCCAGCGTAGTCGGCTGCGAGACGCTCGTCGGTGGTCATGCGCTTGAGTGGGTTGGATTTGGCTTGTGTTGGCGCGGCTTCGCGTAGCAATGGACCAACGGGGCGGCCAGCCTGCTCGACTTGCCAGAGCGCATCGCGGCGATGTTCGACTTCATCGAGTGAATTGAGGGCGCCAACACGGGCCAGGGCGACGAGTTCCTTGCGGTTGAGTTCGGGGATGCGCGCGGCGAGTTGGTCTGCGGATGCGAAGGGGCCATGGTTGGTGCGGGCGACGATTAACGCTTCGGCGGCGGATTGACGCAGGCCTTTGACGTAGTTGAGGCCGATGCGGAGTGAGAAAGTGCTGTCGGGCTCGGGTTCCAGAGTGCAGAGCCAGTCGGAACGTCGAACGCAAATGGGACGCACGCGCAGGCCGTGACGTTGAGCGTCTTTGATGAGCACGGCGGGCGAGTAGAAGCCCATGGGCTGATTGTTGAGCAGGCCGCAGGTGAAGGCGGCCAGGTAGTGAACTTTCAGGTAAGCTGAGGCGTAGGCGATCAACGCAAAGCTGGCGGCGTGCGACTCGGGGAATCCATACATAGCGAAAGAACTGATGCCCTGGACGATGTTGTCCTGTGCTTCAGAACCGATGCCGTTGCGGGTCATGCCATCGCGCAGGCGGCCTTCGAGGTCTTTCATGCGCTGCATGGATCGGCGCATGCCGACAGCGCGGCGGAGCTCTTCTGCTTCTGCACCGGAAAAACTTGCTACGGTCATCGCCATGCGAAGAAGCTGCTCCTGAAAAAGTGGGACGCCGAGTGTGCGTTCGAGCACGGGTTCGAGTGAGGGGTGTGGATAGGTGACTTCCTCCTTATGCTGGCGCCGGCGCATGTAAGGCTGCATCATTTTGCCGATGATGGGACCGGGGCGGATGATGGCCACCTGCACAACGAGATCGTAAAAATGCTTAGGCGCATTATGCGGAATGGAGGCCATCTGCGCGCGGCTCTCTACCTGGAACATGCCAACAGTGTCGGCCTTGCAGAGAGTTTCATAGACCAGCGGATCTTCAGGCAGAGCTGCGAGATCGATTTCCTTTTTGTAGTGGCGCGGGATCAACTCAATTGAGTCTTTGAGTACAGCCATCATGCCGAGGCCCAGAAGGTCGACTTTGATGAGGCCCATATCGGCGCAGTCTTCCTTGTCCCACTGGATTACGGATCGACCGGGCATGGAGGCGCGTTCGAGGGGGATGACGTGGTTGAGCATTCCGGCGCAAATGACCATGCCCCCGGAGTGCTGACCGAGATGGCGGGGCAGGTTATGCATGCGCATGCACAGGTCGAGATAGTGGGCGATGCGCGGATGACGTGCGTCGAAGCCTGCCTGCTCGAAGTGCTTGGCCATAGTGTCATTGGCGCCGCGCCACTCCCAATGACCAACTAGGCCAGAGAGTCGCGTGAGCTGCTCTTCATCGAAGCCGAGGGCCTTGCCGACTTCACGCGCCGCCGAGCGGCCACGATAGCTGATGACGTTTGCGGTCATGGCAGCGCCGAGTTGTCCGTAACGCTCATAGACATACTGAATGACCTGCTCGCGATGGTCGCCGGAGGGAAGATCGAGATCGATGTCGGGCCATTCGCCGCGGTTCTCACTGAGGAAACGCTCGAATAACAGCTCCATGCCTACGGGATCGACTGCGGTAATTTCAAGTGCGTAGCAGACTGCGGAGTTGGCTGCGGAACCGCGTCCCTGCACGAGGATGCCGTGCTGCTGGCAGTAGCGGATCAGGTCCCAGACGATGAGGAAATAGCCCGCGAACCCGAGTTTGGCGATGAGCTTGAGTTCGTGCTCGACCTGCGCGCGGGCTTTGGTTAGTAGTGAGCACTTGAGTGGTGAGCCGTAGCGTTTGCGGACGCCTTCTTCGACGCGTTGTGCGAGAAAGCTATCCATGGTTTCGCCGTAGGGTACGGGATAGTGAGGAAATTCGTAGCCGAGATTGTCGAGCGTGAACTCGAGACGGCTGCTGACGATGCGGGTGTTGGCGATGGCTTCAGGGATGTCGGCGAAGAGCTTGTTCATCTCGTTGGCTGGGCGCAGAGAGCGCATGGAGTTCATTGCGAGAAGGCGGCCTGCGCGGTCGAGCGTGGTGTGGTGGCGGATGGCTGTGAGCACGTCGAGTATTTCGCGGTCATGTTCAGTGGCGTAGCGGGCGCCGTTGGTGGCGATGACGGGTAAGTTGAGGGAAGATGCAAGACTGAGCAGAGACTGGTTGCGGTATTCTTCGTCGCGTTGGTGATGGCGCTGGAGTTCGATGTAGAGATTGGTGCTGCCGTAGATGGTCGTGAGGCGGTCTGTAATTTTGCGCGCCCCGACCATTCCTTCATGTGCAAGCACAGCGGCGAGCGGGCCTTCTTCGCCGCCGGTTATGCAAATGAGACCAGCGGAGAATTCTTCGAGGTCGTCAAGGGTTGCCGCGCCTTCGGCTTTGGTGGCTTCGCGCATCTTAAATCGGGTGATAAGTTGGCAGAGATTCTGATAGCCGGTTTGCGAGGCGCAAAGTAGCAGGAGGCGCGATGGCTCGGCAGGGCATTGATGAGGGAGCCAGTTAGGCGGAGTGAGCATATTGCCGAATGAGCTGACAGCGATCTCTGCGCCGATGTGCGCCTTGACCCTGCATTTCTTTGCCATGGTGTGGAAGCGGGCAGCGCCGTAAACACCATTACGATCGGACAGGGCGATGGCGGGCATTTCTAGTTGCTGCGCGCGCTCGGCGAGCGCCTCAGGCGGCGAGCCGCCTGCAAGAAAACTGAAGGCGCTGGCGGCGTGGAGTTCGATGTATTCGTGGTCTTTGCTCATCGCAAGATGACAGTTAGGAGTTAGAAGCGAGAACTTAACTTTTGTTAGTGACTAGCTATAACTTATTGTTAGTCATAGAAGGCTTCTAACTGCCATTGGTCGATCGTGCAATTGCGAACGAGCACGCAGGCTACGGGAGCGCCAGTGCCGGTTTCAGCAAGTACGTCCCACTCTTCGGTGTTCCAGGTTTCTGTGGACCACCAGCAACCGCTGGTTTTCCATGGCCCGTAAGCGGCGGAGACTTTGAATGTCTGCTGTCGATCACGAAAGGCGACGGGTTCCAGCGCGTTGAGTTGAACGCGAACAGGAACAGGCGGACGCATGCGGCGGAGGGCCATGCGCGGGCTTGCCAGTTCAGGCGTGGGTGGGTTTGATTGAGTGCGGACCGTAAAACTTTCCATGCGGAAACTGCCGGGGCGATGCGTGTCTTCAAGGACGGGGCTGCCGACGCGGTCTTCTCCGGCGATGGCTTTGAGGCGGGCGATGGTCACATCGAGACGGGACGGCTCTGGGGTTTGCGGCGCGAAGAGGCCGAGTTGCACCGAGCTCGATTGGCCAGCTTCGGCAGAGAGGGTGAGTGAGAGCACGGCGGCCTGCGGTGGGTGCGCGGCGATCTCCAGTTGCAGCAGCTTGAGCAGAAACTTGCGATCAGTGGAGGGGAGGGCTGGATGAATTGGACGCCGGTAAATGCGGCCTCCCGTCAGTTCCATGTGCACGACGAGCGATGCGAGGGAAAGTGCATGAGCGCTGGCTCGGGCGGCAAGGCAATCAATCATGCGGGCTCCAATGAAGAGAAGCGAATTGATTTGTTCGACAGGAGTCTCAAAGTCGCAGAATTCCCGGAGGGTAAATTCGGCCTCAATGGGTTGAAAGGTGTGGGGCTGTGCGCCGCGAGCCAGATCGCGACTCACTACGGCTTGCGGGCCGAGGCGGGCTACCAGTTCTGACTCCGGCAGCGCGGCGAGTTCACCGAGGGTGCGAATGCCCCAGATGGTGAGGGTTTCAGCGTGGTCTCTTGGCAGGTCCAGCACGGCGAGTGGAAGTTTGCTCAATGCGTTTGCTTCGTGACCAGGAGGAATTACCGTGATGCCCCGTGTGGCGACGGTCTTGATGCGAGCGGTATGAAAGTTGCTGCTGACGGCGAAGGAAGCGCGCAAACCGGCAGTGGAGAGGGCCGCGCGTAGCCGGTAGGCTAGCGTCTCCGGCGGCCCGAAGAGACGCTCGGTGCCTGTAATGTCTAAAACGCAGGAGCAGGCTGTTGATAGGCTTACTGCTTCGATGCGCGGGGAGAAATGTGCGGCGCATTCGTGCAGAACGGAGCGGGCGGCGGCTTCAATTTCAAGAGAGCGTGCAAGCAGATGCATGCCGGGAATGCCTTCGGCTTCCAGACGGGGCATTCCTAACGCGGCGCCTTTAAGACGAGCATGGCGGTTGAGGGAGCAGACTGTTTGCAGGGGTGGGTGGCCGTCGAGAACCGCAACGGGCTGAACTGCCAGATCCGTGCGCAGGCGCAACAGGGCTTGTGCGGGGAATTCGTCCGCGTGTATCGAGAGATAGAGTTCGGGACTCATGCGGAGGCCTCCACCATCCCTGAGACGAAGACCTGTCTCAGGGGACCCCGGTTCTCCCTCTGGCTTGCAGCTGTCGCTAACCAGGTGGAGGCAGGTGGTTTGCGCTGACCGGTCGCAATGGACAGAGGAGCGGGGTTTGCTGATCGGCTGGTGCGGAGTTGATATCCGCAGTTGGCGAGGACCGTTTGGTTACCGGAAGGCGCTTTCAGTGGCGCGCATTCGAGCACGACGGCGGCGCTGGATTGGGCTAGCGGCTGCTGCGCGAGGACAAGGAGAGAGCAGCGGGTGCGGTCAGCAGCTTGGCGAAAGCGGAACCAGGTGGCGAGGGGGATGCGCAGGCCGTGTTCCGGGGCGGTTGAGCCGAGGTCGAGGACCAAGGCGGAAAAGCCACCGGCTTGTAACAGAAGATCAGTGGCACGGATGGCCTGATCGAGCGGTGCCCAGGGATTGGCGGATGGACCTGCATTTTTGCAGCGAATCCATAGGAGTTGACGGAGTGCTACGCCGTTCGCGGCTGCGGATTCCGAGTCCAGAGCATCATGGACATCAACCCATGCACAGACACAGCCCTCATGTGTACGGGCGGCGAGGAAAGTGAGCGCAAGGCTGGTGCGGCCGGAGAAAACGGGGCCGGTAATTTCGCTGATGGCGCCGACGGGTAGGCCTCCGTTGAGCACGCGATCGACCTCGGGAATGCTTGTGGCAGCAGTCTCGACGATGGTGCGAGGGATAGGCGAAAGCGCGGCGGGGAAACGGCGTTCTAGGGAGTGCTCGATTTGAATGCGAAGTGCAGAAGCTGAAGGCATATGTATTTTCGCCTTTTCTTCGCTATAGAATCTCCCTTATTGCCTCTCTTGTCAAAGGTGATCGCAAGTAGAGTGATATGTCTCCAGCTGTCTATGAGTTGCAATTAGGTCATTCAAGTACTATCCGGGAAATTTTGCGCATCAAACCAAGGATCAAGGCTCTTTTCAGCCTTAATGGTGTACGCATGTACCATGAAGACCGGAAGAAGGAGACTGCATTGAGGCTTTACCGTACAAAAGGCGGCTACTTGGTCGAACAGAATGAGCAGTATTTCCGCATCGACAGGCTCGACTGGGATGCGCTGATTTCGCAGGAGGACCTGCACGGCACGCTCAGTGGGCTGACTTCGGGGCTGAGACAGGTAGCAGCGCTTAAACCGTCGGAGTTGCTGGCGCCCATTAGCAAGCAAGAAGTTTGGGCGGCTGGGGTGACCTACTACCGCAGCCGCGGGGCGCGGATGGAGGAGTCAAAAGATGCAGGCGGAGGGAGTTTTTACGATCGCGTTTACTCTGCGGAGCGTCCAGAGCTGTTCTTTAAATCGACGGCCAGCCGAACTGTGGGGGCGGGCGGCAAGGTAAGGATTCGTGAGGACGCGAAGTGGAGTGTGCCGGAGCCGGAGTTAACTCTGCTGGTGAGTCCCGGAGGACGGATCACGGGCTACACGATTGGGAACGATATGAGTTCACGGGACATTGAGGGCGAGAATCCGTTGTATCTGCCGCAGGCCAAGGTTTACAACGGCAGTTGCGCGTTGGGGCCAGGGATTCTGGTGACCGCGGAACCGCTGGATCTTTCGACAGAGATTTCGATTGAGATTGTGCGCGGGGAACAGGTGGAGTTTGCTGGTCAGGTGTCGCTGAAGGAGTTGAAGCGCGATCCTCAGACGCTGGTGGAGTATTTGTTCCGGGATAATTCGTTTCCGCAGGGATGTTTTCTGATGACCGGGACGGGGATTGTGCCGCCGTCGACGTTTACGTTGGCTAGCGGGGATTTGATCCGTATCACGATTGGGCCGATTGGGACGTTGGAGAACGAGGTGGCGTGAGAAACGCAGTGAATAAGCAAGTTAGCGAGTCAGCACTTTAGTTAGTGGAGCATTGAACCAGGCAGAGTTGTGCAGCCGCCCAAGGGCGATTGTCCACCAGGATTCCAAGGCATGGTGTGCGAACCATCTGGACCTGTTTCTCCCCGAGTTTGGATTCGCCGAGAAGAGGGATGGTACTAATTACTGTCATGGATGTTCTGTCAGGAATGCGTCGACCTCGGCTCGGGAGGGCATGGAGGCCTGCGCGCCATGGCGAGTGACGGAGATGGCGGCTGCTGCTGAAGCGAAGCGTGCTGCGGCCCAGGGGTCCTTGCCTTCCAGCAGCGCCACTGCGAATGCGCCGTTGAAGCAATCGCCTGCGCCTACGGTATCAATGGCATTCACCTTGAAGGGGGGTACCCACGCTGCTTTGCCATCGGCGACGGCGATGAACGATCCTTCTGAGCCGCGCTTAAGGGCTACACCTTTGAGACCACGGCAGAGCAGGTGCTGCGCAACGGCTTTCGGCGTTGATTCGTCCTGCAGATAGAAAGCTGCCTCGGTCTCGTTGGGTGTGAACCACATTATCTGACTGAAAACTGCCTCAGGGAGAGCAGCGGCAGGAGCGGGGTCGAGCATGACAGGAACGCCCGCTTCCGCGCAGAGGGCCAGTGTGTAGCTCACTGTTTCAATGGGCAGTTCTAGCTGGCAGAGGACCATGCCTGCGGAGCGGATGAGTGCGGCGTGGCGGTCGACGGTGGCGGAGTCGACGTGACCGTTGGCGCCTGGGACGACGACGATGGCGTTCTCGCCGCTTTCAGAGAGGAAGATCGGGGCCAGACCGGAGGGGCCGTCGACTTTTTCCATGGCATCGGTTTTGACTCCGGACGAGGCGAGATTGTCGAGCAGTGCCGGGCCATAGACGTCGCGGCCGACTTTGCCAACCATGTGCACGGGATAACCCAGGCGCGCCGCTGCGACTGCCTGATTGGCGCCTTTACCTCCGGGGGTGGTGCCGAAGCCGGTGCCGATGACGGTTTGGCCGATGCGAGGAATTCGCGGGGTGACGGTCACCATGTCCATGGTGACGCTGCCTACAACGACGATGGGTTTGCGCGAATCGCTCATTGGTGCGGACCTCTTGAATTTAGTAAAGCGGTGCGAGCGCAATGGCGCCTAGCCCGAGCAGGAAGAAGATGAACATGAAAAACAAGAGCAGCTTAGCGGCACGCGGAGCCTCGGCAAACTCGCCCCAGACAAATACGCCCCAACATGCTGAGATCATGGTTGCGCCCTGACCTATGGAGTAAGAGACGGCCGGGCCGATGGGTTTGGCCAGGTGCGCGACGGAGGCAATAAAGTTAGATACCGCACCGACGCACCAGATGGTGCCTCCAAAGATGCCCGCGAGATGCCAGCCGAATGGAGCACGCCAATAGCCGGAGCCATCGACAGGGGGCTTGCCATCAAGCGGTTTGGCCATCAGCAGCAGGTTGGCAGGAATGGTGGAGAGCAGTACGCCGATGGCAAAGAAGAATGCGATGGCGTAGGGGCCGGGGCTTGAGGCTGTGCCCATGTTGTGGGTTGCGATCGGATACCAGCCGCCCATGAGTATGCCGGCAATTAGCGAAAGGACGATGCCGCGCGTGGTTGTGGCTTTGGCGGTAGATTCCCGCTTGCGGTAGGCGGCGGCGTCAAGAATGATGGCGACGGTGACCAGAGCGACTCCGCCGAAGAGTAGCAGGGGATTGGCTGCGGGGGTGACGAGATAACTGGAAATTGCGCCTATAACCAGTGCCAGGCCAATGCCGACGGGGAAGGCGACTGCCAGGCCTGCGACGTCGATGGCTGCAACCAAGAGCAAGTTGGCGATGTTGAAGACGACACCGCCGACGAGGGCAAAAAGGATCACGTGCGACTGGGCATGGAAAACTGCATCAAAGAACGAAGGCCCTGCGTGGCCGAAGCTGCCGGCGGATAGGCCCCAAGCGACGGTGGCAAGCAGGAGGCCGATGGAGTAGTCCCAGTAGAAGAGCTGGAAACGATAGCTGGGGCAGAGCTTGAGAGTGTTAGCCCAGGATCCCCAGCAGAGCATGGTGAGGATCATGAGAAAGAGTGCGGCTTGATAGGTTTCGGGAAGAAGCACTGCGTTGCCCCCATTGAATGAGCCCTTTGCATGGCAAACAAGGAACCATAATGCCTGAGGCTCTAGTGGTGCAAATGGGCAGTCAGGCTTTTGTAGCGGCCGGTGTCAGATAAGAGCGGCGGAACTTCGATTGTGTTTCCAGATTTTACTGTTCTAAAAGTGCTGTACCTTTCTGCATTGGTCGAGATACACTGCACTCCCGCGATCAGAATGGTTTCTCGCGAGGAAGTAGATTCCCCGGCATGTTGCTGCAGCTGAAGAGGAGGGTCTGATGAAAGCTTCCAATACAATTGGAGCTGTCTTGAAGGGCAAAGAGGGAAATAAGATCCTGTCGATAGCGCCGGATGACTCAGTGTACGAGGCGATCGAGAAAATGGCTGAGT